>CACZLZ010000011.1 GCA_902782145.1 uncultured Aeromonadales bacterium
CTGTTGTTATTGCTAGTTTTGGGGATCATTTCATCAATGGTTTCTATGATCCCAGATTCTTTTATGAATGCACCGACCATTCCGAGATGATGAATGGTTCTGTGATAATATTTTTCACCAGCTCTATCTGTGAGCAATTCTTCCATGCTAGGACCCCAATTTAAAACAGTCCTGTCTATTTTAAAGAACAGATGAGCTAGCACAATTAAAAAACGCTTAAAGTGATCCTTGTATCACATTTATGAAATATAATTTATTTTGTGATTAGGATCACTATTAATCTGTTTTCCAAACTGGTAGAGTTAGGTACGGCCATGGTTTGCTTTCTCATTTAACTATGGTGAGAAAATATCCAATTTTTAAGTGCGGAATGTAAGGTCAGATGATGTTTTGGCAAAGGCATTGTCAACTGTTACACTGACCTTACGATCCTGTGCTTTTACCTCTTGAGAATTATCATTGTTTGCGGGCTGATCTTCAGCGCTTGGTGCGGACTTTTTGGGACTTACCGAACTTTGAACTTCATTTAGTTTGGCTGAAAGATTCTTTGCCTGCTGGCTCAGTAAATACGTTTTGCTGAAAGTAAATTTCCCGTTTTTGATGGAACCAATTGTTTCTCTTGATCCCTTGCTTTTGCCAGTTACAGGATCCTTAGGAAGTTGATCTCAATGAAGGAGGCAAAGGCCGCCCGGCCGCATTTCCGGATGGAATGGGTTTTGCCCACCTGGCGTGCCCCGGTGATCAGCAGGGCTTTATCACTGCCGGTGAAAAAATCCCGGATCCTTTCCTCGATTTTGCGTCTGACCTCAATCATGGCGCGACCTCCTGACACGTCTGATGTTAGCACCTTCTTTCCGCTTCTTCATCATGCCGGAAGCCTGATTTTGTCCTTCTTTTCCGAGAAACTGAAAGGTGATTTGTCCGTTTATTCGCAGTATCGGAGATAGTTTTGTCCGCTTATTCTTAGTCTTGACGATGATTTTGTCCGCTTTTTCCGATCAGCTTGCGAGTCAAATGTCCGTTTATTCCGGGCGTGAGGAACTGACGCAATAGAGGTGGTCATCTGCCGCAACTATATGTGAGCTTGGGTCAATGTGAGCTTGGGTCCTGCCAAACTCATGCCGGTGGCTCCGGGAGTGCAAAACTTCCCCTGAACTCCTGGGGCAGGGCCTGGGCGCTGATGGACAGATGCGTCCCCAGCACAACGGGATGTTATTTCATCTCTGCGAGTGCCAAGGGCCCGGGGGACAAAGACGCCGGATTGCGAATGCGGGCTGAGCGGGTTCTTACAGCGAGCCGGAGGCGACAGGCATCATCGGCACTGGATCCCATCCCAGAGGCGGGCAGGGTGGGCTCATACGCTGTGCCGGTGGCGCCTGCCTTCAATAGCACGGGATCCCAGAGCCGGGCAGGGCGGCCAGCAGTGCCGTGCTCCCATTCACCCCAGTTCCACCGCCACCTGGAGCCCGCCGAGATCGTTCTTCGCCGCCGGAACTTCTGCCCGGTCCTTTTTTCGTCCGGTATGGGATCTTATGATCGCGACCGTGGCAGGATCCCGGCGGATCTGTCAGATCCGGACAGTCTTTTTTGATTTGAATCAAACAACTGCCACCGGTGTTGAAATACAATCTTTCTTTCAGATTGTGCGCTGTTTCAGGTGCGGAGACTCTCCGTGCATGTCTGGGCGCTTTTTTTGGATCTGCTTGCCCACGTCCCGTCCCAGGCGCCCTTCCGGGGCATGATCCGGACGGGGTGGACTTCCGTTCAGGGGAAAGGCACAGATCCTGGCTTTCGGGTTCCTGGGATCTTGATGGGGTGATCATGGACAGAAAGAACAGTTTTGTTCCCGGCAAGCCCTTCTGCAAGTATGTGCGGAAGGATTATTTCCCCATCGGGGCGGCCAGTATCACCGTGAAGTCCATGGACACTCAGATCCTGGCCATCCTGAAGCGGAACATCCTCACCAACTGTTCCCGGGAGGTGGCCCGGGCACTGCTGGCCATGTTCTGCACCCAGAAGGAGACCAGCACCGAGATCCTGTGCTTCCCGCCCCGGGCCTTCACCAAGGTGAACACCATCGAGCGCCTGGTGGATCTCCCCCTGGATCGCCAGGAGGAATATCTGCGCCAGGTGCGGCAGAACCTCTGCTACATCAGCCATGAGGCCTCACGCCTCCTCCAGCGGAAGCCAGCACCGGATCGGGATCTGGTGACTGTGGTGCGCTTCCTCTATGATCACCGTTTCCGTGACGCCGACTGTTTGGGCCCGGCACTGCGCTTTCCCGGCCAGGAAAACATCTTCGTCATCAACGGCTATCCGGTGATCACCCTGTACGGCTATGTCCGGATCAGCCAGATCAACTGGGAACAGCATTCTGTCCTGCCCACCGGAGATCTGATCCCCGGCTTTGCCACCGGCAACTTTGATGATGGCAGGGGATCTGAACTGCCTCCTCCTGAAGATGAGACCGGCTGGGGCTCCTGGGAGGTTTCCCCGGACGGCGCCACCTGGGATGAGAGCGTGGGCAGCGCCGGCGGTGGTTTTGGTCTCAGCGGTGACGGCAGTGCCGGCTCCTCCTATGATCCCCAGGATCCCGGCTGGAACGGTGGCAGTTCCGGCTCCGGCGGTCCGGCAGATCACGGGCAGGGCGGCGACGGCAACAAGTTCCCTGGGGGACCGGATGTGTCCGGCTTCATGGGCAGCGGATCCCAAAGCTCTGGTTCAGAGCCCGGGACTGGGGGCGCTTTTGACGGGCCTGACACCGCAGGCTTCTCTTCCGGCACTGATCCGGAGAACTCCGGCGCTGACGGTCTCTCCGGCAGCGGCGGATCCTGGAATGCCGGGGTTCAGCATGGCCAGACTTTCTCTTTCGCTGACGGGGATCCCTCAGCATCCTCCCCGGATCCCTCCGGTGCGGGAACAGATCCGGCACCCGATCAGACCGGTCAGGCGGAAACTCCCCAGGGGGAGCGGAAATCCGTCCTGGAGGAGGAGAGTGCCCAGGACGGCGCCTCCGGCCGGAAGGCCTGGCGGATCTTTCTTTGGATCCTGCTTTTCCTGCTGCTGCTGGCCCTCCTGGCGCTGTTCCTGATCCCCCGTCCCGACGGCAGACCATTGATGACCTTCTTCACCGATCCGGATCCTGCGACTGTGACTGAGTCAGGCAGCCGGGATCCCTCTGGGCTTCCCGGATCTGGCACCGGCAAAACCGATCCGGATCATGCCACCCCCGGTCTGACTCCGGATCAGGATCCCGCCTCCTCCCCTGGGACCCCCGGTGGCACCGGGAGCGTGCCGGCAGGGGATGCCCCTGGCGGGGACAAAACCAGCTCTGGCACCGGCACAGGATCTGAGCCTGGCACTGCTCCTGCCACCGGTCCCGCCGGAGAGCCTGTTCCCGGTGCCGGGGAAACTCCTGCCGGTACTCCTGCGGCACCCGGAACTCCGGGCTCTGAGGCTCTTCCCGGCTCCTCCGGGGAGGATCCTGGTCTGAGCCCCTCGGGGGATCCCGCGGTGATGCCCCTGACAGATCCCTCCCAGACAGGCACTCCCGGGGGGTGGCAGGATCCGGGACTACCTGATCCGGACGGCGGATCCGGCTATCCGGCCGGTCAGGATCCCGCCGGCGGGATCAGCACTGCTGATCCTGCGGAACCCGCCCTGGCTCCGGATGCCGGACAGCCCGGGGGCGGCGGATCCCAGGATCCGGCCATGAGCCAGGATCCCGGATCCGGACCGGGACTGGCGGAGACCTCCAGCAATCCCGCATCCCCCAACACCGAGATCCTGCCCTCCCAGGAGACCGCCCCGGTCTCTCCGGAGTTATGGACTGCTGAGCCTGCCGGAGATCCGGACACCGGATCCGCATATCCTGTGGCTCCTGACGGCATGCCCGAGGGCACAGATGATCCTGTCCGGCAGCTGACTCCCCCAGCCACGGATCCCGTCTCTTCCGATCCTCCCCCGGCCGCTCCTTCCTCCGGCGTCCCTGCCGGCGGGCAGGAGACCGGATCCGGCGCCGGGAAGACTGGCCGCGCCGCCCCCGGGGGAGCCGGGGATCCCGCCATGACGCCTCCGGCAGGCTCCGCAGCCCCGACCTCCGCTGCTCCCGCCTCCGGCACGCCTTCCGGGGATCCGGGCGCCGCTGCCGGTGAGTCCGGCACCCAGTCCGGGGAGCCTGCCTCCAAGGGGCGCTTTGCCCTCTTTGCCTCCAACGAGTACACCTACACCCTGGAGCAGGTCAAGGACAGCATTTACCAGCTGCGGCTGGATCACAAGACCGACAGCAGCAAGAGCTGCCGGGCCGTGGCGGAGCACATGGGAGGCGGGGAATACAAGATCAGTGAAAATCACTGCCAGAGCAGTTACATGCCCTCCTATATGAAATGCGGCTCCGAGTACTGCACCTTTGTGGACGGGAGCAGCCGGGAGACGCCCTTCTACATCAAGGTCAGGAGAGCCCGGTGACTTTCCGGTGATCCGGCAGCCCAGGATGGAATTCACAGCAGGGGAAGAACATGATACCCGAACAGCCCAAAAACCTTGACCGGAAGCACCTGGTGCAGAACACCGGGATCCAGTTCCTGGATCTGGATCTGGTGCTTTCCGCACCGGTCCGCGCCCGGCACGATAACGGCTACTTCAGCCGGGATCTGCACCTGATCACCCGGAAGAACCAGCGGAACCTGGGGGATGACGCCCCCTGGAGCGCAGCCGGAACCCCGGAGTGGGATCTGGAAAGCGACTACTATGACGAGACCCTCTGCTGTCCCGCCACCGCCGAGCGGGAGACCGCCGCCCACCGGTTGCTCCTGGAGGACACCCTGCAGATCTTCGCCGGGAAGTGGCTGCCCATGCCCTTTTTCCTGAAGCTGGACGATGCCCGGGGCTACCAGGCCCTGCCCCGGCTGTGGTGCCGGGGCTATCTCACCCCCCTGGATTTGGAGGCCGGGCGCTACCGCCTGGTGCTGGCCTTTGACACCCGCACCATTCCCCAGAGCGACCGGGACAACGCCCGGCTCAAGGATCTGTTCCTCAGCGAGCAGTTTGTGGTGTCCTCAGCTCGCTATGAGCTGTGCCGCTCCCTGAGCATGATCATGTCCTTCGCTGAGAAGGAGCCGGTGGTGGACAACTGGATCCTGGAGCTGTGGAAGGATCATGCGGCGCGTCAGGGTCTGGGCGCCCGGTTCCGGCAGAACTTCCTGACCGACAAGCTGTACCGGGCCCACTACTACCAGCTGCTGTTCCTGCTCACGGATCCCCTGGCGGTGAAGGTGCCGGAGCTTTCCGTCACCGCCTTCGGGGAAGCAGATCCCGCCAATCCCCCGGTCCGGGTGAACCTGGCACTGGATATCGGCAACTCCCGGATCTGCGGCCTCATGTATGAGACCCACGGGGATGACACCGAGGGGATCAAAAACCGCTACCGGGTTCAGATCCGGGACTTCACCCACCCGGAGCAGGTGTATGACGAGCCCTTCCCCAGCTGCGTGGAGTTCGCTTATCCCTCCTTTGACCGCTATGTCAGCGATCTCCAGGACAACTGCTTCCAGTGGTGCTCCATGGTCCGGGTGGGGGAGGAGGCCCAGCGCCTGTCCTGGAACCTGGAGGGCAGCGAGGGCACCAGCGGTATGTCCAGCCCCAAGCGCTACCTGTGGGACACCGACGACTATGCCCCGGGGTGGAAGGTGAACCCCACCTCCGCCTGGGGACATGAGGAGGATCGGGCTCTGATCCAGCCCTGCAGCAACCATGTCACCAGCTCCGGGGAGCTGATTGAGCCCGGCTCCTGTGATCTGTCCCAGGCGGTGTACACCAATTACAGCCGGAGCAGTGTCATGGCCCTGCTGGTGAACGAGGTCATCGCCCAGGTGGCCTGCCAGATCAACAGCATCGGGGAGCGCTCCTGCCACGCGGATGAGAAGTGCCCCCGGATCCTGGGACACCTGGTGTTCACGGTGCCCACGGCCATGCCGCCCCAGGAGGTGGAGATCTTCCGCCGCCGGGTGGATCAGGGGATCAAACTGTACTGGATCGCCATGGGGTGGCTCCGGGCGGAGGAGAACGAGGAGGGAGATCTGGAGATCTGCCCCGACGTGTGGCCGCCCCTGCCGGAGGTGACCATCAAGTATGACGAGGCCATCTGCAGCCAGATCGTCTATCTGTACAACGAGCTCCAGTTCCGCTTTGCCGGCCACTTCAATTATTTTAGGGAGATCATGTCCCGCTCCCAGGGCAGCCGGATCAGCGTGGCCACCGTGGACTTCGGCGGGGGCACCACGGACTTTGTGATCAACGACTTTGTCACGGAGGATGCGGCCATTGACTCCTTCCGGCCGGAGCAGCGCTTCACCGAGAGCTTCCGCATTGCCGGGGACGATCTGCTGCTGGAGCTGGTGCGGGAGTTTGTCCTGCCCTCCATCAGCGCCTACTGCTGCCGGGAGCTGGGGCTTCCGGAGGGAGCGGTGAATGATCTGCTCCTGGATCGGCTGGGAGTTCATTCCCGGGACAAGACCATCCAGGCCCAGACCTTCAAGAAGCACCTGACACTGCAGCTCTTCTATCCTCTGGCCCTGGCCCTGATCCGGGCCTACCAGGACTACGGCACCGACGCCTTCCAGGATCCCAGCGGCCGCACCTTTGCCGAGATCCTGCGCCCGCCCTTCTCCGCCGAGTGCCATGAGGTGACCCCCCAGGTGCTGGCCTACATCAACTCGGGCTTCAGGAACCTGTCCGGGAAGGACTCCTTTGACGTGATGCAGGTGCCCCTGCAGGCCGACTTCGTGTCCATCCACACCGCCTTTGTCACCTGCAATCGCTATGATCTGTGCTGCCGGGTGATCCGTTATATCACCGAGATCATCAACCGCAGCCGGTGCGACGTGGTGCTGCTGTCCGGCCGGCTTTCCAAACTGCCCGGGATCCTGTCCGCCTTCCGGAACCGGCTGATGATCGCCCCGGAGCGCATTGTCCGGCTTTCGGATCTGACCATGGGCGCCTGGTATCCCTATGCCGTCTCCGGGCGCATTGAGGATCCCAAGACCGCCGTGGCCATGGGGGCCCTGATGCTGCTGTCCTGCAACCTGGGGAAGGTGGAGAACTTCTACATCAAGCTGGGGGACAATGTGAAGCTGAAGTCCTCCGTGCATTACATCGGCAAGCTGGACTCCGGGGGCAGCACCATCGCCGAGGGGGATGTCTACTACCGGGAGGTGGATCTGGACAGCCCCTCCTATGTGTTCCGGGAGAAGTTCCGGATCCCCGGGCGGATCACCCTGGGCTACCGATCCATGCCTGTGGAGCGCTGGCCCGCCAGCCCCCTGTACAAGATCATCCTGTCCGATGAACTGGCCCGGAACATCAACGAGGTCAGCAACGGCTACCTGGAGCTCACCCTGGCCCGGAAGGAGAATGACGACGCCCGGGGTCAGGGGGATCGGTATCTTAGGGACAGCCTGGTGCTCCAGGGCACCGCCCGGGCCGGCAGCCGGGAGCTGGAGGTCAGTTCAGATCCGGAGGATCCCGGGAGGAATGTGTTCCTGAAGCTGTGCACCATGCCCTTCCGGGCGGACGGCGCGGCGGTTTACTGGCTGGACAGCGGATGTGTGAAGGATGAGTGAAAATGAACAGTGAGTTTGCGCGTCTGATGGGATCCTGGGAGCAGTTCCAGGATCTGGTCCGGGAGACCGGGGACTGGCTGGAGGACGCTGCCGGCACCAGCCGCCGGGTGGCGGGGGAACTGCCGGAAACCCGCAATGTGCTCCGGGAGGGGATCCGCAGCAGCCAGGTGATGCTCCGGGCCTGCCGGGCCAATCCCGGGATCGGGATCTTCGGCCCCTCCCAGGTGGGCAAGTCCTACCTGGTGTCCGCCTTCGCCTCCTCAGAGGACAACCGGCTCCATGCCATGATCGGCGGCCAGGATCGGGATTTCATACGGGAGATCAACCCCCAGGGATCTGGCAAGGAGTCCACGGGCCTGGTGACCCGCTTCACCTCCGACAGCCGCTTCGGCAGCCAGAGCCGGGATTTCCCGGTGCGCCTGGAGCTCCTGTCCGAGGGGGATCTGGTGATGATCCTGGTGAACTCCTACTTCAGCGACTTCAAGGACAGCCAGTCGGAGATCTGGAAGGAGCGGGAAGCGTGCCGTCAGCGCTTTCAGGAGTTCCGCCTTGCCGCCACCGGGAAGGAGACGGTGGAGGGCCCGGATCGGGACCGGATCCGCAGCGAGATCGCCGCGGTCTCCCGCTATGTGAAGGCGGAGCATCCCTATCTCCATGAGATCCTGGGGGAGGAGTTCTGGGATCACGGGGAGTCCGTGGTCTCGGGCATGGATCTGGAGCACCGGGCCGGCTATTACGCCATTCTCTGGAACTGCCTGGATCCCTTCACCGAGCTGTTCCGGAAGCTGGCCGGGAAAATTGAGGAACTGGGGACGGGCACCTTTGCCGCCTCGGAGAACGCCCTGATCCGGCCCCAGGAGCAGTCCCGCTCCATCATCAATGTGGACGCTTTGAACCTGGTCTTTGATCCCGAGTGCCCCCTGGATGTGAAGATCCGGGGTGAGAGCGGAAGGGTCCAGAGCATCAACCCAGGGATCCTGGCCGCCCTCACTGCGGAGGTGGTGATCCCCGTCCGGAACCCCCGGATCCCCATGATCAGCCATGTGGATCTCCTGGATTTCCCGGGGTACCGGAGCCGCCTGGCCGCCGATCCCGGGATGGTGTCCCCGGGGGGACGGGGAACTTCCGGGAGGGGCACCTCCGGGCGTGGGGCCTCCGGGAGGGGCTCCTCTGGAATGGGCTCCACCGGAAGGGACGCCTCCGGAAGGGAGGATGAGACCGGAGCCAGGGCTGATGTCATGCAGTTCTTCCTCCGGGGCAAGGTGTCCTATCTCTTCCAGAAGTACACCGACGGCTACCTGATGAATGCCCTTATTGTGTGCACCAGCGCCGATGCCCAGGTGGAGAACACGGATATCCGGAAGGTGATCTCCTCCTGGATCAGCCGGACCCAGGGCAGTGATCCCCAGGAGCGCTCCCGGCGGAAATCCGGCTTCTTCTGGGCTCTGACCAAGTTTGACAAGCGGATCTCCAGCGATCTGGACAAGGACGCCCTGGAGTACGGCCGGTCGGGACTCCTGCACCAGACGGTGCTGGAACGCTTTGAATCCGAGGAGTGGTTCCGGAACTGGGACGGCTCCCGGGATCGGCCCCAGCCCTTCAGGAATATCATCCTGGTCAGGAAGCCCGGCACCAGCGACTGTGCGTTCATGGAGAAGCGGAAGGACAGCACCGTGGAGCGGGGGCTGATTGAGAAGGGGATCGTCTCCCAGTATAAGGATCTCATTGACAGCATGCGCAGCCGCTTCATCCGGGATGATGACGTGAACCGCTATGTCCGGGAGCCGGCGGAGGCGTGGGATGCCATGATCAGCCCCAATGACGGGGGCCTCAACCGGGCCGGGCGCCTGGTGGAGGAGGTGGACATGGACTCCCTGAAGCTCAGCGCCGTCCGCCGGGGCCTCCGATTGGGCATTGAGGAGATCCTCCGGCGCATCGGGAAATGGGTGGAGTCGGATGATGACGCCATGCGCCAGAAGAAGCAGAAGCGCACTGCCATCGCCTTGTTCAACTATTTCAAGGCCAACCAGCTCTACACCGAGGAGCTGGGGGATATCCTGTCCCTCTTCACCCCGGATCAGAGCTTCATCCGCAACGCCTATGACAACGCCATGAGCGCCAACGATCTGCGGAATTACCACATGGATCGGGAGGCCGCCCCCGGGGGCAGCGGGGGTGCAGGGACCTTCGGGGACATCGGAGCCGACGGATCTGGAGTGGCCAGCGGTGGCGGTGGCTCTGACAGTGGCTATGGCAGCAGTGGCGGCGGCAAGGGAAAGGGCCAGGGAAAGGGAAAGATCAGCCGGAAGGACGGCGGCTCCGGCGGGGCGTCCCTTACTCCTCCATCATCCTATGATCGGGACAATGGTGATCTGGGCATGTTCCCGGACAGTTCCTCCTTGGCTATGAACCTCACCGATGAGGAACTGGATGACTTCGATTTTGACATGGACGCCTTTGTCACTCCTGCCACTGCGGCGCCTGCCGAGGCGGCTTCTGACGGGGACGGTCAGACGGCACCGGTCCAGGCCACCAAAGTCTCCCCTGGTGACCGGATTTATGAGAGCTGGTGCCGGTGGCTCCGGGAACTCCCCGGATCCCTTAGGGCAAGGAAACTGCTGCCCCGGTTTGATCCCCGGATCCTGGATCTCATGGCTGCGGAGATCATCACCTATTCCCGGCAGGCCGGGCTCCGGGAGAAACTCATCAGCCAGGTGGAGCTTATTGAGCGCCGCACTGATCGGAGGGAGCATGCGGCCCAGGTGATCCAGATGGCCGTGGCGGCCCTGATCTCAGACTTCGTGTTCTCCTGCGGCGACAAACTTCCCCGGCAGCCTGAGGCGCCCCTGGACAAGTTTGGCAATCCCAAGCTGGAGCAGAACGTGTCCGATGACTCCCGGACACTGTTCATGAAGTGGTTCCCGGTGTTCAAGGAAGTGGTGACTGAGGTCAACGCCGGATCTGATCAGGAGCATGAGCTTACCCCCGGGCAGAACGATCGTCTGAGGCAGCTGGTGAACTCCTTCACCGATCTCCAGCAGCGGGCGGAGTGAGGACGGGCTGAGGGTGATGTGCTGGGGTGGCACTCCGGTCAGCGCTGATGCCTGAGGGTTGAAGGGCTGAGATCTGGGGGATGTATGAGCGACGTGGACATTCTGCTGAGCGCCATGCCCGGGGAGATCCTCGTTGGCCTGCTTGTCCTGGGGCTTCTGGTGATCTTCCTTCTGGGTGTGGTGGTCTGGATCGCCGTGAAGAACAAATGGGGCTATGATATTTTGATCCTCATCGACACCTTACTGGGCCGGTAGGAGCCGGGGTGCGTCCGGTCGGCTGATGCTTTGAACTTGCCGGCACCAGATCTGCTTCAGGGCGGTTAAGCCTCATTTTTCCGCCCTGACTGGGGAACTTTGATCCATCAACATTGTCATCCGTCCGTTTGGGATCTCCGGGATCCGGGAACGGGCGGTTTTTATGTCAGCAGGAGCTGATGGCAGCATGGCAGCAGCAAACAGTTTCAGACACCAGAGTTTCCGGGAGGATCACTTCAGCCTGGATTTCGGCACCCTGAGTTATTCCCGTCTGGATGTCACCATCATGGGACGGAATGAGAAGTTTCTGGGGGACGGCGGCGTTCTGGTGAGTGAGCCCTTCCGGTGGCAGATCCTTCCGGAATATCCGGAGTGGAAGATCACCGCAAAGATGACCATGCAGTTCTCCCATGAACTGCTGAACTGGCTCACCGCCAACCGGAAGTTTGAGCCCTTCCAGATGAAGGTGTTCCTGGATGGTGCGGAGCAGCCGGTGCCTCTGATCATCTCCAGTGTCCGGCATGTGCCCTGCTCCCGGGCGCCTGATCGGAGATACACCATTGCAAGGCTTAGGTTCCGCAGCGGCTCAGGCAGTGGCGGCGTCTCCGGAACGGCTGCGGGTGCGGACGCCGGGGCGGGGCTTGGTTCGGGTTCCGGGATAGGTTCCGGGATCATGGCAGGATCGGAGGCGGATCCGGGGAAGATGGCTTTTTCCCGGAGCGGAGATCCGGAGGAGGTGACACTTCTGCCGGAGAGCTTTGCTGAACCCGTGGTTCCGCCGTCTTCCACTTCTTCAGGAACTGAGCCGGTTCCGGAAACCGGACATTCTGCTGAGTTGGCTGGGAACAGGTCCGGAGATCCCGCCGGTGACAGGAGTGCTGACGGAGCCGGGAAATACCGGGGTGAAGGGGAAACTGCCGGAAATGCCGGGGAGGCAAGGAGTGCTGGAACTCCGGGAGATCCTGGGAATTCCGGTGCCCACATGCCGGGGCAGGTGCCGTCCGGGACTGATGGGGATGCCGATGCTGAGAACGCTTATGGTTCAGGAAGGGGAACAGGGGATGGGTATCCTCAGGGAAGTGGTGCCGGTTCCAGAAGGGACTGGGGTACTTCCCGATCCGGAGGCCGCAGCGGATCCGGGAATAGGGGTAGGAATGCCGGTGCTTTCCGGGCGCTGGAGGCTGATCCCCGCCTGGCTCTTCCGGAGAATGCCCCCCGGGAGAACTGCCAACCTCCTGTAGCTTCCAGGATCTTCCTTAGTTATCTGTTTTATGTGTTCCTGGTTGTGGCGGCAGCGCTGTTCGTTGTCTGGATCTTGTTTGGGGGAGTATGAGCACTCTGTTAGATAGCCTGGTGAAACTCTGGAACAGATTGTTCGGATCGGCCGATCCTGTTGGCATGGCTGTCACCATTGCCTTCGTTGTCGTCATTGTGATTGTTCTGGGAATTATTTTTTGCACAGCACACCGGTCCGGGAAAGCGTGCTCCCGGCGTCTTAAATTCCTGGTTGACACCAAGGATCTCTATGATGGCCGGAATCTCAGTACAGTGGCAGTCACTGACATGTTTCTTAATGAGCTTAGGAAAAGCCAGGATTCCCAGATCCGCCATGCGGCAATCCTGTTCAACAACGGTCTGTTGCGGTACCGGAGAAAATCTGACGACCTATATCTTTACTGCAACCGCCGCCAGGCTGAGGATGTCTTCTGCGAGGACACTCTGGCGCCAGAACTGTTTTACGGCTCGTCCTTGGCGCCTTCGGTTCTCACCGGTCTTGGGGTTCTGGGAACCTTTACCGGTTTGCTCATGGCCCTGATCCGCCTTGCCAGGGCAGAAGGCAGCACCGTGACATCAGCAACATCACTGCTCAGTGATGATCGTGTGCAGGCTTTCATGTCCGCAGCTAGCACTGCCTTTATCACCTCCATTTGCGGTGTCACCGCCAGTATTTTTGCAAGCATCTATCTTAAGCATGTCTTTAGCAAGTACCGGGATGGGATCCGGAGTCTCTGTAACGCCATTGATGAGAGCTATCCTCCCAACATTTCCCCTGAGAACGGACTGTCCTCCCTGGACGGCGTGATTGAGTCTGATTCGGTGCAGTCCTGCATTGAGCGGATGAATGAGTCCCTGGTTGAGACCATCGAACGCACATCTGAGCAGACGGCAAAGAGCATTGCCGATCAGATCTCCGGTTATCTCAAAGTGCAGGATGACCGCACGGCCGCCGTGATCCGGCAGACATTGGACAAACTCAGGGATGAGATCAGCCATGTGATTGAGGGCCAGACCGAGAGTATCAGGCTCGCGGGCAGTGAGTATGTGCGGTCCACCCGGGAGGCAACATCCATCATCGGCAACAAGTATGCAGACATTGCTGAGGGGCTGAAGGGTGTGCACCAGGCGGTGGTGAAGGAGGTGGATCGCCTGACCGGTGACTCAGGCGGGATCCTGTCTAGGTGGGATGAGGCTGCCGAAAAAGTCACGGCGATGGTTGTTCACATTGATGAACTGGCTGCCCGTCTGGATGAGCAGGGCCGGAGGATCACCGCTTCTGATGAGGTGAATCGGGAGACGCTTTCCCGGATGCGGGAGAACGTCCAGTTGCTGTCCAACGGTCTGGCCGCCTTCTCCAGTTCCTGCAAGACTTTCTGCGATTCGGCCAGTGAACTTGAGCGGGTGGGGGACCAGATCAGCTCCGGTGTGGAATCCATGCGGAAATTTTCTCCCGAGATTGCCCGCACAGTGGATGATGTGCTGAAGATGAACCGGAATTATGCTGAGAACTGGGCCGCGGCTTATGACAAGACCATCAGAACTGCAGTTGAGAACCTTTCCGCTGCCGTGGATAAACTGGCAGAGTACAACAAGGACTGAGGCGGTTTTGAAGTTTCCTGCTTGTCGGACAGGTCTGATGATCCGGGGCGAAGGTGTCTCATAAAAAAACTGATGTCTTGAGGACGGTGGCGTGCTTTCCGGTGACGGACATTGTCTTCCGGAGAGAGTTGGATTAGATCTGCAGACCGCAGGCTTTGGGAAAGAATGAGCAGTTTGGAAACCTCTGTAGAGAGCGCCGGATCTGCACCTGGCAGGATCAGCCGGGTGGGGATGATCCCGCCTGCAGACGGAGGCGTGTCCAGGAATGATCCCAATGCCCAGTTGTCTTTGCTCTGCCTTGACCGGATCCTGAAGCCGTCAAAGGCAAGCCTGGTGCGGATCAAGATAAAGTCACAGGAAAACCAGGAGCAACTCCTGAAGCGGAGTTTCGATCTGGCTGTGCATGTGGTGGAAAGCCTGTCTGATGCTGATTATGAACGGGCCAAGGATTACGACCGGCTTTCCGATCTCAACACCATGGATGTGGCCGACTGGAAGAGCCGGTACGAGGAACTTCTGCAGGAGAAGCGGGAGCAGGGAAAGGAAGTATCCGATCTGACAGCGTCTGAGCAGAACGCCAGTCCGGAAACTGCTGCCACGGAGTCTGACGCCAGGGCTGAACATGATGGAACTGATGCTGATGCCGGAGCCGGCGGTGGCGATGAGACTGGATCCGCAGGAGATAGTGCCCAGGAGATCCGCCCTTCCGGGGAACAAACGGGCGGAATGTATGAGCGGTACAGCATTCAAACATATCAGCGCCGAAAGGAGAGCCAGTTCAGGGGAAATCTCAGGAAGATTGCTGTTCAGTTTGTAAGGAAGGAGCTTGAGGATCTTCTGAACAGGGGAACTGAGTCGGGAAGTCCCATCCGGGATCGTAAGGCGGCTGAGCATGTTCCAGAGACTGACCCTGAGAACAGTAGCGGGAGCCGTTACGGGGATGGAGAGAACCCGGTAACTGGTTCTGAAAAGTCGCGGCTGATCTGCAAACTCCTGTTCAAGCTTTGCGATCAGAAAAAACTGGCCTCATTGCTTTGGGAAACCATCGCAAATCGAAATAAGGATGATACTGCCAGAACCAGGTGTCGTAATCTGGTTGCTTTCCTTCAAAAAGGATTCCAGGACAATGACATCCGGAAAGTATTTGTGTGGCTGTTTTCCCGGGAATTGCGGGGCAGGGAAGATGAAATCACTCCCGAGCGCATTGCGGCTTTGTCGTCGAGTCTGAACAGGCTGTTTCCTCCGGAGTCTGATGGGGACACTCTGCCTTCTGATATGCCGCGGCGGTTTCAGTTTGTGTCTCTGCTCCGGTGCCAGCAGTTTTTTTATATTCTAAGGAGGTACCTGGGGAATGCCGGCCGGGATCCTTCCAAGGCGGCTGGACTGGTGAAATCATGCTGTCAGGCCATCATGGCATCAGCAGGATTGAGCCGGGATGATTTCCTGGATCTGCCGCTCTATTGGACCAACTGCCAGTATTACGAGGAACTTACTCAAGATCTGGATGGTGGGAAGGATAAAGATAAAGACAAAGACAAAGGTCTGGCGGCGACTCTTTCATTCCGAGATGTGCTGACGGCGGTTATGCTTTTTCTGGGCGGTGCTGCGGCTTCGCCGTTTTTTACCCGGGAGGATCTGGTTGCTTCTTTATGGGACACCAGCAACGGGGAGGGGATAGAGCCGGACTGCCTGTTTGATCTGCCTTTTTACAAGAAAAGGATCACTGAATTTAAGGCATCGGTGACCAGGGCTCAGCAGGGAATTAGGAGACCGGATCATGTCTATTCACGTTTCCTGCTGAACTTTTACTGTGTGTTCCTGGCCCGGGGCAGCAGCAGTCCGTATATTCCCACTGGTCATGAGTTTTATCCCTGCCTTGTAAAAACCTATGCCTGTCACCTGTTGGAATGCATCATCAGAAGGGTATGGGGCAGCGCCGGTGAGGACGTCATCCGGAAAGTTCTGGAAGAACTGGTGGAGCAGGTGTTTGCCAACCCGGTGGTCCGTGTGATCCTGGAACTGACTCCTGCCATGCGGCTGAATCTGGGATCGGTGCATATTATGACCCAGAAATCCCGCCGTAATGCCATGATCCTTCTCTGGCAGGACAGGGGCGTCGTGCAGAGCTTTACCATCTGTCTGGATCTCATGGCGGGAGGGCTGAAACTGCTCAGGAGTGGGGAGTCTGAACCTGTTTATCTCAGGATCATTCCTGAACCTGGGGTAGCGGCTGATTCTGATTCTGTGACTGAGTCTGTGTCTGTGTCTGTGTCTGAAACTGAGACCGGGTCTGCCCAGGATTCAGAGCCCGGAAACGGGAATGAGCAGTCATCAGAAAAGGAGCCGGAAACCGATCCAGTCACATCACCTGGGCCGGAAACTGCTGCCTGAACTGGACTGCAGCTGACGCGGCGGGAATGGGGAGTAGTTCTGAGATGCGACAGGAATAGGGAGCAGTTCTGAGATGAGGCAGACAGGAGAGACGGAAACGGGCGCCTGAAAGAACCGGAATTTTGGATGCAGGTACCGGGGGTTTCACGGTTTTGGAAGAACTGCCTAAACCGGCAATGTCCGGGGCGCAGCTTTCTCGATGCAGGACAGGATCTGGTCAGATGTGTGCAGGATGAAACCGAACGCAGGGCCTGAAACTGATCATCTGGTCTGAAACAGAGTAACCTTCATAGGAGTTTGGGAAACACATGTCATTACTGCCACAGGCGGGAAAGAAGACCAGAACGGGTTCAAAATCTGCATCGGAACTGTCTGCACCGTGGCTTAAGGATGAGAAAAGATCCCTGGTAAGGTGCCTGCGCCTTTACGGCGAAATTCCTTCTTCGTTCAGAAGCGAGATACTGAATTCTGAACTGTTATATGAACTGAAGGACAGGCACACAGGGTATTCTGGATCCGGGCGCCGTGAAGAACTGAACTGTGACATGCTACTGCTGACTGACAGTTTCCTGTTTGACGGTGAGGAACTGAGGAAGGTTTTTCTCCGGAAAGGTGATTCCTATGTCCTCTCCGGGATTGCTCCGGTAACTCGGCTGCATCTGCAGCGTCTGGCACTGGACGATTTTGTCAGGGATCACAGGGAAGGCAACTGCCCGGAGGAGATCCTGCGGCTCAAGATCCTGGAGTATGCTGAAGGTCTGAAGGACTTCAAGGAGAAAGGTCTTGGGGAACTCAGGAAGATCCTGGACAGCCAGTTTTCCGGGAATGTGAGGACTCCAAGCAGTTATCCTTTTCGCAATTTGCCTCACTTTTTACCTGGTGAGATCAAGAGTGATTGGATTGGCTCTCTGCTTGATCTGTATAAGGAGTTTTTTCAGGGCTGGTTTGCTTTCTGGACTGGCGGGGACAATGACAGCGGGACGCCCCGGAAACTTACTGACCTTCAGTGGGAGATCTGCTCTGAACTGTATGCCAGCCAGAAATACCGTCCGGTTTTTGGAGAAATTCTTCTTTCGCGGATAAAAGAGCATTTAAGAGCCCTGACTGAGAAGGAGATCCTAAAACTCCAATCCAGGATGAATAATGATCTTGAGAATTATTTCCGGAAGGGGAAGACCACATCGGCTACGGCTTTCTTTGAAAGCGTCCAGAAAGATTATGATGATGTGGATGTATACCTGAACAAACTATCTGTCACGATCCGGGAAGCATTGCTGTTACTCCGGGAACAGAGCAGGGGTCTGCTCCCGGTTCCGGAGGCGTACAGGATCCTGCTCAGAGCCCATGTGAGGCATATTCTGGAGAGCTTCCGGAAAACAGCCGGTAGTAATGATCCTGTTTCGCAGCCTTTCTCCGGATTGGTGGAAAGCGGTGCATTTAATCAGGATTACTGGCACCGTTATCCTTTTCTGAATTTTTACTACAATGCATTGATCTGCAAACTCTTTGAGCCCGAAGGACCTTTCCTGTCAGCGATGCATGGCTATCTACATGAACTTGATGTCAGGGATGTGGACCTTAAGGAACTGGAGAAGTTTTACAGGGAATTAGAGGTCAAGTTCAGTCTGCTCCCGAAACGCACCAAATACCTTGCAGACTGGAGATCGGTGACTCAGTTCAGCAATCTGAGAAACTCAATTCAGCCTGCATACCATGTTCCTGCAGTCACTGGCAGTCCTGTACCTTCAAGGGGAACGATGATTATCCGCTGCCGTACTGCTGGAGGCAACCTGCTTTTTTCATGCCGTGACCGCCCAGATGCAAGCAGTTATCTCAATTTCCGGGCTGACGAGTTCTATTTTTATTTCCGTGGCAAAGAAAGCAGAAGTACGGTGAGGATCTTCTACCCGCTGTTTTCACTGGATGTCGTGACCAGTGTGCAGGCGGTGGCAGGATATCTTCTTGGTTCTGTTTCCAGGTGATGACCAGTCTGTCTGTGACGGGTGGCACTGATCCTGCCTTATGGCTGAACTACTTCGGGGACTTCACGGCCGGAGCAGGTTCTGCTGACAGATCCTGAACCTGACGAAGTGATGTCGATGCCAGTTATTCGTATGGTAATGACTGACGGAGTTGGAACCGCCAGTTGAACTTTTGATAGAGGAAAAGCGCATGAGATCAGTCCGCAGTTACAATGACAGCAAGGAGCAGACCGAAATTGGATCCAATTTCTGGATTTCCTTTACAGACATCATGTCCTGTCTTTTGCTGATCTTCCTGTTCCTTCTGACCATTAATCTTGTAAGCGCCCAGGCAGATAGTGCCACTCCCGAGGCAATGAGAGCTAAGATCCATGAATTGTCAGTGAAGGTTACCAATTTGGAGGAGCAGAACAGTCAATTAAGGGCTGACTATGAAGATCTCAAAAAAAAGAACAGCCAACTTGCTTGGTTCAAGGATAGATACAGCGAATACAAAGAGAAATATGAGCGCATGGTATCTGAGTATGGTGCCTATGACGCTTATGATTCTGCTGAGAAGAAACTCATTGATTCAATTGAGAAGTTGACTGCGGAGATCAACCGCGATTTAGATGATGAAAAAAGGGTGGTGTTTGACAAGACCAGCAAAACTATTCACATACCTGAGTCGCTGATCAGATTTGAGAAAGGCAAGTCTGACCTTCCTCAGGATCGTGATACACGACTGTTCATCTCAAACCTTTCTTCTAAACTGGACAACCATCTTAAAACACTCCGGAAGCAGTCCCTAGTGGATTCGGTGTTCATTGAGGGGCATACAGACAGTGATCCTGTGCGCAGCGATCCCGAAAAGGGGAACTGGAAACTTTCTTCAGACCGTGCGATCAATTTCTGGCTTGCTCTCGACAAAAACAAAAATCTTTCTAAACTCCAGAACTCTGATGGTGCGAAACTCTTTTCGGTATCTGGATATGCGGACTCACGACCCCATGAATGCTCTATTGACGGGAGGAGTTACCGTACATTGGAATGCAACTGGGATGAACTGACCAAAGTCGAATCAGACTCCCTGAAACGGCGCATTGACATCAGATTCAACACCTATCACAAGGGACTGAGATAGGAAGTTCTTGCATGAACATGTCTGATGAAAGTGTTATTGGCCACAGTTCAGAGCCTCCGGTCTCTGGGGATTTATCCAGTTTCAGAACTTTGATTAATGTTTTGTTTGAGGATTTGGAAAAGAAGCCTCTGGATGCTGATAACCTGTCACAGGAAGAACTGGAGAAAAAAGCAACCTGGTTGAGAACTTCCCTTGAGTCTGTTTATGAGAACTACATGTCCTTCATGATCCAGAGGGGCAGATTTGAGTTCGCTTCTGACTTGCAGATAAAAAGCATAACAGTTCTGAACAAACTGATTGATGATGCCATGCTGCTACTGCTGCAGGAACGCCTTTCCGTGGAGAAGCGGCGGTCCCTTGGGAGGACGCTTCTTTATCTTAAGAATGAAGATCAGATTAGCGGACTGAGTTTCATTAAATGTGCTGTCATTGTCCCGGAATTTACGGACACTGAAACCAGTCAGAACACTCTGAAAGAACATGATCCATTGGCTGTGGCGGATCTCAATGAAAGAACTTTGGGGGGATTTCAAAGGAAGAGTGATAATAACGATTTCTGCCAGAGGATCAGAGAACTTGATGATTTCAGTTCTTTAGCGAAGAAAAATTTGGGTGTCAATTACCCCCGTTCAAGCCTGGATGAGAAGCAGTCAGCTGATGAACGCCGGCGCAAAAGGCGGCTGATAATTGCATGGAGTGTTGTCATTCCGTTATTTATCCTTTGTATGTTTCACCTCTTTGCTGAATATGCTGCGATTCTGCTCTAAGGGCTGGCTCTGGTATGAATGCTCTTGAACTCTATTTTTACCAGGAAAGGTCGCTGATCCCCCTTAATGAAAGCGAAAATTCAGCTAATGTTAATGCTGTTTATTACTCTAAACTTCTGGAACCAAAATTTGATGATAAAAAGGCTGCACAGGCTGCTGGCACCCTGATATCAAAATGGGGGCAGGAATTTGATCAGAAATTTCAGATGACAAGTGGCGCACTGATGGACAACTCACCTGATCAGATTATTCCTGAATTAAGGAACCCACTACCAGAGGACTATTATAATGCCTCTATAATTGCCATGCTTTTTCTTGAGCGGCTGAAGAAGGAGCAGTTTCTTGATTATGTAGGAACAGAACGCTGCCAGTATCTTGTTGAGAGAGTTGAACCAAGCTCTGGATATGATGAATTCAATTATTCATATTTTGAATATTCTCTGAAAAATCCTTTCAAAAAACTCTGCTTTGGCTCAGCACACATTGATAGTGATGGCAGGTTCAAACTGGAATTTGCCGTTATCTTTAATTTTGTGAGTCGCAGTGCCGTCTGCATTGATATTGGTGAACTGCCTTTTGTTCTCTCTGTGATGCTTTATTTTGATCCTCGTGGACTGGATTACAATGATATTTTCTGCAGATATGAAAATAAGAAGGTTTTTGAAACTGTTGGTAAGTTTCTTGAGAAACTGCACAAGGGTGATAAAAGAACAGAATCGCTTCTGGCTAAGTCTGAACATCATGACTTGCTGATGCGGCTCTTGAATGGTAAGGCAGTTTCCTCTGATGCTTATGAGGATATATATGATGAATTCAGCCTTGAAGTCAGTTGGTGGCAAAAGTCAAAATGGTTGGTTCTTCTCATTCTGATGTCTGTTTTTGTTCTGGTGCACGGAACTCAGATCATTTACGAAAAGACTGTTCAACTCTTGGAGAGCAGAAGTTCTTCTGAGCAGGATCTTTCTCACTTAGAAAGCAATCCTTCTTTCCTTGAGAGTGATGCCGGATCGCTTATAGACCATGATGATGTTAATTCCAGTCCAGCCTTGCGTGGATCAACATCACTTGGGGGTGTAGATAACCGTTTTGTTTCCGAGAACGGGAAGGGATTTGCACAAATGAATGTTTCTGCGGTGACGTCAGAGGTCCAGGATGAACTAACTGTTTCAGAGATAGATGGCGAGGAGTCCAGGATTTTGGCTGCGGAGATTGATGGAACTTCCGGTGAGGAAGATGCTGACTCATCATCAGAGAGAGGTGATGAACCTGTTGCTTCGGAAGTCGAGGGTGTGGAGTCGCGCATCTTGGCAGTGGAGCCAGAATTAACTTCTGGTGAGGAAGACTCGTACCGCGCTTTACCCGAGAGTGAGGAAGAATCTGTTGTTTCTGATGTCAATGAAGAGGACTTACGGATCATGGCTTTGGAGCCAGAAAAGACTTCCGGTGATGAAGATACAGGCGCATCATCAATGAACTTGCAAGAAACCGATGTTTCAGCTGTCAAGTTGCAGAAAAGACCTTGACAGCTTCGGAGTAAACCGGGCCAGCTTCGGAGAAACTTCGGAGTAAGCCGGGTCATGTTCGGAGAAATTTCGGAGTAAACGGGACTGTTTTCGGAGATATTTCGGAGTAAACTGGGGCTTATTTCGGAGAAACTTCGGAGTAAACCGGGCTTGTTTCGGAGAAACTTCGGAGAAACCTGAGCCTACTTCGAAAAACATGAACACTCTGGTGAGTTAATTTATACAAGCGCCTGTTCAGCTAGAGTTGAAATCCTGATTGAAAGTGACAGTGCCTTTCTTCAGATGGGGTGTTCTAACAGTGCAGCGACATTGTGACCTTAAAAGATGTGAATACAAGACAGAAATGATACCAAGAGAACCGTGTCGGACCGTGATACAAACGCAATTCACTGTTAGGATAAATGGGCAGACAATGATGCTATCGAAACGTTAATGGCTAATTTGATAAACTCTGATCTGAATTGATTAAAGAAAATAGGCTTGAAACACTGGCTAATATCAAGGATAAAGATTTCTAGACTGATTGTTTGTCTGGTCAGTTCCACAAAGGTGGGAGAAGCCGATTAGTGAATTTTTGTTATTTTAATACACACGCAATTAAACTTATGGCTATTTGAATTTCCCGTCGCAAGATCAAGGAAATGAAATGGTATAGTCAAATCGTGTAAAAGTTTATTTTGATACGATAAGAACATTATTTAGTTGGTGTTTTGATAATACAAGGATGGGATCATGAGTTTAGAAGAGCTTATTCACGGTGAATCGTTGAATATTGAATATAAGGAAATGATTCCAAACAACTCTGAAAAATATACTAAAACAGTTGTTGCTTTTGCAAATACTCAAGGTGGGAAAATTATATTCGGAGTGGCTGATAATACAAATGAGATTGTTGGGGTTAATAATCTTGAAATTTATCAGATGATGGATCGTATTGCATCTGCAATCTATAATTCTTGTGAACCTACTATTGTTCCTCAAATTGAACCATATACACTTGATTCGAAGTCGCTTATTGTTGTAACAGTTTCTCCAGGAATGCAAAGACCATACTATTTAAAGTCAAAGGGAAAAGTGGCAGGCACATATATTCGAGTTGGAGGAACAACGCGGCCTGCAAATGCAGACAAAATTAAGGAACTTGAATTAGAGGGTACAAATATCAGCTGGGACGAACTTCCATGTATTGGTTATGCAGTTACAAAAGAAGCAATCGAAAACTTATGTAATGAAATTAATAAAAGAAGAAAGGATATACAAATAATAAGAGAGTTGTCAGGGAATCTCCCTTTAGTAAATGAAACCAACCTAGAAAACTGGAACCTTTTTACTCGCAAATGTGATCAGATGGTTGCATCTAATGCTTTTGCTTTGCTGACATCAGAATATATTGTTTGGTCTAAAACTCAATGTGCTCTATTTAAGGGAACTGACAGGAACTTATTTCTAGATAAAAAAGAATTTACTGGTCCACTTTACGAGCAGATAGATCAGGCAGTGAATTTTGTTTGCAGAAACATCAGACTTCGAGCAGAAATTAGAGGTCTTTTGCGGCATGAGTGCTATGAACTCCCAGTGGATGCAATCAGGGAGATGCTTGTAAATGCACATTGTCATCGAAATTATGTTGATAATTCTTACATCCAGGTTGCTGTATACGATGATCGTGTGGAGGTTACTTCACCTGGCGGACTTTACGGTGGTTTAACTTTGGACTTGGCTCTTAATGGGCATTCCAGATTAAGAAACCGTATTCTTGCGAACTTGTTTAGTGTAATGGGATTAGCAGAGTCTTGGGGTACTGGACTTAAACGAATCCAAACTCTTGCAAAAGAGTTTGGACTTCCAAATCCTGAATTTATTGCAACATCAGATTCATTCAGAGTAAATCTGTATAGAAATTCTTTAGAAGATGAGATGCGTAGATCAAAAACACACAATGGAAATTATTCATTAATTCATGGAGACAGTACGGAGAAGAATGAAAATAAATTGGAAGAAATATCTGAGAAAAATGAGGGCAGCTTTGCGAACAGCTCGGAAGTGGCCCATGACCAAACTAATGACAACAATATTGAAACTAATCCTGATAAAACAGATCTCTTAAATACTACGCAAAAGAGAATTGTATCTTTACTAAAGGTAAATTCAAAATTATCAGCTGAATCGCTAGCTGAAAAGTTAGGGCTGTCAAGCAGAAGTGTAGAATATAATATCAAAAAAATTAAAGATCTGGGGATCTTAGTTCGACGTGGTTCATATAAGGACGGTTATTGGCAGGTGATTTTTTAAAAGTCTTTTGGCTTTGTTCAATAATGAGTAATAATGTTTTCTTTTTTAAATAATAGTTTGTATCTCTAGGTATAGATTTATAAGCATCCTAGAAAATAGATTTGTTTAGTTATTTTACGTTGATGAGCAATAATCTGAAATGTGCGTGGCATAGTTATGGGTTGTATCCTGAATCCGAATAAAGAAAATAGTTTTGTCAGACTTGTTCAATTCAAGGACAAAGATATTTTTGTCGATAAAACAGATTTTATCGAAAAGATGTCTGCCAAGATCAATGCTGACAAGCGCCTTTTTGCCATGACCCGTCCACGCCGGTTTGGCAAAACGGTCACTGCGCATATGCTGCTAGCGTATTATTCTAAAGGTTATGATGGAAAGAAAATCTTTGATAAACTGAAAATTTCTTATAAAGACGGTTACACTGATCATCTTAATAAATACGATGTTATTTACGTCGACATGAATTTTATCTGCGGTTTATACAAGGGGTATTTAAAGAAAAGCAATAAAATTCAAGGTGTGGTAACGCTTGTTGATTATCTCGAGTATTCAGTGATCAAAGATCTCAGGGAAAGAGAAGAATTTGCGGCCTGTTTTCAAAAACACCAGATTGAAAATGTAGGTCTTCTTGAAGCGCTTTCAAATTTGCTCAATGATCTGAATGCCCAGTTCATATTTATCATGGATGAATGGGATCTGGTTTATCGTGACTATCGGGATGATTCTCAACTTCAGGAGGATTTCATCAATCTTCTCCGAGATTTGTTCAAGTCAGACGGTGGCAAGGCGTGTTTTGCTTTGGCTTATCTTACTGGTATTCTTCCAATTAAGAAAGACAATTCTCAGTCAGCATTGAATGGGTTTAAAGAATACAATATGCTCAGACCGGCTCCTTTTGAAAGTTTTTTCGGTTTTACAGAAGATGAAGTTGTAGCAATTGCAAAGTGTCCTTCCTGTGTGGTTTCTTCACATGATCTAAGGGATTGGTATGATGGCTACAAATTGAATGGCATTGACATTTTCAATCCCAATTCAGTTGTCTCTGCTGTTAGCGATGGCGTTTGTCAGAGTTACTGGAGCGGAACTTCATCCAATGAGGAAGTAGTCCGTCTGATCAACATGAATTTTGCAGGGATCAGAGATGATATTCTGAATCTGATCGAAGGCAGGACAGTAAGGTTTAATTGTTCAACCTTCCAGAATGACATGGTGTCAATTAAAAACAAGGACGATATCTTTTCGCTTCTAGTGTGCCTTGGCTACCTTGGATGTGTTGATGATGGCGGTGATTACCGCTCTGCCTATGTTCCCAACAGAGAAATCAAAACTGCGCTTGCCGCACTGGTAAAGTCTCAGCCGTGGTTTAACTCCATGCCGATTATCGAGCGTTCAGAAGCTCTTTTTCGTGCTATCACAAATCTTGATGGTGCGAAGACAGCGGAAATTATCACGGCCATACATAATTCGCCCAATGTTTCTCTCCTCACTTATAATCGTGAGGAATCCATGGTGTTCTGCCTCATATCAGGTCTCATGTGGCGTACAGAGATGGAATACGAATGCTTCAGGGAACTCCAGTCCGGTAAGGGAAGTGCTGATCTGATATATGCTCCCAGGAGAAACACAAGTCTTCCGATCCTTCTCATTGAATTCAAATATGGGCACTCGGCAGAAGAAGCCATTGGTCAGATCAAAGAAAAGGAATATTTCGGCAGATACCGTGATGGTGCCTATCCGAATGATGTGTTACTTGTAGGCATAAATTACGATCCCAAGACAAAGAAACATCAATGTCTGATTGAAAAAATGGAATAGGTTTTATGATCGGACCGATTATTGTTTGAGTTAGGTCGATTGAAGGAACTAAGTTCATTTTTTGAAGGTTGATTTCGCCTTAGATTAGTTGCAACTGATATATTCCTTATGGATTATTGTAAATTTTTGATCTTATACTATAATTTGTCGCTCTTTTTTCTGTTGCATTTCCAACATAATGTTTGCAAGTTGCTTTCTTCGGTTAGTCCACCTTTAGCAACAGGTATGATGTGGTCTATTTCGAGTAGCAGGTTAGGTTCTTTGTGAGTTGAATTGCCGCAAAGTTTACATGTGAAATTATCTCTTTCTTTGATGTGCTGCCGCAATTTGGTTGTCATAAGTGAACGTTGTTCTTTTGTAAAAGCTGCCATAGTTAACTTACTTTCAAGAGTCTCAATTAGTTTAATTATATTTTCCTCGTTCATAGGTACTGAAAAGTGGCGTCTTGTTTTTCCTCCTCGTGATGTGTTGGCAAATTCGTATTCAATGGTTAATGTACTTTCATTTATTGATGCAAAGCCTAGTTTTGAATAAAATCCTTCTTTATCATTTTCCATTATAAATAATGGTACGTTGGACAAATATTGTTGTACTTCCTGTTTGTGTGTCTCGATTATTCTTTTAGCATCCTTTAGCGTTTCGAGCTCCTCGATTAATAATTGTAATTTCTGTATTTGCTCAGGATAAGCGGCTTTATTCGGATAGAATTGCTTTACGACGTAATCTAGCGGATAATTTTCAGCGCTGTCAAAAATTGCATCTGAAACTTCTGCTGTAAATGGGGTGATTCTCTTTTTGTATGGACGAATATAATTGTATTCGTCTTCAATTTCTGTTTCGTTTCTAGAAACGCTTTTGCCAAAAAGTTCAGAAATAGATTTGATTTTCTGTGTTATATATTCATTGAATTCTCTTTGAGAACTCATTAATGTATCACATGATGATTTGATTTTAAGAAATTCTTCAGATTTATAGTACTCTGATATTTGTTTGTTTTTGGCAATTAATTTGTTTGCTTCTTCGCTGACGTTGTTGATTATCCTGCTAAGTAAATCCCATTCTTCGCTATTAATATCTTTAATTTTGTCAATCGTGCTAATTGTTTTGCTAAGCAGATCGTTACTTATGAGTTCGTCAAGTTTGTCACTATCATTTTTGTTTATTAAGTATTCTTTGCTGTTATTTGCTATATCTATAATGGAATTTATTCTGTTATAGAATGAATGTTTCTTATCTGCGAGCATGTTTTTTGCATTTTCTTTCAAAAATCTATTAAATTCACTTTTGCTCATATAAAGTGATGGATCGCTTTCTAATTTATTTATGAATGATATATGAACTGGTGTTGTTTTTGCTGCCTGACTTTTGCCAGTCGGCGAGGAATATGAGGCGAGAATGTAGTAGTTATCAAGATTTTGGAGGCTTGTTTTAATCTTTGTTGCTAATCTTTTATACATCGAAAGTTTTTTAATTTCTTCAGCATTCAGAAGCATTAACAGGGCACTTTTATATTCGCTTTTCTTTCTCATTACATTAATTGCATGATTAACTCTATCTCTGTCTTCTTTGAAGAATTTTAACTGATCAATGTCTATTGCGCGTTTGCTTTTGACAGAAAAAGAATAATCGCATGTATTTGTAAATTTCCAATCTGACTGACCTGCATATTTTAGTGCGCAAACTTCAAATTTCTTATATAGCGATTGAAAGATTTTTGCTACTAACAGATACCCGAATATTGCAATACCAATTGCAGCGCATAAATACAATCCTGAGTCTTGAGCTGTTATTTTATCTGCAAAATTAGAATAAATACCAATGAATACTATATATATAATAATTACGCCTGGAATCCAAAAATATTGCCAGTATTTTAATTTATTGCAAAGTTTGTCTTTGGCATCTAATTCGGTGTAATAATTATTTATGCTATTATTTTGGGGTATGAGATTAGAACCACATTGAATACAGAATTTTGATTGGTCATCGTTACTGGCTCCGCATTTTGTACACTTCATTTAATAATTCTCCTTATTTTAAAATGTTTGTCTTCGCGCTTTGATTTAATTTGTTTGTTTTATTATGAATGATTGATGAGTGTCGCTATTCTTGGCTCCTTCAGATTTTGTGGCAGTGCTGACACTTTTTCAGTTTGGACGTTCCCTCAGATTGTGACAGCAGTGCTGACACTTTTTAGGTTTGGCTGTTTCCCTCAGATTGTGTCAGCAGTGCTGACACTTTTTCGGTTTGGACGTTCCCTCAGATTGTGACAGCAGTGCTGACACTTTTTAGGTTTGGCTGTTTCCCTCAGATTGTGTCAGCACTGCTGTCACTTTTCGGTCTGTCAACCCCTCAGATTGTGTCAGCAGTGCTGACACTCATGCTCCCTGATCGCCGACCGATCCCCGCTTCCCAGTCTTCCTCTGAGATCCTGCCACATCAGCCCTGAGGCCTGACCAGATGATCTCCTGGAGGCAGATATTTCCAGGATCTCCGGTTGCATCAGTTCTGAGACCTAGCCGGCTCTCCGGTGCCGTCAGCACTGAGGGCTGACCGCATCTCCTGGAGGAAGACACTGTCCTCCCGGCGGCTGGTGATGTACAGCCGATCCCGGGCCCGGGTGGCGGCTACATAGAACAGGCAGCGCTCGCTGGTGAGACGCCGCTGGCGCTCCAGCTCATCGTCGGTGTCGGCAGTCTCCAGGGGCATGGTGCCCCGGGACATGTTGATCATGAAGATCACCTTGAACTCCAGGCCCTTGATCCGGTGCATGGTGGCCAGGCGCACTCCCTGGATCAAGGGATCGTCTGCCTGGTGGGGAGAGATCAGAACCGTGGGCACCCGGTTCTCCTCCAGGAACCTCCGGAAGGACTCCAGATCCGAGCCGGTGCGGGCGGTGATGCAGATCTCCTGCATCTGGTAGCAGATCCGGCCTCGGCCGGAGGTGAGACCGGTGATCTCCCGGAGCACCTGGCGCTCCTCCTCATTCACCCCGCCGCAGGTCATGATCACCGGTGCCAGGCCGTGCCTCAGGGCCGTGTCTCCGGCAAAGTCCTCCTCCCCGCCGTCCATGTTGTCCGTCCGGGTGCGGGACAGCACCAGGCTGGCCGCCTGGCGGATCTCGTCAGTGGTCCGGTAGGTGATCCTGAGTTTCCGGCTCCGCCGTCCCCGGACATTGATCCCGCAGGCCCCAAGGCTCGCTGTCCGGTCGTAGATCCGCTGATGGCCGTCACCCACCAGGAAGATCCGGGGCTCCAGGGGCGCATCCTCCGTGCTTTCCGGGGGCGTTGCTAGGCAGGAGAGGAGCTTCAGGGACTGGGCGCTGAGATCCTGGGTCTCGTCCGCCACCACAGCTCCCACCGAGTGGGACCAGGGATTTTCCCGGATCAGGGTGCAAGCCAGGGTGCAGGCCTTCTCAAAGGTGATAAGGCCCCGGCGTCTAAGGCGCACCCTGAGCTCTTCAAACAATGGCCACAGCTGCCTCCGGCCCTCCCGGCTGAGGCTTTTCCCCCGTCCCCGGCGCACGGCATGGAGATATTCCCGCTCTCCGGAGATCCCCTGGGGCAGGATCACCCGCAGATATTCCTCCCGGCAGAAACTGTCACCGGGCAGGGCGTCATCGTCAAAGCAGCTGCGGGCCTCCTGCCAGCATTCCCGGAAGATCGGCTGATCAGGATAGACGATATGCAGATCCACTGCCATTTTCCGGAGATACCTGGACACCCAGGCATCAATGCCGGACACTTCAATCCGGGACAGCAGATCTGCCGGGCACAGGAGCCGGAGCTGGAAGGCCAGATCGCAGGCCAGGTTGGTGGTGAAGGTGGTGAACAGCAGCTTCCGGGCGGGATCCCAGTCCGGCCGGGACACCAGGGCCACAGCCCGGTGCAGGGCGGTGACGGTTTTGCCTGTGCCTGCCGAGCCCCGGATCAGGGCTGGGGCCAGGCTTTTCATGGTCACCAGTTTCTTCTGGCTGGGATGCAGGAAGATCCGCCAGTAGGCCAGCTCCGCGTCCAGGATCTCCTGAAGTTCATGATCACTGGCTATCAGGCGCACGGTTCCGGCCCGGTCGGCGCTTAGGAGCCCCTTTTCCCAGTTCTCAACTCCGGACAGATCCCCACTATCCCCGTTTTCGGGGGAGGTGGCGTTCCCGGTGGTGGAGGTGTTCCTGGGGGAGGTCGTATCCCCGGCGGAGGATGCGTCCCCGGAACCGGCAGAGGACGCATTCCCGGCGCCGGCAGAGGACCCATTCTCGGTGCCGGCAGAGGACCCATTCTCGGTGCCGGCAGATGGGACATCAGTCTCTGGGGTTTCCCGGTTCGGTGACGGTGCCGGATCCTGCTCCTGATCCGGGCCTGGGATCGGTGCCGCTGCCGCCGGTCCTGCTGTCCTGGATCGGGCCCGGCTGCTGTTTTGCTTCCGGTCATGCTCATCCTGGGAAGGGGCTCCCGGCTCCAGGAGGAGATCCCCGAAGATCGACTCCAGGGTCTCCTCACCCTGGGTATTACGATCATCACCCTTTTCCTGGGATGCTAGGTGGGGCGGGAGGTGTCCGGCCTCTCCGGCAGGATCTTTTCCGGGATCCGCCGGGGTGTCCTGGGATCCGGCGGTCTCGGTCTCGGGTCCCCTGCCGTCGGCGTTTTCCCGGCCCTCTGCGCCTTCCAGGCGGCCCGCCCGGGGGGCAGGGCTCCCATCTCCGGTGCCCGTCTCCCCCGCCTCATCCGGCTCATCAGCCTCAGGCTCCGCCGGGACACCGTCCAGGCGGCACAGAAGGGCCTCCAGTGCCTCCGGGGGCAGCATGGCGCCGCTGTGCTCCAGTTCCTGGCGGGAGGTGAGGGCACGGATCCGGGGCAGGAGCTCCCGGGGGATCCCCAGATCCAGGAGCTCATCATCAGTGATCCCGGCAAGGGGATTGGCGGTGCTTTCTTCCGGTGCGCCCGGCTTCTGCTTCCGGGACGGCTCCCGGGGAGGGGTCACGGGATCCTGCGGCGGGAGGGCCTCGTAGATCTGCAGGGTGCCGGTGCGGGGATTGATCCGGCAGGTGTGGCACCGGGCCCAGGCCAGGGCCTGCTCTCTGGCATCAATCCACATGAGCAGGCAGGTGGCCTGCTTCCGGGGGCAGCACAGGATGGCGGTGTAGCCGCCTTTGAGATCCACAGCCCGGAAAGCTTCCCCGCCGGCATCCGGGAGCAACTCTCCGGGGATCCCCCCGGTGCTCCGGGAAAGGGCCTGGAAGTCCCGCAGGAAGTCCAGGGCCAGGCTGAAGATCTCCTGGGACACGCTGCCGCAGGCGTCATAGAAGTTCCGGCTTACGGCCAGCCGGTAGAATTTCGGTTGCATTATTCCCTGTCCTCCAGCAGATCCCGGAGCGTCTGAAACCATTCCGGATCCTGATCCCAGAGGAGACGGATCCCCTTGTCCTCCAGGCTCCGGGCCAGGCGCCGGAACTTCTCCTCCGGGATGGTCACGTTCTCCCGGGCAAACAGCAGCACTGCGCCGCCGTCCGCCAGATCCCACTGAAGGCCCCCGTCCTCCCCCAGGATCTCCAGGGCGCCGGCTTTCCGGGCGGCTTCCCCCGCAAGGCCGTCGGTCAGGGGGTGATCCGGGATCCGGATCCCGGAGCAGTTCCGGATCTGCCGGCTCATGCGGCTGATCGCCCCGTAATACTCCGGCTCCGCCTCCATGTCTGCCAAAAGCTGATCCCAGTGATCGTCCCGGGACTCATCCTCCTGATCCTGCCGTTTCAGGCGCTCCTGGTCAACGCTGGCGGCGCTGTACACCGGATCTTCCCGGGCGTCCCGGGGGCACCACCAGAAGTTCCCGGCAAACTGCAGGAGGTTGGCAGTCTGGAGCATCAGGTGCCACTCCTGGCGCCGTAATGCGTCGCTCAGGGGTGGTGCGGACTCTTCCGGGGCGGTGAGCTGGGGATTGCATCCCGCCTCCGGGGTGCTGCCTTCCGGGGCGGCTCCCGGTGCCTGGGCGCTGCTCCCTTGGATATTTCCGTCTTGGGCATTTCTCCCTTGGGCATTCCCACCTTGGGTATTCCTGTCGTCCGGCCAGGCCTCAGCGGAGAGGAGGCAGATGTTCCACTTGATGGGCTTTTTGCTGTTGAGGCCGGTGATGAGCCGCAGGGTCCGGCAGTTGGTGAGTCTTTGGAAGCCCATGTTCATGGTGGCAAACAGCCCCGGAGGGCAGTCCCGGAACAGGGGCGCATTGGCTCCGGTGCGGCACACCGTGCCGTTCATGGCGGCATACAGCGCTCCGGCCCGGAGGCGATCTGTGGTGCCCAGGGGATCCCGGATCCAGGAGAGCAGGAGCCCCATGCCGTGATCGGCCTGGGCGAGCTCCCGGCAGCAGGCGGTGACGCCGGCGGGATCATGGGGGACACTGTCCCCGGTGTCCCCGATCTGGTTCAATAACAGAACGGCTGCCCGGGCCGCCTGGGCGGCCTCGGCGGGGGATCCCTTGCTGCCATGGCGGCAGGCCAGGAGATCGGCAATCTCAGGCACGGCCGGATCGGGGCCGTCTCCCGGGCGGTGTTTCCCGCCCTCTCCGGCGGTCTCCTCCCCGGTGACGTCCTCCCAGGTCAGGGACCAGATCCGGCTGCCCCGGTTCAGCAGGGACTGCCGTTTCAGCAGATCCTCCCGGATGATCTCCCGGTGGAAGCGCCAGCCGTCGGTGAAGATCTGCATCTCCAGATCCGGGCGCGTCCGGAGCAGGGACTCCTGCTCGGGGATCAGGACAAAGTCCGGCACCGAGGCATGATCCCCATCCGTATGGCGCTGGGTCAGGAGGCGCCAGCTGAAGCCGTCCCGGAAGTCCCGGCCGAACTCCCGGCGGAGGCGATCCTGCATGGCAGGATCTGCCGGCACGGTGAAGTGCCAGCAGGACCGGCATCCGGCCGGGGCGGCCCCGTGATCTTCCCGGGCATCCGGGAACTCCCGGAGGAGACGATCCAGGAACTGATCTTCCAGGGGGCTGTCGGTGTGGGCGGCATGGCGGCTGATGCTTTCCCCGGCCAGATCCTCCATGCCCCGGGACAGGAGGCCCAGGATCTGCCGGATCATCCGCTCAGCGGTGATCCGGGACACATGGGGCCGCTCCAGATCACTGCTGTGGTGCAGGACGCAGCGCCAGCAGCCGTCCTGGCCCAGCTCCCGGCAGCGGCAGGAGATCAGGGCTTCATAGGTCTCCTGGAACAGTGCGGCCATGTTGCCGCAGGGGCTGTCCCGTCCCACCTTCCGGGTGAGATCCTTCAGGTAGCCGGAGCCCCCGGGCACGGTGTCATAGAGCAGAAGGCAGAGGCTCCGCTCCCCCTCCTCTCCCTGGCTGTCCTGGCAGGGCTCGTTCATCACGGTGATCTGCAGGTGGGACACATCCCCCTTGAAATGGCGCTCCAGCCCCAGGCGCAGCGCCGCCTTCAGGGAGAACAGGATCCGGAGAAGGTTCCCGGGCTCCTCATGGAGGGCACTCACCGGCAGCCGGATCCGCACCGCCTCGCTGGCAAACTGCCGGTAGATCCCCAGCTCCCGAAGCCAGGGATCCTGATCTGGGAGGTTCCCGGCGGCGGAGGCGGGGGCGGGGGAGGTTAAGTTGGAGGATCCGGCGCCGCCTATGCCGGTGCCGGTGACGTTGCGGGTGGCAGAGCCTGCGCTGCTGCTTCTGGTAGCGGAGCTCCCGGGGGCGTCTCCGGCCAGGGGACCGGCTGCCGTTGCCCGGCGGGCCTTCCGGCAGAAGGGGGCATGGCAGGACTCCTCGTCCTTGGCGTCCCGGCGGAGCACGGCGCCGCAGTGGCGGCAGATGGTGAAGCCCTGGAAGCCCAGCTCTTCCCCGGCGCAGGACAGCTGGCGGCCGCCGAAGCCCTTGGGACCCAGGTTGATCTCCGTGATCCGGATCCGGCGGAGGAACTCCATGCCGAAGGTGGTGCCCGGATCCCTGGCCTTCCAGGCGGTGATCACATCCTCCTGCTCCCAGGCGGGCAGCAGGATCACTGTGTGGGGCTCCCGCCGCCGCTCATCCCGATCATCACTGATGAGATCCCCGATGCCGTCGGCCCGGGCGTACAGTTCCCGGATCCGCACCAATGTCAGGCGCTGTCCCAGATCACCGTACTGCCGGCAGCCGCAGGCGGGGCAGCAGCCGGAAGGGTGATCGGAGGACACGCTCTTCCCGGCCAGGGGATCCGGAATATCCTCCCGCTCAATGTGGGAACAGTCCGGGCAGATCCGCCAGTGCTCCAGGATCTCCCCGCTGGCGGCGCCGGGAGTGGCATTGGATCCGGCACGGGTGCTGGCGCTGGCATTGGCGTTAGCTGAGGCGCCGCTTCGGGGACTGGTGTCGGGACCGGAGCTGTTGCTGTTGCTGGTGTTTATGTTGGCACCGGCATTGGAACTGGATGCAGAACTGGCACTGCCTCCGGCGCCGGCCAGGCCTTTGGCGCCGCCGGGCAGCTCCAGGCTTACCCGGTCAATGGTGAAGCGGTGGCCCAGGGCAAAGAACTGCATTCCCGGGGCCAGGGCCCGCAGGGACATGTGGGCGCTGCGGGCAAAGGAGAAGGTGTCCGGGGGATTGTCCTCCCGGCTCTGCTGGCGATCATGCCGATCCTGCTCGTCGAGATCATTGTGGTTGATCACCGCGGCATTCACCTTCACCCCGTCCTCGGGGAAGGCGTAGTTGGGCAGGAGTCCCGCATCCGTGAGCCAGCTGAAGATGTTCTTCTGCCGCTCTCCGGTGCGGATCCGGTGGAGCACGGTCCGCTCCCGCTCCAGTTTCGTCTTCTCCTTTTCCTTCTCTTCAGCGGCGAGATCCGGAATGTTCTGCACTTCCTTGATCTGCCGATCCAGTTCATCAATGGCGGCTTTGAGCCGGAGCTGCTGATCTTCGGCCTGGGAGAGACTGGCGGCCAGGCGGCTTCGCAGGGAATTCTCCCCGTCGGCCAGATCGCCCCGGGCGTAGGCCATGAGATAGTCCAGCTTCTCCTGATCCAGGATCCCCCCGGGCAAGGCCGTGAGCCGGGCAGGGGAGCCGGCCGGGGAAGCGATTTCTCCGGGAACTGGGGCGGCGCGGACTTCGGAGTCTGCCCGTGCACCTGCATCTGTAGTTGTACCTTTACCTGTAGCTGTCCCTGCATTTGCCCAGGCACCGGTTTCAATGCCGGTGCCCGCTTCCATGGCGTCCCGGAAGCGGCAGCACAGATCGGCGGCATGGCTCCTGAGCCAGTCCAGGAATCCCAGGGGGAAGGCATTGGCGGCGTGATCTCCCCGGGTCCAGCTCTGGATTGTGGCGCTGAGATCATGGGGCAGGAGGCTTTTCAGGACGTTCCGGGAGGGGAAGGAACTGCCAGGATTTTTCCTGATGTCTGCCAGGTGCTCCCGGATCCAGATCCCCAGGGCAAAGGCGGTGAACTGGCGCTCCAGCACGGAAGCCGCCTGGAGGAACACTCCGGGAGGCCGGATCTCCCCGGCGATCATGGACTCGGGATCGCTCCAGAAATACTGATCGTGGGCCCGGCCGTCAGCAATGGTCACCGCCAGGGAGTTGCCGTCCCGGCGTCCGCCCCGGCCCAGGCGCTGGGCATAACTGGCCTGGGTGGGGGGCACATTGCACATGATCACTGTGGACAGGGCGCCGATGTCGATGCCCATCTCCAGGGTGGGGGTGGCGGAGATCAGGTTCAGGGACCAGGGCTGATCTTCCCCGGCAAAGGACTCCTCGGCGGTTTTCCGCTGCTCCCCGGAGAGCAGGGCCGTGTGCTCCGTGGCGTGGATCCGGCGGAGCCGGCCGTGGGAGTCGGCGGGATCGGCGGCCCGGTGGGCGGTGAGTTCCCCGTCCTCCGGGAACTCCAGGCTCCCGGCGCACAGGAGGCCCGGGCAGGGCAGGCCCCGGAGGGCTTCCGCCGCCTCTTCCGGCAGGAGATAGTGCCGCCGGCACCGGGGGCAGGTGAGGCTCTTAAGCCGGGAGGTGATGATGAGGCCCGCGGGATCCAGGAGCCAGATCTTCTCCCCTGACTGGCGGGTGACGGAGATCGTCAGGTGCTGCTCCTCCAGGGCCATAAGGATCTGGCGGTAGAAGCCTGCGGGATCCACCCGGTCGGGGCGGATCATGGGATCGTTGAGGCTCTGGAGAAACTTCCGGAGCCACACCGTGTGCCAGGTGTCGCTTTTGCCCTGGAGGACGGCTTCAGCAGATCGGCGCTCGTTCCTGGCCCCGGAGGCGCTCAGGGTGAGGCCCCGGGGGATGAGCCGGCCATGGCTGCCCCGGAAGATGGAGGCACTCCTGGTTAGGAAATAACTGCTGCTTTTTTCATAGTGGGCCTCCAGGGCTCTGAAGAGCCGGGGGCAGGCGGTCTCCAGGGCGCGGTATGACACCCCGCCCTGGGACAGCATATGCCGGATCAGACCCTGGATCATGCCTGCCAGCTTCCGGCTCCCTTCCCCGGTGAGCTCCAGACCGCAGTCATTCCGGAGGAGATCCTGGGCGCGCCTGACGGCGCCGGCAAGCCGCATGGGATCCGGGGCGGCGGCCGCCGCCTCCCGTCCCGGCAGGCTCCAGGGGAGGCTCGCGTCCAGGGTGAAACTTTTCAGGAGCTCCCAGCTCATGCGCTCCCGGGTGATCTGCACGAGTCTTCCGAGGGTGCCCCCGTACCCCGGACCCAGGGTGCCTTCCGGGAGAGCATTGCCTCCGGAGATCGGGGAACTCCGGGTGGTGCCCGTGCTCCCAGATGCGGCAGATCCGGCAGCACTGCCGGAGCCTTTTCCGGGGAGGCCGTCCTCCCGGAGGAACTGCAGGAAACTCTGCCAGCCGGACTTGTTGCTGTCGGCGGCGCTGTCCTGGGATCCCTTCGGGGATCCGGCCTTCAGCGCCGCCGCTTTGAAGCGCCGCCATTCCCGGCGCCAGATCAGGGGTGCCGGGAAGAGGCTGGCGGCAAAGTCTGCCGAGGCCAGGATCTCCCGATCCGGATCCCGCCGGTGGGCTTCCTTGAACCGGGCCTCCCAGTGGCCGGCCACCTTCTGCATGGCCTCCAGCAAGGTCAGGCGTCCGCTGTTCCCCAGTTTCTGCCGGACATACTGCAGCAGAGCCCTGGACATGGTGTGGCGCCAGTTCCGGGAGCCGGTGAAGCCGGCGTTCATGGCCGCATCCTGCACCGAGTCGCTGAAAGCCACCATGCGGCTGTCGCCGCTGAAGATCCCCCCGTTGATGATATCCGCCACCCGGGAGGTCAGGGTGGGCACCCGGGCGCCGACGATGATAAGGGAGTTTTCGGCCCCGCAGCAGGGGCAGAGATCATGGCGCCTGGTCCGGGAGCCCTCCGGGGTGCTCCGCCTTTCGGTGATCTCCGGGATCCGCACCGCCGTGACGGCGGTGGAGGCGCAGCCGGGGCAGTTGTATTTCCCCTGGAAGATCTTCTCCAGATCCGCCTTCTCCCGGATCCCGGTGAGGCGGTCGCACCGGGTGCACAAGGCATAATGCTCCCGGTAGAGCCAGGGCACGTCCCGGGGCTCCCCCTCTTCCTGCCACATGGCGGCAACCGTGTTCTGGAAATCCTCCATGTCCTTCAGGGGCAGCAGCAGATGGGCCGAGTCGTCATGGGAGAACCAGTCCTGGTAGAAGCGCCGGTTGTCCCGGCTGACGGCGGCCCTTGCCGAGCCCAGGCTCCCGATGCTGCCGCCCAATGCGTTCATGCCGCAGCTCTGGCAGCACACCAGGGGCAGTGCCAGGGGATCCTGGCGCCGCCGATCGGCGGCCAGGAGAAGCCGGGGATGGTGGCGATCCAATGTGGCCAGCAGGTTCACCAGGGAGCGGATCCACAGCTGGCAGCGGACGTTCAGGAAGGGCTTCAGCTGGTTCCCCGCCTCCCGCACCCGGGCGGCGGACACCATGGCCAGAAGTCCGGTGATCAGCTTCTCTGCCAGGAGGATCCCCTGCTCTTCCCGGAAAGCTTCGGGGGTGAGACGGGAGGCGGAGGTGGTGGTGGAGGAGGCTGGGGCGGAGGCGGACGGGTCTCTGGGGGAGACGGCGGATCCGGAGGATGAGGCAGCAGATCCCGGGAGGCTGGCGGAGACGGCGGATCCTGAGCAAGAGGCGGCAGATCCCTGGAAACTGGAGGAGGCTGGATCCTGGAGATCCGGGGGCAGGGGGACATGATCCCGGACAAAGTTCCTGATATAGCCGGTGTTCCTCTGATACCACTGCCGGGCCAGATCGTGGACCCGCATGGTGCCATTGAGGCTTCTGATCAGTTCCCGGAAGCCCGTGAGGAAGGGCAGGCACTCTCCCAGCCGGAGGCAGGGTCCGTCGTCCAGCTCTGAGTCCTCGCTGTTGAAGCCGATGTTCTCCCAGGGGAACCAGGCTTCGGTCACCCAGGCGATGTAGGCGGGCATGGAGTTCTCCGGGGGCGTCTCCTGGAGGATCTTCTCCATGGGCCACTGGCCCATGACGGGGCCGGCGCCGTATTTTCTGAGGAACTCCTCCGGATCCAGGCGATCCTCGGCGATCACTGAGGTGGGATCCTGAAGGAAAGAGGCACCGAACACCAGGGAGGCGAACTCTCGGAGTTTCCGGGGATCTTCGCCTGCTGTGGCGGAGGTGCCCACGCAGGCCAGATCCTGCCCCAGATCCAGATGCTCCCGGAAGCGCCGGATGAGGCAGCTTAAGTCGGAGCCCTGGGCACCGTCAAAGGTGTGGAGCTCGTCCACTACGAGATACCGGCACATGCCTTTGGTGTCAGCCTGCCAGATCTCCTGGCTTTCCGGCCGGAGGAGCAGGAGATCCAGCATCTTGTAGTTGGTCAAAAGGATATCCGGGGGATCCTGCTCCATGGTTCCCCGGTGGGTGATGACATGATCCGCTCCCATGTCCTGGAAGCCGTCAAAGTTGCTGTCTCCGGTGTAGTTGCCGGCGGTGAGCTGGATCCCCGTGGCCTCAAAGATCTCGTGGATGAGGGAGGCCAGGCGCTTTCCCTGGTTCTCCACCAGGGCGTTCATGGGATAGATCAGGAGAGCCTTGATCCCGTGGTGATCCTGTTTCCGCTCTGCAAGGCAGTACTCCAGGATGGGATAGAGGAAGCACTCGGTCTTGCCGGATCCGGTGCCCGTGGCCACGATGGTGGAGCGGGGATGTGCCGGATCAAGGCGCTCAAAGGCCAGGATCTGATGGCGGTGGGGAGTGAACCGGCGGAAGCAGGGAATGGTCCTAAGGTTCTGAAAGGGCAGGATCCAGCCCTCCGGAGCCGGCCGGAAGGGCAGCATGATCTGGGCCCAGGGTCCTTTGATCATGGAGGCGTCAGGGGCGGACTGAGGAGTGGGGGCGGGGGAGAGTGCTGGGGTGCCCCCAGAGGTGATTGCGTCGCCAGAGGACGGAGCGTGACTGGAGCCATGATCCGGGAAGGAGCCTGGGAGCCGGGTGGAGTCAGGATCAGAGTCCGCTCTGGCAAGTGGATCGTTGCCGCTTTTCAGGAAGTCATCCAGGATGGAGGTGCCGTCCTCATGGAGGAAAAAGCGGGAGGTCACCGGGAAGGTTTCCTTCACATATCTGCGGATGCCTTCCTCAACCTCCTGGGCTGTTGCTGAGGGGATCATGGGTATGTCCTCCTGAAATTGCTACTCTCCGGATTGCCGGCGGGATCTGGTGCCTGCGTGATCCGGAGAATGAACGGCTTAAGGGATCAGTCCCTGCCATCCTGGGCAAAGAACTCCCAGGCCGTCCGGTAATCCTGCTCCCGGTCCATTCTGAAGAAGGGAGCAACATAGGTGATGGTGCGGAGAACTGGGCCACCGGGCAGGGTGGTGTCCTCCCTGGTCTTCTCCACGGTTCCTGCACTGAGATCCATCACCTCTTCAAAACCCAGGCCTTCCTGATGCCGGTCCCCGTTCACAGAGTAAGTCACGCTGGGATCCTTCTTCTTTTTCATGGGGAGACCGATACCCATGGATTTGTTTGAAGTGCAGACGATGCGACCCTTCTGATCGTACCAGGTTTCCTGATCATAGGTTCTCATCACCCGGAATGTAAGGCGGTAGCACTGGAGCAACTCCTCGAGGGTGAGGCCGAAGGCCTGGGCAGTGAGCACATCGGTTTCCAGAAGAGCCTGGCGCCGTTCCAGATCGGTCCTCAAGGCACAACTGCGCTGCCAGTCCGGGGTGAGATCTCGGAAATGATTCTGGTTCAGGGCTGGATGGGTGGAGGACCAGTATTCCTTCTGGAACGCAGGGTCAAAGGACTCCAGCCAGAGATCCCGGTACCAGGATGTTAGGCAGTGGAGGCACAACACGCGGGGGATTAGATGCCGTTTAAGATTTTGTGTGAACTCCGGGAGGGGGATGGACTTTAATAAATCTGGAAGGAGATCCGGCTTGTTCATGGTGCGGATATAAAAGTCCACAATGATGGAAGAGAACAGACCGGTTGTGAGGAGCAGTTCCGTAGTGTTTCTGAAGGCGATGGATTCAACCTTATGTATGTGAGCTACTCCAGGTAAGAGTATCCCGGATGTCAGTGTGCGTTCACCTTCACAGGGAACATACTCTCTGAGACCCAGACGAAACTGACTTGTCACCGGTCTGCTGTTCCAGGGCAGGATGTCCATACGATTGAGATACTCATCCATATCCACTGTCGGCTCATACTTGCATCTGGGCAGGTAGTCATCGGGAAGTGAGGTGAGATCCAGTGAGGTCCAGGCTTTGTTACTTGAACATGGATCATCTGCGGTTTTGTAGAGAGGATTGCCCACATACAGATGGGGACCGTTGAGGATCAGCAGGTCAGGGGAGTCCGGGAAGAATGTCTGGTTGTTTCTGAAGGCGCGGATGGTGCCGTTTTTCTGGGCACCGGATTCGTGCCACATACTGGAAATCTTGATCTCAAACTCCCCCAGGCGACTGCAGTCGGCAAAATGCTCCAGGATTTCCAGTAGTCCCTTGGCATGGATGCTGGGCAGTATGGGGGCTTCTGGATCGGTGTTGAACAATTCTGTTAATTTTTTTATCGCACTGCCGTCAAGATGCAGGAGCCGGTCCGGATGTCCGGCGGTGCTCCATTCTCCTTTGTCATTTTTGATCCCCTCCACCGGTCTTTCCGAGTCTTTGCGGGACAGGTCAATGGTTTTGGGCAGGAACAGGTTGTTCATGGTGGCAAAGGTGGGCTCCTCCAGTGCCGGACCGTAGATGTTCACCCCAAACTGGGTTTCATTGTGGACGTCAGCAAAGAGTTTGAATTCATTGGCGAATTGGTAATGACGCCGTATCCTGTGGAGAACTTCAGATCGTAGGGCTGTGGCTTTTGTTTCGGTGTAGGGTGTTTCAGGATGCAGGATCCCCTGGACACCCTCTGGAGATGCCAGGCGCCATATGTTGGGCAGGAACAGTTTGAAGAGATCGGTTCCTGCTCCCTGGAGTTCGGGATAAAGAGCCGGATCGTTGAAGAAGTTCTTGCTGCCGGTTGCGGCGGTGTATTCCGCAAGCCAGTGCTTTCGGGCAGCGGGCTTCCGCTGGAAGAGGCTTTTGCCGTTCAGGAGATCAGCCTTGCCCAGGAGCACATCCTGCATGGCCTTGGCGTTGAACTGGCTGGATCGGACGATGTAGTAGGGCTCTATGTCTCCCAGGACGGCAGCCGTCTCAAAGGTCACAGTGGACCAGGGCGGGTTGCCCAGGATCAGATCAAAGCCGGGAGCATGCCCTGGCTCCGGCAGGAAAATATCGGCAAAACGCAGCTGCCAGTGGAAGAAATGATGGACGGCGGTGACCTTTCGCACCACCTGCTCCAGGGCGGTGCGGCGGCGCTTTGCCTCCTCCTGCTGTGCCAGGAACTCCGGATCGGCGTGCTGGAAGGTACCGTCCCGGGCGAACAACTGATCTTCCTCCTTCGGCTCCTCCCGGGCAAAGAGTTCCCCTTCCGCGGCGCTGCCCAGGAGGCTCAGTTCCGGATCACCGCTGATGCTGTTGCCTGTCCCTGTTCCCGTTCCATCTCCGCTGCTGATACCGTTTCCTTCTCCGGCGATGTCGTTTCCGTCATTCCCGTCATTTCCGCTGTCTGTGCCGGTGTTCCAGGCTGACTGTCCGTTTTTATCTCCGGCAAGGTTGCCGGTGAGTTTGGCCAGATCTTCCTCTCCGCTGGATACCAGGGGGCGGATCTCACCCACCTCATGGAACACATAGTCCAAAAACTCCTGGCGGGTGGGCAGGAGATCAGCGTCCTCCACGGGCCAGAACCAGAGGGCGCACCACAGGTTCATGATGTTCCGGATGTGCTGGAACTCCCCGGTCTGATTGTATTTGCTCCTGGGGTTGTCGGGATCAATTACGAGTTTGAATGTGTTCTCCCTCTGGGTGTGATCCATGAAGTCCCGGACGGTCTCCTCCGGGTGCATGTAGATGCTGTAGGAGTTCCGGGACTGCTGGCGGACGTAGCGCAGGGCTTCGGCCAGGGTGTGCCAGTGAGCATCGATCTCCCGGGAGATCATGGCCATTTTCCGGAGCTCATCCGCTGTCAGGGGTGCGTTGAACTCCTTGCGCCAGAGGGCGATCTTTCTGATCTGATCCGGGGCGATGAACTCCACCTCCTCGCCGCTGTAGCCGGCCATGCCGGGACTGGGCAGCAGGAAGTGCCAGATCTCGCCGCTGCCCAGATCCCCGGGTCCCACCTGGCGGGGGTGTGGCCGCTTCTTGCCTTTCAGATCGGCCATGCTCCAGGCCTCCCGGCGGCAGCCGATGAGGGAGTTGCCGCAGTACAGCTGGCCGTCAAAGGTCGGCACCGTCCGATCTTCCGAGAGGCTGTTGAGCCAGATGGAGATCTCACCCAGTTCTACAGCGGTGGGGTTCAGATCCACGCCAAAGAGGCTGCGGTCGGCAATGCGCATCTTCACCTTCTGGAGTTCCCGGGTGAACTCCTGCTGAGTCAGGGCCGGGGCACCCTCCTCCTGCATGGCGTAGTGCATGTACATCCGGGCCATCTGATCGGAGGCCTCGTTTAGGAAGGCGGCGGAGCCCATAGCCGGCTCCAGGATCTTCCAGGAGAGGATCCGCTCGGCTTTTTCCCGGGGTGTCTTCAGGGGATCCAGCTGGAGTTTTTCCAGCTCTGCCAAGCTCTCCTTCACCACGCAGCGGGTGAGAACCTCAGGAGTGTAGTAGGAGGCGGAGGTCTCCCGTCCCCGGCCGGTGAGGCGGTAGATGAAGGATCCCCGGGGATGGCGGCAGATCCGCTCAGCCCCGCTTTCATCCCGTTTCAGCACCATCTCACTCCGATCGTAGCGGTCCAGCTCCTCCCGGGTGACAAAGCAGGTGCTGTCCAGTTCTCCGGCTTTGCTGCCCGCCGGGTGCACCTCATACAGATCTTCTTTGGCGAAGAACCCCTGGTAGGACAGGAGGGACTCATATACAGCCCCCAGCTGGTTCACTCCCAGATGGGCATAGGAGATCCGGCCGGCTCTGCCGTGACGTCTGCCGGAACGGGAATTGCTGGAGGCGCTTCCAGCCAGGCTCATAAGCTTGATCACCTTCTGCATCACATGATTGGGGAAGTTCACCTTCTCCAGGAGCTGCATGTTCCGATCATCAAAAAGCCGGGAGTCCAGGGGGGCTATGGAAAACTTATGGTACTGCTCATGGAGGGAGGCGTCCTCTTGCCAGGAACTGCTGTCCGTGGAGGCGGGATCAGAGGTGGAGGCTTGATCGGAGTCTGTGCAGGAACCGATGGCGGCTGGATTTTGTGCTGTGGCGGCGGTTGTTGCTGTGGCTACTGCGGTGGCATCGGAGCCGGAGCTGGCTTCGTAACTGGTGCAGGCTTTGTTTTTGGCATTGGTACTGGAGGAGCTGTCTCTGTCCGTGGCGGAGATCTCCTTGGCGTCCCCCTTGGATCCCTTGGCGATGAAACTGAAGAGGATCTTCAGGCTGTCATGGAAGAAGGTGCCGTTCCGATCCTCGTCACTGTACAGGGTGACATCTTCCAGATCACGGAGGCTCTCAAGGGAATAGGAGGTGTCATAGCCGTTGTCTCCCACGGGGAGATAGCCCAGCTCAGGGCGGGACTCGGCGAAGAAAAGCAGCAGCAGGCGGTACATGAACCGCAGAAGTTCCCCAGTGAGTTCCTGGGCAAGTTTGTCATCGAGGAGCACCGACGGATTGGCGGCCTGCAACTGTGCGGCAGCGGCATTGCCCAGCATCTCCACTGACTCGCGCATGGCGTATTTGAGTTCTCCCGAGACTCCCTGGGCATGGCGGAAGGAGTTTTCGTCCAGCCGGTCCAGGAGGCAGGATCCGTCAGGGGAGAGTGCGGAGGAGCGCTGATCCAGCAGGAGACCAGCGGCCTTCAGTTCATCTTCCTGCTTCCGGTTGAACAGCATCTTCAGATCAAAGCGCAGAAGGCGGCGCTGGTAGAAACGGCTGCGCTCCATGAGGATCCACTTCCTGGGGGAGGCCAGGATGACCCACCGGGGGGCGTTTTCCGCGGCGAAGATCTCCTTGTCCAGCAGCTCCCGCCAGGTGATGTTCCTAAAGGCTTTGGAGGATCTCCGGCTGGTGGATCGTGAGGATGAGAGAGAGGCGGATGCTGAAGATGAGAATGAGTGGGATGGGGTAGAGGAGGTTGAGGAGGCGGAGGAGTCGGAGGAGTCGGATGCAGATGCTGAGCCGTCAGATGCAGAGTGGGAAGAATCTGAGCCGGAAGAAACAGATGAAACGGTGGAGAATGAAGCCTTCTCTGAAGGTGTATCCTGGGTATGGGCTGACTGATCAGATGAACTGAAAGGGGAAACGCAAGCAAAGAGTTTCTCCATCAGGGCAGTGGGGACAGGCATTTCCAGGGGATCTGGTTCATCCGGATCAGTTCCTCGTGGGAGAACCGTCTCAGAGGCAAGGAACACCATGAGCCAAGGTCGGCCGTTAAGGAAACTCTGGCAGAGCAGTGGGAGACGCAGGGGATCGCCGGTCCTGCTTATTGGTTCCCAGAGGAAAGAGCCGAAGGGATCTGTTTCTGGTTTCTGATAGTTCAGGTAGGAGAGAAGAGTCCATGCGAGTTCTTTCTCTGCAAGGATCTTCTCTGAGGGCAACCTGATCCTTGAGGTCACCGAGATAGCTCTGATGTATTCCACCGCATGGCCGCGGAGTTTTTCAGCAACAGTGCGGAACACAGCAACACTGTCACCGCTGCCGGACTGCCTGGCAACCTTCGCCTCCTCACGGGAGGCGGCGGCTTTGGCTGTGTCTTCCTTTAGGAAATCGGAAAGATCACTTGTGAATACTTCCTCAAGGTAGTGTTGACTGTAGAAGTCGTGTTCGTTGACTATGCTGACAAGGTTCATTATAAATCGAAATCAAAATCGAAATGAATGGGCGTCTACTACTAATAATGTATTAAACATAAGTTGAACGTAAACAATATAGTTAAAGCAAACTAAGAATTATTTTTAATATTTTTGTAAAAAGGACTTAAATTGAAAAACAGGTTTTTTAACTTTTCTGGATCGGGAGTCTTAGCAATTAAGAATTCAAGTAGTTCTTCTTGTCTGGGCTGGCCGAGTGTTAGACGATAAAAGTTTAAAATCTTTATTAGTCTTTCATACGAAGACACTTCGGAACTGAATGGATACATGGGAACTACTCTTTCGATTTTAACCATATTATTATCATTTGATAACCCCCAAAAAGGGATCAGGTCTGATGAGCATGACTGTTTTTCTTTCTTGGCAGCTTCATCAAACATTTCATTCCATATATCATTTTTGAAAGTTATATTTCCGTAGCGCTTAGCAATGTTATGGCGGATTGCAAGACATTTAAATCTGTTAATTCTTCCTTCTCTTTGTTCAAGATCGATTGGGTTGGACGGTAGATTCCAATGCACAATTCTTCTGCAATAATAATGGAAATCTAAGCCTTCCTGACCGATGGATGTGGATGATAAAACAAATGGCCGAAAAGGGGAATTGAAGGCACTAATTATTGATGATTTTCTGTTTATATCTTTTTCATCATTCTGATCACCTTTAATAAATGCTACAGCAAAATGAGATCTCATGCTTTTGGTTTTGCTTTTTTGATCATTATTGGCATTATGCACCTTATTTGATATTCGCTCTTTGAAATACTCGAAATAATCAATATTGTAATTTGTAGTTAATAACTCCATTGACTTTTCTATTTGATTACTAATATATTCGAGTGTAGAATGATTTTTATTAAAGCCGCCTGCAAGCAGGTGTGCAAATTCATCAAACACTGCCTGAAGACAACCATCTCTGCAGTATAGAAGAAAATTTTTCCAATGTGCGTCTTTGTTTCTATAAGCTGCTTCAACCGTCGCTGTTGCTTCAACAGAATTCATTTTTTGCAAAAATAATTTTGCCGTTTTGGTAGATAAATTTATTTGTTTGATATCGTTGTTGTTTACATAATTTTTGAAGGTACGATTTAAACATACGGCAGGTGATGCTAGGCTAAGATTAGCTAAAATATCGATAAGATCTGGTGGAATATTGCCAAGGAATAGTTCACGATTATAAATACATTTTAGTTGCTCGATAAGAAGGTTTAAATGAATTGTGAAATTTTTAATGCTTTTATCATAATCCGTTTTATGTAAATTATTAAGCTGATTTTCAATCCAATTATTTACATAAGTTGAGTCATCAAGTAAAAAGGGTGCCAAATAATACCATCTCTCATCATAGCTGGATTTGTTTTTACTATTTTTTGGTGTGGATTTGTAATTGCTTAAAGAACTTAATTTGTTATAAACTCGGTCTTTTATCTTTTTAAGTAATTTGTCTGGGTTAAGTAACTCACTACGATTAGCGTTGTTGTTTAATTCAGAAATTGGATTATAACATTCGGAAAGAAATTTACTTGGATAAATGAAACAAATAAGATTCATTCCTTCTGGATGCTTTCTATTTATAGAAAAATTCATCCTTGATTGAGGATAACGGTTTTTTGCAAAATATTTTATGCTCTTGCTGATATTTATTCTTGTTTTATTTCTATTTCTGTTTCTTTGCTTTCTTATATTATCTATAGTTTTACGTTCTACCTCGTATGATATGAGACAGGATAGCATTCTAGGAACCATTTCCCATGCTGAAAATATAATTGATTTTGATGCATAGACAGATTCCTCGAATACTCCATTAAGTTTATAGTATGGTTTTGATGGTGGTAACCATAACAATTTATCAATATTATTTTGTAGAATGCTATCGATAGTCTTAGATAGTTTAGCATTTGTATTTGGTAATTTTTCGTAGTTATTTATTTTACTTACATCTATCCATAAATGATCGCTTTTTATATATCGGTTATTAGATTCAGTAATTTTCGAATCTTTGAAGTGTTGCTCTATTATCAACTTTAATTTATATTCTCTCATAAATGATAGAATATAAGGACATGATTTAACAAAATCTTCAATTCTTAATTTGTTGTTTGGTTCTATTGTATTAATTAAGTTTTGGATATTTATGAATGAGGAAAAATCTTTGTCATTGACCTCTAAATGTTCGTCTTTACTTGATGAATCTATAATATCAGCACATTTATGCTCTGAAACTCGTTCTGTTCTACATTCTACTTGATACATGGCGTTCTCTGCCATTTCTTTTGCATAAAACAGTTCAGCATTATTAATTGAAAAATCATTAAGTTTGCTTGTATAGTTTCTCCATACATCTTTGAAGTTGTTGCAGGTTTGCGTAGAATTTTTACTTCCTTCATTTAAGAATTTCATTACTGAGTGAAATTCACTGAATTGCTCATCTTCATTTAGATTATCAATTTCCTGCAAAGTACAATATAGTTTATATGGAGTAGCAGATAAAAGTAAAATATTCAAATTCTTTGTGTTAAAGAATTGATGTGCGAGCAATTCAGCCTGATTCATATCATCATTTGATTTGTCATCAAAGTTAATTAAATCTTTAAATCTTTGAAATTCGTCAAGGATTACCAAATCGGGATTTAATAAATTTACACTTATCCTAGCAAAAATTAGTCTAAGAATTGCTATAAAATCTTTTGGATCATCAAAAGCTTTTCCAAAGATATTTTCTTTTAACTCGCTGTCAAGTTTATCAGTAATGGTTTGGATGTAATTTTGAAATGGTATTTTACTATTTTCTTTTATTCTATTGAGGTTATTGTTGTGCTCAAGGATTTGGTTATCCCAAGTTGGATCATTAATACCATTCTGTAATGCCCGCTTAAGGGTATAGTTATTGTTTTGACGGAGGTTGTTATCTAATTTTTTCAAAAGACCTGTTTGCTTTATGATTGCATACATTAGAGCTCTCTCTTCAACTCTACCGCTTCTTCTACTAGTCAATTTAAACGAAGTACCCGGTGTTATAGGAATTAGTTGAAGAAAACTTTGACGCAATTTGTCATTGATTTCTTGTTTAAAAATGGCTAAATGCAGCATTGACAACCTAGAAGCGTTGGGATCAAATGTTAAAGTTTCTGGTGTAATGCTTAATTTTCTGAGATTTTGCTCAGCAATAGTAGCATTTGAGCATACGTATACTACCTTAAAAAACTCTTTTCCTTCGTTTCGTTTCTTCAGAGCAATTTTTGCTAGTAGGCCACGAGCGATGAGGGTTTTTCCAAGACCAACTTCATCAGATACAAGAATTCTTTTCTGTCCTTTGTTGTATAGATCAAAAATTCTATCTACTGTTGCTTTTTGAAAGTCTTTTAATTCGCTTAAAACGGATTCAACTATACTTTCGAGATTATCAATAACACATGTCATTTTTTGGATACAGCTTTTTTGAATGCTTCAAACAAATTTTTAAATTCATCAGTGATTATTTCTTTTTGGAGAGATTTTATTAAATAATCAATTTCAATTTTTGTATCTTTAGGGTTATTTACAGCTGCATGTAAGAGTGTTTCATAGAAATTTGTTAGATTGTGCTTGCTAGTGCAATTTATTGTTTTGTCTTTGTTGTTAGAAATGTTCTTCTGTAGACGTAAAGTGTTAATTGTTGAGCTATCACACAGTAAAGCATTTAGATACGAATAGAAGTCGTCTTTAGTTTTAATTTTGTTTGTAACGATTAACTTATCTCTTTCTTTTGGTAAATTTTTTGTGTTAATGATGACTACTTTTTGAACCTCACTTGTTTTGTCTACAACCTTGATTATATAAAAATTTGATAGCTCCATTATCTCAAGGTTGTTAAAGACAATTTCGTTCATATAGTCCAATTCCATGTCTGGTTTTGCAAGTAATGGCCTAATTGTAATTGAATAATTATTGTTTATTGGATTTAAAATCTCAATTGAAATTTTGATTTTATAGATTGAATCGTTTTCTTTTATCACTTCTGCATCTGAATGGTTTCGACTCAATTCTCTTATTATATTATTCATTTCTTTCTGTTTACTTGCATCTAGGGTTTCATCTGTAGATTCAGGCTCTGATAGTTTGAATGGACTATTTTGTTCATTAGTAATTAGAAGTGATTTTTTTAAACTTTCAAGATTAATGTGTTTCCTATAAGATCCAAGTCTGATCATAAACTCAATGTTACCATAAATTGAATTATGAGTTGCATTCAGTGATCCAATGTAGATATTTGATTTGCTATTATTTCTTGTCATGTAAATTTTTGCATGAATATCCTGGTGTTTATATGTATTTGAATTATTTCTTAAATCATTGTCATCTGAAGATATTTGCATTTCGCCATCGATAATTTGATCATTTAGTGTATAAATCTTGTCGAATTTTATATCGTTTGACTTTATTCCGTTTAATGAGCTTTGCCTAGTTATTAGTATGTATTCAGATTTTTGTATTTTTGATTCGTTTCGGTTTTTAATAAATTTTTGAATGATATCGTCTGATAAAAATGGGGAAATGATTAATAATTCATGAAAACTTTTTGTAAATAATTCTGTCTTCAGTATCTCAGTTGGATCTGCGCTATTTATACCTATTGGTAAGAATTCAAAATCTCGAAATTCTTTTGACTCAGTGTCAAACTTGATTCTTGTAACTTGGCCGACTAATTCCGTTATTTTAGATTTCTTCTCTACGCTATCTTGCATTTTGTTTGCTAGGTATTCAAGAAAATTTGATATCGGTTTGTTTTCTTCGTGCTTTTGTTTCTCATCAATTATTCCATCCATGTAGAACGCAACGTCCCAACTCCTGTCAAAGGTGAGATTTCTGCTGAGTACAATTATTCTGTATTTGAATTGATCTATGTGGTTTTTGTTTTTATAACGAATTAACCATATTTTGGGATGAAAAGATGGATATTTTGTGTATTTACTGTTATGTGGTTTGATGGGAAAGACAATATTTTCTAGAAGAATATATAGATCTGAAAGTTTAGGTGGTACTTTAATTTGTCCATCTTCACAGAATATGGCTAATTTGTTACTTACATTTCGAAGGGATTGTATTAGATATATAGGATTATTTAAGAGTGAGCTGTCAGTGTCGGTTGAAAATGAAAGTGATAAGCATACCCCTATTAATGCATCCATATCCAGCGAGTATGTTGTTGCGACTGCAAAATCAAGTTTATATCCATATGGTGGAGCTATTAGTCTGCCGTAATCGAGTCTATCATTGTAGAGATTTAGCATTTTAATTAATGTGTTAAATTTGTACTACTTATTAAGTGATTTAAATATATCATTTAAGATGTTTTTTGCTTTGTTAAATCTATAATCTAATTCTTTTCCTCCATACCACTTGTAGTCACTACACGGATGAAGAGTTTTTGCTCTGTCTCCTGGCTTAATTTGTGTTTCGCGTTTTGTGATTTCAATTTTCATTTCTTCATAATTTTTATTTAGTAATAGTTCTTTTTCTTTGTTAAGGAATAATTTTAAATTTCCATTTGTAATATTTAGAATTTTATATATTTTATCTAGATCTATGTTTGCTCTTTCTTTTAATTCTGGCTCGATTCTTTTCCACTCATTATTAGCTTCTTCATTATTGTTATTTGATATTATTTTGTTATATAATATTTTTAGAACATAAATGAAGGCTGAAAAGTTTTTTGCAAGAGAAAATAAATCTTGAATTTCGAGTGAGAAATGCTTGATTAGTTGATCATCAAGCGATGAAAAACTATCGATATCTAAAATGCCTTCAATGTTTTCTTTGAGAATTTGAGCAATCATTGATTCTCGCACTGATTCTCGCCGGTTATTTATTATCAGATCTTTTAGAAATTTGGCTTCATCTTTAGTTAAGTTGATTTCTAAATTTTTTTTCCATTCTTCATATTTATATGTTAATGGCAGGTTCCAGTAGGGCTCTTTATATTGTAATCCTGCATCTAAATCATCATTCTCGCCATCCGTCCTGGTTCTTTCAGAAATATGCCTTTCGTTTGATTTTAGCACCCTATTATCTTCACATACGCTTTGTATATACTCTGCTATTGAGAAGTCATAATTTAATATTCCGTATGTTTTCAGGCCAGACCAATAAATATCTGATGGTGTCCTTCTTAACCATTTGCCTTGATCAAGTGTTCGGAATCCTATTATTCCATCATTAGCGTTACCCTTATCTTTCAATATTTTTGCACATTCTTTTTCTGTTTCGTTCAAAACTTCAATCATTTTTTTAGGATCTGTGATTCCACTTCTTGTTAGATCCTTTAGTGTATATGGTACGATTAAAAAATATTTGGCTCTTGTCTGAATTGTAGAAGTTCCTGGAAAAAATTTGTTCGAAAAGCCATCTCTTATATTTGCGATCCCTAGCTCATCCAATGTACCTTTTTCTTCTAAAAGTGAAATTACGTTAAGAACTTTGTCCTTATCGTTTTTTGAAAAGTCAATCCACCCGAGAGGCATATGATTCCCTTTGTTTCTATTATTTGTTTTATCGCCAGTCTACCGCAATGCCACCGCCAGTATCTGCACATGTGGTCTTACCGACAACTGAACATTGTCCCTTTCCCGATCCAGAGCCCGTGCAAAATGCGCCTCTGCCTCCTTCAGACTTTTGTCCAGATCTTCTTTAGGCAGATGCTTTCCCTTCTCCCGGATGGCAGTTAGTCTCTTTTCCATCTGGTACTCGATTTCCAACTCTCTTTTCCTGAGGTCTTCTTGCATGGATTTCTCCGTTTCCTTCTTCAGCCGGTATAGATCTTCCTGGATGAATTCAGCTGAGGGGGCCAGATATCGCTTCAGATCATCAATGGAGACGGTGTCTCCTGTGTTCACCGGATCCTTAGCAAGTCCTGTTACCTCAAGAAATTCCGCTACGCTTTTGAGTTCCGGTGATCCGTTCTTCCATTTCACTGCTGCAATTTCATGCACCGGTGAGTAGCCGGTATTGTTGGGGAATCCTCCCTGGAGCAGAACCCAGATCTCTCCTTGGGGCAGGGTGCCGATATGCAGAACAGGGGCCTGGCAGCGGCCAAACTGGGACAATGCCTGATCGTTGAGATAATGCATCACCGGGTGCAACGGCAACAGAGGCTGCACCGCAGGCCAGTCCTCATCTGAAGTCCTGAACTTGGCGATTTCCTCAAGCATGCGCTTCCGGTTAGAGGTCAGTGTCAGTTTGCCGTTTGCGGGGATCATCTCCGGTGGTAGCCTGTCCCTGAGGTTTTCATTGAGGGCGATCCTGAAGCCGTCATCTGTTATCTCATATTCCAGTGACTTTCTGCCATCCGCTCCGGACTGCTCAAGGATTGCCCGGGCATATTCCAGATCAGATGAGAACAGGCTGACACTGCGATCCAGGCGCCGGTTGTATTCTTCCTTTTCCATGACCTGGGCAAAACCCTCATGGATCTGGAGAGTTCTCCGGGCTTCTTCCGCCATCCGGTCATGTTCTGAGTTCCGGCTGTGGTACTGGTCTCGGCTCTGTTCCTGAGAACGATCAAGGTTTCCGTTCCTGTTTCCGTTCAGGTTCTGGTACCGGTTCAGGAGCCTGTCCGGGCCTGGATCCGGGAATTCGTTCCAATCAACTTCGGTTCCAACTCCAACTCCAACTCCAACTCCAACTCTATTTCCAGTTCCCTCTACTACTGCTGTAACTCCATTATCAGTTTCGCTTCCGGCTCCGGTTCCGGTTCTAACTCCGACTTCAGCTCCCGTTCCCGTTCCGCCTTCAACTGACCCGGTGTCCTGGCTGCCGTCTTCCTCCAGATCGTCCTCTAAGCCGAAGATATTTTCCAGGGACTCCTCCAGAGCTTCGGCTGCTGTGTTCTGTGTTTCAGTGCCCGGATTGAGCCGGGATCCTGTTTCCCTGCTCCCGTGCTGTGTTTCCGGCTCAGTCTCAGATCTCACTTCACCGGCTTCCGATCTCGCTACCCCGTCCTCCGATCTGTCACCATCAAGATCCCAGGAGTCCACCAGGCTCTTGGTCCGATCCTCCTGCTCATCCTTGCTTTCTAGGAATTCCGCCTGATCGCCCAGGCTTTCCCGGGCCCGCTCGTCCCGCTCGGTGAGTTTTTCCAGGATCCGCAGATCACCTACGGTCTTCCGGTCATCTGCCAGGGTCATGAGGTAGAGGATCTGGGGCTCACGCTCCTGGCCATAGCGGTCAATGCGGCCGTTGCGTTGCTGGTAGGTCATCAGGGACCAGGGCAGATCGAAGTGGATCATCCGGTGGGACAGGTGGTGGAGGTTGATACCCTCGGAGGCGATGTCCGTGCAGATCAGAAGCCTTATGGGAGAACTGCGGCGGTTGAACTCATTGATGGTCTCCATGATCCGGGTGTCATCCATCTCCTCCCCGCAGAGGGTGGCGATCTGATCTTTCTTCAGTTTAAGTTCCTTGGGCAGGATCTCTGCGAGGTAATGCATGGTCCTGACAGACTCGGTGAAGATCACCAGCCGGTCTGCCGGATCTGAAGGATCCCAGTCCAGGGGAGCCTTCTTCCGGAGCATGGAGATGAGGGCGGTGAGTTTGCTGAAGTCACCCGGGGTGATCTGCTCCGTGAGGTTCACAAGATCGTTGAGGGCCTCGGCCTCCCAGGCCAGATCGCCCCCGACAGCGCACCTGCCGCTCCGCTCCAAGGTTTTAAGGCGGTTTTTGACCACGGAGAGCAGGGCTGCGGGGCTGGAGAAGGCCGCCTTGATGAGGACGGTGGCCAGAAAATGCCCTCTTCCCGGATGATGCCCGTGTCCGTTTTCCTTCTCTTTCCGGTAGATCCCGGTGATCAGGTCAAAGACAGCATTTTCCCGGGGTGTGGCGGGGATCTCCTGCCGGTACACCACCCGGTCGGGGAATTCCCGGAGGATCTGATCGCGCACATCCGACTTGAAGCGCCGGATCACCAGCCCCCTGCCGGCAAAGTCCTCGGCGGTGTAGTGTTCCTCATCGGGAATGGCGGTGGGATCCAGGATGTTCAGCAGGCTGGCAAAGCTCTTAAGGCTTCCGTCATGGGGCGTGGCGCTGAGCATGATGAGGTTTTCGGAACTGGTGGACAGCCGTTCGGCCAGCCGGGCCCGGCTGCTGCCGCCGCCCTTGCCCCGGAGGGCCACATTGTGGGCCTCATCGATGATGATGAGATCCCACCGGGCATGCTCCAGATAGCTCAGGAAGAATTCCTGCTTCAGGGTGTCCACGGAGATGATGGCCCGGTCATAGTAGTCAAAGGGGTTTCGGTTCACGGGGATGCGGTTCACGCAGCGGGTGAGTCCCTGGGAGTCCAGCCGGCACAGGGGAATGGCGAAGCGGTTCCAGAACTCCTGCTGGAACTGCAGCATCATGGCCTTGGTGGCCACCACCAGGATCCGCCGGGCCCGGCCCCGGACTGCCAGCTCTGAGGCCAGGATCCCCGCCTCCAGGGTTTTGCCGATCCCCACGGCGTCGGCAATGAGGATCCGGGCCCGGGGGCGCTTCAATGCCTCCATGGCGGGATCAAACTGATAGGGCAGGGGATCCATCACTGCCTTGTGGGCGGTGCAGATGGTGGAGGGATCATTCCGGGGACAGGAGCGCAGGGCCGCCTCAATGAAGATCCGGGAACTGATGAACCGGGGGCTCAGATCCTGCCGTAGTACCGTCTCCTCGGGGCTGATCACCCGGATCCCACCGTGCTCGGTTTCCACGGAGACGAAGAAGATCCCCCGCCGACCCCGGATCATTTCCGAGAGGCCTTCGCAGGTGAGCCGGTGATCGCCATGGTTGCAGCTCCGGACATCCGTGACCCGCCACACGGTGTCCCGGATCACCACATGGGCGCCAATGGGGCAGGCACTGATCTGAAAACTGCTATCCCTGCCGGGTGCTCGTCTGCCGGCAGTGCCTGATCTGGCCATGGAACTGGCTCCTGTTCTAATGAAAGCGCAGGGACACAGATGTCCCTGCTGAATAAAGGGTGCGGGCGTTCCCCTGTCTGCCATGAGGGCAGGAAGAGGCCACGGGCGGGCTCAACTTTTCCAATGATCGAAAATGATCCGGACTAATGAGCCGATCAATGATCTGCGCAGTTTCCGGAGCCGGCTTAGGAAACGGAGCCGCACCGTTGCCGCTACAGGCCACGTTTTAGCACCCGGCTCTGTCACAGGAAATGGCACCGGCACTGTTTTCGCCTTTGGCCCCGTAGCCGGTACAGCCACAGCTGTTGTCGCTGGAAATGGCATCGGCCCTGGCTCTGTGTGTTCTCAGTACCGCAAAGCATTCCGCAGTCGTCCAGCCGCCGCTGGAGGAGTCCTGCTGGCCTTCCGGATCTCCGCTAAACCAGTGTTGTCACCATCTGCCGGGATCATTCCATTTCCCCGCCTCTCGGGCGCGATCCGTGAGAGGTCCGGGAGTTGTCCCGTGTGCTCGTTCGGCTGCCCCTGGAGTGCTGACCGGCTGACTGACTTTTTCCTGGTTTAAGTTCTCCAGAGCACCAGAGCAAACCCGGGCCCGGTGTCCTGATCCTGTGAACCGTCAAGCACGTCTGCGGGATCTGCCGTGCTATCATGGGAAGAACAGCATATGCGGGTAAGCTGGGCGTGTCCTGACATACCGCCGGATCCGCATGCCCGCGGTGCAAAAAACAGTTAGGAGGTGCCGTCAGTTCCGTTGTCAGCCGCCTGCAGTGCCGCCAATTGCCGGACGCAGTTAAGACCAATCATAACCGAAACAGGAACAAATTACCGGGAGAGCCGTCATATTTTTGAGAAAAGAGCGCAAAGAGTCTGACACTCCAATCTGATTGTAGGATAATTGACAGAAATTGTCCGGGATAGATCTAGTTATCCTGCGGCGAGACGGGTGCACCAGGTGGGATCGTAGTACCTTGTGCCGGAAATGACTATGGGACCATACTGGATCAGAGCGGAGGCGCCTGGCAGCAAAAAATGTCCTGGATCCGTGGCGAACCTGTGCGGGGAAGACGGTTTCGCTTGTCGTTGGCTACCATCGGGCTGTGGGGGTGTAAGTTTCCTGCATACCCTTAACCGCCACCGGATGTTTCGGGATGCATAGAGATGCTTGATACAAGATTTCCGCCTGGTCTGTATTCAATATGCTTCACTTAATATGCTTCCTGATACTACTGGGCATCCAGCAACCGTGGTTTTGCAGGCTACTTTTAGGGGAGAAATACTGGCCATCTGAAAAAGTTTGAAATCAAAACACTTGCGATGCATGGTGCTTTTTAGGCAAGACGCAAAACTAAATTTACGCATCTGTCTTTAGGAACAGATCAAAATGATCAACAGATAACAGATATAAGATGGTATCTCTGAAAAATATGCAAAAGAGGTGTTATGAACTCGGATAAAACTGTGGAAATCATTAAAACAGCGATTTTGCAGAGCCAATATGATGCTGCGCGGTCTGTAAATGAAAAGCAACTGATGCTTTATTACGGTATTGGTAGATACATTTCCCTGAATTCCAGAAAAGGTTTTGGGGAAAAAGGAGCTACAGATGCTATCAACGAGAGGTTGGACAAAGAATTGCCGGGACTGAAAGGTTTCACATCACGCAATTTGCGTTATATGCGGACCTTTTATGAGGAATGGGAAATGCTAGATCCTGTCAGCCGGTCTGACAGCGGATCAAAAAATGAATCCAATAGTTTGGTGAATTCCGAATTTGAAAGCACAAATATCATGCCAATTTGGAACTTGCAAGTTCCAAATTACCAGGATTTTCCGATGGATGCGTTTCTGCATATAGGTTTTACGCATCACATGCTAATTCTTGCAAAGGCAAAAAGCAAAGAAGAACGTCTGTTTTACATCAGACGTTGTGCTGATGAACATCTTACTGTGGAGTCTTTGCAAAAAAGCATTGATGCAGACGACTTTCATCATCAGGGAAACTTGCCCAACAACTTTATACAGACGATTCCATCTGCGGAGCAGGCTCTTCGGGCCATTAACACCTTCAAAGATGAGTATCTTCTGGATTACATCAATGTTGAAGAACTGGGAATCCGTGATAAGCAGGACGTGGATGAGCGTGTAGTAGAGAACACCATTATCCACAAAATTAAGAACTTCATCCTTACATTCGGTAAGGACTTTGCTTTTGTCCGCAACCAGTATCATCTGAACGCTTTCGGAGAAGATCAGTATATTGATCTTCTTTTTTTCAATCGTGGGTTGAACTGCTTGGTGGCAGTTGAACTGAAAACAGGAAAGTTCAAAACTTCTTACCTTGGACAATTGCAAGGGTATCTGAGCGTTTTGGACGGATTTGAGCGCAAGCCCCATGAGAATCCATCTATCGGTATCATCTTCTGTAAAGATATGAACAAGTCTTTCGTAGATTATGTAATTCAGGATTACACTAAACCAATGGACGTGGCAGCTTACAAGACATCAAAAGATATGTCGTCTGAATTAAGGAATGCACTGCCGAATATTGATGATTTAAGAAGACTTTTGGATGGTTGTGATAATACTGATGACGAGATTGATTAACTATTGATATTTTTACACATCCTTTCGGGGTATAAATCCTAAGAAATTGATATGAAAGTGATTTTATTGATGCGCGTCTTGATCGCAGTTTTCAGTTGAATTAGAAATAATAACCATATGAAAATGCTAGTAATCAAAGTATTTGTGAAACATTGCACTTATTAGTTATGACGTCAAAACTGAATTTATGCTGTATTTAGCAACATTACTGAGTTTATGTAGGAGCGGATGTTCTGTTAGCCACTCTGAGCAGTGCTGCGATAATTATGGGAGAGGAATGAGATGAGTATTGCTGATTTGCTGTCCAGGGCAGGAGCCGAATGTGATCCGATCCTTAAGGAAGCGATGCACTACATTGCCGAGCAGGAAGAGAAAGCAGAAAAGCAGATGGAACAGCATGTCAGAAAGTTACAGCTTGAGCCCAATGTATCGGTTGGTCCATTTGTTTTCGGTATGGATCAGGCGGAAATCCGCCGGATCATGAAAACGGATTTTGGCGCCGAACCAGATCTAGGTGCAGATCGGAACATTCCCGGTTATGCGACCGATCTCTATGATGAGCCTGAGGTTCGTTTTGAGTACCAGGGCGGCAAACTGATTGCTGTGTCCTTTGCCCAGGAGGTCAGTCAGTGCGGCATTGAGATTTACCTGGACAAAGTTAAGATCTGGCCCCTGGCCGAATACCAGTTTGTGCCGTTATTTGGCCGGGCCGCCCTGGCTGAACAGGCTGAAACCTTCTATCATTTCGGATACTCTCTGTCGGTTGACTGGACTGAGGATCATCCGTCCTTGGTGATCGGCAGAGAAGGCTACAGTTCTGAGGCCTTTGAGAGCGTTAGCCTTTTCAGAACGGTCATCCGGTTGAAAAAGGGTATGACTAGGGATGAGTGCCGCAAGCTTATGGAGCGGGATCCTGAGGTTTCCCCTAACGGCCGATCAGACCGCTATCCCCATGGGACCATCCGGCCGGAAATTTACTGCCTGACTTATGATCCCAATGATCGGCTCATTCAGACCAGTCATCAGTTTCCCGGTGCTGAGGCCGTTAAAATGATCGGCTAGATTACGGCTCGGACTGATCAGATCGGGTGCAGGGAGAAACCGGTGCCCGGTGCAGGAAGAATCCCCGGTGCCCGGTGCAGGAAGATTCCAGGTGTCCGCAGAAGTAAGAAACCTGGTACAGGAGGATGCCTAGGATCCATGTGCAGGAAAAAACTTCGGTCTCGGGGAAAACAGTCTGCAAAACCTAAGGAGTTGTTGATATGCACAAACTGCTGCTGGTGCCCAGTGTCTCGGTGGGAGCATTCGTGTTCGGCATGGAGCAGGCGGAGGGAGCTTTTGCCGAAATCCACTTTGGCGGTATGAAGACCTGACTCCGCACTGAAAAGGAATTTTTATCCCTTTTGGGCGTGATGCTTCAAAGATGTTTTGGGCACACGCTACCATAAAGCGTATTCTTTTGCTGTTGGCTGGGATAACACAATAGACAAACTTATACTGTGGCAAGACGGGTATTGCGCTGAAATGGTTGAAAGCATTCATCTCTTTTAGTTGCTGGCACTTTGGCTAATGGCATGAGCTCGAGTGAGTGCCGGAAACTCCTGGAGCGCCATCCTGAGATTTCCGGTGATGGCAGAACGAATATATGCCGCTGCGGTGTTATCAAGTTCGGGGCTATCAGCCTTGCCAATGGTTCAGTTGCCCGTCTTCTGACTGACTGCAGGTTGTTTCCCAGAGGGGCTGGTGATTGATCTTGGGGGCTGAATCGTCCCCTGTCCACCTTGTCCTGGGTGCCTTTTTTGCGTTCTCCTGCGCATCCCTCTGCCGCCGGTCTGCAGCCTGTGGGGAAGGAATATCTGAAGCGAACTGCCAGAGTTATGGGGACAACTCTTTTGCTGTCTGGTGCGTGATGTGTCCGCACCATCATCTTGGATGCACATCTGTGGAGGATAGCGCTATGATCCGGGTGAGGATAAAGTTATGGTCTGGGGGAGAATAAAGTTATGGGAAGTATTCTGAATCCTGCGAGCGACAACAGTTTTATCAGTCTTGTCAAAGCCCGGGATACCCGGATCTTTGTTGACAAAACGGACTTTATTGCCATAACCAATGCTCTCCTCAACACTGACGGCAAACTTCTGGCAGTGACCCGTCCCCGCCGGTTCGGCAAAACTGTAACCGCCCATATGCTGTCAGCCTATTATTCCAAAGGTTATGATGGCCGGAATATTTTTGCCAGCCTGGCAATTGAGGAGGAAAAAAGTTACGCCGAACACCTGAACAGATACAATGTCCTTTATGTCGATATGAACTCCATCAAGGACAAGTTTGTCTCGTACAAGGCAGATCCATCACTTTATATCGAGGCTGTGGATGACATTGTGGATTTTCTGCAGTATCTGGCTGTCCGTGAGCTGAAGGAGATACAGGAATACGCTGCCCTGATTGCCAGCGATCCCCTGATCGGCCGGAAATCACTGTCTTCCGCACTGGAGATCATCTGCAGGCACAACTCCGGACAGTTCATTCTGATCATGGATGAATGGGACCTGATATACCGGGAATATCAGTATGAATCCGCCCTGCAGGAAAAGTTCATCGAATTTCTCCGGGGACTGTTCAAATCGGATGACGGCGTGTCATCCTTTGCCCTCGCCTATCTCACCGGCATTCTGCCCATCAAAAAATACAACTCCCAGTCCGCCCTCAACGGCTTTGATGAATACAACATGCTGACTCCTGGGGATTATGCTCCTTATTTTGGCTTTACTGATGAGGAAGTTGCCAGGATCGTACAATCTCCCGGCTGCAGGGTGTCCCATCAGGATCTCCGTGAGTGGTACGAGGGATACCGGATCCGGGGAGTGGATATCTATAATCCCAACTCGGTGTGCAAGGCTGTCAGCCGCAGTGAATGCATCAGCTACTGGAGCAAAACCTCTTCCAATGAGGAGGTTGTCCGCCTGATCAACATGGATTTCAAGGGAATTAAGAAGGATATCCTGGATCTGATTGAAGGCGCACGGGTGCAGTTTGACTTCAGCAATTTCCAGAATGACATGGTGAACATCGACGACAAGGACGATGTCCTGAGTCTTCTGGTATGCCTGGGCTATTTTGGCTGCTCAGATGTTCCCGGGGATGAGGATCTTAAGCTGGCCTATGTGCCCAACAAGGAGATCCGGCGGGCATTAATGGGGATCATCAGAAAGCAGGACTGGTATGAAAAGATGGACACCATCCGGCGTTCCGAAAGCCTCCTTAAAGCAATCCTAGAACTAGACGGGGGGACTGTGGCGGCGCTGATCCAGGAGGTGCACAATTCCCCGGCGGTGTCTCTCCTGGACTACAACGATGAGGCGTCCCTCACCTACTGCGTGATGACCGGCCTCTTATGGTCAACTCTCGGCAAATACATTGCCCACCGGGAAGAGCAGGCAGGCAAGGGCAGGGCAGATCTGGTGTATGAACCGGCGGTAAAGGGATCCACCCCTCTTATTCTGATTGAATTCAAGTATGACGCCTCCGCCGAAGAGGCTATTCAGCAGATCAAAACCCAGGAGTACTTCAGACGCTATACCGCCCAGTACCGCGACGTGATCATCGCCGGCATCAATTACAGCACCAAAACCAAGGATCACCAGTGCTTGCTTGAAAGAGTAACTTAAGCAATTGGTTGCTGTATATTATCAAAAACAGTCACTGTTAATAACTCAAGTTAATGGATTGTTGTAGTGTCACGCTATAAGTAGTAATAAGTGAGGAAGGTAACGATAGTTTATTCTGCCACAAATAACTTTCTAAACTCATTTTCACTGGCTTTTATTCTCGACACAAAGGCTTGGTAATTTTCTGCTTTTAGCGGAATTTTTAGGCCATGTTTTGTGAGGCAAATATCGTCACGTGGAGTGACATTTTCTTCATAGGTTGAGCCCTTGTTCAGCCAGAGTGTTAGATCAACTTTACCTGCTGCTTCTGGATATAGGTAATATCCTGTCTTGGCATCGAAGCGAAACATATAAGCCAAGATTTGCAGGTAGTCCTTATTACCAATGTTGTCTATTGGCTTATATTTTGCGTCTGCGATGATTCTAGTTTTGTCATCCTTGCTTATGAAGTCTGGGTAGATCAGACCAAGATTCTTTTTAAAGAGATGCTGCGCTCCGATCCTGAGCTTATTTGATGTGTGGTGGAAAAAATCTCCTATTAGGGTACTGACGTATTCCTCCCACAGCCATGCACCGTCAAAAAGAATTCCGTATATCTGTCGTGAACCAGATCCGATCTGGTGCTTTTGGTGTTGCAAGATCAACAAGCATAGTTTCTGAAGGGCGAGGTACTCGCGAAAGAATGCATGTTTAACTGTATTCTTTTTGTTTGCGTCTATTATTTTTTGTCGATCATACAATTCATAGCCAGGAGTAGCCTCAACAACTTGTTTTATCTCATTCTTTACACGAATTAGAATTTTATTTCCATAGGACTTTCCTTTGAGGTACTCTATTGTATGTCGCACGAGTTCTGTGAGATTATTATCGAAAGAAAACTCACGCTGGTTGTATGCTACATTACCGATGAAGGGAATATTTTTGCTAATGTGGCGCGCTATGTCGATGGTTCCTTTTACATTACCGTCATTGTAACAGTTGCGAACATATTTTTTAAACAGACCTTTGCGCATTGCTGTCTTCAAGTAATGTGGTAGTAAGAATAGTAGGAAATTAAATAACCTTGTATTTTGATCCGCATCTGATTCTAGATCTACGAAATTCGGATATTCCAATACTCGATCAAGCAAATACTGAAAAAAATAGTCTTCATCTTCATTGCCGAACCGAGACCGTATTATTAGACGTTCATCCCCATAGCCAATAAAGCCCATTATGTTACGTGTGCGATAGTAGTCGTTGACACTTTGAATTATCATCTGATCTTTTTTGAGATCCTTAGTGTGAACGACATTATTCGGGAACACAAAAATGCCTTCACATTCCAACTGCTTCAGCGTTTTGTTGGCAATTTTTTCAGTCAGGTTTCCGATATCATCGAAAGCATTCTTTTTTTCTTGACTGTTGTCTTTAATTCTCAGTAGTTTCATCGGCAATACCACTGGGCTTGTTGTAACCATAAGCCTTTGCAAATTTCTTCATAATTCCGTCTTCATTGTGCATTCCATGAACATACTCTTGAAGTAGAGGCTGAAGATAATCTGTCCAGAGTTGGTCAAAAGTCAATGTTTTTAGCTTTAAGAAGTAGGATGCCCCAATTTGGTAATTCTCGTTCAGGTCCTCAACCCTGGCGATTTCTTTATTCAGAGCTGCCATCCGTTTAATGGCCTCAGACTCCAACCCTTTATCCTTTAAAGATGCTAACATCTCTAAGCGATCGTCTGCTTTAAGTTCTATAAATCTGAAACGGCGGCGCATAGCGAAATCAAAACTGTCGACAGATCTGTCGATGTCGTTCATTGTGCCTATTATGTATACATTTTCGGGAATATAGAATTTCTCGTTAGGATCAGAGTGCATATTTGAATACTGAGTGGAAATCTCACCATTCTTACCTCTGTTGCCCGGATCAATAGCATAGAATAGTTCTCCGAATATTTTGGATATCTCACCACGGTTGATCTCATCAATGATGAAGATATATTTCTTTAATTCGATTGCCTTAGTCTTTGCTTTGCTGGAGATTGTTTTATTTGCCTTGATAGCTTTGTAAATTGCAAAATCATAGGAGTACGCCTGTGTTGCGAAAACCTTGCCGAAAAATGCGGTAACTTCCTTTATTTTGGTAAACACCACATCGGATTCAAGCATTTTTCTTATTTCTTCTATATTCAGCGCTAACTTGTTTACAGTTTCGTTGCCGGGAATCATGATATTGATATGCTTATCATCTATGCTTTTAATTCTGAATTCGTTACCATTTATCGTTTTAAATGTATCTACATCCATCTCTATATTTGAGAAGAAATCCATCATTGATTCTAGGGCAGATTCCTCTTTTTCTAAAGTTTCTGTGGATTTTCTAGAATCTTCATAATTTCTTCTTGCTCGATCAATAAACCTTTTAAAAATTCCGTCTTGTAAACTAAAACCCATTGTATTGTCATCATTAATCTTTGGACGGAGTCCTTCAACAAAATCAGAGTAGTCATAATTTGGATGAAACTGTACAAATTCAACTTGCTGTCTCTGCTCTTCTGAAAGTTGATTATATTTATCGTAGTAGCCGTTGCTAATGATATCTGCGGCAATTGCCTTAGCTAGAAATGACTTGCCTGTTCCTGGTGCTCCATGGATGATCAAATTTTTTGACTCAATGAGCATATGAGAGAATGGATTCTTATAACCATTAACTTGTTGCTGTATTTCTTCAATTGTGAACCCTTTTTCTTCCAAAAATTTCTTAGCGTCAATTGAATTAAAGTCACTAACTGAAATTTCCTTACCAGTTGCAAGATTTCTTGCTACTGCTATCACATACTTTGCTGGATATTTCTTTCCTTCCGCAGTAACTAGTTCATATTTTTTACTCTTATTTTCTGATGGAATGCCGTTATCATCTATATACTTTAAAGCTGCGGTAATATCATGTTCATTAATTGATTCTAAAGCCATTTCGACCTCCATCAGCACATTTTTGCTTGTAAAGTTTATTGTTTTTACTTTGATTTTAAATTATCCTGCACTTCTTTTTTAATTTGTTTTGATTTTATAGTCAATTTTTTTTTTTTTTTTTTTTTTTTTTTTTTTTTTT
>CACZLZ010000012.1 GCA_902782145.1 uncultured Aeromonadales bacterium
CGTACATAGTGTGTGTTCCTTCTTTTTTTGGACATATTGATTGTAAGATAGGAACCACACTTCTTCCACCCCCAAAACCCTAATGGGAGGGGGCCCGGCATCTACCTGCCTTCCCCCTGTCCCAACTAGATTTTGCAAAGACCCAAAATTCAGAGAAAGAGGGGAAAAAAGCCAGTCAAGGGGTTTTATGAGGATAATTCCCCATTTAATGACCCGAGTTTAGTTGTCAAGTGTAGGCTTTTAACAGATAGCGGTTGCATAAGTAATTGATTTTGCATGGTTATCTAGATAATCCTAGAAATTAGAAACTTTTTATTCAAATCTAAGATGCAGGATGCAAGGAAAATATTATGGTGTTTAAAAATGAATGGGAAAGAATATACCGTAACAACCTTCAGTTAAGCAGGTGGCCATGGTCGTCTCTAGTATCGCTGGTCAACAGGCATTGCGATATCCGTGAAGGGATGAAAGTACTGGAACTTGGGTGCGGTGCGGGAGCCAATATCCCGTTCTTCGTTTCACTGAAGTCAGACTATCATGCTATTGAAGTCAGTCAAACCACCGTTGCTTCACTGAAAAGCGAGTATCGAGACAACGCATCGGTAGATGTTAAGCAAGGTGATTTTACCGACGATATCTCAATTTTTGGCCCGAATTTTGATCTGATTTTTGACCGTGGGGCCCTGACCTTAAATTCAACAGAAGGAATTGAAAGGGTTCTGAAGCAGGTTTACAAAACTTTGAAGCCAGGAGGCATTTACATCGGCGTTGACTGGCTCTCAACGTCCCACAGCGCACGGAAGCAGGATAAGGCAGAAAGAATCGGTGACAATACCTATATTTTCAGTACCGGGTACTTTAAGGATATTGGTCAGGTTCATTTTTTTGCAGAGAATGATCTGAGAGAACTGTTTGCTGAGTATGAGTTTATCTATCTGGTCGAAAAGTTAAACGATATAAAGATTCCGATCCCGCAGCAATATAATCTTTGGGATTTTGTTGTCAGAAAACATGCTGAATAATAATCCTGATGAGAGTATCCGGAATTTTTTCTCATAATGTATGGTTTCTTATGAAACTGGTACATTCTGGAGATAGTAATCAAACCGCAGCCTGAACTATCTTGTCTGGCGGGTGAGAAGGTTATGGAACAAAGCGTTTTGTTTTGTGCCCTTTTCTAACCTTCTGTGATTCACATCCTGCCATAATGGCGGGTATTGTGCAGTTCACCTGTCACCCTCACCATTCGCAGGACGATCTCAGTATGTTTTTGCCCCAGCAACGGGAGTGGCGGATGGAGAAAGACAGGGGAATTCACCGGCTGTGGCATGGACAGCCTCCAACAACCCTGCCTTAATTGCGCCCCATCTCATCCCTTGCTAAAATTGTGACCGTAAGCCCACTACGGACCGGAGCAACCATGGGAGATCCGTGCCGTCTGCCAGGGGCATTATTCAGTTTTCAAGGAGTTACTACTATGGCAATCACAGAAAAGGGCGTTTCCTTTCTGAAGGAGTTCCGCGACTTTGCAATGCGGGGCAACGTTCTAGACATGGCCATCGGTGTGGTGATCGGCGGCGCCTTCGGCAAAATCGTCTCCTCACTGGTGTCTGACATCATCATGCCCATTGTGGGCAAGATCTGCGGCAACACCGATTTCAAGGATCTGGCCTACACTCTGCAGGAGAAGACCGACACCGCCGAGGCCATTGTCATCAGCTACGGAGCCTTCATCCAGACCATCATCGACTTTGTGATCATTGCCTTCGCCATCTTCTTATCCATGAAGCTCATCAACAACCTCAAGAAGGCCATCATCAAGGAAAACAAAGAGGAGGCCACCGCTGAGCCTCCTGCAGACATCCAGTTGCTGACCGAGATAAGAGATCTGCTGAAGGAAAAGAAACAGGACTGATCCCTGATTCTGGGCTCCGCCGCTCAGTTGGCAGGCTCAACGCCAGAACAGCATGACGCTCCAAGGCGGGGGGAAAGAAGTTTCCCCCCGCCTTTTCCTTGTCCCGGATCCTCAGCGCAAGGACTTCTTCATGATCCTGGCCTTCTCACGCTGCCAGTCGTCCTGCTTCAGGGACTCCCGCTTGTCATATTCCTTCTTGCCCTCAACCAGGGCAATCTCACACTTGATATGCCTGCCTTTCCAGTAAAGTGCCAAGGGAACGATGGTGTGACCCTTGCGCTTGACAGAGCCGATGAGCCGGGCGATCTCCTTTTCGTGAAGCAGCAGCTTCCGGGTGCGCTGGGGATCGCACACCACATAGGCACAGGCCATGGACAGTGGGGTGATGATGGAACCCAGCAGGAACAGTTCCCCGTCCTTCACGATGACATAGGCATCGGATATGTTGGCCCTGCCCTCCCGGAGAGACTTCACCTCCCAGCCCTGGAGGACAATGCCAGCCTCAAAGCGCTCAACAATGAAATAGTCATGTCTGGCCTTGCGGTTCTGGGCAATAGTGGATGAGGCCTGCCCCTTGGCGTTCTTGTTCTTCTTGTCTGCCATTACAACCTCTCTGATCTCTAAATCCCTGATCGCTGTTCTCTGATCTTCTGCGATCCTGTCTTCTTCTCTTGATCTCTTCTTCTTGATCCCTGCCCGCCGCCCATTTCCCGGCGGCGCTGTTTTCCGATGCGTGATCCCGTCGCGGTCCGGATCGGCAAAGCCTTTTCCCCGGTCACCAGCCGGGGGTTCTTCCATCCCGTGGTTTCTGCCGCCCCGGAGCTTATGCCGCCCCGGGGAAGGATCCCCATCCGCCGGCAGGTGGCAAGTTGTAAAGTGTAACACAGCCTCACGGGGCCGCGGCAAAATCAAGCAAAATAATCCTCGCCGGAAAAATCAGCAGGAGGCGCGGCCCCGTTGCTGTCCCGGAAATCCCTGCCGGGACAGATTCCCCGGATCCCCAGAATGCCGCAAATCTCACACAAGATCCGGCCTTTCTCCTATATGCTGTCAGATGAGGGATGCCGGTCCTGACCGGATCCCTGTCATCGCAGGAGACCCCGTCATGAGCAACGAAATCACAGCCGTCCTGGAAAAACTTGATCATATCCTTCTGGACAAGAAAAACGCCGTGCGGCTTTCCGTGGCATGCCTCCTGGCCCGGGGGCACCTGCTGCTGGAGGATCTTCCCGGAATGGGCAAGACCACCCTGGCCTCAGCCATAGCAGGACTGCTGGGCCTGGAATACCGCCGGGTGCAGTTCACCAGCGACATGCTGCCGGCAGATCTCATCGGCATGTCGATATTTGACAAGGAGCGGGGAGACTTCACATTCAAGAGGGGGCCTCTGTTCAGCCAGATCCTGCTGGCCGACGAGATCAACCGGGGCAGTTCCCGGACCCAGAGCGCACTACTGGAGGCCATGGCTGAGTACCAGGTGTCCGTGGACAAGGAGACCTATGCCCTGCCCCGGCCCTTTTTCGTCATCGCCACCCAGAACCCCCAGGATCAGAGCGGCACCTTTGTCCTCCCGGAATCCGAACTGGACCGCTTCACCATGCGCATTGAGATCGGCTATCCCTCCCGGGAAGCCGAGCGCCAGATGCTCCTGGGAATGCAGCACCAGGTGGAGGGCTCCATCCTGGACACCCGGCAGCTGCTGGACATGCAAGAACAGTGCGACCGGGTGCAGGTCTCAGAAAACGCCCTGGGGTACCTGCTGGATCTGGTGACGGCCACCCGCACCTGCGGCAAGATCCCCAATCCCCTCTCCCCCCGGGCCTCCAGGGCACTGCTGTCCTGCTCCCGGGCATGGGCCTACCTCAAGGGCCGGGACTACCTCCTGCCGGACGATATCCAGGCAGTGTTCCCCTACGTGGCCGAGCACCGGATGCGCAGCGGCACCGGCACGCTGGGCAGCGGCAACAGCCTTTCAAGAATGATCATCGACTCCGTGGATCCGGTGAGGTGATCCCGTGACGCACAGGGAGTGAAGCCATGGCACTGGAAGGGATCCGCCGGATCTTCTATGACCGGATGAACCGCTACATGCACCGGGAGATGAAGCCGCCCCTGACCGTGGGCTACGATCAGATCAGGATCTATCCCACCCTCACCGGGTTCATGTACTGCGGCACCGCCCTGTTGCTGTTCCTCCTGGGGATCAACTACCAGAACAACCTGATCGTCATCATCTGCTGTCTCATGCTCAGCGCCGTGCCCTATGTGGTGCTGGACACCTACCGGAACATCCGGGGTCTGATCCTGGAGCCACTGGACACTGACAGCCGCTTTGCCGGACAGTCCGTGCGCTTCAGGCTCCACGCCTCCGGCACCGGCAGTCGCTGCGCCATCAGCATCCAGCCCATGAACCCGGGGGGGATCGGGGAGTTCAGGGATCGGCTGGAAAGCGGGGACGAGATTGGCATCACCTTCCATCCCGACCGACGGGGCTGGCTCAGCTCCGGGGCCTACATCATCACCTCCACCTACCCCTTCGGGATCATCTGCTCCCACATTGTGGTGGACTTCCACCAGAAGACCCTGATCTATCCCCGGCCACTCACCGGCAACTACCGCCTGACGGAAAGCGCCTCCTCCACAGGATCCAAGCTGGCCTCCAGCAGCACAGTCAGGGGAATGGACGAACTGTCGGGACTGCGGCCATACCGGGAAGGCGAGCCCGTGTCCCTTATCGCCTGGAAGCAGCTGGCCATGAACCGGGGACTCCTGGCCAAGGACTTCACCGCCACAGTGGATGAGAGCCGCTATCTGGACTTCGCCGCCATGTCCGGCTCCACCGAGGACCGCATTTCCGTGATGACCTACGCTGTGCTGCAGCTCAGCCAGGCAGATCAGGTGTTCGGGATCCGGATCGGGGGTGAGATCCTGGAGCCGGATCACGGAGAGGAGCACCGGATCCGGGCTCTGACCATGCTGGCCCTCTGGGGACAGGAAGATCAGGACGGCAACTGAGCCCCCTACCAGGGGATCCGGCTGAGGATCCCCCGGGGCACCAGCCGCAGCAGGATCCCCGGGACGGCCCACCACCAGGGAACATAGACCGTGCCCCGGCCCCGGAGCACTCCCCGGGCGATGATCCGGCCTGCCCGGGAGCAGGGACAGATCAGGCGTCGGTCACGGCGCTGCCGGATCATCACCGTGTCCACCAGGCCGGGCTTCACCAGGGTGATCCCCAGGGGACTGCCCTCCCGGGCCAGGCGGGATGCCAGCCCCTCAGTGAAGGCTGAAAGACCGGCCTTGGTCATGCCGTAGGCGTAATTGGATCCCCGGCCCCGGTCCCCGGCCACCGAGGAGATCACACAGAGGCGCATCTCCCGATCCCGGAAGATCTCCGCCAGAACGCTGATCCACAGACAGGGCTCCGTCAGGTTCACCCGGATCATCTCCGGAAGGCCGCCGTCCCCCGGGGGCACCGTGAGCATGCCCTGGGCAATGACGGCCAGATCCGGCTGCCAGGGCAGACTGCCGCAGATCTCCCGGATCCGGTACGGCTCCGGGGATCCGACCTCCAGTATGCTGATCTCAGGCCCCGCAGATCCGCATCCCCCGGCAAGGTTGCGCCGGGCCGCCTCCAGCCGGAGGCGATCCCGGCCGATGAGGAGCACCCGCCGGAGATCCGGCAGTGCCTGCAGCACAGCCAGGGCCATCTCTGAGGTGCCGCCCACCACCAGCACGTCCCGGCAGCATCTTTTTTCCATGGTACCCTCCGCGGATCAGGTTGAAGACTCCGGCACTGAAATTGCCGGCCCGGACAGTTCACCCCAGATCCGGGGATCGGATCCAAAGTGCCGCCGGAAAAGAGACTGAAGATCCCAAGGATCCGGCACCACGGCTCCCGGACATGGGGCACGCACCCGATCCATGATCTGCCGCAGGCAGCAGGATCAGCCACAGGAGGACAAAGATGGCAGAAAGTCAGCTGGCCTACCAGCATCAGAAGAGGACCATGATCCTCTTCTGCATTTGCTATGCCCTTTCAGTGATCCCCCTGACAGGCAACATTGACCTGCCGGTGATCGTGCTCTCCCTGCTATGCATCGGCTACCGCTACGGGGAGATCATAAACCGCTTCCGGGAGCATCCGAAGAAGGCGGAAAAGGCGGTGATCATCCTGGTGATCCTGGCCATCATCCTGTCGGTGGCCCGCCACGGGATCCGGGCCCACCTGGTAAGTGCCTTCATAGATCTGCTGGTGAGCGGCATCGCCCTGAAGTTCCTGGAGCAGACCCGGCAGCGGGATCTGGTGGCTCAGGTCCTGGCACTGCTGTTCCTCTCCGCTGTGCCCTTCATCTTCCATTTTGAATGGTACATGCTCCTGTACCTGCTGGTGCTGGTGTTCTTCAGTTTCTGCGCCCTGATGTCCCTGTTCGCCCGGCAGAGCATGGGACACCTGTTCCGCTACTGCGCCCGGCTCATCGCCATGGCGGTGCCCCTGGGGGCCCTGGCCTTCCTGGTGCTGCCCCGATTCAATCCCTTCTGGCAGATGCCGGGCAACCCCGCCGCCTCCACCGGCCTGGGTGAGGAGGTGGACTTCAATTCCATCTCCCGGCTCATCGAAGATCAGAGCGTGGCCTTCCGGGCCAAGTTTGACGGTGCCATTCCCCGGGAGCGGTATTTCACCGCCACCTACTACCCCCAGTTTGATCCCGTGAGAAACGGCTTCATCATCTCCGGAGACATGGTCCGGTTTGAATACCATCTGAACATCTACTCCCGGCAGTCACCCAGAGAACGCCACCGGCGGCACATGGGTACCGGCACCGAATACCACCTCTTTGTGGAGCCCAGCCAGAAGCGCTGGATCCCCGCCCTGGAGAACTCGGTGTCCGATGACGATCAGATCTTCCTCACCCCCATGGGCACCTGGATCGACCGCATGCCCATCACCCAGCCCCGGTACTACCGCTTTCGCCACCAGACCCTCCCCTCAGATCAGGAATACCTGCGCCGGATCCGGGCCGGGACTGATCTCCAGTACCTGCTGAACACGGGCTTTTACCGCCAAAATCCCCGCACCCGGGAGTTTGTCAGCCAGCTGGTGAAGGAAACCGGCTCACCCCGGGAGTTCATCATGCGGATCATGAGTTATTTCCGGCAGGAGAACTTCCGCTACACCTTAAGCCCGGTCTCCTTCTCCACGGAGAGGCGGAATCTTATCGACGCCTTCCTGTTTGAAAACCGCAACGGCTTCTGCAACCATTACTCCGCCGCCACCGCCTATATGCTCCGCCTGGCGGGGATCCCCGCCATGGTGGCCGGAGGATATCTGGGAGGAACGGTCAACACCGAGGAGAACTACGTCACCCTGCGCAACTCCGACGCCCACTCCTGGGTGGTGGCCGCCCTGGACGGGCACTGGGTGCGGATTGATCCGGTGACCTTCATTGCCCCGGAGCGGGTGGAGAAGTCCTACCTGGACATGATCAGCCCCTCCTCCATGCCGGTGATGTCCATGGAGCGCTACCGGAACCACCCGGTGGTGGGCTGGCTCCGGAAAACCCTGGACGAGCTGGAGTTCCGCTGGAACAGCATGATCCTGAACTACAACTTCTCCGATGAGCAGGGATTCATCCAGCGGTTCTTCACGGAAAACGCCCTGGCGGCCGTAGCCACCCTGGCCGGGGCCCTGATGGGGATCTTCTGCCTCACCCTGCTGTTCTCAGGCCTTCTGGGACGGAAAAAACTGCGCTCCCCAGCGGCAGAGTGCTATCTGACCGCCATCGCCGAACTGGCGCCCCTGGGGATCCGGCGCCTTCCCATGGAGACGCCGGAGATGTTCCTCCGGCGGGTGCAGCCGACCCTGGCGTCCGAAGAGCTACGGCAGGCCCTTGCGGATCTCACCGCCGCCTACAACAGCGCAGTCTACCAGGGCGCACTGGCGGAAAAAGAGGGAAGAGCCATGCTCAGACGGGCCCGGAAGGCCCTGATCCGGGCCTGCAGCCGGGAAAGGCGGCGGCGCCGGGCCTCCGGGATCCAGGGCAACCTCAGGGTGTGACCCACCGCCTCCGGCACCGACTGAACACAGAAATCTCCCACAGTGTCTGACAGATCAGGCAGCCGGCAGAAAGCTGCACCAGCAGAAAACAGCAGGAGAGAACACAACCCGGAGAGGGAAGGATAAAAGCGCATAAGGCTTGATGAGCCGGCAGGGCTGGGGAACAGATGAAGGATCCCGGTCAGCAGCACTGTCCGCAGTACACGCAGACCGATCCCGCAAAAACCATGGCATAGGATCTGATCTGCCGATCCCTGAATTCCAGTGCCGTTCGGTAGCCAGTCAGCTGCCGGACAGCCTCGTTTTTCAGTTCTTCTATGAATGCGGATGTGGCCCGTGACTTGGCCGCATACTTCAGTTCCACCAGATAGATGCACTCACTGCTCTTGCCTTTGTTGACGGTAATAACCAGATCGGCATAGCACTCACCCTCACCGGGAACCCTGATGGATTTCTGGATCTCAGCATAGATCCCCCTGACAGTACTGAGCTTGGCATGAAGCACAAGGTTCAAAGCCATTTCACTCATGTGGGTAAGCACCTGACTGGTGAAAATGCTGCACAAAAACTCCGTGCAGGAGCTGGCAAAGCCCGAAAGATCATCTGCCGTCTCCAGCAGAGACGACACATCAATTGAATAATCCATGAACTGGGAACTGGGCTTCAGACGCAGATCCACCGTGCACTGGGCAAAAAGTTTTGCCATGAAGATATTCGGAACTTTCAAGAACAGACCGTCACTGCTGGATCTGCGGGGATCAATAGTGAGATACCCCATGTAAAACAGCATCGACAAAAACTGAACTTCGTCATATCTGTCGGTTTTATTCAGATTGATATTCTGGGAAAGCTTCTCAAGAAAGAAAGGATCACCGCTGAGATAGGTATCCGTGACACTTTCTGCAAGGCCGTCCTCAGCCAGATCAAAAAGCTGCCTCAACTTCAAGCCATCCTGATCTGATGCCGGATCGGTGTATTTTTCAGGAGGCAGAAATTCCCCTGCCTTCTGGAGTTCAATCAGATAAAACAGGCACATGGATGAGTTATAAACAGTGTTTTCCGCAAACCGGCTGAAACAGAAGCCGTCATATACAGGCTTCATCCTGGATATAACCTCATCGGCGGTCATGCCAATCCGAGGCAGATCCACAAGCTGAGGCACAATCTTTTGCAGTTCAGTTTCAGTAAAGCCGGCATATTCGTTCAAATGTTTGTCCGTGGTCACATTAAGTGAGATGTTAAACCCTGATGTCAGGGAATCAAGGGACACTGACGACACACCCGTGATAAAAGTTTTGGCGATATACCCGGCATCGGCTGCCGCGGCCTTCACAGCGGCATAAAAAGCTTTCAGGAGCCCGCCGTCGCCGGTGATCGTCTTAAACAGGCTCAAGTCCTGGGAAAGGATGTTGTTGGCAAAATTGTCATATTCATCAATCATCAGATACAGTCTGCCGCTCGCAGAATAACTGCCATAAGCCGCAACAAAATTGTTAAGCAGCGTAACCGCATCCGATCGGTCGATCTCGTCATAAGCAAAGGCAAAATCAGGATACCTTCTTTTAAAGTCCTTTATGCCAAAAGACACCGCTGAAAAAAAGCTGCTGTACATAACCGAACTGTTATGTGGATCAACCCTTGAAAAGTCCAGTACAAGCACATGATAAGTGTTATGGCTGGGCAGATTTTTAAGGTAAATATCCGTTCCGGCAAACAGTTCGTCATACTGGTCTTTGTATGAGATGTCATAGAAACATTTGAGCATCTGCACGAAAGTGCTCTTCCCAAAACGCCTGGGACGCAGGAGCACCGGATAAACAGTCATGGCATCGCTTTCGAGGATCTCGATCATCCGGCTTTTGTCCACCAGGGCAAGGTTTCGGCGCCTGATGCTTTCAAAGGTGACCTGGCCGTAGGGAGACTTCAGCAACTGGTTTTCACTATCTGACACGTAGGCTCCTGCTCTTCAAGGATCTGCTCCAGGGATGACTTTCCAGTCCCCGGCCCGTATGTTCACTGTTCAGGGATGCTCCGCTAGCAGTCACATCCCCAGGATCCGTAGTTTGCGGCGGCTGCCTACGGCGGTCAACTGGTAGCAACCGCAGATCCGGGATCGGGGATCGGGGATCGGGTGAAGCACCCCTCACGTCACGGCATCCGACCTCACGGCTCCCTGAACTCCCCCTTCTCGATCATCTTCTCCCGGGCCAGATCATGCATCCGCACCAGTTCCGGATCTCCAGTGAACATGAACTCGTCCGCATGGGCATAGGCAAACCGGTAGTTGCCCTCATCCAGATAACGCCGGATCCCCCGGAGAATAAACTCCCGGTTTTCCTGGTAGCGTTTGAGGGCCGCCTTCCGCTGATGCTCCAGCACATCCTGGCGGGCAAGGGCCGAAGTGTCCACCAAGGGATCGCCCACAGCGCTCCGGTACCAGCCATACAGGGGAAACACCAGCAGGGAAAGCACCGCCAGTGCCCGGAAGATCTCCTTCAGAACCGAGGATCGGCCGAAGATCATGTAGAAAGTGTTGGGCAGCAGGAACAGGGATGCGGCTATCATGCACAGAGCCAGGGGAATATAGTAGAACAGGGTAAGGATCCCTGACCACAGCAGCACAATGCCCAGAATGCGGCACATTTCCGTCAGGAAGAGCACCATGAATAACCTCCTGGTTCAGCGGGAAACCGGCGGGGGTATCTGTTGGAGTAACCAAAGGAGCGTTCCCGCCGCCACTTCATCAAGTGGCACCTGCGATCATAAGCCCCGGCGCGGGAAAGTGACAGTCCCTGGTGGCGTTATGGGGAGGTGGATCCCGTTCCAGGATCCCAACAGGTTCATGACCAGGTTCCCGACAGGGATCCGCCCATGGGAACTGTTCCATTCTTTTTGTAGGATATTTGCCATATCCTTGTAAGCCATCTCTCTGACTTTTTGTAGGCATGTTAAGCATAGAGACAGGATAACACCTTGATTTTACTGACTTTTCCACCTCTCTCAACCCCTGTGAGACATCACTAAGGCCAGGATCCGGGGGTTGTTTTGGATCCGGTTTGATCTACAATAATCAGTGTTGCAGGGACGCAATATCAACAAGGATGTTGATTCTTCAGGGACTGAAGAGACCGCATTTGGGATTGGCGGGATTACAGATGAGTTTTGGGTATGAGGGGAAAACACGGATGTTTTCTCCTTTTCGTTTTTCAGGACGGCAGTTTTCCCGGACTCCATCGTTCAGGATCAGCCTCCAGCCATCCTGGGATCCGGCTTTTGCCTCCTCTGCCCTGTCCTCCATCCCCTCACCTTTCTTTTCCAGGATGTCATCTCTTCTGCATGGCATCCCCAGCAGGAACACTCTCCGTTGATCAAGGGCTCCACCCACTTTCTCGCCCGGGCCGCCGTGATCCTCGTCATTGCCGCAGGGTTGCTGGCCATTGTCTGGTACCAGGAGAACCGGGATGATCCCCGGGTGATCCAGGCGGTGGAATCATTCTGGCTGGCTCATCTCTATGCCACCGACAGCACCGGCTGCCTGGACAGCAGTGCCCTGGCCGCCACTGCCGACAGCCTGACCCGGATCTTCAGCCCGCCCCGGATCGAAGGCCCCGCTGAGCTGGTGTCCGTCACCCCCGGCTCCTCCTGCGCCATCGTCTTCACCTATGTCTTCCCCACTCCCTCCGGCACCGCCGCAGCCTTGGAGCATCAGCAGGATCTCCGGGAACTCCAGAAGATGAAATTCTGCGGCAGCAGCCTGGATCGCCAGCGCCTGCAGCACATCCGCTCCTACGACTTCATCTACCTTTCCGGCAACCGGCAGGTTCTGAGTTTCAGCCTGATCAGTGACGACTGCGCCGGATTTCTCTGATCCCTGTCCCCTTTTTCCTCATTTTGCTGAGGCAGTGCGCAAACATTGACCGTTCATTTCCGTTAAACTGATCCTGTCAGGGGAAAGGGGGAACATATCCCCGGAAAATCCGTCAAACTACGGGGGTCACGGTGTGGCGCCCGGCGTCAGCCCGGCTGACCAGACCGTCCCCTGCCGGGGCACCGTCCAGCCGCCACAGGCTCCGGCATTATGGGAGCATCCGTCTGAGGGAGCGGACAATTGAAGAGAAAAAAGAAACTTGCGCTGCTGACCGCCTTTCTGGGGATCGGCATCGGAGTGGGCATGGGGATCGCCTCCTTTGCCGGACTCCACCGGGATCATGCCCGGAACACCGGAAACGAGATTGCCATCGGCTATGAGGAAGACTCCGACGGTCCCGTCATGGCGGAGGAAGATTTCGATGACGAACTCATCATTGACTCCGGAGAACTCCTGCCTGCGGCACCCCTGGATGAGTCCGTAACCACCACCACTCCCCCGTCCGGGAATGATACCCGGAAGAGCCGGGCCGCCACCCAGACCGCAGCGGTTGCTGCACCTGCGACCGCCTCCCCGGCGCCATCACCGCAGCAAGCCGCAGCCCCAGCCGCCGGGAATGAGGACAGCACCAAAGCCGGTTCCTCCCAGGAGACTGCCCCGGCGCCTTCCGGTACTACCGGCACCGCCGCCAGGACCGCCTCTGCCTCTGCCCCCGCCACTCAGACCGCTCCTGAGACCCCGCCGGCGGGCACAGCGGATAAACCGGCCGAGATCTCCCCAGAAAAGGTGGCAGAGGAGTACCGGCGCCGGCTGCCCATCAAGGTGGGCAAGTTCCAGACCTTGACGGATTTCACCTACAGCCGGAAGGAAGGCTTCACCTACCACATCAGAACCACCCGGGAGGACATCACCTCCCGAATGCGGGAATCCCTGCCGGAATACGCCTGCGGCAACCGCCAGGTGCAGATCTTCATGCAGTATGCGGAAAAAGTGAACTTCAGGTTCCTGAACGCCACCGACGCCCATATCAGCACCGTGTCCATTCCCCGGTCCCAGTGCACTGCCCTGCTCAGGAAAAAGGAGGCCGGCGCAGGATCCGGCAGATCCTGATCCCCCGGGATCCGCCGCCCGCCTGCCGCACTTATGGAAAGCAGCTTCCTGAACCTCCCCCCCAAGATCCCCCTGTCACGCAAGGGGGACTTCTCACTGCTCAAGAACCGGGAACTCACCTACTCCAGCCGCTCCCTGCGATCGGTGAAATTCACCCTGATCATACTGGTGGTCCTGATGATCGTGGTGGCGGCGGGATCCACCGCCTTCATGATCTCCTCCGGAGATATCCGGGAAACCAACACCCAGGCCATAACCCAGATGATCTGCCTCTGGGTGTTTCCCATGATCATCTACTCGTATTTCTCCTGGCTGCACCTGACCCGTTCCCGCTACCGGGTGTCGGTGTCCGAGGAGGGCATAACCTATCAGCGGATCCGCAGCACGGAATTCATTCCCCACTCAGAGATCATGGCGGCCCTGGGCTCCAAGCCGGTGCTCCGGAACCGGGTGGGGGTATGGCTGCCCACCAGAAGGAAGCTGCGCATTCTCCTGTCCGAGGTGGACACTCTTCCCGGCCGTCCTTTCATCGAGGATATCCTGGCCTTCTATGACGTCCCCATGCCCCGGGATCCCTACGGCACCGATCGGAACACCTTCTCCGCCCTGGGCATGTCCCTGCTTTTCGTGGTGGCCCCCATGTTTGTCTGGTCAGGCTACCTCAACGCCAACATCCGGGCCCTGAACCACAGCCTCTATATCGCAGGCTTTGTGATCCTGGCGGGAGTGATCCTGCTGATGATGTCCAATCACACCACCCGCGCCTTCCGGAATGATCCGGAAATGGAGGAGGATGATGACTTCATCTATGAGGATGAGTTTCCGGATCCTGAAGACGACGGCGACGGGGAGCAGGAGATCCCGCCAGGGCAGACTGGTCGTGATGACATCTCCGGGAATGGGAATGGGAATGGGAATGGGAATGGGAATGGGAACGGGAATGGGAACGGGAACAGGAACGAGACCGGCTCCTGAGGCCGGATCAGCACTGGCGGTGAACCGCTGGCAAGGACTGGCTTTCCCCAGTTCCTGACATTCGGTCCGGTGCCACCCCGGACAGGACGGTGCCACACGGCCGGCCGGTGGCTTCCCCCGTCCGCATCCCGCTGTCTTTTTCTCCCGGACTGATCACCCATCCCCACGCCTGTCCACATCACTTCCTATGCGCCGCACTGGAAGGCATAAAAAAGGGACCGGACACATTGCATCCGATCCCTTGGGAACTGGGGTGGCAGTTCCCAATCTTCAGCTCCCCAATCCGGGACTTCCGTCCCGGAGAAAGGGCAACTCACCGCCCTGCCAGCACCTCCCGGGCCCTGGAGGCGACATTCTCAGGGGTAAAGCCGAACTCCCGGAAGAGTTCCTCCGCCGGGGCGGACTCGCCGAAGGTCTCCATGGAGATCACAGCACCCCCCAGACCGGTGTAGCGGTACCATCCGGAGCCAACGCCAGCCTCCACAGCAACCCTTGCAGTCACTGAAGGCGGCAGCACCTGATCTCGGTAGGATCTGTCCTGACGGTCAAACTCAAAGGTGTTGGGCATGGAGACCACCCGGATCTTCCGGCCCTCGCCGGTGAGGATCTCAGCGGCCTTGACCGCCAGCTCCACCTCGGATCCGGTGGCAATGAAGATCAGATCCGGAGTGCCGTCACAGTCCTTGAGCACATAACCACCCCGGGCAATATCCGCCAGCTGACGGTCAGTGCGCTCCATCTGGGGCAACCCCTGGCGGGAGAAGATCAGGGAGGTGGGACCGTCCCGGCGCTCCACAGCCATCTTCCAGGCCACAGCGGACTCCACCTGGTCACAGGGGCGCCACACGCTCATGTTGGGGGTGATGCGCAGGGACTCAATCTGCTCCACCGGCTGATGGGTGGGACCGTCCTCGCCCAGGCCGATGGAGTCATGAGTGTAGACGAAGATCACCGGCTGCTTCATCAGGGCCGCCATGCGCACGGCATTCTTGGCATACTCCATGAACATCAGGAAGGTGGCGCCGTAGGGTCTGAAGCCACCATGAAGCATGATACCGTTCATGATGGCACTCATGCCGAACTCCCGGACACCATAATGGATGTAGTTGCCCGAGGCGTCATCCGGGGTCACCGCCTGAGAGGACTTGTGCTTGGTCAGGTTGCTGGGGGCAAGATCCGCCGATCCGCCCAGAAGCTCCGGCATAAGGGCGCCGCACACGTCCAGGACGTTCTGACTGGCCTTCCGGGTGGCCAGCTTGGCGGGGTTGTCCTGGAGACGGCGGATAAAGGCACTCATCTCCGTCTCCCAGTTTGCCGGCAGCTCACCCTTCATGCGCCGTGAGTACTCCGCTGCCAGTTCAGGGTATTCCTTGCGGTAGTTCTCAAAGAGCTCACTCCAGATGGCATACTCCTTCTCGCCGCTTTCCACGGCGTTCCACTCCTCGTAGTACTCCTCGGGGATCACGAAGGGAGGATAGTTCCAGCCCAGGGCCTTCCGGGCAGCTTCCACGCCCTCGGCGCCCAGGGGGGAGCCGTGGACCTTGCTGGTGCCCTGGCCGGGGGAGCCGAAGCCGATGACGGTGCGGCAGCAGATCAGAGTGGGATGCTCCTCGTCAGCCTGGGCCATTTCAATGGCCCGGGAAATGGCGATGGCATCATGGCCGTCAACCTTGATCACCTGCCAGCCGTAGGCCACAAACCTGTCGGCGGTGTTCTCGGAGAACCAGCCCTGGGTCTTGCCGTCAATGGAGATCCCGTTGTCATCCCAGAAGGCGATGAGTTTGCCCAGTTTCAGGGTACCGGCCAGGGAGCAGGCCTCATGGGACACGCCCTCCATCAGGCAGCCGTCGCCCATGAACACATAGGTGTGGTGATCCACCACAGGATAGTCGGGACGGTTGAACTGGGCGGCCAGGATCTTCTCTGCCAGGGCCATGCCCACAGCGTTGGTTATGCCCTGCCCCAGGGGTCCGGTGGTGGTCTCCACCCCGGGTGCGTAGCCATGCTCAGGATGGCCGGGGGTGCGGGAATGCAGCTGGCGGAAGTTCCGGATATCATCCATGGACAGATCATAGCCGGTCAGGTGCAGCAGGGAATAAAGGAGCATGGAGCCGTGGCCGTTGGAAAGCACAAAACGGTCCCGGTTGCACCAGTCGGGTCTCCGGGGGGCATGCTTCAGATAATGTCTCCACAGAACCTCGGCGATGTCAGCCATGCCCATGGGGGCTCCGGGATGTCCTGAATTAGCCTTCTGAATGGCGTCCATGCTGAGGGCGCGGATTGCGTTGGCCAGTTCCCTGCTTGAAAGCATCTGTAAACTCCTGCTGTAAAACTCGGGGCAGATTTTAACACACATGGCCCCGGATCAAGGCCATTTTTCCCTGACCGCCCTCAAGGAATTTGAACTGGGCAGGACACCTGGTTCAGAAGCCGGATCCGGACATGGGGATCCGCCCGGATCTGCCCGGGGATCCGGCGGAGGATGGACTGGAGAAGCATGAGGCTCCCGGAGGCAGGAGCAGCAGAAAAGTGCGAAGCAGTGCCTTGGGGGAAAGGCGAGCAGGCAGGAAGGTAGGCGGTCAGTATTTGATCTGTTTCACGCTTTTGGCGGATGGTGGTAGGATCGGCACCGGTTTCACCTGCAACGGAAAATTTACTGAAATGAACGTGTGGATAGCCATTTTCCTGCTGATCAACAGCAACGTCATGATGTCCTTCGCCTGGTTCTCCCATCTGAAAACCCAGTCCGAATCCCCCCTGATCATTGCCATTCTCTCATCCTGGGGCATCGCCTTCCTGGAATACACCCTGATGGTGCCGGCGGTGCGCATGGCCAGCCAAACCCTCACCGTGTCCCAGATCAAGATCCTTCAGGAGGCCATCTCCCTGACGGTGTTCATTCCCTTCATGGTACTGTACATGAAGGAGAACTTCACCTGGGACTATGTCTGGGCCTGCCTGTGCATCCTGCTGGCGGTGTTCTTCATCTTCCGGGCCCGGCTTTTCTGCTAAGGCCCGCATGATCCCCGGCCGGGGATCCTCAGAAGGGATCCTCAGAACAAAGCAATCTCCTCCGAGGTCAGGGCCCGGTGCTCCCCCGGGGCCAGGGCGGGATCCAGGCTGAGATCCCCGATGGCCAGGCGGTGGAGGGCGGCAACCTCGTTCCCGGCGGCGTGGATCATGCGCTTGATCTGATGGTACCTGCCCTCATGGATGGTCAGATCCAGCACCCGGTCAGCCACCCAGGAGACCTCAGCGGGGGCTGTGGGGCGCTTCTCACCCTGCAGCAGGATCCCCTGCCGGAGCATGGGCTCCAGATCCGGTGAGGGATCATGCTCCAAAGTCACCCGGTAGATCTTGCCGGTGTGATGCCGGGGCGAGGTGATCCGGTGGGACCACTGGCCGTCGGTGGTCACCAGCAGCAGTCCCGTGGTGTCAATGTCCAGCCGGCCCACACAGTGGCACTGCCCTGCCCCCCACTCATCGCTGAGCAGGGACATGATCACCGGATGGGCGGGATCGTCATTGGCGCACACATACCCGGCGGGCTTGTGGATCATGAAATACAGCTGATCAAAGACCGTCAGTTCCAGATCCCGGAAAGACACCAGATCCCCCGGGGACACCTTCACGGCGGGATCCCGGATCGGCATCCCGTTCACCCCCGCCGCCCCGGCTCTGATCTCCTTCCCTGCGGCTGATCTGGAAAGTTCCAGGCATTCAGACACAAAGCGGTCAAGTCTCCTGCTCCCAGGCATGCTCCTGTCCCCCTTCAATCAAAACTTCAACCCAAACTCCAGCCAGAGCCCGCACCCTGGCCTCGCACCGGTTACCGGAGATCGCCGGCGGCACCCCTTCCGGATCGCTACTGGATCTGCCCGACGCCGGGCGCCGATCTATCTTCCCTCATCAGGCAGCCGGGAGACTGGATCCCCGGTCTTTGCCCCGCCGCCGGAGGCACCCCGGCTGGCAGCCAGCAGGATCCGGGTAAGGCGCCGGGACCGGAGAATGCCCCGGCAGCAACTGCCCACAGCAGCCACGGCACAAGGGATCACCGAGATCCCCAAACTCGCCTCCCCGGGAGGTCCGAACATCCCCGTAAGGACGGCTGCGGCCTCAAACAGCGCCAGGGTGAGCAGCAGCATGCCGCTCTCCCACACTGCCACCTGATGGAACAGGTCCAGGATCCCCCGGGGAAAGTTTCCGGACTCCCGGTGACGCCGGAGGCACCGGCGTCCCCGGAGCATGAGCTCCAGGGACGTCAGAGGGGTCAGGGCGGCAAAGCTCCAGAGAAAGAGCCCCGGCACCGTGATCCCCTGCCCCGCCGGCAGCAGGCGCAGGATCTCCAGACCCAGAGCCATAAAGGCAAAGAAGAAGATCGCCATGAAGGAGGATCTGATCCCTTTCAGATCCCCCCGCATGCTCCGGATCCCCGCCCGCAGGGCCGGATCCATCTGTTCCCCGGACCAGGACAGCGTCAGATCCGGATCGGGATCCGTCTCCGGCAGGGGCTGCGGAACCGGTCTGCGGGACACGGGCTCAGATCACCTGCTGCCGGAGCACCGGGCATCCCAGCTCATCCAGGCGTCCCGACTCTGCGGCTGCGGCGATCTGAGCGGGTGAGTACTCCTTCTCGCTGTAGACCACCACCACGCTCACATCCCCCCGGCGGAGATAGTTGGCCTGGCCGAACTCCGTGTATCTGGTGGCCCCGATGGTCACCAGGCAGGTGGTGGGACGCTCCAGATCCAGCAGCATGGAATGGATATCCTCAGCAGGACCCTGGTCCTTCTGGCTGTTCATGCGATCGGTGATCCACTCCACCAGTTTGCCGTACATGTAACTGTAGTTCCGGGCGGCGCTGTCCACCCCGTAGGCATGGCACACCCCGTCACGGATGAGGAAGCTGGCAATGCGGTAACTGTCCAGGATCCCCCCGGGGGCAAACACATCCACCGGCACCGTGATCTGGGAGAAGCCCTTGGAGCAGGGGCCCCAGTTCTTCTTCTCGGAGATCTTCCGGGCACCGGGACGGCGGATGGAACAGTCATTGAAGGCGCCGAAGCACTCGGCAGCCAGGGTGAGAACCTGATCTCCGGCGTAGTTCACCCGGAAAAGCACGGCGATCTCCGGCTCGATCTGCAGATTGTCCGCATTCTCCGGAAACCTGATGGTGTCGCCGCTTATGGGAAACTCCGCCAGGAAGCTGTCCTCCCGGCCCGGAATGTAAATGGGGAACAGCGCCTTGGGGGCGCTGGGCTCCGCTGTCACCACATTCCTGAAATCAGCCGCCTCGCCGGCCTGTTCCAGATGCCCGGCAAAATTGCCGGCCACCCCGAAGCACGGAAACTCCCGCAGATCCATGTTCTCCCCTCCCACTGGCAGTGCGGCAGGACCGGAAAAGATCTCCGGCATCCTTCAGTGCTCCCCCGGTGCCGCAGGACAGAGGAGCCCGGCACCGGATCCGTCAGTGAGATCCGGCGCACCGGAGTATTGTAGCAGGGGGCAGGACGCTTTGCAGGACTATCGCCGGGATCCGCCGCCCCGGACATCCTGTGCTACAATCCCGGCAATGCCGGGGCTGGCAGAGAAGCCCCTGCCCAGGGGCACTGCCAGAGTGGGAGCCCGCCGGCAGACAGGGCCGGAGTCACCGGCCGGACACCGACAATGTCACAGGGAGGGGGAGAATGAGCAGAACAGCAGCCTTAGCGGGAGGATCCGGGATCCGCCGGGTGGGGGTGGCCCTGGACTCCTTCAAAGGATCCCTGCCGGGGCAGTTTGCCACCACCCTGGTGGCTGATGTCTTCCGGGAATACCTGGGGGATGGCGCAGTCCAGGAATTCCTGCTGGCCGACGGCGGCGAGGGTTCCCTGGACTGCGCCGCCGCCCTGCTCCCGGAAATGGAGCTGCTGACGGTGCCGGCGGTGGATCCCCGGGGAAACAGGATCACCGCCCGCCTGGGGTACCTGGGATCTGCGGGGCAGATCTTCCTAGAGGCGGCGGAATGCGACGCCTTGGCCATGGTGCCCCCGGAGTATCGGAACCCCCTCCGCCTGACATCAGCAGGGGTGGGGATGCTCATCCGGCAGGCCCTGGATCTCAGCCCCCGGGAGATCTACCTCTGCCTGGGGGGAACCGCCACGGTGGACGGCGGGCTGGGCATGCTCCAGAGCCTGGGGGCAAGGCTGCACACCGCCCAGGGCCCCGTCACCACCCCGGCCACCGGCCAGACACTGGCAGATCTCACCAATGCCGACTGGTCCGGCCTGGATCCGAGGCTGCGCCACACCCGGATCACGTGCCTGGCAGATGTGACCAGCCCCCTGACCGGCCCTGAGGGGGCGGCGGCGGTCTTTGGTCCCCAGAAGGGGGCAGATCCGGCAACAGTGGCCATCCTGGAGCAGGGAATGCAGCGCCTTGCCGCCCTGCTGCCGGAAAAATACCGGGATCTGCCGGGGGGCGGAGCCGCCGGAGGGATCGGCTATGCGGCCGCCGCGGCCCTGGGGGCGGAGATAACCGGGGGATCCGGCTATTTTCTGGAGATGCAGCATTTCCGGGAACAACTGCCCGATCTGGATCTCCTCATTACCGGGGAGGGTTGCATTGACCGCCAGAGTTCCATGGGAAAGGGACCGGGACTGGCAGCCTACATGGCCCAAAGGTGCGGTGTGCCCGTGGTGGGGCTGTGCGGCACGTGGGGTGCAGATCTGGAGCCGGAGGACTCAGTGTTCACCGGCATTTTTCCCATTGTGGGCCGGTGCTGCGGGGAGGATGAGGCCTTGAAGCCTGAAGTGGCAGCAGAAAACCTCAGGCGCACCGCCACCTCCGTAGCCCGGCTGTTTCTGGCGGTGTGGGAGAACTGAGAAAGAAGACTGCTGCTGCGGCAGCGGCAAGACGGGAGGAAAGACCGGATGCGTGCACCCGGAGCGGCATCTGGGCAGAAAAGGAACAGCGGCAGACCGGACACATGCCGCCTGCTGGTGTCCTCAGGGCTTGCTGATCCGGCGCATCTCCAGTTTGGATACCCGGTTGCCAGAATAGCCCTTGAGGGTGGACTCGTCCTTCTTCCACAGCACCGATACCCCCTGGAAGGTCACCAGGCGCCCCCCGGGCTCACCCTGATCAGCGGGGATGATCTTCCCCTCCCGGATCACATAGTCCGTGTCATCCGTAAGGCGTCCGGAGCGGTAGATCCGCACATGCCTCCCGGAGAACTCAGCCCGGCAGGGCACGCCCAGATGCTTTCCCTCCCAGATCCCCTGGAGGAACTCCTCAGTGGCGTCATCATACACGGTCACGTTGGATCCCCGGGTGGTGAAGTCCAGACCCTGATCCCGGGCCATGGAGCGGAAGAGATCAAAGACCGCAAAGGCGGCGTCATACTCCAGGATCCGCCCGGAGTCGTGGCGGAAGATGTACTCCCCGCTGTCATAGTCCACCCGGAGGATGTTGCCGTCTCCCGAAGGCAAGCCGTAGGTCACATCCGTCAGACCGTTGTTCCGGATCATGTCAAAGCGGGTCACCAGATCCTGAAGCCTGGCGGTGTAGCCCCGGTCCGGGGTGGTGAAGTTCACGGCAAAGACGCTGCCGTCCCGCACCTCCTGGTTCATGGCCTCCAGACTGCCGCCCCGGGCACTGATCTCAAGGCTCCCGTCCGCTTGGCGCTTCAGGGACAAATAGGTGGCTGTCACCGGCTCCCCCAGTTCCTCCAGGCCGTTGTCAGTGAAGAGGAAATGGTACTCCTGGGGCTCAAAGGTGGTGAGTTCAAAGGACACGATCTGGCGGGAGACGATGGTCCGGGGCGCATGGGGATCCTGGTGCCTGTCAGTGCCGCCACACTCCACGTTGCCGTCCTCAGCCGCCTGGGCTCCCCAGAGGACCGCAGCCAGTCCCGCCAGGACGCCCAGAAACTTTCCCAGCATCATCAGCGTCCCCCCGCAGCATCTGCGCTGTCCGGCGCCGGAGACTGCTCCTTCTGGCGCCGCAGATCAAAGGTTGAGGAGGCCTTGTTCCGTAGCACCGTGCCCGACAGGGTGAAGCTGTTCTTCTTGCTCATGACCGCCACCCCCTGGAACCGGAGACGATCCTTGCCCCCATTCTGATCTGCCGGCACGATCCAGCCCTCATCAATCACATAGTCCGCATCATCGGTAAGCTTGCCACCGTAGTAGATCCGGACATGGTTTCCGGTGAAGATCACCGTGCACTCATTGCCAAAATGCGTCCCCTTCCAGGTTCCCTGGAGAAATTCCTCCGTGGCGTCATCATACAGCTGCACATTGGATCCCTTAGTGTTGAAGTCCAGGCCCTGATCCCGGGTCATGGTGCGGAAGAGATCGTAGATCTCAAAGGCCGTGTCATAATCCAGGAGGGGACCGGTGTTGATGCGCCGGTAAATGTACTCCCCGCTGTCATATTTCACACTGAGGCGGTCCCCGTCCCCGGAAGGCAGGCCGTAGGTGTGAACCACCAGACCGTTGTTACGGATCAGGCTCCGGCGCACCACCAGATCCTGAAGCCTGGCGGTGTAATCCCTGTCCGGCGCAGTAAAGCGCACATGGAAGGTAAGGCCGTTCCGCCGCGCCGTAGGATAGAGACTGCCGCCCCGGGCCTCCACGGTGACGGTGCCGTCCGGATTTTTCACCAGCTTCATAAACCGGGCCAGGATATCCTCCCGCCGGGGCGGATCCCCGCCGCCTGGGAGGAGCTGCCGGCTCATCTCCCGGGGATCATACAGAGTGAGCTCAAAGGACACGATGTTCCGGGAGATGATCTCCCGGGGCGCCCCGGCGTCACGCTCCTGGTGGGTGCCGCCGCAGGCCTGGGGCTCCGTATCCGTATCCGGAGCCGAGCATGCCAGAAAGGGAAAAATGAATGCCGCCATGACTGCCGCCGTCCTAAGAAAAAAGTCCGCTCCCATGCGTCTGAGGTCCTCCGGAAACTGCCAGAACCAGTCCGGATTATACCATCCGCCCCCGGCCGGGACGGCTTTTTCCCGGGAGGGCGGGATCCGGATCACTTTGCGGCAAATGGAAGCCCCCGCAAGTTTTCCCGCCGGCGGATCTGTTAAAATTCCCCGTCCCCGGCCGGGAACCGCCCGGGGCACATCCCGGCGGCGCCGGGATCCGGTGAAGCCGGCAGATCCGGAAAGGATCCCATCACCGGACACAAAGGGATCCATCAGCACAGCAACAGCATGAAACTCGTAAAGATAGAGAAGGCCGCCTCCCGCCTGGGACTAAGCTGCGGGCAGGTCATTGAGCTTCTGACCAAGAACATCATCACCGATGGCGAGATCATTGATCAGGAGATCTATATCCCCAACTCCTCCATTGAGTACCTGAGCCACCACCGGGATCTGCTCTTCAACCTCCGGGAGCTTTTCGGCACCGAAGCCGCCTCCATTGCCCTGAACATGAGTCTGTGCTCGGTGTTCAACTGGATCCGGCTGAAAAAGCTGGTTCCCGACCGGATCTACCAGGGCAAGCCCTTCTTCTACCGGGACACTCTCCTGAACCTCCGGAAGAGCATGCAGGATGAGCCCGGAGGACGGCTGCGCTCCCGGCGGAACAAAAGCTGTGTGGAAGGGAATGAGTACTATGCCAGTTACCTGCATCCCGGATCCCCCAACCGGGATAGCGTGGACGCCCAGCTCCGGCTCTTCGGGGAAACCGGAGATCGGCGGGAGGATCCGGCGCTGATCAGCCTGATCCTGGCGGAATGCGCCCTGCAGCTGCTGAACCAGCGGCTGGGGATCTGGATGTGCTCCGGCACCGAGATCCTCCGCAGCTGCCTGCTGAACCGCATAGATCTCCTCACCCTGGCCCCCCTGGTTGAGCCCCTGATCATGAACCACCAGGCGGCCCTGGAGACGGTGAACTCCCTGCCCCGGCTGTTTTCAGTGGGCTACTACTATGAAAAGAACGAGGATCTCCTGGGATGCCTCTACCTGTCCCTGAGCAGCATGTCCGCCCGGAGGGCCGGTGGAGTATATTACACCCCCAGGCGGGTGGTCAGCCGCCTGACAGAGACCCTGGGAGACGGGGACATGCTGGGGGACGGGATCAGCTACTACGATCCCTGCTGCGGCACCGGCAACTTCCTCATCAGCCTGCCCGGGATCGTTTCCTGGGATCATCTGTCCGGATCCGACATTGACCGCCTGGCGGTGATCCTGTGCCGGATCAACCTCTTCCTCCGGGATCCCGAGACCCCGCCCCGTGAGCTGCAGCGCCGGTTCACCGTGGCAGACTACCTGGCCGACGCCAGATCCGGGATTGGCTTCAGCCTGATCCACCCCGGGGAGCCCATGTGCGTCATCGGCAACCCACCCTGGGGGATCAGGATGACCCCGGCGGAGAAACTGGCCCTGAACCGGATCTTCCACTGTGCCATCCAGAACAACTGCGAGTCCTTCGCTTTGTTCCTGGAAAAAAGCATCCGCAACGCCCGGACCGGTGACTTCATCAGTTTCGTCCTCCCGGAGAGCCTGCTGAACGTGGCCGCCCATCTGGAGATCCGGAAGATCATCGCCGCCTGCTGCAGCGTCCACAGCTGTGTCCGCCTGGGCAACCAGTTTGACGGAGTATCCTGCCCCAGCATCATCCTTACCCTGCGCCGGGAGGAGGATGCCGGAAGCAGGGATCCGAAGATCCTCCGCTGCCGGGGCGCCCTCATCCACATCCCCGGAGTGCCGCCCCGGGAGTTTGTCATTGACTCCGACCGGATCTTCCAAGGGGAGCTGGATCTGCTCCTGGACAACCAGGAGTACGCCCTGCTGCGCCGGATCATGTCCTGCCCGGACACCGTGAGCCTGAAGGATGGCGCTGACTGGGCCCTGGGAATTGTCACCGGGGACAACAAAGGCAAACTGAAGCCCGAGCGCACCCGGAAGACCGAAGAGCCGGTGCTCCGGGGTCTGAACATCGACCGCTACCGGATCAACATGAAGAATGTCAGCTACATCGAGTTCCGCCGGGAGGAGCTGCAGCAGGCGGCCAAGGAGGAATACTACCGGGCGGATGAGAAGCTCCTGTACCGGTTCATCAACCGGGATCTGATCTTCGCCTGGGACAGCCGCCGGATGCTGCCCCTGAACAGCGCCAACGTGGTCATTCCCCGGATCCCGGGAATGAGCGTCCGCTATGTGCTCATGCTCCTGAACTCCCGGGTGGCCCGGTTTGTCTTCCAGAAGAAGTTCGCCTCAGCCAAGGTGCTCCGCTCCCACCTGGAGGCCATTCCCCTGATCAAGGCCCCGCCGGAACTGATGGGGGAAATAGAAGACATGGCCAGTCAGCTGCTGGATCGGAAGATCAGCAGCCGGGAGGAGGATGAGATCCGGAACAGTGCCGACCGTAAGCTGGCAGCCCTCTACGGTCTGTCCGAGGATGAAACCGCCCTGCTGTTCCGGGAACTGGACTGAGAAGCCAAGACAGGCACCTGCCAGGAGGCAGTGCCCAGCCGGGTGCTCCCCCGGGGGCGGACCAGCCGTAAAGTCATGGCAGGAGGAGGAAAGCACCGGAAGCCAAGTCTTCTCCAGCGCCCCGGCGTCAGGCCGGAATAAGACCAGACCCCAGGCCGGCAGGAGACCAGCCACAGGCTGAAGGACGGCAGATCCGGAGAACTGCTCAAAATTTGATCTAAGCCTGGTCTTTGTGTATACTGTGACGAAAATATAGTCAACGGAGTTTTCTGGGCATGAAAAAGTTTTATGTTTTGATCTTGACCGGCTTTGCACTGCTGGGCGCCACTGCCGCATACACCTGTCACGAGAAGAATATAACCTTCACCTACCAGATCGGCACCCAGACCCCGCTGCTTTCCGGCTTTTCCGGGGCGGCTCTCCCGGGGAACAGCCAGGGAAGGTGAGAAGAGAGGATCAGGCGCCCTCCGGGGAAAGCCTGAGCCGACAGGAAACACGCAGGGGACCGGGCCTCATCTGGGGTGCCGGTCCCCTCCTTTTGGGCGCTGCCCGGAAAGCCGGAGGTACCCCACCTGCCCGCAGTTCAGCTGTCATTCCGGGGCACACGGCATCTCATGGCCAGAAAGCCCGGCAGGCTCTCATCCTTCCGGGTGTAGAAGGAGGTCAGCAGTTCATCGAAAAGGGCGTATTCCTCCTCCGGGACGGCCAGTGGTCCGGATCCATGCCGCATCAGCATGACACTGCACAAAGTCAGGGCCGTTCTCTTGTTGCCGTCCCAGAAGGGCTGCATCCGCGCCAGGCGGCAGAAGCAACCGGCAGCCTCCAGGGCACAGTTCCCGGATCCCAGGCTGTTCAGCCGGTCAATCTCCGCCTCCACCCTGCGGGGATCCGGAGGCGGAACCTCACCCATGGAGGGCACAAAGACCGGCCCGTTCCGGAGGACGCCGGGGATCAGCGCCTGCTCCCGGGCCAGCAGCGCATTCAGGCGCAGAAACAGCGCCAGATCCGCCTTCATGCCCCGGATCTCCCGAGAGCCCAGAAACGCCAGGGTGTCCCGGACATTGCTGACGATAAGTTCATCATCCCCGGAGAGTCCCGGAAAGGAGGATCTGCCGATCTGGAGCAGTTCCCGGGCCTGCTCCTCCCCCAGGCGGATATCCTCAAAAAGGCAGAGGGTCCGGATCAGTGAGATCAGGAGATCAGGATCAGAAAAGCATGGATCCATGGAATGTCCCCCAGGGCGCGCCCAGGTTGTCGCAGCGTCACTGAGGACGCTGCGGAAGATCCCGGGCGGCATTGTCAGAAGCGGATAAAGAAAAGAGATCCGAGAGCGCCGGCGGCACGGATGGCCGGATCTCAGCGCCGACGGGCGGTCTTCATGCGGCTCTGGTACAACTGCTCCGGGGTCATCCCCAGGGAGGCGGCGTGGCTGCGCATGATCTCAAAGTAGCGGATGGCGGCAATGCAGTCGCTCTCCGCCCGGTGGGCCGGAGGAGTGGCAATGCCGAAATGGAATCTCAGGTAGGACAGCTTGTGCTCCGGCAGATCCGGGAAGATCTTACGGGACAGCCTCAGGGTGTCCACAAAATCATTGGACAGGGACGGCATGGACAGCTGCGCGCTGGCGTCATAGAGGAAGTTGACATCAAAATTCACGTTGTGCCCCAGGATGATGTCATTGCCCAGAAATGACCTGAATCCCGCCATGACCTCCTGCAGGGACGGGGCGTTCTTCACCATGGTGTTGGTGATCCCGGTAAGATCGGTGATGAACCGGGGGATCCGGGACCGGGGATGCACCAGGGACGCAAAAGTGCCGGCCATCTGCCCCCGAACCACCCTGACTGCACCGATCTCGATGATCTCGCTGTCATAGCAGGATGTGCCGGTGGTTTCAATGTCCACGGCGCAGTAGCTGTCCGTGGGATCCAGCAGGCTCCTGCCCTTGTGGGTTCTTATGCCCGCTGCCATCAGCCCACCACCCGGTTGCGCCCACCAGACTTGGCGTCATACATCTTCCGATCAGCCAGGGCCAGCAGATCCCGGACGCTTGCACAGCTGTCCCGGCCAACGCTCACATAGCCCACGGAGAACCCCACCCTGGTGGGTGAGCTGTCACTTTCCAGACCCGGCCGGGTGGCCATGATCCGGTCCAGTTTCACCGTCACCTCATCAGGCGCCGCCCCGGGCAGGATGATAATGAACTCATCCCCGCCGTAGCGGTAGCTGTGCTCCTTGCCGAACACCTCCCGGAGCAGTTCACCGGTGCGCCGGAGAACCCGGTCCCCGTTATCATGGCCGAACTTGTCATTGACCTCCTTGAAGCGGTCAAGATCCAGCATGATCACCGTGATATCCTCATGGCGGAAGTTCTCCAGATCCCGGTGCAGGGCCATGCGGTTCATCACCCCGGTGAGGGCGTCGGTGTGGGACATCTCCTTGAGCACAAGGTTTTCAGCCTTCAGAGCCTCCTGGAGGTTCCGGTAGCGGGCATAGACCCGGGCCTCCATGGCCCGGAGCTTGCACACAATGAACATGGTGATCAGGATCCCCACCAGCACCACCAGGACCTTCTCGGCATTGAGATCAGAGAAGGTCATGAAGGAATGCTCATCGGAGAAGAAATAGAGACTGTAGATCAGCATGATCATGCCGGAGGTTGCGCCGCCGCAATAGCCGAACATGGCCGACGCAGTCACCAGCCCGGCGACCAGGATCATGTTGGGGTTGGGGATCTGCAGCAACACAACCATAGTCACCAGAGATCCCGTCAGCAGCGCTGAAAGGAGCACCGCATGAACCGGGCTGATGCCGTAAAGGATCCGGAACAGATCCTTCATGATATAGGACTTTCTGCTCATGAGACTGGCAAAGCCCCCGCTGGCGCCACCGTCCTCCCGGAGAGCCATGGCATGGGGGATACAAAAAAAAACGCCCCGTCCGGAGGGATCCGGACAAAGTCCGCAGCGCTCACTGCCATACCTGACGGCTCCATGGCGGACCGGCACTGCTACTGCTGATTGTATGCCCAAACCGGGATCAAGGCAACATAACAGCCCCCGCCTGGAATGCCGGAATTTATCCCCCGGATCAGATCTGCTAACATGGCAACGGCTTTTTGGCGCTCAGAGCCGGGGATCAGATCATCTGCCCGGGATCTGACGCCATGACATGCCCCGCAACACCCCAGGATCCCCCCAGGAGCGCCATGACATACCGCCGTACCAATGCCACCACCTTCACCTTGCTGGCCATGATCCTGCTCCTCCTGATCCCGGAGGTCCAGGCACGGCACCACTCGGCGGAGCACGGCCGCCACCGCCAGAACTACACCTCCGCCCTGAAGGCCTTAAGTCGCATCTACTACACCCACCGCACGGGTTCCTTCGCCCCGGAGAACACCTCCCTGTACTGCGGCTGCACCCTGATCTACCGGGATCTGAAGCCCGCGGGCTTTGACAGCCGATCCTGCGGCTTTGTCTACCGGCGCAATCCCGTCCGGGGATCCCGCATCGAGTGGGAGCATGCCATGCCCGCCCATTACTTCGGGGGCGCCCTGGGATGCTGGCAGCGGGGCGGCCGCCGGGAGTGCCGGAAAAACCCCGGCTTCGCCTACATGGAGGGGGACATGCATAACCTGTTTCCCGCCGTGGGGGAACTGAACGCCGACCGGGGCAACTTCCCCTTCGCCCCCCTGCCGGGGCTGCACCGCATGTACGGGAACTGTCCCATGAAGGTGGACTTCCGGCGCCGCCTGGCAGATCCCCCGGACCGGGCCCGGGGTCCCCTGGCCCGGGCCTACCTTTACATGTCATGGCGCTACGCCCTGAAACTGGCACCGGACATGGAAAGAACCTATAATCTCTGGAACCGCCGCCATCCGCCCACACCCTGGGAGTGCCGGCGCAACCAGGAGATTGCCCGGATCCAGGGCAATGACAACCCCTTCATCACCAAAGCCTGCAGGAGCAGCAAGCCATGAGACACACAGCTGCGGTCTTTCCCCTGATCCTGGCCCTCAGCACCGGAGCGGCCCTTGGGGAGACCTATGACTTCAGCGAGGCCAAGCACATCCTGGGCAGCATGTACAGCCAGGCCAGCCAGGATCAGCGCCGGACCCTGTACTGCGGCTGCCCCATGGAGTTCCAGAACGGCAGGCCCCAGCTGGCGGATCTGGATGCCTGCGGCTACCAGATCCGGGAGGACTACGACCGGGCACGGCGCATTGAATGGGAGCATGTGGTTCCCGCCCACGCCCTTGGGGGAACCATGCGGTGCTGGAAGGAAGGCGGCCGGGAGAACTGCCGGAACAGTTCCCGGGAGTTCTCTGCCATGGAGGGGGACATGCACAACCTGTTCCCGGTGATCGGGGAGGTCAACAAGGATCGTCGGGACTTCCGCTTTGAACTCTGGCGCGGCGAGGGCATCCTGCCCGACGCAGATCTGCCTCCCCAGGAGGACACCGCCCTGATCCGGATCCTGAAGCTGATCCTGAAATTCGTGGTGGATCTCATGGTGAGCATGGGCTACCAGGATGACGCCCAGAAGCTGGAATACTATGGCGCCAAGACCATAGCCTACATCAGCGACATTGCCGGGTCCCAATCCCAGGACAGCACCTCCGGGCATGGCACACCAGGCGCCTCTGGGGACACCTCTGCCCCCCGGCAGTCTCCCGCTGCCGGCAGCCCGGAAAGGAGTGCCACGGCAGCAGCGGGGATCCACACCTATGGCAGCTGCGGGATCTTCATTGACGAGCGTCATTCCCGGATCATGCCTCCCCCCAGATCCCGGGGCACCGTGGCCCGGGCCTACCTGTACATGGCGGACCGCTACCGCCTGACACTGCCGGAAGGTGAACGGGAGATGTTCCGTAGCTGGAACAAGTCCTACCGCCCCGACAGCTGGGAATGCCGGCGGAACCAACTGATCAGGGAACGCCAGGGCAACGACAACCCCTACATCACCGCCGGATGCTCGGGACGGTTCTGAACATGTTCCCGGCACGAGCGCTGAAACAAAGCAACCGCCGCACCCGGGACCGCACCCCGGGGAGGAGATCATGAGAAAGCCGAGGATATATGAGGACAGCCCCGCCCTCACCCCGGGGATCACCCTGGCCCTGGGAGAAAACGGATCCGGCCATGTGGGCCGGGTGCTGCGCATGCGCCCGGGGATGGAGCTCACCGTGTTCAACGGCACCGGCACCGACTATGACGCCGTGATCCGGGAAGTGACCCGGAGGGCAGTCACGGTGGAGATAACCTCCAGCCGCCAGATCAGCAACGAGTCCCCCTGCCCGATCCGCCTGGGTCAGGTCATCAGCCGGGGCGAGAAGATGGATTTCACCATCCAGAAATCCGTGGAGCTGGGAGTTGCCCGGATCACTCCCCTGATCTCCAGACGGTGCGGAGTGAAGCTTCCGGAAGATCGGCTGGATCGGAAACAGTCCCAGTGGCAGGCCACCGCCATTGCGGCCTGCGAGCAGTGCGGCCGATCGGTGCTCCCCCAGGTGGATCCGGTCACCGATCTGGAGGACTTCCTAGTCCCGGATCCCGCCTGGCCCTGCATCATGCTCCACCCCGGAGCCCCGGCATCCCTGGGCAGCGCAGATCTGGGAACCTTCACCGGGATCCGGTTGCTCATCGGCCCCGAGGGCGGACTGTCCCCAGAGGAGGCCGTCCTGGCCCTGGAGCACGGCTGCACCGCCGCAAGCCTCGGACCCCGGATCCTGCGCACCGAGACGGCGGGCCTGGTGGCCATCGCCATCCTCCAGAGCCGCTTCGGAGATCTGGGATGAGCATCACTGTTATAGGATTTGACTATGGCACCCGCTCTATCGGGGTGGCCGTGGGACAGGATGTGACCTGCAGTGCCCAGCCCCTGCAGGCCCTGCGCAGCGACCGGGGGAAGCCGGACTGGAACACCCTGGATCGGCTGATCCGGGAATGGCGCCCGGATCGGCTGGTGGTGGGACACCCCCTGAACATGGACGGCACCAGCCAGCCCATAACCGTCATGGCGGAGAAGTTTGCCGCCGATCTGTCCCGGCGCTACCGCCTGCCCTGCATCCTCAGGGATGAGCGGCTGACCACTGCCTCCGCCCGGGAACTGCTGTTTGCCAGCGGCGGCTACCGGGCCCTGGAGAAGGGCCGGGTGGATTCGGTGTCAGCGGTGCTCATCACCGAAGCCTATCTGCAGGATCCCCGGGACACCTCGGAGACTGCCCCAGCGCCCAAGGAAGACCAGAAAACCCGGCCTGACAGAGGCTGATACGGCGGATCATGAAATAGCCCCGGATCATGAATGCCGATCCGCACTGTAGCCCAGGGGATCCGCTGCCAGCGGATCACTGAACACTTAGCCCGGCGGAAAGCCGGATCTGAAAGAAAGAGAAAGCAAACATTGTCACAGCCTGCACCGTCACCAACACCGGGACCTGAGAAGCCAGTTCTCCTGGACAGGTTCCTGCAGACCGCATCAGACGCCCCCTCCGCCCCGGCGCTCCACTGGGATGGGGGCACTGCCACCTACAGTCAGCTGTCCTGCCAGGCCTTCCGGGTGGCCAACTGTCTGAAACGTTGCGGTTTTGCCGGCAACAGCACCTGTGTCCTGCTCACCGGCAGTGGCCCCGTGTCCTATGCCGGGCTGTTGGGGATCCTCCTGGCAGGGGGGTGCTATGTGCCAACCGGGGAGCACTGGCCGCCCCGCCGCAACCTAAGCGTGATCCGCCAGTCCAAAGCCAGGTTCTGCATTCTGGATCCCGCACTGCTCCCGGTTTACCGGGATCTCCTGCCAGAGCTGGAGGACATGTGCATCATCACCGGAGCCGGCTTCAGCGAAAAGGAGCCGGGGGATCAGCCTCTGAATAGTTCCTGTTCCTGGCTTTCCTGCGCCGCCTGTCCCGGAGACCGTCTGGAATTCACACCTTCCCGATCCGGCAACGACTATTTCTACCTGCTGTTCACCTCCGGATCCACGGGAACCCCCAAAGGGGTGGGGATCACCGGCAACGCCGTGGAGGCCTATTTCTCCTGCCTTGCCGAACTGGCACCGGTGTCGCAGGGGGAGCGCTTCATCCAGTTGCACAGTCTGACCTTTGACGTGGCGGAGCATGCCATGTGGCGCTCCCTGTCATCAGGGGGCTGTCTCTACCTCACCGGAGAGGATGTGCGCTTCATGCCAGGCGCCTTTATCCGCCGGCACCGGATCACGGAAATGATGGCCGTGCCCGCCACGGGATCCATGATGCTGCGCATGCGGGTGCTCAGACCCGGTGCTTTTCCGGATCTCCGCCGGATCTTCTTCTGCGGGGAGGCCCTGCCGGCTGCCACAGCTGCCGCCTTCTGCAGCGCCCTGCCTGAGGCCATGGTGTGCAACCTCTACGGCCCCACAGAAGTGACCATTGCCTGCCTTTTTTACCTGGTGACTAAAGAAAAACTTGCAAAAGACGCTATAAACTCATATACACCCATCGGAAGACCGTTGCCCTCCACCAGGATCCGGGTGGCAGACAGCAGCCTCGCCCCCGTTAGGAACGGAGAAACTGGAGAACTGCTGCTGGCGGGCTCACAACTGGCGCCGGGATACTGGGACGATCCGGACAAAACCGCAGCCGCCTTTGTCACCGCAGATGACGGCTGTGTCTGGTACCGCACCGGGGATCTGGTCCGGAGCACCGGCTGCGGGCTGTGCTACCTGGGCCGCCGGGACACCATGCTGAAGATCCGGGGACACCGGGTGGAACTGGCAGAAGTGGAGAGCGCCCTGGCAAAAGCAGTGCCCTCGCCCTTCGCCGTGGCAGTGCCCCGGATGAGGGCAGGGGAGGTGACGGGGATCGGGATCTTTGTACCCGCTGACTGCAAGGTCACCGATGAGGAGATCATCCGGCAGATGGGGCTTACCCTGCCTCCCTATATGCTGCCGGACACCATCCGCCGCCTTGAGAGTTTTCCCCTCAACGCCAACGGCAAAATCGACCGGGGCCGCCTCAGGGACATGCTCACCTCCTGAGCCTAGACACGGTAAAACAGCACTTCCGGACTGCACCGGAAGGAAGGTAATACACCAGACAACAATTCTCCGCAGGGCTGCACAACCAACAGACAGGATGATCCGTTCATGAGCACAGAGAAAAGCCAGATATTCCGGAAACTGGTGGAGCAGCTGCTCCAGAAGCACCCCGGCAGCGGTTACCGGAGTCTTGAGGATCTTCCAGGAGACACCTCGCTTATTACCCTGGGGGTGACCGACTCCATCGGCATGCTGGAGTTTCTTCTCAGCCTGGAAAACGCCACCGGCACCCAGATTGACTACATCAGCGCCGACACCAGCGAGCTGGTGACCGTGAACGGTCTGCGCCGTCTTTTCAGCATCCCGGAAGAATAAGCAGTGACCACGTCCCCCCTGCCGGGCAAAGATCCCGCCGCCAACTGGAACTACACCCTTGAGGAGCTCGTCAGGGCACTGCGGGACACCGGCCTCAGACCAGGAGACACCGTCTACTCCCACCTGGCCCTGCTGAACCTGGGCATGGCCCGGGAGTTCCGGATGAACTACCACCCCGCCCGGATGATCCGTGACGCCATTGCGGCGGTCATAGGACCTGAAGGAACCTTCATAACCCCCACCTACTCCTACAGTTTCTGCTCCGACGAAATTTATGATCCCGTAACCACCCCCAGCAAGGTCGGCGTAATGGGAGACTGGCTGCGCTGTCAGGAGGGTGTGATACGCAGTCTGGATCCCATCTTCTCCTGCTGCGGCTTCGGTCCCCGGGCCGGAGAGATCCTGCGGGATCTGCCTCCGGCAAGTTTCGGTGACGACTGCGTGTACAGCCGCCTGGAGGCCGTGAACGCACGGATCTGCAATTTCGGCCTGACGCTCCACTGGTGCACCGGGATTTACTATTTTGACCGCCTGCGTCAGGTTCCGGGGCGCTATGACAAGATCTTCCCCGGGAAGATCCTCCTGGACGGCCGTCTCCTGCCCCTGGAGTGGACCTACTACGTCAGGGCCTGCATTCCTGAAACCATCCCGGACTTCCATGTCTTCCACCGGGAGGCAGTGAAGACCGGTCTGGCCCGGAGCGCGCCCGTGGGCCGATCCTTTGTCTGCTCCGCCCCCTTCCGGGAGTTTCATGAACTGTATGATCAGATGTCCCGGAACAACCCCTGGGTAAGTGTGGTGGGTCCGCCCTGCGATGTGGCCGCCGCCGAGCTCCGCCGGACCGGGGAGCAGCCCTACAGGATCACTGCCGGATCCGGCTCATCCCCCCGGGAGTTCCTGGAATGCCTGGCTCCCCTGCCCCGGGACGAGATCTCCCTTGCAGTCCAAAACTCCCTGGAAGCCCTCTCACGGGTTCACCCCCTGCAGATCACCGCCAGATCCAGCGGCGAGCACTGCGGTCCTTTCACCGTGCCCGAGGGCTGGCACCTCAGGAGCGCCGCTGTCAGGGATCTCCGGGGCAATCCGGTGCTTGACGGGGAAAAGGCTATGGGATCCTGCCTCCGCTTCTCCCAGCCCTTCAGCGGCACCGTGACCCGGGATGAACTGCTGGAGCATCTTATTGCTCCGTCTTCTGCTTCCGCTCTGACCGGTCTCCGCACTGTCGCCCGCCCCGGAACGTCCTTTTACCGCAGCCGTGGCTGGGGCTTCACCCGGGATGCCGTTTCCCTGGAAAGCCTGTCGGAAGAGGAATACCAGGTGACCATCGACTCCATCTTCTATTACAGCCGCCTGCTGACGGCAGAGGCCCTGTGGGAGCCGGAAAAGAAACAGGTTCCTGATCCGGCCGGCAATTCCCGGGACACCGTTCCGGCTCCTGAAGAACACCTCCTTGAGCTCCTCTTTCTCACCCGCATTGACGGAGCCTATGAAATGTCAGCAGGACTGTCCGGAGCGGTGGCTGGAGTCTTTCTCATGCGCCGCCTGGCTCAGGCGCAGTTTCCCGGGATCCGCTGCCGCCTGATGATCCTGTCCGGAGATGAGTTGCTTCCCGAAAGACTTGCCGCTCTGCCTCCGGGAAAGCGGGAACTGGTGGTGCTGAACCGGCTGAGCGATCCGGATCCGGTGCTGCTGGCCTGCGCCGGAAAAGCTGGAGACGGGAGCGAACCGGGGCTCTTTGCCCGGGCGGCATCATCCCGGGTGGCTGCCTCCCAAGGCAGGATCCTGCACTGTCCACGGGAAGTGGCGGCCGGACTCTTCAGCACCATTCCACCAGAAGTGAAGGACGGAGATCTGAGTTGCCTGGGAGCAGCCGGAGAATACGGCTCCGGAATCCTCTCTGGAAAAACGGCTGATCCGGCACTCCTGGAAAGCCGCCTGGATCTGATCCTGGACATCCTGGGAGACGTAAGCCGGGAAGTCACCGGCACCACCGGAAAGGAACAGGCACACACGGACAGACAGATCCGGCAGGAACACCAGTCCCGTCCGGAAGGAGGTTGACAAGCATGCTCAGTGAGGAACGGCTCCGGTTCTGGCAGCAGGTTGATGGCACAGAGATGGTCAGCGAGCCCCTCTGCTGGCAGGGGTGCGGCAGTTTCTGCTGCCGCTGGGAGCATCCGGCCATGCACCTCCGGTTCATCCCCCGTGGCGGCACCCTGTTTTACACCGGGGAGGAATTTGAGTATTTCGCCGGCAGGAACAGGCTTATCCAGGGAGAGACCGCCCAGATCGCAATCCCCTGCGGAAAAGGCAGGGAACTCAGGATCCGCTACGCCCCATGCCCAGCACCGGAACGCTGCCGGCAGGATTTCGACCGCACGCTGTACTGCAAACTCTATCCCTTCCTTCCCCTGGTGGAGAATGACGGGACGGTCAGTGCCCTGGGACACATCTCCCCCTATGACATGACCCTGGAGGTGCTGGAACGCTGGGACCGGGAGGGGAGACTGAATGATCGTCAGAGGGAACTGACCGGGATCCACAGGATCTGCACGGTGAAAAAATGCGCTGACAAATATCTGGACCAGTGGCAGAACAGCAGGATCCTACAGGATCCCTACGTGCTCCTGCACCTGAGAGCAGGACGCCATGTCCGGAAGCGCTTTCTGGAGGAGCTGGAAAAGCACCGGGATGAACTGCTGGCAACGGATTTCTGGCTGTGCTGGGAACTGCTCTATCTCAGGGGCCGGTTCTTTGATCCCGCCGATCTTTCTGCCCGGATCACTGAAGACTACGAGATCATCGCACAACGGTGTGGTGACTTCCCGGTGTGATCCCGGACGCCAAGACACCGCCGATCCGGGCTCATTAAGAGGCCGATCGGAACAGAATAGGATCTGCCGCCAGGGGCCATGAAAAAGAAAGGCTCCCGTCATAAGGCGCCTGACGCCCGGGGAGCCGCAGAAATGAAAGCGCGTCCGTCAGCAGCCTGAGGACACCACCTCGATTTCCGGAACCATGCCGCCGCTATGGAGGTAACGCACGTAGCACTGCTCCGAGGCGGACATGCCATTGAGGAAGATCAAGGCTCCCTGCATGGAGTCCTGGATGCACACGTCTGTGGTGCACACAGAGGTGAGATCCGCCAGGTTGCAGTAGGAGCCGCAGGTCTCAAACAGGTTCAGTTCACTGTTGATCCGATCCTTGAGGCTGGTGTAACTGTCGGACTCAAAACGGTAGCCCAGCATGCTCACCGGAGCCAGGACGCCGCCCACGGCCACATAGGGAAAACCACGCTGCACCAAAACCATGTCCGTGGACACAATGTCCTCGGCGTAACCCTGACGGTTGCACTTGGGGCTTTCATATTTATTAAAACAGATCACATAAAAACGGTCAGTATCTTCCAAAATACCGTTAAGGTAAGCATTGGCGCGGATAAAGCGGCTGCTGCGCTCGATCTGCACGGCAATGCTGCCCAGAGCCTGCTTGCGGGCAATGCTCTTCATGTGAATAAACTTGGGAGCAGTCAGAGACACCAAGGCCGCCACTGTCAGCAGCACAGCCAGGATCTCAAGAATGGCCAGTCCCGCCCCGCTCCTTCTTCCAGATAACATTTTTTCTCTTTCTGCTGTTCACGCCGCCCGGCGCCCGACCGTCACGGGTGCACTCCTGGCGTCATCATCAAATAATACGTCTGCCTAAAAATCAGCAGAACTCAAAGATCTCAAGCATCGCAGGTGGATTTTACCAAAAACACCCCTCAAAGCATAATTAATTGAAAAAGCACAGTCTCCGAATGGCGGCGGGATCTGATTTCCGGCGGTGCCGTTCCCCCTTGACTGGCAGTGCCAGAACACTGTCGGCGGAAAGAGGCGGATCTCCAGGATGGTGCAGGGATCCACATTCACCGCTGAGGTCCCTGGTAGCCATCTCCATACGGTTCCCTACGTCTCATCCTTCCGTTCCAGTCCTGATCCCGCCAGGACTGCCGCACCATCCGCTCATTTCAGCCCTATCTCACCGCTCAGTTCAGCCCAGTCACGGGAATTATCCCACCCTTCCCAGAGCCGTCACTGATGAGGAGCAAAGCCAGCACAGATGTGAAACGGGTCCGACCCAGGCATATCTCATGCCACTGACCGGCATTGGGCGCGGAGACAGGAAAAATGTCCGGAATTTTGAAGTCGGGCAGATCTTTTTGGTGCTTTCCGGACTGATTTCAAAATGTCCATCTGTCAGCGGCGCTATGATTGAAACTCAGCATCTGCGCACCCCAAAGCCTCCGGAGGAACACCCTTCCCGGACGGGCAAGGAAGGATCCCATGAAGAAGACCGTTGCCAAATTCACTGTCAGCCAGCCCAGAAACACGCTGCTTCCGGACTCGGTGGAGCACACATTGCAGCTCTTTGAGCTGGGCCACTACCCGGAAGCCCTCCAGGGGTGTCTGGCCTTTGTCAGCTCCGGGGATGTCAGGATCCTCCTGGCCCTCAAGGAGATCTATCAGTTCGGTCTGGCCGGACAGCTGGATCTGGACATGGCGGAGAACTACCTGTCCATGGCGGCCCGGCAGGATCCCGAATCCTGCTTTCAGCTGGCCCAGTGGCTGGAGAAGGGTTTCAACGACGATCCCGATCCCGTGACGGCGGTGCAGTACTATATGCAGGCGGCGGACATGAACCACCCCAAGGCCCTGCTGTACCTGGCAGACTGCTACTCCAACGGCAGGCTGCTCATGAAGGATCCTGAAAAGGCTTTCGACTGCATTCTCCGGGCCCAGATGAACGCTCCCGGGGACAAAGACGCAGAATACCGCCTGGCCATGTGCTTCCTCAACGGCGACGGCACTCCGGCCAACCCAACAGAAGCGCTGCATTACCTGTCCCTGGCGGTGCGCCACAAAAGCGTGGAGGCTATTTACGAACTGGCCCTGATGTACTCCCACGGCAGGGGGGTCACTGCCGACCGGCGCAAGGGCTTCAGGCTGATGAACGAGGCGGCGGCCATGAACTATGCTCCCGCCCTGTTCCAGCTTGGTCTGATGTACGAAGAGGCCCGGGGCACCACCCGGAACCCCGAACGGGCTTTCAGCTGGTACCACATGGCCTATGAACTCAACTATGTGCCCGCCTTTGCCAAAATGGCTGCCTTTCTCATTGACGGGGAGTCCGCCGGCCAGGACTACCGCAAGGCCCGGAGCATCGCCCAGCGGGGCGCAGAACTGGGCAACCCGGAATGCTCCTATGAGCTCTTCCGCATCTACATGAAAGGCCTGGGAGTCAAGGCCGACCGGGAGACCGCCATGGATCACCTAAATGCAGCCGCCTCCGGGGGCAGCGTCGCCGCCATGAAGACCCTGGGGGACATTTTCCTGGAGGATCCAGCACCGGATCCGGCAAAGGCCGCTGAATGGTATGCCAAAGCTGCAGATCAGGGAAATGAGGACGCCCTGCTAGCCCTGGCGGACATGTACTCCACCGATCAGTGGGGCATGCGTGATCCCGCCCGGGCAAAGGGGTATCTGGGAACCTTGACGGAAAAGTTCTCCAGCCGCCGGGGGTACTACCGTCTCGGCCAGCTGGAGGAGAGCGGCGCCCTTGGCACCCCGGATCCCGAAAGGGTCCGCTTCTGCTACACCGAAGCTGCCCGGCGGGGCTTCAACAAGGCCAAGTTCAGCCTGGCCCGGCTGTACCATCAGGGAACCCTGCTGGAAAAGGACGACCGCATCGCCTACTACCATGCCTACGGGATCAGCAGTGACTTCAGGGATCCGGAGTACGCCCCCCTGCTGAAGGACATTGAGCGCGCCCTGACCGAGACGGAGAAAAACGAAATCCGTCAGAACGTGCGCATGGAGACCATGTCCCTGGCAAGCCACAAAATGCAGTACTGAAGTCCCGCAAGGCAGGATCCCGATCCCCGGCGGAACTGCCGGCGTGACGCAGCCACTCGCAGGGATCCGGAGATGATCCCGGAACATGCCTGGGGACAGGAAGAACGGATCTGCTGCCGGCAGCAGCCGGGCTCAGACCGAAGGAGCACACCCATGAAAAAGAAGAAGATGCCCTGGATCCGGGGAACAGAAAGCCCGGACGCACCGAAAGCCCCGTCCCAGGGATCCCCGGAGTCCCAGCAGCGGACTGCCGCCTACTGCCGGGAACTGCTGAACCGCCGTAGCTACGGCAAGGCCTTCAGACTGCTGTCGGAGCTGGCCCAGGAAAATGACGGGGAAGCAGCCTACCTGCTGTCCCAGCTGTATGACCGGGGCGACGGGGTTACCGCCGATCAGGAGCAGGCGGCCATATGGCTCCAGAAGGCGGCGGGACTGTCTTATCCCCCGGCGCAGTTCCGCTATGCCATGACCATTGCCCCCTTCAGCCACGGCGGGGAGTTCAGCTACCGGCTCTGCGCCGAGTACCTAGAGAAGGCCGCCGCCGGAGGGCACCCCCAGGCCATGCTGGAACTGGCCCGCCTCTGCTTCACCGGCAGAGGGGTGGAGAACAGCAAAAGCCGGGCCTATGATCTCATCAGACAGGCAGCAGAGGCCGATCCCTCCATCAGCAGCGATGAGCAGATCGGATCCTGCCTGTACGCCAATGTAGAGCTGGCAGCCGCCCTGCCCCATCTGAAGAAAGCCTACAACCAGGGACATTACGAGATCTGCGGGATCCTGTCCTCCTACTACATGCGGGGCATTGCAGGAGTGGAGCAGGACGTGGAGACCGCCTTCGGGATCCTGAAGCAGGGCGCCAATCACCGCAACGGCCTGTCGGAATACATCATCGGCTGCCACTACCGGGACGAGAGCAACTACCCAAGGGCCCGGGCCTATCTCCAAAGCGCCTATGATCACAATGTCATGGAGGCCGCCTACGATCTGGCCAATGTGATCATGAAGACCCCGGATCCCTCCCGGCGGGACATGCGGACCGCCTTCAAAATGCTCAGCAAAGCTGCAAGCTATCCCACCGTCCGGCATTATGACGCCCTGGGGGATCTGGGAACCTGTTACCACGAGGGCTGGGGAACCGAGCAGGATCATGAGGAGGCGGTACGCTGCTTCAGCATGACCCTGAAAAACAGTCCCGACAACAAGGCATCCCTGCTGGGCCTGGGATACTGCTATCTCAACGGCACCGGGATCAGGCAGGATCGGGAATACGGTCTGGAGCTGATCAGAAAGGCGGCCTCCAAGGGTGTCATCCCGGCCGGAGAACTGCTTTACGGCTCTTACTCAGCCCCGGAGGAGGACAGGCGGTATGTAAAAAGCTTCAGCGAGTACCTCAGCTGGCTGACGGTGGCCGCCGACAACGGTGATCCCCAGGCCTGCCGGCTTCTGGGGAACCTGTACCTTGCAGGAGAAAAGGTGCCCCGGGACAACCGCATGGCGGAAAAATACCTGGCCCGGGCAGCTGAGCTCCTGGATCGGGACGCCATGCGCCAGGTGATAGGCATTGCCCAGGAGCAGGAGGATGCGGATCCCATGTTCATCAGCACCTTTGCCACCGCCCTGGTGACGGTTTACGGGGAAAGCGAATGGAGATCCATGCTGCCACAGGATCCGGAAGAGCGGAGTGAGGCGGAGAACAATGTCCGGGACATGCTCCTGGACCGTCTCAGGATCGAACTGCCCCTGCCCAGTGAACGGGCAGCGGCACTGCTGGAGAAAATATCCCAGGATGAGACCAACGATCTGCTGCTTGATCTGCCCATCCCCCAGGAACTGCCCTGAGGAACAGGGGGAATAAGCTAGCTGTTAAAGACATCAGGACCTGCGGGGATCCTGGCTGATCTGAAGGCTTGCTGACATCTCCGGCCGCAGGCTCCGCACCGGAAATCAGGGATCGCGGACACTTGCCGGAGAGGTCACGGTAACGGCTGATCGGTACGCCCAAAAGAAGTTCCAGGTGCCAGCCCAGGACAGAAGTTCCCATGACGGCCGGCACAGACAGAAAGAAGAGCAATGACCCCGCCGGGATCCCCCTGGATCTGTCAGCCGATCTACAGACAGGAGGGGCAGAAAGTTTTCCAGGAAGCGGCGGTTCCCCGGAAATGCATCATCACACCAGCAGCAGGATCAGACCTCCGACCGCCAGTGCAGCCAGGAACACCGCCAGCAGCAGCAGTGTCTTCCTAAGCACCGGAGAGCGCGCAGCAGACTCCTCAGACTCACCCTCAGCCACCGGCCTGATCCCGGGACTTTCATGGACGGCAAAGGGACGGACTGTGTCCACGGGCTCCGCCTCAGGCATCTCATAACCTCCGTCACCGGAGATCACCGTGCAGGTGACAATCCTGCTCCGGGATATGGGCGTGTCCAGTTCCCGCAGGGACAGATAATCCCGCTGATCCTCCAGCACCGTGCCAATCACCGGCTCATCCTGATCCTCAAGATGAACCTCTACCCTGCAACCGGGTTTCAGAAGATTTCCGCCCATATGAAGAACCACCCAAAGATCCTGCTACTGATACTGAGAGCCGGTGCCCGGGAAGATCAGTTCCTGAACACCGAACTGTTCCCAGACACAGGTTACCGGAAGGCAGAACTGCTGGCAATTTGCAGATGCTGATAAGTTCCGGTCCGTTGCCACCCAAAGGAAACGAGCGTCAGAAAAAAAGGCAAAACTGCAACGTAAAAACACATCAGCCAAGGTCACCCGGAAGGATTATACAGCACCATTTCATGGGAGCTACCTGAATGAAGTTCAGACTTTGAACGGCAACATGTTTTCCAGCGTAGGACTTTCCCGGATGATGGGCGAATACCACTGCATTTTCGGGTTCAGGACATGCAAAGCGGCTGAAGGGTGATGACGCAGACAACCACTGAACATACAGAAGCGGTACAGGGCTATCCTAATGTTAAAAAGAAAGTTCTTTGGCAGCAGACAACTCCCCGCTCACATAAAGGCGCATGAAACATCCGGATCCCCAAGTGAGTACCCATTAGGAGACAAAAGATCCACAACCAAAAGAGTGACGATAGACAAAACTGTGATAACATTAAGCGTGCTTAAACCATTTCAGGATAATTATCAGGAATAAAGCCTCCCCTTCAGATCCCGGCAATACAAGTTGAGAGTCCTCGTTTAGCCCCAATTTAACCCAAAATTATTTTATCTTAAAACCTGTAAAAATTAATTCACAGGAAAGTATAAAAATGAAAAACAACGCTAGAACGCGTAAAGCTATTGCAAAATTTGTAGAAGAATATCTAACTATAGAGAAAGGTGAGGACAAAAACAAAGTAGCAGAAAGATCATACTCGCAAACTTTTTGGACTTCTTTTGTCAATGTTGTATTCAACGTGACCAAAATAAATGACTACCTTCAGTTCGAAAAGGAAGTAAAAGACAGCAATAGCAAATCGAAGTCAATCGACATCTACATACCCAAAACCAAAGTAATCATTGAACAGAAATCATCCAACATCGACTTAGAAAAGCCTCAACCTGGCCATAATAACCTTACCCCATTTGAGCAAGCTCTGGAATACCAGAACAGCCTGCCATTAAGTGAAAAGGCTAAATGGATCATATTATGCAACTTCAAGGAATTCCATATCTACAATATGGATACCAAGCAGCCAATCAAATCAAGAACAATAATCAGACTCGATGAATTACCTCAACGCTATCACGAATTCGGTTTCCTGATTGACAACACGGTCGAAAGAATTATTCAGGAAAAAGAAGTATCATTCAAAGCCGGCAAAATTATAGGTCAGATCTACGATTTATTGCTGAAGGAGTATGCCAAAAGAAACCTCAAGCCCACAGAAAAAGATCTGCAGGATATCAACATAGCCTGCGTGCGGCTGGTTTTCTGCCTGTACGCTGAGGATGCAGGGATATTCGAGCACGGGCAATTCGGGAATTTCATGAGCAAATACCGGAATGATCCGGATGTGTTCAGATTGCAGCTTTTAGAACTGTTTAAGGTCTTAAACACAGAGACAGACAAGCGGGATTTCTGGAACGGGAGCGGCATAAACGACTTTCCCTATGTCAATGGCGGACTGTTCAGCCAGCAGGCAAGCATACCAAGCACTTCCAGAGAACTGATTGACTATCTTATCGATCAGGGAAGCTTAGAGACTGACTGGAGTCTGATAAGTCCAACCATTTTTGGAGCGATTTTTGAAAGCACTCTGAACCAGGAAACCCGCCGTGTCGGGGGAATGCATTACACATCCATTGAGAACATTCACAAAGTAATCGATCCGCTGTTTCTCGATGATCTTAAGCAGGAATTAAATGAAATTCTGGAATACAAGCAGGCCAACCTGAGAAAAACCAAGCTGCTGGAATTCCAGGATAAAATTGCCGGTCTCAAATTTTTGGATCCAGCCTGTGGCTCTGGGAATTTCCTAACTGAGACATATCTGTCATTGAGAAATCTTGAAGATACTGTTTTCCTTAAACTTCTGGGTGATACGGATTTCAACCAGGAACTGTTTTCGGGAAGCAAGTATCAGACCATCAAGGTTTCAATAGATCAGTTCTATGGCATCGAAATCAACGACTTCGCCGTTGATGTTGCCCGGACAGCATTATGGATAGCCGAGTTTAAATGTCTTAACAACACTCTTGACAAGGGGATCACCGTTGATCCCAAACTTCTGCCGCTGAAAACGAATGCGAACATCATAGTTGCCAACGCCCTCAGGACTGACTGGAATACCCTCATCCCCAGCACCCAACTGAACTACATAATGGGCAATCCTCCTTTTTCAGGAGCCCGGCTGATGACAGATCAGCAAAAGGAGGATGTGAACCTGGTCTGGCAGGGGGTGAAAGGCCTTGGCAACCTGGACTATGTGACATGCTGGTACAAAGTTGCCTCAGATTACATGCTTGGCAACAAGTCCATTCAGACAAGTTTTGTTTCCAGCAATTCAATATGCCAGGGCGAACAGGCCGGCCTGCTGTGGAGGGAAATGTTTGCTAAGAACGTTGTGATCAATAATGCTTATCAGACCTTTATCTGGAACAGCGAATCCCTAACCAAAGCACATGTTTACTGTGTGATCATCCAGTTTTCCTATACTGACAGTCCAAATAAGAAATTATGGCTGCAGAAGTCGGCTCAAAAGACCGATGTGTCTTTCATCAACCAGTATCTCCTGCCTTTCAAAGCGCCCTTACTTGAAAACCGCACCAAGCCCCTGAGTAGCGTCCCGGAAATTGGAATCGGAAATCAGCCTATTGACGGAGGTTTTTATCTTTTCAAAGAAGATGAAAAGAATGAATTTATCAAAAAGGAGCCCAAATCCCGCAAGTACTTCAGAAAATGGTATGGCGCCGATGAATTTATAAATGGTTATTGCCGTTATTGTTTATGGTTAGGGGATTGTTCACCGGGCGAACTGCGCTCAATGCCATTATGTTTGGACAGAGTTCAGAAAGTGAAACAATTTCGCTTAGCAAGCAGCCGTAAGCAGACTAATCTGGCCGCGGAAACTCCCACCAGATTCTATATTGAGAACTTTCCCCGTGGCAACTATATTGTCTTGCCGGAAACTTCTTCAGAAAACAGAGAATACATACCAATCGGATTTTTCGATGATACTGTCCTTTGCAGTAACCGGCTGAAGATAATAACCAACACTTCCATATACGATTTCGGGATCCTTGAAAGCATTATACATATGGCATGGATGAGAGTGGTTACTGGCAGACTTGAACTAAGATACAGCTATTCAATAGGAATTGTATATAACAATTTTGTCTGGGTACAACCTTCAGCCAGGCAAAAAGAGAAAATCAAAATAACGGCTCAGAATATTCTCGATGCAAGAAATCTCTATCCTGACAGCACCCTTGCTGATCTGTATGATCCGCTGACGATGCCGCCTGAGTTAAGAAAAGCACATAAGGAAAATGACCGTGCGGTCCTGGAGCTTTATGGACTATCTGAGAATGCCACCGAGGGACAAATAGTTGAAAGGCTGTTTGAACTGTATGATGCCAAGGTTTCAGGAACAAATAGCACAGGCCTGGAGCTTTTGTGATTTCCTGCATTCACACTGGTTATGGCTTTCCCGCGTTCAAGCCTTGCCCTCAAAACTTAACAACAGATCCCCATCTGCACACTGCACCTGGCAACATGATGACACCGGATCCCGCAGCACACCGCTCAGATCCGGGGTCATTCATCCCGATGGAGTAAGCGGAATTAAGAAAACCCGATATGAACAGAAAATACTACGTCCTCAACGCCCCCTCCGAGATCACCGATGAACTCCGGCTCCATCTGGCCACCGGCACCCTGGAGGGGATCGAAATCAACTACAGCCTGCAGATAGTAAGTCCTGGCGAGTCGGTCAGCGACTCCCCCTTCTGCAACCTGAAAACACTGCGCCGCATCGGCTTTGACGTCCGCCTGGGTGAGAACTGCCGCAGCGCCGCCGGACTCTTCGCCGGCTGCGAAAACCTGGAAGAACTGCCCCTGGTGAACACGGAAGGTGCGGAGGACTTCAGCCTCATGTGCTTCAACTGCCACCGGCTGAGGCAGGTGCCCGCCTTCAGCACCGGAAAAGCCCGGAAAATGCGGGGCATGTTCCAGAACTGCTTCTCCCTGGCATCAGTGCCCATGATGGACACCGCCGGGGTAACTGACTTCTCCTACTGCTTCTCCTACTGCAGCGCCCTCAGGGACGTTCCCCTCTGGGACACTTCAGGGGCGGAAACCCTGGAGTCCATGTTTGACAACTGCCACAGCCTGGAGATGGCGCCACATCTCAGCACCGGGAAAGTACGGAACATGAATTGCATGTTCCTCTGCTGCACATCCCTCAGGGAAGTGCCCAGGCTGAACCTGCAGAGCGCACAGACGGCGGTGAGCATGTTTGACTCCTGCGAAAGCCTGCGGGATGTCCCGGATCTGGACTACTCCGTGATCCGCAAGGCCTCCATGATGTTCATGGGATGCCTGTCCCTAAAAAGCGCCGGAGATCTGGACTTCAGCTCAGCGGCAGACATATCCTTCATGTTCGCCCACTGTTCGTCCCTGGAGAAGATCAGTCGTCTCATCACCCCTGCGGCAGTGCTGGCCCGGAACACCTTCTTCGGTTGCGGTGCCCTCAGGGAAATGCCCCAGGTGGATCTGTCCTCTGCCATGGACATTTCAGAGATCTGCTGTGACTGCACCGCACTGACCTCCGTCCCCCGGCTGCAGACTGCCTCGGTCCAGAACTTCAACCGCTCTTTCGCCGGATGCTCATCTCTGGAGGAGTTTCCGGAATGGGACACCGACTCCGCCCTGAACCTCACCGGCATGTTCCAGGACTGCACCGCACTCCGGAAGGTCCCGGAGTTCACCGTACCCCAGGCCGAGATCTTCAAGGACATGTTCAGAGGCTGCGCCAGCCTTAAGGAGAAGCCCTTCTTCTACACCCGGGGGCTGTTCCGGCCCCTGTGAGATCTGGGCACGAAAAAGGAGAGCCGGTACTCTCCCTTAAGCGCTTGCCTCTGCTTCCTTCTGCAAGCGGTGACCCGCCGGATCTCCCGGCAGACGCCGATCAGAGCAGATCCCGGATACCTGCCGCCCGGGGATATTTCGCCACCATGCCGGCAGTTCTCCGGTTATCCGGGAGGGACTCCGGCGGTCACACCGGCAGCGGCTGCATGGCGGGATTATTCAGTTCCTGTACATTGGGCTGGGGAACCTCAATCTGATCCTTGATCTTGTTATAGCACTGCTTGGCCTTTGAGGCACTGCCAATGGACATCATGGCCGACAGCAGATTCTGACTCACCACATCCGTGATACTCTTCATAATGGAGCCGGGACGGTAGGCGGCAGCCTCGCTGAGCTTGCCCTGGATCTCCTCCCGGGCATCTGGATCAAGGTTCTCCAGATAAGGCTGGATCAGTTTCTGGCGCTCACTGGCAATGGCCTTCATGGTGGACAGAGCCTCATCCATGGCCGTCTGAAGACGGCGCTGGCTTTCCAGGAAATTGTGGATAGCCGGGGGAACCTCAATGCTGTGCTTCTCCTGCAGAACCTTGAGTATGGCGCTCATGCGCAGTCCGGTGTCTGCCAGTTTGCCCTTCTGCATAACCTCGCCGATCTCGCTCTCAATGTCAGCAGCATCGGCCTTGAACTTGGCCTGTCCGTCCTTGGACAGCAGGTTTTGGTAGCCCTCGGCAAACAGTTTGAAATCTCCGGTGGCGCATCCGGCCACCACCTTCACCACTGAGGCCCGGTCAGTCTTATTCAGATCGGAGGCATTGCCGAAATCAATCAGGGTGATGTTCTTGGGAGCATCCTCACTGCCCTTCTTCCAGCCTTCAGAGGTCATGATGTTGCCCTTGTGGATATCACCGTGGTAAAAGCCCTCGGCAAAGAGTCCCTCATTGGCCCACATATAGGACAGGTTCACCAGTGCCTGGTGCTTGGCTTTGGCATCCTGATACAGGCGATCCAGTTCCCGGGCACCCTCCAAGGCGGTGCTGGCAGCCGCCTCCACGCTCTTATTTGCCATCTTCGCACCGGCATCAGATACGATCCTCCGGCTCTCCGCCCCGATGTTCTTCAGATAATCCTCCATGGTAACACCCTGGACCAGTTCCAGGGCCATGACGTTCTTTGAAGGAGGGATCCCGTCCACCAGCTTCATACTCTCCACATTACTGAAGGAGCCGTAGGATCCGTTGATCTTGGCATCATTGTAGGACTTCCGGTGGAAATCATAGACCTGGTTGCCCCGGCGGACATTGGCGGCCTCCCTGGTGAGATCCATCTCCTCCATGATCCCCCTGAACTGCCCCTCAAAGGTCACCGGCATACCGTTGCCCACTTCCCTTGCCGCCTCAGCGAAGATCTTCTCCTCCCTCTGGGCCCGCATCTGGGCATCCGGCCGCAGCACCTTGATGACACAGTGCTGAACAGCGCCGCTGGCCAGGGTGATGGTGCATTTCAGGGCCTGGGCCACCGAAGCGGCGCCCAGGGCCTTGTCCACGGAGATGCTCTTTATGGCACCGTTGGATTTCTGCACAATGTCAAACAGATGGGCATGGATCACATCCTGGGAAATGGGAGCCAGCTTGTTCTTCATGTCGTCCAGGGCCACCTGGAAGTCCGGATGCTCCTTAAACAGCAGCGGATCCAGCCCCTGGAGCATCTTCTGCATCACCGGGCCGGCACCCTTTAGCAGGGCTCCCAGACGTGCACCCTTTGACACATCATCTGCATGACGGGAGAAGCGCACCTGGGCTGCCAGCATGGAACGCTGATCCATCACCGGCATCTGGGCAAAATACTTGGTCATGGCAACTTTGATCATCTGCAGCTGGCTGTCCTCAGCGGCGGTGCCCACAATCCGCTCCAGGTTGCTGTTCTTCAGGCTGTCGGCGTCAAGGCTCCGTTTTACCGGATCCGGAAACATGTCATTCACCATCTTAGTGACATCTTCCTGAATGCCCTGGCAGGCCTCGCTGATGGCGGTGTTCAGGCGCTTTTCCATGTCACCGAAGAAGTTGGCCCCCAAGGTGATTTTTTCCTTTTTGGCACCCAGAAATTGGTCACCATCGGATTTCTTGAAGGCCATGGCCTCCTCGTCCCTCTTAAACCGGTCGGTCTCGCCAATGGCATCCAGTTCATTCTCATGGACATCAGCCGCATCAGCGGTGTGAAGGACTCCCCGGAGTTTGAGCTCATCCCGGTTCTGCTGGGACAGGAGTTCCCGCAGAAAGAAGGCTCTGCCCTTCACCGGATCATCGAGACGGGCCAGGGCATCCTTGGCGTCACCCAGCCGTTTTCTGATATCGGCAATCAGCCCTTCGCTCTCCCCGTTTTTCTCAGCCCGTTCCAGGGACTGGGAAAGATCGTCCACTTTCTCCCGTGCCTTTCCCAGTTCACCGCTGTACCGGGCATTCAGTTTGTCCAGTTCGGTCTCCAGAGCCTGGCGGATCCGGGGATCGATATCGGCAAGGAGGGATCGGGCTGCGGGATCCTTCTGGCACTCCTCCCGGTTGGCCATGATCTTGGCTATCAGTTCGCGGTTGCTGAAAAACAGCTCCCTTAGGCGGCTCCCTCCAGTGGTCAGTCTGCCCTGCTCCAGGGCATCGGCAGAGGCACCTTTGAGCAGATCCGCATCATGCCTGGAGACATTGTCATCCGAGATGATCCGGGCAACGAAGTCATGGACTTCCTTGAGATCCGCCTTGGGAAGGGCGTCATTGGGCTTGGGCTGATAATAGCCGTCCTTGAACTGCACTGAGGACAGCTTAACCTTGTCATTGTTGTCATATCCGGGCCGCTCAAGCATATCCCGGGCTCTCTCCTCCTCGGCCCGGGCCTTCTCAAAGTTGGCATAGATCCGGGAGCTCTCGATGGTGGTGAAGTGGGTGGCGGAGGCGTTGCGGTTCACAAAGGAGCGGGCATTGTCCGCATCCGGCACGGTGCCGTCCATGACACCAGCGGCCAGCAGTTTGCCGATGTTCCGGTCAATGAACTTGACCTCCTCCTTGGACATTCCCAGCCGGGACTCAAACAGTGTGCCCAGAAGCTCGTCATAGCGCTGTTTGGCCGCCACCAGGGCAGGAACGATCTCCTGAGATTTAACGGCAACTTTCATCAGCCCCATGACGTCGTCCACTTCCCGGGCTTCCTTATCCAGATCATTCACATCGTTCAAGAGATCGGCCGGCTCAGGCTCCTTCTGGATCAGATCCTCATATTTCTGCAGCACTGTGTTGACCACAAAGCGCTTCTGGAACAGTTCCGAATGGGCCATCACGTCAAGCTCTATGTTCTTCATGATCTTCTTGGGATCATCAATCTTCTGTTTCTTGCCATCGGGAAACTCAGCCCAGAATTCATCCCGTATGTTTTTGCGGAGTTTGAACTTCTCGCCGAACATCTTCACTTCCATGGTGCATTCCTGGCGGGCATTGTCCCTGCTGGTGAGCTGGTCAAGGCTCTTGTAAAGGGTCTCAGTGCCTTTGGACAACTCTGCGATGTCATTTTCATAACCGCTGGAGGTGACCGCCTGGACAATGGTGTGAATGCCCAGGGTGATGATCCCTAGGAAGATCTTGCTGGCCAGGGACTGGTTGGCGATGGCCTTGTTCTGATTGTCGGTCTGGACAGCGGTGCTGCCGATCTTCTGATCTCCGCGGAGCATGTCCACATTAAGCTGGTGAAAAGTGGTGTTGCCGATTGAGCCGCTCATGATTGCGTTCCTTCAACAGTCGTCGTCATAAACTAAAAAAACTTCGGATAAGGGAGAACTGTTACCGCCGGATCCCGTCCCTCATCCTACACCGGGGAAAACGTAAGGGGCTGACACAAGTTACATCAGCTCCTGCTCCGGGATCCCTGGGAGGGCTCCAAACAAATCAGAAGCGTGACAGTCTTCCACTCCGGCTGCCGGAGATGCGGGGTTCCCCTGATCCTGCCCTGCGCCCGGCACCCTCCGCTGACTTCCGTCTGGTAGAGGCACATCCGATCTGCCATCCGCGGACTTCCCGCCAGGAAAAGCGCCGGCTCCCCGGGGATCACCGGGAGGATCCCTGCCGATCACCGGGTGCCGGATCCGGCAGAGATCCTGCGCAAACCAGCATCAGCCGATGGTTCAGGTTGAAGAGCTTCTCGCAGTGTCTCCCGCCGCAGGCACCGTCCTCCAGAACTGCGCCAGTAGCACTGAGATCGTCCCGGAAGGCCCGTATCAGGGCGCCGCACCGCACATCCCCGGCAAAATCCAGGAGCAGCCACTGAAGATCCCCCATCCGGCGGATCCCGCGGATCCGGTATCCAAGGGTGAAGGTGCGCACATACCGCATCATACCCCGGAAGTACCCCCGGCAGTCAGCCTCCCGGCTCACGGCACAGGGAATAAGCATGACCCCGCCCGCGCTCCCCAGTTTCCAGGCTCCGGCGGCAGCCAGATCCCCGGCTGCCTCCAGTGGCGTCTGATCTGACAGTTCCCCCCTCACCTGCCCCGCCGCAGGGGACACATATCCCAGAACTGCGGCCGCAGCCAGGAGCAGCGCCGGAAAAGAGCCGGACAGAAGCCGGAGAGGGTGAACGCCCAACATCACCGCCGCACCTGCTGCCCGCGGTCCAGCAGTTCCTGCCACAGATCAGCGGCTTTCCCCAGGAACCTCTCCAGAACATCAAGATCCTCCAGGCGTTCCAGAGCTTCGTTGGGCTCCCTGAAGCAGGGGATCCCGCCGTCGGCAGGATCGACAGTGCCCTGGCCATCCCAGGTGAGATACCGGCTCCACAGCCACCAGCCGTCATAAACGAGACGGATCCCGCAGGATCGTTCCGCCTCCAGGCCCAGAAAGGATAGGAGTTCCTCCCTGATCCCCGGCGCCTCCAGGGAGCCCCCCTTATCAGCAGACCACACCTTCACTCCCATGCAGATCCTCCCAGGACGCTCCCGCTCGATCTCGGCGCACACCCTGAGACTCCATGGCTCCCGGTTGCACAGGAACACGGTGACCGAGGGACAGACAGGAGTAGGAGGATCGTCAAGGTAATAGCCCCGGGCTGCACCCCCGGTCCGGACACACACCGGACGGCCGCCGCCCCAGAGGCATTCCCCCAGCAACTCCGTCATCCGCACAGCATTCAGGCTCTTCCCTCCCGGGCTTCCCTTCCGGGATGTCACTGCCGCCTGTCCCCTGCCCTTTTTAACTGCCATCTACTCTCCCCTCGCGTCACACACCCGGAAACCGTCCGGGAACCACTCCCGGATCGGCTCTAAATGCTGATCTCCCGCATCCAGCGACCGTCGGTGCTCAGCTCATAAAGCCGGTCAAAAATGCTGGACTGATCCCTGAGGCTCTCCCGGGCCTCCAGCCAGTAGGCCTCATTGGCCATAGATCCGATGACCAGCTCATAAAACCTGTTGTGCTCATGCTGCCGCCGCCGGCGTACCATGGCGGCCAGCCGCTCAGAGAAGCGGATCTGACCGTCGGTGACGCACAGCACATCAGAGCGGTAGAAGCGGGGATCATTGTGCATCAGGGAAAGGCATTCCATCAGCGCCTCGTCCAGATCCGATCCGCCGTTGAAGCTCTTGCTCAGAAACTTCAGCAGCTTGCCCTCCACATCAGCCTCATCCTCCCGCAAAACCAGCTTCTCGATCTTCACGGAGAAGTTGATCACATAGCAGTCCCGGCCGGCATCATGGCACTTCAGCGCCAGGCTCATCACCGTGGCCTTGGCATAACTCTCCGGCACCCCCTGCATGGAAGAGCTGGTGTCCACACACAGAACCACCGGGCCCCGGCCCCGCCGGGGTGAACTCCGGATCCGGTCACTGCCCCCGTGGGAGACCCCGGCGATCCCCTTCAGATCAAAGAGCAGGAGGTTGTTCTCCAGATAGCTGATGTCAAAAATGTGCTCAGTGTCGCTGTCGGCGATCTTCACCAGCTCCTCCGGGAGCACATAACTGATCTCCCGGCCCATGGTGATCCCGGACACGGATCCGGGAGCCGGGGATCCGCCCCGGGAGGAGGTGGTACTACGGGACCTCTGTCGGTCCCGGGAGTTCCGGTCCAGCCCCATGCTGCGCCCAAGGTGCTTCAGCAATTTCTGGATCCCGGTGTTGTTCTCAATGATGGAGAAGAAATGCACATAGTCGCTGCGGTCATCCTCAGCAAGGAAGCCATCACTGATCCCCGGAAGACCGAACCGGGTGCCCCGGGTGTGAATGAGATCGTCGGCCAGCTCCTCAAAATACCGCTCCAACTCCTTTTCCGCCTCGGAGCTCCGGTCTTCCGCCCCGGAGGCGGCAGGTGGCGTCTCAGGGCTCTTCTCCTCTCGAGGCTCATCCTCCATCTCGGCCTCGCTGTCCCGGGTCCAGCTGGCGGTGTTCCAGTACTGGTGGGTCCAGAAGTAGTCAGGATGGGGATCATAGATCCCGTTCTCGTCATAGGATCCCCCGGTGCTCAGCCCCAGATCCCGGAGCATGTCCTCCAGGGACTCGAAGCCCAGATCGTCATCCTCAGGCAGATCCGGCAGAGGGGCGCCGGCAACCAGTTTTCCGGTGCCCCGGAGATCCTCCCGGGATCCGGCAGGCACCGCGTTCCCGCCATTCCTGGGCACCTCCCCGGCAGGATCCAGCATGAAGGACAGATCCAGCACCGGGATCCCGCCCTCCTCAGGCAGGGGCTCCAGATCCTGGCTGCCGTCCCCAGCGTGGCCGGTGCCCGGCTCTGCCTGATCCGGAGATCCCGTCTCCCCAGACTGCTCCCCGGCGGCAGTCTCCCCGCCCTCCCGGGATGGATCGGCGCCAGATCCCGGAGCCGTCCCGGCACCGGTTCCCGGATCGCTGCCGGGTGCTGCGGACTGATCCGCCGCCTCATGAGGCACCGGGGACTCTGCCCCCGCCGGATCTGATCGTGAGCCCCCGGCAGCAGAGCCACCGGAAGGAGTTCCTTCCCCGGCACCTTCCCCGCCCGGGGAGGAAGAGGAGTCTGGTCCCGGAATAGCAGATCCGGCTCCATTCCCGGCGGAGGGCTCTCCCGGATCCCGGTTCTCAACGCCCGCCGCATCTCCGGCACCGGGCTGCCCGGGAGAGCCGTCCCGGGAGGGCTCTCCGGAAGCCTCCTCCCCGGCAGTTCCTCCGGCAGAAGTTCCCGTGGCGGGCTCTCCGGGATCCAGGCTCCATTCCCACTCCGGGGTTGCAAAGCGGCCCCCCCGGGAGGCCCCCGGAGACGGGGTGTCCGGACTCCAGGAGGAAGAGGACGCCACCGTGGAGTCACCCGACCCGGAACTTGCCTGTTCTCCAGAGACTGGAGCCTCCCCTGAGGCGGAAGATGAAGACCGGGATCCGGACTCCGGACTCATGCCGGCTCCCGGAGCAGGAGGGCTGTCCTCCCCGCCGGAACGGCCGGTGGATTGCACCGGATCCGGAGATCCGGGGGAGGCGGAAGACGGCTTTTTCCCGCCGGAAGATGCAGGATCGGAACCGGTGCTGCCGGGATCCCGCAGGCCGCCGGCGGCTGCGGATCCCGGATCCAAAGCCTGATCTGCCCCCTCACCGGATCCATCTCCGGTTCCCGCTCCCCTCCGGTCCCGGAGGGGATCCCGGGGACGGTCCCCGGGACTCCGCCCGGCCATAAGATCATCCGCCAGCCGGTCATAGGCGCTCCGGCGGCTCCTGCCGCCGCCAGGCGGGCTGCCGGTTTTCCCGCCCTGGGCGCCCCGTCCCAGGGCTCCCTCAAAGGCTCCCCGCCTCCCGGCAGCGCCCCCGTTACGGAGACGGGATCCCGGCTTCCTGCCAGCTCCGGCGCCCTGCCGGGCGTCGGTACCGCCGTTCTCCGGCGGGGGATCGCTCCGGCTGAAACTGTCCTGCTTCACATTGCTCAATGTTGCCTGCTCATAGCCGCCCTCCCGGGATGCGGGCTGGATCCGGCGCCGCCGGGGGGAGAAGTCCCGGAGAAAATGTCCGGCGGGGAGGTTGAGCCGGGTGCAGGTGCGCACCTTGGCGGCCTTTTCCTGGAACTGCCGGGTGACCAGGCTGCAGAAGCGGCTGCTGAGATCGCTTAAGTACTTCTTCTCGCAGGAGGCGATCTTCTCCTCCAGCATGGACAGCACCGACGCATGGGCTCCCTCCAGGGAACTGCGGTTGCTCTGCTGCAGGCGGGTGTAGGCGTTCCATTCCTCCATGCCGGCATTCTGGCCGGGGGATTCCAGCTGATAGCGGTTCTTGAAGTATTTTTTCAGGAGATCGAGTTTGTAGTGGGTGTTGATCCGGAAGTACCTCTGCAGCAGGGTGTACTCCTCTGTGAGCATGGAGCTGGTGAACTCGTCGGCGGTGACCCGCTTGAGGCTGCTGATGCGGTTGAGATCCCGCTGATATTCGTCATCCCGCTCCAGGCGCAGGAGCAGCTTGGCGAAAATGCGGTCAATGAAGGAGTCCACCGAGCGGCGGAGCACAGCCAGGTTCCGGGGATCAGCCCCCCCGCCGTCCTGGGCCTCCGCCCGGAGAAGCCGGGAAAGGGTGCGCCTGGCCTGGAGCAGGAGCCAGTCATTCCCCCTGGTAGACATTGATGAGCTCCAGGAATTCGTTCTTGGCCTTTCTCACGTCCGGGATCTGGTCAAAGAAGATCTCCTTGAGGATCTTCTTGTCCTCATGGCTGATGAACAGTTCCCCGTCAATCTCCGCCAGAATGCCGTCAAACACCGAGTCATAGCGGGCAAAGCAACTGTTCAGCTGCTCCTCCAGCTCGGTGATGGCCCGGTGCTGCCGCACCAGCTCCACCATCTGCTTCACGGAGGTGATCTTGATATACTTGATGACCTGCTGACTGCCCCCGGAAATGACAATCTGCATGCGCTCGCTGTCGCACTTCTTGATGTTGAACACCATGTCCAGCTGCCGCTCAAAGCTCTCGTTGTACACGGAGTGGTAGTTGGCCCCCAGATCGTAGTTCAGCACCGGCATCCAGTACTCCTGTGAGGACTTGGCCTCCTTGACCAGGATGAGCCGGTTCTCCCGGTCAATCTTCACCACCCGCATGTCAATCTGGGAGCCGTTCTGCCGGGAATGGAAGTCGAAGCCGTCGTCCGGCAGGCACTCCAGTTGCCCGCAGAAAAGAATGTCCCGGCGGGGGGCCTTCACCACCCGGCACCGGATCTGCTGACCGATCTCCAGGCGCATGTCCGTCAGGGCGGACTCAAAGGTGATCTTGTTCACCGAAGCCGAGGGGGATCTGCGGGAATAGCGGGGAATGGAATCGCTGTGCTGATCGAAGAAGAGTTCGCCGCCCCGGGACATGATCTGCACATTGTCACGCCTAAGGGAGGCAGTGATCTCATTCATGGCCGCAATGCAGGTGCGCAGTTTCACCATGAGCTCCTCCGTGCCCCCCGGGCCCTCCCGGTTCATCTCCCGGCGCACCGCCTCCTGGAGCTCGGCGGGGAAGATCTCCCCCTCGGCGAACTTCCGCACCGTGTCCACCACCAGGGCGTTGAAGCTCTCCATGTCAGAGGAGGTGTTCCACAGGCAGTACCGCAGGACAAAGAAGTCCCGGATCCTGACGCTGCGGCGGCCGTTGAAGAAGGCCGAGGCCTTCAGCAGGCGGATGATCTGGAACCAGCGCCGGTCGGACACATAAGACAGATGTCCGTACTGGTGCTGGCCGTCCTCGGTCAGCCCCACGGGCTCCGGATCCAGCTCAAAGTCATCATCCACATCATCCCGGTCCAGATCTGTCAGATCCACCTTGTCGGCGATGATCCCCCGCATGTGGACCACGGCCTCGGCGCAGCGGTCCGGCAGCTCTACCCGGCTGATCTGCTCCAGCCACCGGCGGTACTCCTTGTCCCGCACCGCCAGCTCCATGGGCATGGGACTGAGCTGGCCGGCGCCGGGATCCGTGATCATCCGCTGGAAGATCTCCTGGGAGGACACCGGGTTCACCACCAGGCGCACAAGGAAGCGGTCATAGAGGGCGTCCAGCCCCGCCTCATGAAGGGGCACCTCGTTGGAGGCGGAGATCAGGGATTTAAGGGGAACGCTGAGGATCTCCGAGCCGTTGTGGTAGCGGTGCTCGTTGATCAGGGTCAGAAGGGTGTTCAGCACCGCCGGGGAGGACTTCCAGATCTCATCCAGGAAAGCGAAGTCCGCCTCCGCCAGATAGCCGGAGGTGAGGCGGTGGTAATGATCGTTTTTCAACTCCCGGATGGACACCGGACCGAACAGTTCTTCCGGAGTGCAGAAGCGGTGCATCAGATGCTCAAAATAGCGGGAGTTCTCAAAGATGGAGGCGATGCGCCGGGAGATCATGCTCTTACCCGTGCCCGGGGGGCCGTACAGGAAGACATTCTGCCCTGCCAGCACCGCCAGCACGCAGATCTTGACTATGTCCTCCCGATCGTAGAGACCGGAGTTGATGATGCTGATGATGGCCGCAATACGATCCCTGATGCCGGGCTCCGGAAAGGCGGCATCAGCCCCCCGCGCCTCCACGGAACCACCAGAACCCATGATGTTCATACCCTCACCCCAACCGTCAGTGTGATGTGAACCCGGGAAAAAGCCCGCCCCGGTGTGTTACGGGATCATAGCACCGGCCCCCTTTGCGGTCTGTGCCACCTGTCACCATAATGAAGCGCGGCGGGGACATCGTCCGGGAAAAGCCCGGTGGAGCGGGACCGGACGGCACCGGAATGAGACCATGAACACGTCCCGGAAAGGCGCAGTCAACCGGGCCACGCCGGATCCCTCTCCCGTGATCCTGTCCGCAGGCCTGGACACAGGGTTCCATGCGGCGGCCGGGCTGCCCTGCAGCCGGCGGAAAATTCAGCTATAATCAAAGCAGGACTGCCGCTGGAAGAGTTTTCCGCGGTGCCGGGATCCCCAAGCTTGCAGGAACCATGTTCAGATATATTGCCTTCGCCCTGGGTGCGGCCATGCTGCTGCCCCTGTCAGTGCTGTCAGCCATGCAGGGCAGCAACCGGATGGCCATCTTCTACGGCCTCCTGCTGATTCTGCTTTTCGTGATCTGCCTCCTCAACCCCTTTCTGGCAAACTCCGGTGACGGTGATGAGGATCCTGCCGCCGGCACCCCCGGTCCGGTTCCTCCGGGCAGCAACAGCCTGCCCCCGGCTGCACCCCCGGTGCGTCCTGCCCCGGAAAGAGCCTCAGTGCCGGAGTTTTCCCGGGATCCGGCCGGCGCCGGAGGGACCGGGGATCCGGGCCTCCGCTCCCCTGACCGCCCGGCAGCGCCGGCAGTTACGTCATCTGCACCCACGCCCCAGCCCGCCCCAGCCCCCAGATCCGTCTCCGGGGATCCAGGTGCCGCCCCCGCCCGCAGGCCAGCCATCTCCCCCGCCCAGATGCCGGATCCCGCCAGCCTCAGCGCCTGCGGCAGCATCGACAGCATTCTCATGGGATCCCTGGACCGGAAGGTGGAGATCCGCCGGGAGGAGAAGGACGGCTACCTGACCCAGATCACCATCATCACGGAAAGAAGCCGCATTGAGTGCTCCGAGACCACCAGGACCCTGCGGGAACTGGGGCTGAACGCCGCCCTTTCCGAAGATGATGACTATCCCGAATACCGGCGCTATGCCGGAACCAGGATCCAGCCGGAAAACTCCGGGCGACGCTACCGCAAGATCCTCCTGCGTCCTGCGGTATACACCTTCAGGATGCTGAAACACATTCTGATCCTCACCGGGGTGTGCATCCTGCTCATCATCGCTGCCTGGCAGATCAACAGCCTCTACTCCCGGGAACGCACCCGCACCACCTTCCAGCAGATCATACGGTCCCTGGATCCGGTGAAGAGACAGGTGGAGGAGTGCATCAAGGCCGAGGGCCAGCGCTACCGCAGCGTGTGCAACGACCGCCGGAGATCCAGCAGCGGCAGGTGGGATCTCAGCGACAGCTACATCAGCAGCGTCCGGGATCCCAACGTCTCCGCCGTCAGGGTGGACGGGGGCACCATCACCGCCTACACCAACTACGATCATGAGCTCCGGGGCACCTCCTACATCACCGTGCCCGCCCCCGCCCCGGAAGGGGGGATCACCTGGATCATGGATCCCGCCTCCACCTGCCTGAAGACGGAGATCTGCGCCGATGAGAGCCGTCCCCGGAGGGATCCTCAGTAGACATCCTCCCCGGTGAGGGCCGCATACTGCCTGAGAGCCCTTAGCATCTCACCCAGGAGCCTGCCGCGCTTCCGCTTGATCTCGTTGCGCCGCTCCATGAACTCCACAATCCGCCGGAGATCCCGGGGCACCTTCCGGAAGGGCCGCATGGACTGGCGGCAGGATCTGGTACCCTTGGGGTAACTGCGGGAACGGTAAGACGTCCTGCCGGAGGGATCCCGGATCTTCCAGAACCGCGCCCAGAAAATATCCAGCCGATCGCCCCGGATCACACTGCGCATGGAAAGGAAGGGCCGGTCCCGGGCATCGGGGAAAGCCCGGACCAGGAGGGCGAAATAATGGCTCTTTGCAAAATCTAGTTGGGACAGGGGAGAAGGCAGGTAGACGCCAGGCCCCCTCCCATTAGGGTTTTGGGGGTGGAAGAAGTGTGGTTCCTATCTTACAATCAATATGTCCAAAAAAAGAAGGAACACACACTATGTACGATAC
>CACZLZ010000013.1 GCA_902782145.1 uncultured Aeromonadales bacterium
CATTAGCGGAGCTGATCCCGAAATATAGCGGGTTCAGCGCTTTTTTGTTGAAATAGACCAAAACAGGATGAAAACTATATATCCTGTCGGCTCAGAGGCCCCAAAACGGGCAAATCACAGGATCATAAATCTATAAAAACATCAAAAAAATTCAAAATTTTCGTGTCTAAATTGTAACGGACTTCACAAAAGATCTTCCACTAACGCAGCCGCCCCTCACAAGGCTTGCCGCCGGATTTCTCGGGTCCCGCTCCACATGGACCTTCTGGGGGATCATCTCCCCGTCAACAATGGCACTCACATGGGAGATGATGCCGATCTGGCGGTTGATCTTGGCCGACTGCATGCAGTTGAGTACATTGTCCAGGTAGCTGTTATCAAGGGTGTCAAAACCCTCATCCACAAACATAGTACCCACCGTCACATTGCCGGTGACTAGATCCGAAAGCCCCAGTGCCAGACCAAGGGAGACACAGAACTGCTCCCCTCCGGAAAGGGATCCAACGGCCCGGGCCTCATCCGCTCCCTGGTGATCAGTCACCAGCATCTCCATTGATGATGACATGACATCATCACTGTCCTGTTTTTGCTGGGTGGACACCCTGAACAGATCATACCTTCCGGAAGTGAAGGCCCGGATATAACGGTTGGCATTCTCCAAGAGGCACTGGAAATTAATGCTCTGGGCATAGTTCATCAGAGATTTTCTCTTCTTGAAGAGGTCCTGCAGGCTCCTGAAGCCACAGATCCCTGCCTCCAGCACGGCAATTTTCCGCTGGTGTTCCGCCAGTTCGCCCCGCTTCTCCTGATCCGATTTCAGTTTGTGGGAGATGTCGCCGGACTCATCCTCCAAGCGCTTCTCACCCTGGCGAAGTCCGTCCATATACTCCTTCCGGATCATTCCGCTCACGGGATCATATGACTCTGCAGGCAGCCGTGCCACCACCTTCGCATGCTCACCGGATATCCTGCCCAGCTGGACAGCTGCGCCTTCGGCTCTGGTCCGTGACGTCTCAATATCACGCTTGATCTGCTCCGCAAGTTCCCTGGCTTTAAGATATGCTTCCTCGCTGATCCTGCATGCTTCGTCAAGCTCACTGCGGCCAAGTCCGGGATTTGCCCTGAGGCACTCTGCCACCTGATCATCATGGCGCTTCAGAGCTTCCTCCGTCCTTGCGGCTGCCGACCGTACCAGTTCCTGCTGCTCTGAAAGACGCTTCTCAGCTTCCTCCAGAACCTTCTGGGCACTGACCAGAGCTTTTTCAGCTCCGGAAACCTGCGTTCTTGCTCCGTCCACTGCTTCCTGGAGCTTGCTTCTCTTCTGCCTGGAATTGAGACCGCCGAAAAGGTTCCGGTGCTGTTGCGTGATGCTGTACCGCTGTTTCTCAAGCTCCACTAGGGCAGTCCGGGACTGCTGAAGCTCCTGGTCCAGGGTTTCCTTTGCTTGCCTGGACTGCTGAAGTCCCTGGCTCTTCAAAGCGGCGGCTTTTTCCAGTTTATCCTTCTCCCTGCCGTAGTTCTGCAGTTCAGTCCTGATCTTCTCCAACCTGTCTTTCTCGTTCTTAAAGGCGCTGCCAGCAGCATCAACGAGCTGTCCCAGGAGTTTCCGTGCTCCCGGCTCCAGACGTTCCTCCGCCATCTTTTGCTCCCGGAGCTCATCACCCAGGCGGGCAAGTTCGGCATCCAGTTTTTTCAGTTCAGCCTCGTTTACGCCTGCATCCTCACGGCTCTTCCTTACATTTTCCCGAAGGCCTGCATACTGCCCAGCATCGTTCTTCAGGGAAACCCAGACTCCGCCAGTCTCTTTCAGGCCGTCAGCGATCACCCGTTCCAGTCTGGCAAGGCTGTCCGGGGCATTTTCCGCATCCTGGCTCCCGCAGAGTTCACCGGGATCAGGGGATCCACTGAAAACTCTGAGGATTTCGGCAGCCTGGGCAATGTTTTGCGCAAGATCAGCCCAGCTGGGAAGTTCCCGGGGCATGGCGCCTTCTCCCAGGATCCCCTGGTGGCGGGACAACTCTTCAAGGCCTTCAAGAAAACCATTCCTGATCGCCTCCAGGACACGGCACTGATCCGCCAGGCTCATCTTCAGCCGATCAGCTTCCTTGCGGAGGGTGTTCAGAGTGTTCTCAAGTTTCCTCTTCTGCTCCTCCGCCTTGTTCAGGGCAGCCCGGGCTTCCTCCAGTTCCGCCTTCTTGGCATCAGCCTCGGTCCTTAGTCTGGAATCCAAAGTATCCAGTTCCTCCTGGGAAAGACCGTCAATCCGCGGGTGCTCAGTGGCACCGCAGCAGGGGCATGGATCCCCTTTCCTGAGGGAAAGCGCGTGGCTGCTGAACTCCAGCATGACTTTCAGACGCCGCAGTTCCTCATCAAGGCTCCGGACCTGCTCCCCTGCCTTAACAATGGGATCACCACTGAGACCGTCATAGACAGCAAGTTCCCGCTCCTTCTCCGCAATGCCGCTCCGGCAGACAGAAAGACCGGCAAGATCTTCAGTTAACACCTTAATGGGAGCTCCCATGGTAAGGGCGCTGTCCCTGAGCCTCTGGGCGGAACTCTGGGCATCAGTCAGCACTTCCGGGCATCGGTTCCAGAAAAGTTCTCCCTCCGGTGAGTCCGGAACATGCCATTTTTTCCGGAGTGCAGCCATTTGTCCGCAGTTCTCTTCAATCGCAGCCTGCAGGTTTTCATACCGGCGCCTGCAAGTCTCCTGAAGCTCCTGCTCCTTTTTAGTGTTCTCTCTGAGTTTCCGGATCCCCTGTGCAAGGTTGGTCACCCTCTCAAAGCCATCGTCCAGAAGAAAGCAGAAGCCCTGGTTTTTTTCATGACGTGAATTCAGTTTCTCCAGTTGATCCAGGAGCCGCCTCTCATCATCAGCCAGTTGTGCCAGTTCCTTCCCGGCATCAGCTGACTTCCGCTCACAGTCAGCCACCTGTGCGCTTTTGGTCTTAACCTCACCTCCCAGGACGGCAAGACGCTCCTCAAGTTCTTCTGCCTTATCCAGATCCTCCTTGGAGTTTTTCTGTTCTGCCTCCTTTCTCCGGCACGTTTCCTCTGCCTGCTGCAACCGATCTGCGGCCTGCTGCATCTTTTCAGTTGCATCCATGACCTTCGCATTCAGTCCAGACAACTGATCCCCGAGGGCAGTCTCCTCTCTCTTCCTGGCCTCAAGTTCCTGGAAACTCTGACGGCAGTTCACGGTCCTGCCATAAAGGTCGGCCAGGCTGAATGAGCCTTCAGCCTCCTCCTTCGCCTTCAAGGCCTGGTCCAACTTGTCACGGGCGTCCTGGGCTTCCTTCCGGCAGACAGCCAGCTGCCCGGCAAACTGATCAGCGCTCCGGGCCCGGCTCCGGAGTTCTGCCAAAACGGCCTTTTCCTCAGCAATCTTATGCTCCCGCTCCCGCATCAAGTTCAGTTCCTCATCCTGAATGATCTGCCCGGCAAGTCTACTCGCTTCTTCCTTCAGCTTTCCGATCTGCCCATCTGAGCTGTTGATCCGCTTAGTGACACATTCATCAATCTTGCTATAAACCTGGGTGTTGGTGAGTTTTTCCAGGATCTCGGTTTTATCGCTGGTTTTCGCAGAAAGAAAAGCCCTGAAATCACCCTGGGGCAGGATGATAACCTTGCTGAACTGCGCCCAGCTAAGCCCCACGGCTTTTGTGACCGGATCCTTTTTGCTATCCCCCTGCGGGGTCCACGGGGTCAACTGGCCGCAGGAGTCGAAGACATCCAGGGTGTGCTCAAGTTTCTTCCCTTTCTCTTTCAGCGTAATACTGGTCCGGGCTAAGAAGTGGCAGCCTCCGGTGCCCAGGAACTCCACCTCGGCAAAACCGTATTGCGCCCCCCGGGAAAGGATGTTTGCTGGATCATAGAGCCTTGCAACCGTCTTCCCTCCGTCCAGAGAGTAACTGTCACTTTTTTTGCTGTCGGGGAACCTGGGAACCTTGCAGTATAGTGCCAGACAGATGGCATCAAGAATAGTGCTCTTGCCCGCGCCAGTGTCACCCACCAGGGCAAACAGGCTGGCAGTCACCGTATCCTGAAAGTCAACCGTAAATTCTTCCCGGAGACTTGCCAGGTTCTTCCCTGAAACTCTGATGATCTTCATTACTCTCCTCCTGCATCATCCTGCTGATTGGCACCGGATCCACACTGAGCAGCGGACAGCACATCAGGATCCTGAAGAACTTCCTCCAGGGCCCGGCGCATGTTCTCATCCATTTCCCGGTCGCCGTAGCATTCATGGAAAAGCCTCATGATCAGATCCCGGGGACGAGGAACATCCCGGAGATCTCCGATCAGAGCCGCAGATCCGCTACCGGTGTCAGGGGAAACAGTCTCCAGTTCCGCACCGCAGAAACGGATGCACCCGCGGTTCTGGAGGCTGCCAGTCAGTTCATTCAGAGCGCTCCTGAACTCAGACAGCGAGGTGTACTCAGAATCATTGGGATCATATCTGACATGAATGCGGCAGAAAGGGCGGCGGCCCAGCTCCGGGATCTCCGGCAGATCTGCCAGCAGATCCCGGATCTGCTTCTCAGATCCAAAGCCTTTGTCCGGGATCCGGAGGAACTGCACCTCCCGGGTCAGGAGGCGGTGTTTGCTTTCCAGGCTGAAAAGACCTTCACCGTCCCGGGCTCCTCCCAGACTCACTTCCGTCACCCCGTTCTTGTAATTGATCTCACCGAAGTTTACGGGAAAGGGGGAGCCGCTGTAGCGGATCCGGTCCGACACATTCTGCGCCAGGTGAATGTGCCCCAGGGCAGTGTAGTCATAGCCCCGGAAAATACCGGCACTCACTGCCCGGGTGCCGCCCACAAAGTCATCCCTCTTATCCTTTTCTTCATCAGTGAGGGAGGCGCTGCTGACAAAGCAGTGCCCCATGGCAACTACAGGAACAGGGGACGGGAGTTTTCCCGCCTCCTCCCGGGCACAACTGAGGAGTTCCTGGTAAAGGCGCTCCAGGGCACCGGAATAGGTGAGTTTCTGTTTGAGCTGCTCTTTGCCGTCCTGATCCTTGTCGTCCTCCTTGTACAGACTGAAAAGGACATGCTCGGAGACAAAGGGAACCGCTGCCACCAGACAGAGGATCTGTCCGCTGCTGTCCTTCACCGGGCGGATCATGCGGGACAGATGGAGAACGGCCTTCTTGGCTCCCGGAGGCTGGGACAGAGGCAGGGAGCCCATCAGGAAGATCCGGTCACAGAAGGATGAGGTGTAACCAGCGATGCTGTCGATCTTCCGTGAACTGTCATGGTTGCCGGCGGTAATAATCAGATCCGCCTCCGGCACCGCCTGATGCAGGGAAAGCAGCAGACGGCCGAAAAACATCTCCGCATCTATGGAGGGATTGACCCCGTCAAACACATCCCCGGAGATCAGGATCCCGTGAGGCCGAAAGGACTCCGCCTCCCGGACCAGATCCCGGAGCAGGGCCTCATATTCGGAGGCCCTGTCATAGTCGTGCAGACGCTTGCCGATATGCAGGTCGGAAAGATGAAGCAACCTGACAGACGGGCTGTAATCCCCTGCCCCGCCTCCGGCTGTGGTTTCTGCTGTGTTCATAAAAAGTTCTCCCAGAAGGCGTCCCGCACCCCGGTTTACTCCCGGCAGCACCAGACGGATCATCATCCCTGCCGGCACCAGCGGTCAGGGCGCCGGCTGCCGTTCACCGCAGCCGGAACTCATGTGCGTAAGACATGAAAAAGCCTAACCTGTCGGCTCATTAAAGGCAAGATTTTCCACCTAAATTTGCAACTCCGCTCAAAGAAATAAATTTTGAGGGTTAAAATGTCATTTACTGACACATGAAACATTTATTGCACAGTTGTAAAGATCGCGGGAGAGAAAGACGGGTATGAAGGGAAAATGTGCGGGAAAGATCAGCGTAGATCCGATCCGGAAAGATCGGAAGGAACAGAGTGAACGGCAGACAGTGGTCAGCCGGACAGAGGCGTCAGCAGGAGCCGGTAACTGGATCTGTTCCGGATGCTCCCGGTTCACCGCCCCGGCTCCCCCTCAGTCAGGGATCAGATCAAAGTGCGCCGCCAGGGCGCTGATCACCAGATCCTGCCGGATCCGCTCCTGCTCCAGGCGCCCCGGGGATCTACCCGGCCCCCAGTGCAGGAGGCGGTCCAGGGCCTCCCGCTCCGCCGGAGTGAGGAAGGCGGCGTCAGTTCTGGCAGATACGGGCTCCGGCACCATCATGTCCGGATGCAACTCCAGGGTTGCGGTATCCATAAGCAAAGAGGGGCACTGCTCCGGGGAAAGCCCGGAGAGCCTCCGGAAATCCGCCAGCATGCCAAAGCCCCAGGAGTCGTCATCTCCCCAGTAGGCCACCTTGCGCCGATTCCGGATCCAGGAAGCGGCGGCCCAGGACAGGTTTTTGCCGGCACCGAAAACCGCCACGGCATCCCGGATCTGAGGAAGGGCGAATCCGGTCTGCTCGTTTTCCACCACAATGAGATCCTGTCCCGGAAGAGGACAGTTCAGCAGTTCATCACTTGGAACCCGCAGGATCCTGAAGCCACCCAGGGCCGGCTGAAGATCAGGATCCAGTGCCCGGACCAGGACAAAGCCGGCAGGCTTGGTGAGCACCCCAAGGTAATCCTCCAGGGCACCGTCTTCCGGAGAAGATCCGAAGCCATCATCCCCGGGACCGCCCCCGCCGTCTGCCCTGCCCTGCATGCCGGATCCAGATGCAGATCCCCCGCCCTCCCCGGACGCGCCAAAGGCACCGCCGGGGATCCCGGCTCCCTGATCCCTCAGGCGCAAAAGGGCCATGATCAGATCCCGGTGCTTCTCGATGAACTTGGTGTCAACCCCCTTCACCGGCAGTGATCGGAGATAGGATTTTCCCCCGCCCATGCCCCGGGAAAGCTGGGGCAGCACCAGGCAGAGCCGGTCAAATTCCCCGGGTGCCAGCTCCCACACCCCGTTCCGGATCCTGGCTTCCCGGGAAGGCTGAGCCGGGGACACGCCGCAGAGCATGCCGATCCTGTCCAGGCGGGCGGCATATTCCTCCGCAGTTTTCCGGGCATTCCGGTCAGCACAACCCAAAAGATCCAGAAACTCTCCCCAGTTTTCCGCCACCAGTTCGGAGGGCACGCCGGTGCCCGGAAGGGATCGGGCATAGGCAATGTCCCGCCGGCGCAGGAGGCCCTGCAGGGGAAAACGCCCCCAATCCCGGAGAAAGCGCTCATAGGATGCGAGATCAGATCTGATCTCCGAAGACGTGGGGGGACAGAGGCGCACCTTCAGGGGGAAGGGCCGGTCACCGGTGATCCTGCCCGCCAGAAAACCGCCCTTCCGAAATTCCCGCTCCAGGATCTCCCGGAGCACCTCATCTGGAAACCGCATGCTCTCCTCCCCTCAGGCGCCCGGAGCCCGGGCCGCCGCCGCCATCACATCCCGGGATCCGTGGAAAGTCCCAGATCTTCCGGAAGACTGCCGGACACCGTATCTTCCGTTACCGCTCCCCGGAAGCCGCTCCCAGATCCAAGACCGGATCCGTCCTCATCCAGGCCAACCGCCCCGGTTGCAGCCTCAGACTCAGACTCAGCCACGTCCCCGTCACCGGACTCACCTTCAGTTCCGTCCAGATCAGCGTCCACGGGATCCTCCCCGCCGCTGATCTGCTCTTCTTCCCCGGACTCCTGGATCACCTCCAATGCCAGGAGACGCTCCGCCGCCTTCCGCTCCAGGGCCTGCCGGCGCCGGAGCTCATAGTCCTCCCAGGACATGTAGCTCACGCTGCTGTTCCGGGTCTCCTCGTTCTTGGTGACAATGACAATGGACTCGGCATAGTCCCGGACAATGTCGATGTTCTTGAAAGGAGTCAGCAGGTTCACATGCAGCTTCAGTTCCCGGAAGATCTTCAGCAGCTGCTCATTGAAGCGCTCCGAGGTGGCAGAGAAGGCCTCGTCCAGGAACACAGTGCAGTAAGCCGGGGCCTGGGAGCCCTCGGGGGTCAGCACATAGGCCAGGGAGGAGGCCAGCACCGCCCCGGCAAAGGACTCCTTCTCGCCTCCGGACTTGCCGCTGCTGGAGTCCAGCACATCCACCACCGCATCCGTGTCCCGGCGGATCTTCTGGGCGGTGAACTCCATGCGCAGCCGGGGATCCAGCAGCTGCTTGCCAGAAATAGAGCTACTGCCCAAAGCGTCCCTGAGGGTGTCCATCACAGTGCTCAGATACTGGAACCGCTTCTCATAGTCATTGGATCCCACCAGGGAGAGCACCCGGCGCATGTCCCGGTTGAAGTTCCGGATGTTCTCCGGCTCCCGGTTCTCCCGGGCCACAATACGCAGATAGCAGTTCCGGTCAAACTCCGTGCGCCCCAGCACCTGGTTGATCTGGTCAATCCGGTCCAGGATCCCGTGGATCTCATGATCAATGGCCGTGTCAATATGGGCCACGGTCTGGGAGGTTTCATGGGTGAGCTTCTCCCGGAAGTCATCCTCCAGGGCCGGCAGGCCCTCCCGGCGCAGCCGGAAGAGAAAGGCCAGATACCGGTCCACATTCTCCTGGGAGGTGTCCTCCTCGTCCCATTCCAAGGCCAGAGCCGGCCAGGTCTTCTTGAAATTCAGGAGGATCCGGCCCATGCGGTTCTCCAGATCCCGGACGGCCTTCTCATTAGCCGCCGCCAGGGCTGCCAGGGCGCTTCTGATGGCGCCGCGGCCGGCGGAGCCGAACAGCTCCTCTGCCCGGAGTTTCAGGCGGGCCACCGCGTCTGCCAGGTATTTTCCGCAGCCCGGATCCACCTCCCCGGTCTCCCGGGAAAGGGTCTCCCGGTAGCCGTCCAGGCGCTCCTTCCGCCCCCGGGCAGCGGTGAGATCCCCCTCCAGATCCCGGAGCTTCCGGTCAATCCGCTCCCATTCGGCCTGGGCCTCATCCATAAGCTGCCGGAAGCGGTCCAGCTCCGTATTGCCGGAAAGTTCCCGGATGTGATCCTCCAGCTCCCGGATCCGCTTCCGGGGAACATCCTGATCAATCATGGCAAAGTCAGTGACCGCCCGGAGCTCCTCCACTGCCTTCCGGCTGTTCTCAATCTCGTGGAGGCTCTGGCGCAGTTTCTGGAACTCCCCTTCCAGTTCCCGCAGCCGATCGGCGGCCGCATCCCGGTCCCGGAGCAGGATCTCCATGCGCTCCCGGGAGGAGAAGCCCAGCTGCCAGTCATGCTGATCGTCAATCCGGGTCAGATCCTTCTTCTCAAAATAGCCCTTCCGGAAGTGGATGATGCCGGAGGGATGGAGGGAAAGCTCGGTGGCGTTCAGGGCCTCCAGGGTGTCCACGCAAATGAGATCCCTTCCCAGAAGATGGCATTTGAGCCACAGGGTGAAGGGATGATCCTTCCACAGGAGCTTGGCCAGGAAGCCGTCCGCTCTGAAACTGTCAGGCTTCTCCCGCTGCCGGCCCACCTCCTGCACCCGCACATGGAGCCCGGTATGCCGGGTGCTGAGCCAGCCGGTGATGGCAGGACAGTTCTCCGGATCCACCAGCAGGGTCTGCCTGAACCCGCCCAGGGCCCGCTCAATGGCGCCCCGCCAGTGGCTCTCATCCCGCTTCACCTCCATGAGCTCGGCGGCGAACACCATGCGGTGGGCGGGGAGATCCAGTTCCTCGGCCAGCTGATCCCTAAGGCGGATAAACCGGGGATCCACATTGGAGTCAGGATGCTGCCGGAGGAGTTCGATCTCCCGGTTCATCTCGTCCCGCCGCTCAGTGAGGCGGGAGATCTCGCCCCGCACCTCGCCCCGGCGGGTGTCATTGCCCTCGGCCAGGGCTTCGGCCTCCCGCTCCAGACGCTGGCAGGCCAGGCGGTTGGAGCTGAAATTCTCCCGGGAGATCTTCTCCGGCAGTCCCAGGAGCCGGGCAAGAAGCAGATACCGCTCCGCCCGCTGACTGGTGGCGGACAGCCCCTCCTGGGCCTTTGCCAGTTCATCCCGGGCCCGCTCCACAGCCTCGCCACCCAGGCTGCTGTACTTCAGACGGTAGCCGTCCAGTTTCACCTGCCATTGTCCCCGGCTGGTCTCCAGGCTCTGCTCCCGTCCCTCCAGATCCAGGATCGCCGCCTCCGCCCGGGCAGACTCCCCCAGGCACCATTCCAGGCCAAGGCCCGCGGTGTAAGGCACAATCTGGCTCTCTGCCTGCGCCAGATCATCCCTGACCTTCTCCGCCCCCTCCCTGGAGGCAGACAGATCTGTCAGAGGAGCCAGGACCTTCTCCTGCTCCCGGGCATCCACCAGGCGCTGGTGGGTGGAGCTGAGATCGGCAAACTGCTGCAGGGCGGCCTGGGCGGCGGCAGGCACATCCCCGGGCTCCAGCACCAGGTTCCGGATGATGTTGGTCAGATTGTCGATCTTCTTAAGGCCCAGGGCCCGGGACAGCAGTGCCGGGGCGTTGGCATTCTCCATGCGCAGCCGGTGGCGGCAGCAGGTGATGTACTCAGCAAAACTGTCCCCGAAGATCCGGCTGCCCCGGCGCTCCTTCAGGAAGGCCATAAGGCGCCGCATGTCCGCCTGGGGATAGTGATCCAGCAGATCCCGGACGGCGATCTCCTCCTCCAGCACCCCGTACAGCTTCCGGACATCCGCCAGCCGGATGCTGGTGCCCGGCAGGTAGAACAGCCCCAGAAGCACCACCACCCGGTCACTCACGGTGCTGCGGATCACCGCCTCCAGCACAGTCACCGTGGTGTCCGGCCTGAGGCTCCGGGTGGCCGCCTCGCTGCCATCGGGATCCCGGCCGTAGAAGCCCCGGATGTAAGACACAAGGGATCTGTCCGTGCGGTCGCCCTGGGCGGCGGCGATGTTGTAGGAGTTCTTGCCGGCGCTGATGAGCAGTGTCATGAGGCCGTCCATAAGGGTGGTCTTGCCCGCGCCGTTCTCCCCGGTGATCAGGGTGCCGGTGGGGTTGATCTCCACGGTGTGGATCCCGCAGAAGGTGCCCCAGTTGCACAGGTGGAGCCTTGCCAGGCGGAACTGCTCATATTTTTCATCCGGGGGCGTGAACAGGGAAAACTGGGGGCCGTCCCGGTAGGCCCCGGCCTCCGGGGAAGCCCCCTCCGGCAGCGCTCCATCCCCAGCCGGCAGGCTGTCTGCCCCGGCCATGCCCGTGTCCTCAGTCAGATCTGTCACTCGTCCTGCTCCATGTCATCGTCAAGCACATCGTCGTCGCCGTTCTCCAGCAGGCCGCTGCCGGCCTGAATGGCAGCCTTCTCATAGGCTTCCAGGAGGTTTTTCATATCGTCATAGCTCAGGGCTATGCGGATCAGGGGCCGGATAACTATACGCTCCCCCTGGGGAGAGGAGATGATCTTCACCAGGCGGTACTCCTTGAACCGCTTCAGGACACCGTTAAGGCGCCGCCGCACCCGGGCTGTGGAGCGGGCCATGGTCCCCACATAGGGAAGGATCATGCCCTCCAGCTGATCCGTGTCCAAAGCCACGGTGGTCTCCCCCTGACCGGAGCGGAGATGGAAGTGGCGCCGGAGCATCAGCAGCACCACAGAGTCAAAGGCGTTGAGGCGCCGGGAGGTGATGAGACCGGAGTCAGTGCCTTCATTCTCCGGATCTGCCAGATCCTGGCTGTCCTCATCCTCGCTGCCCCCGTCGGCGGTCTCCTCCTCCTCCCGGCGGAGGTTGCGGATATAGACCATGCCGTAGGCCTCATCATCCACCGCCTGGATGTTGATATTCCGGAGAAACTCTGCGATCCGCCCCCGGGTCTGGAGATACACAGCATAGGCCTCCGGGCTGTCGTCCTGGGAAATGCTCCCGTACCGGAGCAGTTGCACCACCACGTTGCGGACGGTCTGGGAAAAGACGTTCTCATCCCGGGAGACTCCGCCCTCAGCCGGCTCACCGGGCCCCCGGGACGGGGTCATCTCCACGTCCGCCGGCTCATCCCCGGCCGGGTCCATTATGTCATCCCTCAAAGCATCCTCCATCACCTGTCCTCCCCGGTGCTCGCAGCGCCGGCGGCCGATCTGCGCCCTTCCTCATCCATCACCCCGGAGGCACCGGCCGGATCCCGGTCATCGGTTTCACGGATCCGGGAAAAACCGCCCGGATCCATGTCGCCGGAGTCTCCCGCAGATCCCGGATCCTCCGGGGATCCTAAGCCGTCTCCGGTGTCCCCATCCACGCTGCCGGAAAGCTCTCCCGGAACAACCGCCGCTTTGTTTCCGGTTTCCACCGCCGTCCTGGTTGTAGTAGCAGCCTCCGCAGAGCCCTCAGCCACCGCAACAATTTCAGTCTCCGCTGCCGCCTGAGTCACCACTGCAGCTTCAGTCACGGTTCCCGCTGGGGTTTCCGCCGCTGGTTTCGCTTCACCTCCGGGAGCCGTATTCACAGTTCCCACATCAGGTGTTACGCTCTCAGTTCTCTCCCCGGGAGCCGTGCTCAAAGAACCCTCCCCCGGCACTGCACTCACAGTTCCATCCCCGGGCACCGTGCTCACAGTTTCCTCCCCAGGCACTGTGCTCACAGTTTCCTCCCCAGGCACTGCGCCTTCCGGCACATCCCCAGGCACCGGACCCTCCCGGAGCACCTGCACAGGGATCCGCACCCTGAGGCGCCGTCCCGCCTGCCGGTCGTCATCAATGACCACCTCCTCTGCGGGAGCATTCTCTGCCAGGGGGACGATGTCCGCAGCCGCCCGGATGTAGCACAGCACCTCCTGGATCCCGTAGCGCACCCCGTTGGCAGCAATGGCCGAAGCGGTGGTCGCCCGGCCGGTGGTGCGGTCCAGATAGTCCTGCAGAGCTGCCCGGACCTCCCGCATGCGCACGGTGTCCATCTGGGCAAAGAGATCCTCAGTGATCTCCGGCTCCTCATTCTCCTCCTGAAGATCCCCGAAGTCCGGCGGGGTCACGGGCTGGGCCGGCACCAGGTTCTCCACGGATCGGATCCCTGCCCGGCCGAAGTCCAGGGTGAGATCCAGGGGGATCCGGAAAAGTTTCACCCCGGTTTCAGCCAGTTTCATGGCCGCCGCCTCCAGATCCTTCAGCATCCGGTCCACATGCCGGGACTCGTCCAGTTCGCTGCTGCTGATGAAGATCCTCAGGTTCTCCGCGGTGCGCTGGCGGATGCTGATGATCCGGCCACTCTCCACATTGAGCCGATCCACCAGGTTCACCAGGAAGCGCCGCTCCTGGGGCTCCAGGAAGCCGGCGATGGGCTGGGCCAGGATCCCCCGGATCCGGGAGGTGAAGCCGTCCCGGAGATCCTTGTCGGAGATCAGGCGGTAAAAGCCCTCATAGGCGGCGCCATACTCGGATTTACGGTGCTCGATCTCGGCGTCCAGCAGGCGCCGGAGCATTTCACCCTTGGTCATCCGGGACTGGGCCATGCAACTCCTGAGCTCCTGATCATCCCGCCGGCACTCCTCCTCCAGAAGCCGGAAGTCCGCCGGCAGGCGGCAGGCCAGATCGTAGACCGCCCGGATCTTCTCTTTCTGCTCGGTGTCGGTGAGGGCCACATCCGTGCCCTCCCGGATGCTGCGGATCTCCTCATCCAAGAGTTTCTTCTGACGCTTAAGCTCGTCAATCCGGGCCCGCTTGCTGCCGGTAACATGGATGAACAAGCTCTGGACCTCATTCTGCAGGATCTGCAGATGGGTGGCGGAGGTGGAGACGATACGCCGCCCCAGGACCCGGCAGAAATCCAGGGCCTTCTGGGCGGCATCGGTCATGGACAGCTGGTTGTCCAGCTCCCGGATCCAGCCCGCGTCAATCCACTGCCGGAAATAATAGGTGGCACCCTGCCAGTTGATCTCCGGACGCTTCTCTGCCAGTTCTCCCAAAAACTCCGTGAGCCGCTCCCGGGCGTCCACATAGTCCGCCTCGCTGACCTCAGCGAAAAGGTTCTTCAGGAAAGCCATGGTCAGGGGCGCATGCTCCGAGCGGAGAAGCCGTAAGGTGGCATTGTCCACGGTCATGCGGCTGTAGTCATAATAGTCGTCTATGTAAGCCAAACCTTCCCCCGGAAATCAAACTGACAGCAATTTAAGGGCAATACCCCGGCATGATCCCAATCCCCTGCTGGAGGACGGGGGAAGATCTCACACCGGTGAGTTCATTCCCGGCAAAACCTGCGGGAAATGCTCTCTATCCTAACAGGCTCAGGCAACAAAAAAAACTTTGCCCCCGGAGACCTGACACATCTCAGCAAAGCAGACAGGCATGATCTGCCCTCTGCCCCGGACCTGCCCAGTCAAAGTGCTAATATATTAGCAAATTATGGCTATTTTACCGGTCTTTTGCTAAAATATGAGCACTTATAAGGATGCAAGCCTATGTTTCTTGAAACACCTGCCGCAATGGCACTCGGGGTGGCCCACCGGTTCCGGGACTTCCGCCGAAGCCGGAAAATCACCCTCCGGGAACTGAGTGCCCAAAGCGGGGTCCCTTATTCAACCCTGAGGCGCTTTGAGAGCACCGGGGAGATCTCCTTCCTGGCCTTTGTGAAACTCACCTCAGCATTAGAGCAGGACAGCCAGATAACCAGTCTCTTCGCCCATGTGCCGCCCTCCTCCATAGAGGATGTGATCCGTGAAAACCGCCTCCGTGCCGGAAAAAACTGACCTTTTCCTCGGGGAGAAACATGTGGGCACCATGGCCCCGTACAGGCGATCCCTGACCGCCTTTCAATACTCCCCCTCCTGGCTCCAGGATGGGTACGCCATCAGCCCCTTCTCCCTGCCCCTGAAGCCCGGGGTGCAGATCCCCCGGGATCACACGTTCTCAGGACTCTTCGGGATCTTTGCCGGCTCGCTCCCTGATGGCTGGGGAAGGCTTCTCACTGACCGGCTGCTGCAACAAAGGGGGATCCCGCCAGAGACGGTAGGTCCTCTGGAAAGGCTCTCCCTGGTGGGCAGAGGCGGCATGGGGGCCCTGGAATACCGGCCGGCCGAGGATCTTGCGATCCGGGGATCAACCGGCGATCTGGATCTTCTGGCCGCAGAATGCCGGAAGATCCTGGGATCAGAAAAGGATGGAGACGCGGCGGCCCTGCTGAGCATGTCCGGCTTTTCCGGAGGCGCCCGGCCCAAGATCATCCTGCAGGACAGCAGCGGGGAATGGCTGGTCAAATTCCCGTCCCCCGGGGATCCGGCAAACATCGGACAGATGGAATATGACTATAACCTGTGCGCCCGGGAATGCGGCATTGAAGTTCCGGAGATCCGGCTTTTTCCCTCCGGGAACTCCCCAGGCTATTTCGGCGTCCGGAGATTTGACCGGATCCCCTCAGGCTCCGGGATCCGGAAAGTGCATATGGCAACAGTTTCAGCACTGCTGGAAGTGTCCCACAGGTACCCCTCCCTGGACTACTCCTCCCTTATGGCCCTGACCTGGCAGCTCACCCGGCAGGCCGATCAGGTGCTGCGGATGTTCCGCCTCATGTGCTTCAACATCTTCGCCCATAACCGGGATGATCATTCCAGCAACTTCAGCTTTCTCCACGACGGCGCCGCCTGGCGCCTGGCACCGGCCTATGATCTCACCTGGTCATCATCCATGGGCGGAGAGCACGCCACCACCGTTGCCGGTGAGGGCCGGAACCCGGGAATGGAGCAGATTCTGCAGATTGCCAGAGGCGCCGGGATCCGGGAAACGAAGGCCCGGGCTGTGGCAGAGGAGGTCCGGGAGAAGGTAATGTCACACCTTGCAGGATATCTGAAGAACTGACAGCCGCCAGTCTTCAGTTCCGCCTGCAGAGGCACACTGGAGAAAGATGCGCACAGCAAAAAGGTGATCCCGCCAGGAGGAACAGACATGACTGCTGCGGGAAGGCGCTGTGCTTTCTGATCTGATCCGCTCCGATCTTGCGCGGTCTGACCGCACTGCACGTCGCTGTTCTGAACTGCCCGGTTCAGCCCGGAGATCCGGAAGAGCCCCGGGACCGGCAACGGAAACGCCAGAAATTCTCAGTCAGCCTTCTGGAAAGCTATCCGATCAGATCCGGCAGTCTCATCAGATGGATCTGATCCGGCCAGACGGCGCAGGCGGTTCTCCACATTGCCCACCAGCTGGCCGCAGGCGGCGTCAATGTCGTCCCCCCGGGTTTTCCGGACCACCACCGTGTAGCCCGCATCCATGAGGATCTGGGAGAAGCGGCCCACCCGGGCAGATCCAGGCTTGCGGAAGGAGCAGTCAGGATGGGGATTGAAGGGAATGAGGTTGATCTTGCAGGGAATGGTCCGCAGCAGGGACGCCAGCTGCCGGGCCTCGGCCTCCCCGTCATTCACATGATCCAGGAGGACATACTCCACCGTGACCCGGCCATGGTTGCCCCGGGCCCGGGAGAGATAGCGCCGGACTGCGGACAGCACCTGGGCGATGGGATAGCGGTCGTTGATGGGCATGATCCGGCTGCGCAGGGCGTCATTGGGAGCATGGAGGGACAGGGCCAGGGCCACATCCACCCGCTGGGAAAGCTGATCCAGGGCCTCAGGGAGCCCCGCGGTGGACACCGTGACCCGGCGCTTGGAAAGGCCGAAGGCGTGATCGTCCAGGAGGATCTGACAGGCGGAGACCACATTGTTCAGGTTCAGCAGGGGCTCACCCATGCCCATCATCACCACATTGGTGACCGCCCGCTCCTCGGTCTTCCGGGTGAAGCCCAGGACACTGGAGGCCCGCCACACCTGCCCCACGATCTCGGACACCGTGAGGTTCCGGCTGAAACCCTGCCGGCCGGTGGAGCAGAAAGCGCAGCCCAGGGGGCAACCCGCCTGGGTGGAGATGCACAGTGTTCCCCGATCATCCTCGGGAATGAACACCGACTCGATCTCCTGGGTGCCCACCCGCAGGGCCCACTTCACCGAGCCGTCCCGGGAGCGCTGCTCCCGGGTGATCTCCGGGGCGGCGATGACCGCAGCCTCTGCCAGACGGGCCCTGAGATCCCGGTTCAGATCGGTCATCTGGGCGAAGTCGTCCACCCCGTAGCGGTAGATCCACTTCATGATCTGATCGGCACGGAAGGACTTCTCCCCCATGCCCTCAAGGAAGGAGATCATCTCCTTCCTGGTCAGCCCCAGAAGGCTGATCTTCTCCCCGGCTGCTGCTGAGTCCATGACAGCGGCGCTTGGCCCCTACCCTCAGCGGGAGCGGGGGCAGATCTCGCTTTCGGAGAAGAAGAAGTGGATCTCCTCGAAGGCAGCCTCCTCACTGTCGGAGCCGTGGACCGCATTCTCCTCAATGCTCTTGGCATAGTCGGAGCGGATGGTGCCGGAGCGGGCCTTGCGGGGATCGGTGTCACCGATGATCTCCCGGTGCTTGCGGATGGCGTCATCACCCTCCAGCACGGAGATCATGACCGGGCCTGACACCATATAGTCCACCAGCTCCATGAAGAAGGGCTTGTCCCGGAGCTTGCTGTAGAAAAGCATGGCCTGCTCAGGACGGAAATGCACCATCTTGGCGGCAATGATCCTGAGGCCCGCATTCTCAAAACGGTGGTAGACGTCGCCAATGAGATCCCGGGCAACCACGTCGGGCTTGATAATAGAAAGAGTTCTCTGAAGAGCCATAACCGCTAACCTCCATGACTGCGGCGCCATGCCTTGTGCCCACCTTCCAGGAAGGCACCATGCCGCCGTAAAAAACAAAAGATCCCCCGGGGACCCTTATCTGCAAAAAGATAAAAGGAAACCGCCCCGGCAGCGGCCGCAAAACCCGGGCTGACCTTGCGGCAGCACCCCCGGCGGTCTTCCTGCTGGAACAGATCCAGTTTCTGATCCTATTCTGACAGCAAAAAGCCAGAACCGGTGTGATCAGAGTCAATTAAAGTTTAACACAGGGCTTGTCCGGCGCCAAACAGGTTTACAGGGAGCCGGAACATATACACCGGATCCCCGCCCAAGAAACCCACCCCGGAGGATCTCCCCGCCCCTAAGACCCACCCCGGAGGGATGGATCCTGGAGGGATGGGTCCTGGAGCCGCAACAGGTTGCCCGCTCCCGGGGAAGCACCCCCTCAGTGGGAGAGCCGGACCTTCCGCAGCTCATCCATGTTCCGCTCCACGAAACTGACGATGCTGCGCACCCCCACACCCTTGGCACCAGTGAGGAACTCGGCCCCCTGGGACTTCTGGTAGGAGGCGGCCAGATCCAGGTGGATCCAGGGAATGCTCCGGGGGACGAACCGGGACAGGAAAGCCGCCGCAGTGGAGGCCCCGGCATACTTCTCCCCGGCGGCGCTGTTGGCAATGTCCGCCACGTCGCTGCGGATCTCAGCGGCATGCTCCTCGGTAAGCGGCAGGGGCCAGGCGCCCTCATGGACAGCGCCGGCCGCCTCCCGGAAGCCGAAGGACAGCTTCTCGTCAAAGCTCAGGGCCGCATTGTACTCCCGGCCCAATGCCACCTTGGCCGCCCCGGTGAGGGTGGCGCAGTCGATGATGAGGCTGGGGCTGCAGGAGGCGGCCTTCAGCAGGCCGTCAGCCAGCACCAGCCGGCCCTCGGCGTCGGTGTTCCGGATCTCCACCGTCACGTCATTGGGGAAGCGCACAATGTCGTCCACCTTGTAGGCGGCACCGCTGACCAGGTTCTCCGCGGCGCAGATCACCAGCCGCACATGGAGGTTCATGCCCTTCAGGATCATCAGCCCCAGGGCGCCGGCAGCCACGGCGGCCCCGGCCATGTCAGCCTTCATGGTCTGCATGTAGTCCCCGGTCTTCAGGCTGTAGCCTCCGGAGTCAAAGGTGATCCCCTTGGCCACCAGGCACAGATCCACTGAGGAGCTGCCCGTGGGGTTGTAGTCCACCGTCAGGACCCCGGGCTCCCGGGCAGATCCCCGGCCCACGGTGTGGGTGCCCACATAGTTGTGGATCCGAAGTTCATCCCCGAAATAGGAACCGGCGGTGACGCTGCGGGTGCCCTTCAGGGAGAGGAGGAACTTCTCGGTGGCGTCAATGAGGGTTTCGGGATAAAGCTCTGATGGGGGCAGGTTCACCGTCTCCCGGACCCAGGTCATAACCCGGATCAGATCATCCAGTTCCCCGGAATGGGCCGGCAGACGCACCTTATGGCGCCGCCGGGCGTCAAAGAAGCCCTGCCAGAAGGCGTACATGAGCTCGTCCGTCCACAGCTCCCCGGTGAGATCCGCCTCGTTGAAGCCCAGGGTGGACAGGCGCACCGCCGCCTTCCGGCACTGGCGCACCGGATCACAGCCGGAGGGGATATGCACCACCGCCTCGCTGCCGGCAATGCTCACCACCGCATCACTGCCCCAGATGCCATTGTGGGGCTTGTCGATAATATGTACCTTCATCTGATGTCCTCTAGCGCAGGGCCGCCACCATGCGGGTCACAGCCCGGAAAACACAATCCACCTCCTCCGGCGTGGAGAAGCGCCCCAGGGAGAAGCGCAGGGAGGCATGGGCCAGATCCCGGGGCACTCCCATGGCCGTGAGCACATAGGAGGGCTCCACGCTGGCGGAGTTGCAGGCCGATCCGCTGGACACGGCCACATCTTTCAAAGAGGCCAGCAACGTCTCCCCCTCCACCCCGGCAAAGCTCAGGTTCAGGATCCCGCACACCCGGCCGTCCCGGGGACCGTTCAGGGTGACCCCGGGCAGGGTCATGAGCTTCCGCTCCAGGGTATCCCGGAGTTCCCGGATCCGGGCGGTGTCCTGGGCAAAGCGCTCAGCGGCCAGGCGGCAGGCTTCCCCCATGCCGGCGATCTGGTGGGTGGGCAGCGTCCCGGAGCGGAAGCCCCGCTCATGACCGCCCCCGTGGATCAGGGGCTCGATCTTAACCTCGGGGCTCCGGCGGACATACAGCGCCCCCACGCCCTTGGGTCCGTAGATCTTGTGGGCCGACAATGACACCAGATCTGCCCAGCAGGTGCCAACGTCAATCTTCTCCCGGCCCAGGCTCTGGGCGCAGTCGGCATGGAGCAGGATCCCCCGCTCCCGGCAGATCCGGGCCACCGCGGCAATGTCATTCACCGCCCCGGTCTCGTTGTTCACATGCATCAGGGAAACCAGGGCCGTCCGGTCAGTCAGGGCCTCCAGCACCTGATCCGGGCTGATCACCCCCTGGCGGCCGGGCCGGAGGTAGGTGACGCTGAAGCCCAGGCTCTCCAGGTAACGGCAGGGATCCAGCACCGCCTTGTGCTCAATGGCGGAAGTCACCACATGATCCCGCCCGTCCAGGGCCCGCCGGGCCAGGGCCGCACCCTTGACTGCGGTATTGTCCGCCTCGGTGGCCCCGGAGGTGAAAATGATCTCCCGGTGATCGGCGCCGATGAGATCCGCCACCTGGCAGCGGGCCTGATCCACCGCCTCCGCCGCCTCCCAGCCATACACATGGGAGCGGGAGGCGGGATTGCCGAAGATCCCGTCCATGGTGAGAAAGCGGCCCATGACCGCTGCCACCGCCGGATCCACCGGGGTGGTGGCGGCATAGTCCATATAGACTGGCCTCTTCCGGCCTTCTGATCCTGCTGTGCTCATTTCAGGCTCATTTTCCTTCTGTTCACATCTCCGGCGCCGGAGCCAGCACTGGCACCGGGATCTCCTGGATCCCGGCTGTTTTCCGGGATCCGCCGGAACCAGTCAGCACGGTAAGTGCTTTCAGTCCCCCGGGCTCCGGGAATTCTTCTCTGCCCGATCCAATGTCCGCTGGGTCTCTGTCAGCGCCCCCCGGAGGATGTTCACCTCCTCCCGGGTGAGGCGGCTGCGGGCAAAGATCCCCCGGATCTTCCGGATCACATGATCGCCGGTGCCGGGCTTCAGGAAGCCTACCCGGGACAGCACCTCCTCCAGATGGCGGCCAAAGGCGGCCATCTCGGCCCCGTCGGCGCACCGGGAGGCGGGCGGCGCCTCTCCGGTTCCCTGATCTGACGCCGGGAGTGCACCGCTCCGCACCGCAAGAAAGGCACAGCGGATCTCGTAGCAGATCACCTGCACCGCCATGGCCAGGTTCAGGGAGGAATAGTCCGGATCTGCATCAATGGCCACATGGTAGCCGCACAGATCCAGTTCACTGTTGGAAAGACCGCTGCTTTCGCAGCCAAACACCAGGGCGGAGCTCTGCCCCGCCAGTGCGGCGCGGCAGATCATCCGGGCGGCGGCACGGGGATCCAGGATCTCCCGATCCACGGCGCGCCGCCGGGCAGACAGGGCAAACACCAGCTCCGCCCCCCGGAGGGCCTCCTCCAGGGAGGGAAGGATCCGGGCATGATCCAGGATCCCGGCTCCCCCGGCGGCCAGGGCATAGGACTCACTGGTGACCTCCGTCTCCGGGGCGACCAGGCACAACTGATCCAGACCCATGGTCCGCATGGCCCGGGCCGCAGATCCGATATTGCCGGGGTGGGTGGTCCGGGAGAGGACGATCCGGATCCGGTCAGCGGGCAGGCACCCGGAGGGGATCTGCCGGAGATCCGGGGTATGGGGGAAGGACATGCCTTACAGGATCCCGATCAGTCAGTCCACGTGGTGGTGGAGACCGCCTCCTCCTTCCGGCCGTAGTAGAAATGCAATGCCAGGGAGGAGAACTCATGCTCCAGGAACTCCACCACATTCTGGGCCCGGGAGAGAATGAAATAGATCCGCGCTGTGTTCCGAGCGCCCCGGCGGTAATACTGCATACCGATGTAGTAATAGGCCTCGCACAGGCGCTCCGCCAGCTCCCGCTCCGAGGCGGCATCATCAGCAGCATGGCGGATCAGATCTGAGGGATCCCGGCTGTCCAGAGCCTCCAGCAGGCGCCAGGCCCAGGAGCTCCGGTTCTTCTCATCCACCGGGGAAGCCAGAAACTTCTGCAGAAAGTCCTCCGCCCGGGCGGGATCCAGTGCAAGATATGCCAGATACAGGTTCAGCTTGTTGTAGAGATACCACTCACTGGAGGTGTCATAGAACTCCGGGGAGTTTTCGAAAATGGACACCGCCGTCCGGTGGTTCTCCAGGAAATAGTTGTTGATGGCCCGGAACATGCCATAGCCGTGATCTTCTGCTCCGTCCCGGCTGTCATCTCCACCGCCCTCGGCATCCGCCTGGGCCAGGAAATCCTCCGCCGAGGAGAGCATGGTGTTGGAGGAGTTCAGATCAAAGATCCGCCGGGACAGCATGGCAAAGGCACTGTACATCAGTTCCTTCTGGCCGGGCTTGATATCCCCGGGGAAGAGATCGCTGATGATGAAGCAGAGTTTCAGCACCGTGGACACCGTGTCCGCCGTATCCGGCACATCGGCGCTGAGGATCCTTAAGGACGCCTCCACCCCGAACTGGAAAATGTCCAGATAGTGCTGTTTGGAATATTTGCCGGAATAGGCACTGCGCAGGGCCGCCAGGGCCAGGGGATCCGGAGTCTGGGCGCGGGAGCGCAGCTCCTTGGCCTTCTGGGCGTACTCGGAAAGCTGGGGGATCATGTCCGGATACTTCCGGCTGATCCCCTCGGGCAGCACCGTCAGCTCTGCCGAAAGCTTCCGCACCACCTGATCCACCTGGGGGTTGGAGCCGTCGGCAATGATCATCTCCTCGGAGGTCAGGGGCCGGGACACAGGGGCCGGGGCAAGACGCTGCCGGAAGGAGGTGCCGGCGTTTCCGGGGTTATCCGGGCTGTCCCCGGCTACGGCGCCGCAGGACATGAGAGCCGCCGCCAGGGCCAGGGCGCCGGCAGTGCGGGTCAGATGGATCATCAACATTCTCCGGTTCAATGAAAGACTCGTCCAGCTGGAGGAAAACAGCCCGGATCCCGGGGATCGTCATAAGACATGGCGTCGGAAGATCTGCGGAGATCCGGAAAAATGCTGCCGGCTGCCAGGGGATCCGGGGATCACCGCCATGGCACCGGACTGGGCAACGCAACAGTGCGGATTTTACCACAGTCCCGCCCCGGTGCGGGTGCGGCAGGGGTCAAATACCAGATCAGGGCCGCCGGATCCCGGCTCCCAGATCAGAGCCGGTACGGCGGGGACGCCGGAATGAGAGAGCATGAGGGAATGGAATGGCGGACCGGATAAAAGCCGGGCTGCCAGGGGATCCGGAAAGGCGGAAAGGATGGCGGAAGCGGGAGTGCCGCCGCAGACATCAGTCCCGGAAGGCGAAAAGATGGCGCGGCACCGGAAAAGATGACGCGTCCCCGAAAGGCGCGACCCGGAAAACGGCGGAGGATATCCTCCGCCCTTGTTATCTGCCGCTGGAGCGCCAATCTCAAGATCCCCGCCCGGATCAGTTTCTTCCCCGGCACAGGGCAGAAAGCTGATGTCCGGGCGGCCACATACCGGGATCACGCAGAGCAGTTCCCTCTCCGGCACAGGGCAAGAAGTCAGACGCGGCAATGCTCACTGCCCCTGTCACGGTCCCGGCCCGGCCCTGCCGGCTCCCTGCCCCGGCGTCAGGCGTCAGCGGCCAAACCGCAGGATCTTTGAAGTGCTGTCGGCATAGTGCTTTTTCATGATCAGCACCAGCATCTGATCGGCTGCAGAGCCGCTGGATCCGGCGCTGCGCTCAGGGACCATGTACACATGGTGATCGTGGAGGGGGCCCTTCCCCGCCGGATCCTGCAGCACTCCAAAATAGGGTGCTGATCCAATGGAGCTGAAGCTGTTGAACACATAGTTGTGTTTCCCGGCATGGATTTTGATCCGGCCGCCCTTCACCTCCAGAGTATCAGAGGAGCCGCCCTCTGCCTTCCAGGTGCCCTCGGGCACGGTCAGCTGGGGCTGGCCCCGGGTGGTGTACATCTCCATCTCCCGGCGGAGGCTGAAATCAGCCTCAGCCACGGTCTCGGGATACAGATCCCGCAGGTAGAAGTTCTCCAGGGTGCACTTCCCGTCCTTGTCCCGGCGGGCCAGCAGCACGGTGGCGTAAGCCAGCAGCTCGTCCACATGCTGAAGCCCCCGGGCGGAGGGCAGATCGCACGCTTCCTGATCCCCGTCGCAGCCCCGGACAGCGATGAGCCGGGATCGCATATCCGGGACCAGCATGAGCCGGGCCTTGCCAGATCCCGCAGCCCACTCCGGGGCAGCCCGGTGGCTGTCCGGATCATAGGTCAATGTCAGCTGGGTGAAGCCCCGGGCATGGTTCACATTCACAAAGTCCTCCCGGGCAAAGGGAAGGCGCATGCCCATAATGGGATAGTCCGAGTTGGACTGATACCCCAGGCTCCCCCGGCCGGACAGCAGGGGCAGCTCAAACAGATCCAGCCCCAGCAGCAGATCCAGCTGCAGGGACTCGGCAAGGCGCCGGTTCTGGGCCGGATCCTTGCAGAAGCTGATCTCCGGCAACGCACAGCGACGGTAGTCAACAGGGATGATCCGGGTGATCAGTTCCCCGTCCATGAAAAGGCTGTCCTTCTCCGTGGAGAAGAATTTCTCCCCGTGGACAGAAGCGGGCCGGAAGTTTCCCGGGGCATCCGTGGCGGGAGTGCTACCCAGGGCCTGGATCATGGCCTCGGGATCGGCCAGCAGATCACCCGGGGTGATCCCCTCCAGATCTGTGGGCCCCTGGATCCGGCGCCACTGCCCGCCCACACACATGGTCTGGGGGTAGCGGACAAGCCGGGCCAGATCCTGCATGTTGCCGGAGGTCAGAGCCGAGGCGGCCAGCTCCTCCGGCGCCACCCCGGCAGATCCGGGAAGGGACCAGGTGATGATCAGGGATGCCAGCAGGATCCGCACAGGTGAAAACAGTCTCATGAAAGTCATCCTTCTGCAAAAAGTGAAAACCGTCTCCCGGCTTATGCTCCCGCCGGTGGGGGAGGAACTGCCCTCCGGGAGGGCAGCTCCGGCAGATGCGACCTAAGGCTCCTCCAGATACCGGAGGTGACAGCGGGCCAAGCCTAAAGTTCCGGCGCCGCCATTTCACAGCGCCGGCGCCTGACCGCCATCTCTCATTCCGGCTCCTCCTCGCGGCCCTTCATCTGATCAAGGATCCGCTGCTCCAGGATCTGCTCCGCCTCGGTGATGAGCTCCCGGGTGTCCCTGACCAGGCCCAGGGCAAAGGGATCCTTCCGGGAGCGGGCAAAAAAGCCGTTCAAAGCCTTCTGGAGGAACTTGTGGGCCTTCAGCACATCCCGGGGCATACCAATCCCCCGGAGAAAGCACCGCCCCAGGCGCAGCTGGATATCCGCCATGCAGTCATGCTCCTTGGTGCACCGGGCGGTGGCATAGGCCCGGCGGTAAAGCATCAGGGCGTAAATCTCGTTTTTGGCCACATGATAGCCGTTGAGGTACATGTCCCCCAGCTTGTACAGGCAGTTGGGATCACCGTACAGCACCGCCCCCAGGGAGAAGTAACTGTGGGCCTTCTCGTAGTCCACCGCCTGATGACGGCCGTAATAGAAGCAGTAGCCGCAGTTGCAGATGGCCCTGAGCTCCCCCTGCTCCGCCGACTGGCGGTAAAGCTCGAAGGCCTTGACATAGTTCTGCTTCACAAAGCGGCCGGTGTAGTAGAAAGTGCCCAGGTTCAGTGCGGCAGCGGTGTTGTCAGGATCATTCTCCATGCACAGCCGGTAGCACTCCATGACCTTGCGCCCCACAGCGGGGATCTCCGTCTCATGGTTCTTCAGGGCCCAGAACATCACCGATCGCCAGTCCTCCTCCTCGATGAAGAAGTCCACCTGCCGGAGTTCCTGCTCATAAACGGATCCCTCATAGGTGGAGTCCTTGCCGGTGCGCTCCAGGCCAATGCCGATATCGTCCCCGGACTCCACAGCCCCGTCCAGGCCCTTCTGCCTTAAGGGCTTCTGGGCGGCGTACTCCTCCGCCGTGGCGGGACGCAGCACCGCCCGGGTCACCTCCATGGGGCTGGGGGCATCATCCGCATCAAAGAGATCACAGCGCATCACCATGCCCGCCACGGGATCGCTGTCATCCCCGAAGGGCACCATGACAAAGGTTCCCGGCTCCAGTTTCCCCCAGGGGCTCAGGAAGATCATGGTCTTCTGGAAGCCCTTGATCTCCACGTCACAGAACCAGTATCTCTCTTCCTCCGACATGCTTTTCTCCTCTCCCAGGAACTGTCTCAAAATTATTTGTATTTCTTAAATCCACGAATGACATAAGCGTAGTCACCGTATGGTTCTATCCTTTCAAGATCTACAGTCTCGATCTCCTCATCAGAGATCTTGATTGAGCGTTCGTACTTGTTTCCATCAACAACGCAGTTTACGGTCAGGCCTTTCTTGGTTTTGGTACTACTGATATAGTTAACTATTGTTTTGATGTCCAGTAACGGTTTCCCAGCCCAATTTTTGCTTATGTAGCAGAATAAACGGTGCTCAACCTTATTCCACTTCGATGTGCCTGGGGGCATGTGATAGACATAGATTTCTTTGCCTATTTCCTCTGCCAGCAATGCCAGTTGATATTTCCACAATCGAGGTCTCCAACCGTTGCTTCCTCCGCTGTCGCAGACCACCATGATTTTTCTTGCTTCCCCAAAGTTTTCTTTGCCTATATGCGCCCACCATCTGCGGATGCTTTCCACAGCGAATTCCCCTGTGTCATGATCTGTTCCAAGATTGACAAACCCGGTGTTGTCATTGACTACGTAGATTCCATATGGAGCAATCTTTCCCAGTTCTGGGATTGGAAAATCATGATCCAGGACTTTTCGGCCATCCTTCTCCTTCCGATACTCAGCTCCATTGTTTTTGAAGTTACCCACCAACTCCTTCTTTTTGGTGTCGGTTGAAATAACCGGATTTCCCTCTTTGCAGAAGTCCGTTATAGCCTGGTTGATCCGGCTGAACATCTCATCTCTTCCGGGGTGTTCGGCTCCAACCTGCATATGTTTCTGGTTTACCTGCTTGCTGTAGCCAAGTTCCTCAAGCAATCGACCAACCAAATCCTTGCTTGCAGTGAATCCACGGCGTTTCAGTTCATCCGATATATCCCTCAAGGATAGATTGGTCCAAAGCAAAACCTTCTCCGGCGAACCATAGGTGCTGTTGCTGACTATATCTTCAACAGATTTCAATATCTCAGGTTGTCGTTCTTTTGATGATTTTCTGCCTCCGCCTTCCTGTCTTATCCGATCTTGGCATACATCATAACTCCCTGTTTCTATCGATGCTCTACCTGCCGATACGGTTCTCGGATCTATGCCAAAGGCTGAAGCTACAACCTTATCACCTCCATAACCATAAGCCTTTGACATACAGCCACTAAGGATACGCTGCTGCTTTTCATTAAGAATTTTGGGGGATATTTCGCCAACATCATGGAGGATCTGTTTTAATCTTGTTTCCGCTTCAATCATACACTGCGCTCCGCGTTTCTCTACACGAAAGTGTATCACAGAGAAGGGAGAATTCTTGTATCAAGAATTACATTTTATTATGCGACAGTTCCCCAGGGACACGCCCGGACATAAGCCGGGGCTTCAGGTTTTCCTGAGTCATCAATGTTACAGCAGGGCGCCGGAAAAAGACAGGGAAAGAAAAAGGGACGCCCGGGGCAGGAGCAGATCCCGCGCCGGGCGTCATGAAAAGCAGGGGAGCGCCTCCCCGGCCGGGCTTTAGGGGACTACTCGTCCTCGTCCAGCACCTCAATGATCTCCTCATCCCTCTTCAGAGGCACCGGGGGAATGAGGTTCTCCCGCTTCATGCCAAAATAGAGGGCCAATGCCGAGGCCACATAGACCGAGGAGAAGGTGCCCACCACAATGCCGATGGTCATGGCAAAGGAGAAGCCGAAGATCATGGGGCCGCCGAAGAACAGCAATGCCAGCACCGTGAACATGGTGGTGCCCGAGGTGATCACCGTGCGGCTCAGAGTCTCGGTGACGGAGACATTGATGATCTCCTTCATGGACATCTCCCGGGCGATCCGGACGTTCTCCCGGATGCGGTCGAACACCACAATGGTGTCATTCAGGGAGTAGCCGATGATGGTGAGCACCGCAGCCAATACCGTAAGGTCAAACTCAAAGCCCAAAAGGGAGAAGATCCCCAGGGTGATGGTGGTGTCATGGACCAGGGCCAGGATGGCGGAGGATGCCATGCGCCACTCAAAGCGTGCGCCCACGTAGATCAGGATGGACAGCAGGGACAGGCACACGGCGATGATGCCACTGGTCACCAGCTCCGTGCCCACTGAAGGGCCCACATACTCCACCCGGTTGAGCTTGGCGCCCTGCTGGACGCCGGCAGCGGCCCGGAACACCTGATCCGAGGTCTGCTTCTGATCCACGCCCTCCACGGGCTTGATCCGGATCATCACGATCCGGCTGGATCCGAAATGCTGCACCACCGGGGAGGAGACACCCGCCTTCTCAATGGCCTCCCGGACGGGAGTCAGATCAGCATCCTGCTGATATTCCACCTCAATGACCGTGCCGCCGGTGAAGTCCAGGCCGAAGTTCAGACCCCGGACACACAGGAGCACCAGGGAGGCTGCCACCAGAACTCCTGCCAGCACCATGGCTGGAAGGCTGATGCGCATGAAGTTGATGGTGTTCTTGGGATTAATGAAAGTGATCATTTTCTTCCGCTGTCTCCTATATGGGCAGATCTTTCAGGCTGCGCCCGCCATAAATGGCGTTGACCACGCCCCGGCTGACGGTGATGGCCGTGAACAGGGAGCAGAGGATGCCGATCATCAGCACCAGGGCGAAGCCCTTCACTGAGCCGGTGCCCACGGCAAAGAGCACCAGGGCCGTGGCCAAGGTGGTGAGATTGGAGTCCAGAATGGTCACAAAGGCCTTGCCATAGCCTTCGCTGATGGCAGTCTGCACATTGGTGCCCTTCTTCAGTTCCTCCCGGATACGCTCGAAGATCAGCACATTGGCGTCAATGGACATGCCCAGGGTCAGCACAATGCCGGCAATGCCCGGCAATGTCATCACCGCCCCGGGGATCACGGACATGATACCCACCAGGAACAGCAGGTTGCACACCAATGCAAAGTCCGCAATAAGGCCGAAGACCTTGTAATAGAAGGCCATGAACACCAGCACCGCCAGCAAGCCGCAGATCATAGCCCGCATGCCGGAGTCGATGTTCTGCTGTCCCAGGCTCGGTCCGATGGTGCGCTCCTCCACGATCTTGATGGGGGCGATGAGGGCGCCGGCCCGGAGGATCAGGGCCAGGTTGTGGGCCTCAGTGGGATTGTCAATGCCGGTGATCCGGAAACTGGAGCCCAGCTGGGTCTGGATGGTTGCCATATTGGCCACCGTTTTGCTGGTCTCAAAGACGGTGGAGCCGTCAGGACGCTTCCGATCAGTGGCCTTCTGCTCAATGAACACCGTGGCCATGAGGGCGCCCACATGATCCCGGGTGAAGGCGGACATGCGGCTGCCGCCGTCGCTGTCCAGCTTGATGTTCACCTGAGGCCGGCCGTACTCGTCAAAGCCGGAACTGGCGTCGGTGATGTGCTCACCGGTGAGGATCACATGCTTGTCCAGGCCCACGGTGCGCCCGTCGGCGGTGGGCAGGATCTCCACATCCGGGGAGGCATTCTCCGCCGCTGCGGACTCCAGATCCGAGGACTTGTCCACCAGGCGGAACTCCAGAGTGGCGGTGGCGCCCAGGATCTCCTTGGCCCGGGCCGTGTCCTGGATGCCGGGCAGTTCAATGACAATGCGGTCGCTGCCCTGGCGCTGCACCAGGGGCTCGGCCACACCCAGCTCGTTGACACGGTTGCGGATGATGTTGATGTTCTGCTCCACAGCCATAGTCTTCAGCTCCTGGATCCGGTCCCGGCTGAAGGTGACATCCGCCACATACTTGGCGCCGTCACTGGTGAGGGTAAACTCAATGCCGGGGACCCGGGTCTTGAAGGCGTCCATGGCCGCATCCCGATCCTGCTCCTTGGCAAAGGCCACCCGGACGGACTCCTCAGCCGCCCGGACCGAGCCGCCCCGGATCTTGTTGTCCCGGAGCACTGCCCGGAGATCCTGCACCAGCTGCTGGTAGGCCTTGTCCATGGCGGTCTTCATGTCGATCTCCTCCAGGAAATGGACACCGCCCCTCAGATCCAGTCCCAGCTTCAGGGGATTGGCACCGATGGCCGTGAGGAACCTGGGGGTGGAGGGGGCCAGGTTGATGGCCACAGAGTAGCCGTCACCCAGCTCCTGGGAGATGAGACCCTGGGCCTTCATCTGATCCTCCTCGCTGTTCAGGCGCACCAGGAGCTGGCCGTTCTCCAGCTCTGCCTCCTTCACCTGGATGGCGGCGCCCGACAGGGAATTGCGGATCCGGGACGCCACGTCCTCGGTCACCGCCACACCCTTCTTGCCGGAGATCTGAACCGCCGGATCCTCACCGAAGATGTTCGGCACGGCATACACTGCGGAGAACAGGATCACGGCGATGATCAGCAGGTTCTTCCACAAAGGAAACTTGTTCACTGCCTTTCCCCCTGACTATTTCACAGCCTTGATGGTGCCCTTGGGCAGAATGTGCACAATGGCGTCCTTGGAGAAGGTCACCGGGGTGCTGTCGCTGATCTTGACCACCACATAGTCGCTGTCGGCGCGGAACTCATCCACCACACCGCACATGCCGGAGCGGAGCATGACCTCGTCACCCACGGTGATCTTGCTCAGCAGTTCAGCCTTCTGCTGCATGGCCTTCTTGTTGGGCCTTATGGTGACGAAATACATCATGGCAATGAAGATCACCACCATGATGATGAGCATGGACCAGTCAGCCTGGCCCTGCTGCGGCACCGCGCCCTCCGCGGCCTCCGCTGTGGAAATGAAGTTCATATATGACCTCAGGGTTGTGGTTAAAAAAACAAAGCGCCTGCCCCACCGGCGTCAGCGGCCGGACAGGAAGCGCGGACTAAAAAACTGCAGCCGTCCCCGGCAGATCGGGCACCGCCTCAGGCAGACAGGGGCGGCAGATCTCTGCCCCGGCGGCGGTAAAACTCAGCGGCGAAGTCCTCCAGGGTGCCCTCTTCCACCGCCTTCCGGAGCCCTGCCATGAGCTCCTCGTAATAGAAGAGGTTGTGGATGGAGCACAGCCGATCTCCCAGGATCTCGGAGCACTTGTCCAGATGGTGGAGATAGGCCCGGGAGTAGTGGCGGCAGGTGTGGCAGCCGCATTCCGGATCCACCGGCCGGGTGTCGGCGGCGTGGCAGGCGTTGCGCAGCCGCAGCACCCCGTCCCGGGTGAACAGGTGGCCGTTCCGGGCATTCCGGGTGGGCATGACGCAGTCGAACATGTCCACGCCCCGGCGCACCGCCTCCACAATGTCCTCCGGGCGGCCCACACCCATGAGATACCGGGGCCGATCCTCGGGCAGGAGTTCAGTGGCGCAGTCCAGGATCCGCTCCCGCTCCTCCTGGGGCTCACCTACAGCCAGGCCGCCCACGGCATAGCCGTCAAAGCCGATGTCCAGAAGTCTCTTGGCAGACTCCCGGCGCAGATCCTCATGGACGCCCCCCTGCAGGATCCCGAACAAGGCCCCCTGGCAGCCCAGGCGGTCAAACTCCCTCCGGGAGCGCTCCGCCCAGCGCATGGAAAGCTCCATGGAGCGCCGCACATACTCCCGGTCGGCGGGATAGGGGGCGCATTCGTCAAAGCACATCACCACGTCGGAGCCCAGATCATGCTGGATCTGCATGGAGATCTCCGGGGACAGGAACACCGGGGCACCGTTCACGGGATTGCGGAAGTGGACGCCCTCTTCCTTGATCTTCCGGATCTTGCCCAGGCTGAACACCTGGAAGCCCCCGGAATCGGTGAGGATGGGCTTCTGCCAGTTCATGAAGCCGTGGAGATCACCGTGGGCCTTCACCACCTCCGTGCCGGGCCGGAGCCACAGGTGGAAGGTGTTGCCCAGGATGATCTCCGCCCCCAGTTCCTCAAGTTCCTCCGGAGAGACACCCTTCACGGTGCCCAATGTGCCCACAGGCATGAAGGCCGGGGTCTGGACGGTGCCCCGGGGAAAAACCAGTTCGCCCCGGCGGGCGCGGCCGCAGCGGGCCTTGACAGAGAATTCCATCAGGCCTCCTCCCTCCTGGTGATGAACATGGCGTCTCCGTAACTGAAGAAGCGGTACTTTGCCGCCACCGCATGGCGGTAGGCGTCCATGATATGCTGGTGGCCTGCAAAGGCGGAGACCAGCATGATGAGGGTGGATCGGGGCAGGTGAAAATTGGTCACCAGAGCATCCACCGCCCGGAAGCGGTATCCAGGATAGATGAAAATGTCTGTAAAGCCTTTGAAGGGCTGGATCTCTCCCCCTTCAGGAGAGTTCTGGGCGGCGCTTTCCAATGTTCTGAGGCTGGTGGTGCCCACGGCCACCACCCGCCCCCCGGCTTTACGGGTCTCGGCAATCACCCGGGCGGTGTTCTCAGGCAACTCGGCATATTCAGAATGCATGTGATGGCTGGTGATATCCTCGGTCTTCACCGGCTGGAAGGTGCCCGCCCCCACATGGAGCGTCACAAAGGCGATCCGGGCGCCGATCTCCCGGATCCGATCCATCAGCGGATCATCAAAATGCAGACCCGCAGTAGGTGCCGCCACCGCACCGGGAACTGTGCCGTAAACGGTCTGATAATCCTCGGCATCCGACTCCCCGTCGGGACGGTCGATATAGGGCGGCAGGGGCACATGGCCGATGCGGTCCAGGATCTCCAGGGCGGTGCCGGCCTGATCTGCAAAGCGCACCTGGAACAGATCATCCTCCCTGCCGGTGACCTCCGCCCTAACTCCGGAAAACTCCAGCACCGTGCCGGCCTTGGGTGCCCTAGAGGAGCGGATATGGGCCAGGATCTCCTGATCTGACAGGATCCGCTCCGCCAGGAGTTCCACGGCGCCCCCGGTGGATTTGTTCCCCAGAAGCCTGGCGGGAATGACCCGGGTATTGTTGAACACCACCAGATCCCCTGCCCTGAGGAGCCCGGGAAGATCCCGGAAGCACCGGTCCTCCAATGCGCCGGAATTGCCATCCAGGGTCAGCAGGCGGCAGGCTGTGCGCTCACTGCAGGGATGCTGGGCAATCAGCTCCCCAGGCAGTTCAAAATCAAAATCCTTCAGCAGCATCTGCGCCCCACTCCAGCACCTGTGTCAACGGCGCGGCCCCATGGCCAGCACCCTCCGACGGCAGGGCGATTTTACCACCAAAGGGGCAAAAACTCCACGCAGGTCACAAAACAGGGGATCCGGCGGCCGGAAGGGCCGGCCAGGTGACACCTGATATATGCGGGCTGGCAAGATAATTCTCAAGGCTCACCCGGTGAAAGAGGTTCCTCAGTGCGGTCTACCTGCGGACAGACGCAATGAGGTCTGCAGAGAACAAAGGCAGAGTAAGAGCCAATGAAGACAGCGCAGAAGCCGGAAAACCCAGCAAGGCTCTTGATGAAAGAAATTTAGGAAATTGGGAATAAACAGTGACTTGTTAAAAAAGCTTATAACATCGCCAAAAGATAATTTTGATGTAGAACAAAATGAGTACTGCCTGGTTACGTTATCTTCAGCGTAAAACTTATTGCTTTTGATTGAGCTCCAGCAAATACTTCACCAGGTCAACAACCTTTGTGGACGGATTATCAGTACTAATTTTGCTTACATAAGCATTGACTTTCACAGCATTTCTGATCGCTGTTGGCATTTTTTCTTTAAGAGTTTTGAATACACCACTATTGTTTTTGGTATAGGCAGGAATATACCGTTTCAACTCTGAAATAACTGCTAATGCTGAAGAAAAAGGTTTTGTCGTATATTCAAAATGTAACAGAAACCAGTATTCAAAACACGGAACTGATGTAATGGCAGTAAAATTACTATTTACATTTAAAAGCCTGCGCACAGCTGTGTCGTAATTAGTATGCTGATCTTTATCGAAAACACAGAAAACTCTGTCAAATGCATTGTTCTCTGCCTGGGATTCCCTATAAAGTTGCTCAGCATATTTAATGATGTTCATCGGATCTGAGCCGAGGGAGGAAGCATCAGTTACAACTACGTTAGCAGAGCTTAAGTCGTATTCTTTTTTAAAACCCTCAAAATAAAGAGGCTCTGTACGTTCACCTTCACAAACAATCAGCACTCTGTCGTAAGATTTACAAAAACCAATTTTTCTTTGCTGATCCTTTTGACTTCTGGCTTTTCGCTTTTTGAAAAGATCTTCACTGCCCATTAGAGTACCTCATAAAAAGAACTAACAAGAGGGAGAGCTCCGTAGCGACCGGAAAGATAACCCTGTTCCAGATTCTCTTTTCCCTTCTTAGGACTAAAATCGGATAAAGGATATAATACAGAAGCTTGTTCTCTATTTTTATCGCAGAACCAAACCTGATCTCTTCGAAAAATTTTCTGAGTAAGAATGGTTGTGTCATGAGTGGTAAAAATCAATTGTGCATTTTGGGGATTGGTTTTAGGATCGTGGAAAAGTTCTACCAGAAACTGTACCAGTTTAGGATGAAAATTTACATTAAGTTCATCAATACATAGAACGCTACCATTAGACAGGATATTCAGAATAGGCTCGGCAAATGAAAAGAATTTCTGCGTACCGGAGGACTCGTTCCTAAAATTAAATAATACTGGCTGACCGCTGCTGTCAGTATGGACCGTGTGAATCTCGTAGGTTGGTTCTGCATGACGATTATTTTCCTCAATGCGGATATCTTCGATATTAAAATCAGCAGCCTTTAGGAATAGCAAAACACTCTTTTTACCATCACCCATACAAAATCTTGCTGTTGCATCCGAAGATAAGCCTTCTGCGCCCACAAAGCGAAGAGTATTACTGAACCACTCAAAGACAGGTGTTAGCTGTTCACTGTTAAACTGAACAGCGGTCGAGAGGAACAAAGCATTCTCACGGGTAGACTGAAGCCAAAGTTTTTTGGGACCTTGCAGAAACTGACTGAATTTCCAAAGATGCTTACCGGATCCAGCATCCCAGGCCCTTGCAAACCATTTTTGCGGGCGACCGGCAGGGAAGGCAAAAAACCATTCATCATAAATCCGTTCTGCCGATGCACTGAAACCGTACTGGTATTTCACGTCTTTGACGATAAAACTCACTTCAAATTCCGAAGGTTGAGTAACGGTCTCCGGATTGAGCCTGAAAGGAACAAGAGGGAGTTTCATGCCATGTTGCAGAGGATTGGTCACAATCCCTTTCATGGCGGCAAGTGCCTTCAGAAAATTAGATTTACCACAGGAATTCGGACCGTACACAGCAGCGCTCTTAAGCAGACTGAACTCCTTTTTAGGCATGATGGAGAAGGCATTTACCGGACGTTCACCGCTTTTGCTTTTTACCATAGTAAAGGATTGCGGTTCTTTGAATGACAGAAAGTTCTGGAATCGAAACTCAACTAGCATAACAACCTCTTTTAAACGCCATTCTTGACCTTTTGTTCCAAAAATACCATTTTGATACAATTGTTGCAAGTTTTAAAGTTATCATCGTTTCTTCTTCACAAGTTATACCAATCCTTTCGTCAGCCTCAATCCATCTGTGGCAGTTCCTCTGTCTGCGGTTGTCTCTGCAGTGGTGATCTGACACATCGAGTACATGTCTACTCCAACCGGAGGATGGTGCGCCGTGAGACGTCCAGATCGGCGGCGAGCCTTCGGATCGTCCTGCTCCGTTCTTCTTCTCCAAAGTGCTGGCAGTCTGGGAGGAGCAGACGGCACCATGGGGAAGTTCTTGACACGATCAAAATCACAAAATTTTTGTGATCTGTGTTGCATTAACCCAAAATTTTGTTACAATACTCACATAGATTTTCTAGTCTTAATATTCCTTTTGCAAATTGCATCACAGACTCTCCCCTTCCGGAGAGTCTTTTTTTAGTCTCTCATTCCGGATCCCATCCCCCTGCTCAGCCTTTTCGCCTCCACTGTCCTGCTCCTCCCCAGAGTCTGATAATGCCCGTCAGTTCTCTGCCTGACCACAGCTGAAATTCCGGTCAACTTTCAGCCGCTCCCACCGATAAGATGATAAGGGGAGGAGTTGATCATGGGCCTGCACATCACCAACACGCCGCTCATGCGCCTCATGAGCAGTCTCAGGAAGACCACACTGGCACTGGACACCAGTTATCAGCGCCTGGCCTCCGGCCTGCGCATCAACAGCGCCAAAGACGATGCGGCTGGTCTGCAGATATGCGACCGCATGACCGCCCAGATCAACGGCCTCACCCAGGGCAACCGCAACGCCAATGATGGCATATCCCTGGCCCAGATAGCTGACGGGGCCATGGAGGGCATGGTGGACATGGTGCAGCGCCTTAGGACCCTGGCGGTGCAGTCCGCCAACGGCACCTATTCCGCTGATGAGCGCCAGGCCATGCAGGATGAAACCGATGAACTCCTGAAAGAGATCTCCCGCACTGCCGAAACCACCTCCTGGGGCGGCAATATCAAGCTCCTGAACGGATCCAGCAACGGTGGCGTATTCAAGATCCAGGTGGGGGCCTATGCCGGAGACACCATCGATATCACCGTGGGGGACGTGAGCTACAATGCCCTGCTCACCGACGCCGCCAGCGCCGGGATCACCTGTGGCACCACCGCCACCAGCGTGGACGGCACTAATGGCTCTGTGAGCATCATGACCGCCGCCGATGCCCAGAATGCCATTGACCTGTATGATCACATGATCAGCAACATCAACCGCAAGCGGTCCCAGTGCGGCGCCGTGGCCAACCGCCTGGAGTACGCCATCAGCAGTCAGGAGAACACCATCCAGAACCTGAGCGACGCCCGATCCCGGATCCGGGACACGGACTACGCCGCCGAGGTGGCAGAGATGGCCCGGAACAACATTCTCCAGCAGGTAGCCGTGGCCATGATGTCCCGGATCCAGCAGAGCCACTCCAACCTTATTCTTTCACTTCTGGGATGAACCCGCCTCTCCCGGAAAAAGAGGTCCCGCCTCATGGCGGGATTTTTTCATCCTGAGAGTGTCGGGAGATCAGGTGGAAAGGATCACCAGATCAGGGAAGATCCTGCCCTCCGGCAAAACAGCCGACCGCCACAAAACCTGTCTCTGAATTGATCCTCCACCACAACTTCCATCTCTGCCCTCCGAAAACCGGCGGCCAAAAGTTCCTTCCTTCCGCAATTCCGCCCGTCACCAAAACCACCCGTCCAGAAAAAAAACAAGGGTGTCCGGAGACACCCCAAAATCAGTTTGGCAAATATAGTTTTTGTATCAACTATTAACTTTCACAGGCATACTCATGCGCGGTTGTACTTGGCCGTCCTCGGGAACGCAATCTCATTCTCATCGAAGAGATAGCAGGCCTGGGGAGGAATGCCCACCACCAGGGTGTCACCGGTGTCCACAGGGATCTCGGAGGCTGCCTTGACAGTGAAGTCCTCACCGTCCACGTCCATGTAGACGAAGGACTCAGCGCCCAGATGCTCAGCCACATTGACCAGACCGTTGATCCGGCCGGTGGCATCAGGATGATCCGTAGGAACCAGGTGCTCAGGACGAATGCCCAGTTCGACAGAGTCGCCGACCTTGGCCCGGCGGGCGTCAACACAGGCGGTGATGATGTCACCGGTGTTCAGTTTGACCTTGCACTGCTTCTCCTGGATGTCCAGCAGAGTGCCCTTCAGGAAGTTCATCTTAGGGGATCCGATGAATCCGGCCACAAACTTGTTCTGCGGATTGTGGTACAGCTCCAGAGGGGAACCGAACTGCTCCAGATTGGTCTCAGCCTCTTCCTTCAGAGGGCTCAGAACGCAGATCTTGTCAGCCAGGGTCATAGCCTCAACCTGATCGTGGGTAACGTAGATGATGGTAGCGCCCAGTTCCTGGTGGAGCTTGGCGATCTCAATACGCATCTTCACGCGGAGGGCAGCGTCCAGGTTTGACAGGGGCTCGTCAAACAGGAACACAGAGGGGTGCTGCACAATGCAGCGGCCGATGGCCACACGCTGACGCTGACCGCCGGACAGTGCCTTGGGCTTGCGCTCCAGGAACTGCATCAGGCCCAGCATCTCAGCTGCCTTGTTCACACGCTTGCGGATGGACTCCTTATCAACCTTCTTCAGCTCCAGACCGAATGCCATGTTCTTGAACACGTTCATGTGAGGATACAGAGCGTAGGACTGGAACACCATGCCGATGTTGCGGTCAACAGGAGGCACGTCATTCATGTACTGGCCGCCAATGAGCAGCTCACCGGAGGTGATGTCCTCAAGGCCGGCGATCATGCGCAGCAGAGTGGACTTGCCGCAGCCGGAGGGTCCGACGAACACGATGAACTCACCATCCTCAATGTTCATGTTGATATCCCGGAGGGTGTCCTTAAGCGTTCCAGGATTGTAGTTTTTCAGAACGTTCTTTAATACAACTTCAGCCATATTATTCTATTAAGCCTCAACTAAAAATTCTTCAGATGAAGACTCCGGAGCCCATGGGGCTCCAGAGCCCCCGGGATATCAGCCCTTGACGCCGCCGGCAGTCAGACCGCCAACCAGGTACCTCTGAGCGCAGAGGAACACCACCGTGATGGGCAGACCGGACATGACAGCCGCAGCAGCAAAGTCGCCCCACAAGTAGTTCTGGGGGTACAGGTACTGCTGGGCGCCCACGGCCAGGGTCAGCTTGTCCACCGGAGCGGAGGTCAGCAGCAGGGATGCCACAGGAACCTCGGTGATGGTACCGATGAAGGACAGGATGAACACCACAGCCAGGATGGGCACTGACAGGGGCAGGAGCACCAGTCTGAAGGCCTGCCACGGGGTGGCGCCGTCAATGGCGGCAGCCTCTTCCAGGGAAGGGTCAATGGTCTCGAAGTAGCCCTTGATGGTCCAGATGTGCAGCGCTATGCCGCCCATGTAGGACAGGATGAGTCCCGCATGGGTGTTCAGGCCCAGGGAGGGGATGTACTCACCCAGTTTGTCGAACAGGGCATAGATGGCCACCAGTGCCAGCACTGTAGGGAACATCTGAACAATCAGCATGATGTTCAGGATGGTCTCCTTGCCGTGGAAGCGCAGGCGGGCGAAGGCATAAGCCGAGGTGGTGGACAGCAGCAGGATGAAGAAAGAAGTCGCCACTGCGATGTACACCGAGTTGAACAGCCAGCTCAGCACAGGGAAGGGAGGGTTGACGATCTTGCCGTTGATCTCAACCTGCTGACCCAGGGCCAGTTTCCAGTGCTCCAGGGAGAACTCGTCTCCGGTGGGGATGACGCTGCCCACTGAGAAGTTGCCGTGTCTGAAGGAAATTGCGGTAACCATCAGCAACGGGAACATGATCAGCAGAATGAAGCCCAGAACAACCGCATGGGCCGCGGCAATCCTGTACTTGATGGATTTGGGTTGAACAATTGCCATTTAGATTGTCTCCTTATGCCTGTGCCTTGTCCTCGGCCAGTCTGCGGGTGAACCACAGCTGTACCACTGCGATGGCGCCGACCAGCAGGAAGATCAGGGTGGCAATGGCTGCTGCCAGGCCGTAGTTCTGACCGCCGTTGCCCTGGAAGGCGATACGGTAGGTATAGCTTACAAGCAAGTCGGTCTCACCGGCCTGAGGGTTGGCATCCAGGATATCCGGGGCGCCGTTGGTCAACAGCATGATGAGCACGAAGTTGTTGAAGTTGAACGCGAAGGATGCGATCAGCAGGGGGGTCAGCGGCTTGATGAGAAGCGGCAGGGTGATCTTAAAGAAGTTGTTCACGAAGGACGCGCCGTCCATTGCGGAGGCTTCGTACAGATCATCGGGAATGGACTTCAGCAGACCCATGCACAGGATCATCATGTAAGGATAGCCCAGCCAGGCGTTGACAATGAGGATCATGGTCTTGGCCCAGAAGGGGCTGTTGAACCACGCGATATCCTCATAGTTGTCCATGAAGATGCCCATGAAGCCTCTGATGATGGCGTTGATTTCACCATAGCTTTCATTGAACAGTCCGCGGAACACCAGGATGGAGATGAAGGCCGGCACCGCATAGGGGAGAACCAGGAAGAGACGGTAGACACCGCGGCCCTTCAGGAATTCCCACTGCACAAGGCAGGCAAGCACCATGCCGATGGCCAGGGTGATGAACACGGTCAGGGCAGCAAAGATCACCGTCCAGATGAAGATCTTGATGAAGGGTTTTCTCACGCCCTCATCCTTGATGATCTGGCCGAAGTTCTTGAAGCCCACATTGACCTTGAAGCCAGGAACGTAGTTCTCGCCCACCGGACGGCCCTCGTCATCCAGATAACGGTAGTAGCCGGCCTCGGTGTCAGGAGCGAAGTAGCGGCTGGTCTCGTTGTCCTTCAGCAGGTTCTCATCATTGATGAAGCGGCCGCCGGGAAGGGTGGCACCGAACTTGACCTGGTCGAACTTGTTGATGACAGCCTCAAACTCCTTGAACTTGGTCTTCTTCAGATGGATGCTGCTGTCAGGGAGCACCAGAAGCACATGGTCCAGGGCAACCTTGTAGTCCACATTGACTTCCTTGGGGGAAGCCAGACCCTCAATGCCCTTGGCACACTCGTCAAACTCGATGGGATCGCCGTTCTCGTCCTTGCAGTTGTTGCCGTTGGGACCGTCCCACTTGGTCAGATTGACATTGGTGATGGGAACGTTGATGTTCTGCAGCTCGGAGCTGGGCTTGATCTCAAAGAAGTCCGACATGTACATGGCACGGCTATCGTCGATCTTCTGCAGGAAGATCTGAGCCTGCCGGGACAGGGAACTGCTGGTGGCAGACTTCTTCTTGGTCACCAGTTTGAAGAGATAAGAGCCGCCTCCAGGCTGATCCGTGGGGATCTTGTACAATTTCTGCAGGTGGAACTTCATCGCCCGGTCCTGGGTGTAGGTGTGCTCACCCGAATAGTTGGTGAAGGCGATGGAAATGGTATAGACCATAGGGAAGATGATGAACGTCACCATGCCCGCTATGGCCGGATAAGCATAGCGGTGGGCATACGTTCTCTTGGACAGGTAGATGATCACACCGGAGGTGACCAGCACGATGACCAGCAGCGGAAACGCCACATCACCCCTGAGGTACATGGACACCACCATGTATCCGGAGTAGGCAACAATCAGAATGACCGCCAGCCACTTAAGCCATGACAGTGGCGACTGCATTTCCGACTGTTTCCTCAAATCGTTTTGAGCCATACAAAAACCTTAAAAAATTTGCCAAAAAAAAAGCTCCCTCAAGCCTTCGGAGGGAGCCCTGAAAAGATTACTGTACGATACGCTGAGAGGCAGTGGCCAGAGCTTCGTCAGTGGACTGACGGCCAGTGGTTGCGTTCTTGAGAGCCTGCTGGAAGGCGGACCAGAAACGGTTCATCTCAGCAACGTTAGGCATAGGCTCGCCGTTGACAGCGTTGGCCATGGTTGCCTTGATCCGGACATCCTTTTCCAGCTGCTTCTGGAAGGACTTCAGAGCTGCGGCACCCAGAGCCTTGTCATCATTGAGGGCCTTCAGGCCGGCGTCAGTCAGGAGGTAATTCTCCAGGAAGGCGATGGCCAGTTCCTTGTTGGGGGACTGGGCATTGACAGCGAAGCCCTGGACACCGACGAATGCCTTGCCGGGCTTGCCAGCCAGCTTAGGCAGAGCGTTGACAGTGTACTTGACCTTGCCATCATAGTTGGACCAGGACCAGGGGCCGTTGATGATGCAGGCAACATCGCCCTTGGCGAAGTTGGAGTCCATGACACCGTAGTCAACACCCTTCTCCATGATCTTGTCCTTGATCAGGCTGACGATGAAGTTGACACCCTTCTTGGCGCCGTCGTTGTTGACACCGGTGTCCTTCACATCATACTGGCCAGGGCCGGTCTTCTTGAAGACATAGCCGCCGTTGGCAGCGATCAGAGGATAGGAGAAGTAAGGGTTGGTGTAGTCCCACATCAGAGCGTGCTTGCCCTTGGCGGACAGGTCCTTCTCCAGCTTGACGAAGTCCTCGAAGTTCTCAGGAGCCTTCTTCACCAGATCCTGGTTGCAGAGGAGACCGATAGCCTCAACGGAGACAGGATAGCCGTAAATCTTGTTGTCAATGGTCAGAGCGTCCCAGGCGAACTTCTGGAACTTGTCCTTGACAGCCTTGGAAGGATTCAATTCGGTCAGAAGGCCTGCTTTTGCCCACTCGCCAAAACGGTCATGAGCCCACATGAAGAGGTCGGGTCCGTTGCCGGTGGAGGCGGCCTGCTGGAACTTGTTCTCAACGCCGTCCGGATGGGCAACTTCAACGGGAACGCCCTGCTCCTCAGTGAATTTCTTGCCTACTACAGCAATGCCGTCATAAGCCTTGTCACCGTTTACCCAGATCACCAGCTTGCCAGCTTCGATGCCGGCGGAAGCCATGGAGGACAAACCGAGAGTGGCGGCAGCAACTAAAGTAGCAACAATTTTCTTTTTCATGCCTTAATTCCTTTAATAAATCACATGTTCTCGAAGGATAGCTCCCCCGATCCCTTGCATATTATTAGATCCGCCGCCCCCAACAGGTGACACAGATCTCATTTTGCAAATTTTCCGGCAGGGTGCCGGACGGAGGGTTCACTATTTGCCTACTAACGAGTACGCGGATCTCAGAACCGGTCTGGGCCCCAAAAACGCATACTTGCCAAACAGCATGGATCTTAAGCCCCGGAAAGGGCAAAAGCACAATTTTTGGTGTTTCTCTGCCGGATTTTTTGATACGCCTTGCATTTTGTCCGGAAAATCTCCTGAAAAATCTCCCTTAGCAACACCATATGGTGCCTTGAAGTGCCACCGGCAACTATATATGAGCATTAGCACCGCATTAACACCTCTCCAGCATCCAACGTTGGCAGCGACTGCCCAGCCTCTGAGCGGTCCGGAATATACCTTTCCAGGGAACTGTCATCCTGCCTGGAGAAGTGGTTCACCCCGTTCTCAGCCTCTGCCCGGCCATGCACGGAACAGCAGGTCATCCTCACCGGCACTGACACCGATCCCTCCCACACTAATCCCACAATCCTTCATTAATTCTTCCACTGCCCCGGCACGGACCGGGCAGCCCCCGACGTATGCCGTCCTGTCAAGCCCCGCCCTGCCCTGTCAATGCAATGACAGGGTAAATCTGCTAAAATTGCCCCATCTGGATTAGGAAGTCAGCTTACGGATGAACAGTTTTGTCAGAAGGATCGCCTACGGGGACCGGGTTTCGGCCTGCGTGGAGTGGAGCCACTGGTTTGTGTTCCTCAATGTCTTTGTGACATTTCTCATCGCCCTCAGATATCCCCTGAACTTCCCCACCCCCTCAGCCGGACTGGGCATTCTCTATGAGGCGGTGAGTTTCCTGGGGCATTTCTGGTTCCTGAACTTCGTCCTGTTCCTGGTGTGCCTGTTTCCCCTGGCCTTCCTCATTCCCCATGAGCGGGCCTACCGGATCACCGCCGCCGGGGTGATGTTTCTCTCCCAGACCCTCCTTCTGGTGGACACCCAGATCTTCCACACCTTCAGCTTTCACCTGAACCACCAGCTGGTGCAGATCTTCGCCGACAACTCCGGCTACCGATCCGGCATGAACTTCAACTTCCTGCTGGTGGTCCTGCCCCTTTTGGCAGGGACGGAGTTCCTGCTGTGGCGCTACGCCTCCTACAAAAGCACCAAGAGGAAGGGCAGCTGGATAGCACAGAGCCTCACCGCCCTCTTCGTGATCTGCTTCCTGGCCACCCACATGCTGCACATCTGGGCCGACTACGCCCGGTATGAGCCCATCACCGATCAGGAGGCTTGTCTCCCCCTGTCCTACCCCATGACCGCCAAGAAGTTCCTGGAGCAGAACGCCTGGCTGGCCCTGCCCCAGGCCGGGGAGTCCCAGGCCCGCCACGGAACCCTGAACTATCCCCTGGCAGCCCTGAAGGTCCGGCCCGGCAGCGCCCGGAACCTGAACTATGTGCTTATCACCATCCGGGGATGGGGCCACGGGGATCTGGCCGGTGAACTCATGCCCCACACCGCGTCCCTCAGGAGCACCGCCCTGGAGTTCACCCAGCACTACTCCACCGGCCCCGCCCAGGAGGACGCACTGTTCAGCCTGTTCTACGGCATCTCGCCCCAGTACCGCCGTGCCTTCCTCCGGGAGGAGGTGACGCCGGTGCTGATTGACGAGTTCCAGCGCCAGTCCTACACCATCTCCCGGTTCATTGCAGATCCCTCCGGCAAGGCTGCCGATCTCCAGGGGGCCATCTTCCGGGGACTCCGGGCTGAGGACAGGATCTTCTATCCCACGGACGCAGAGGCCGGGGAAAACGCCGCCCGGGCTGTGGCCGACCGCTGGGATCCGGGAGCCCGGAACCTGCTGCTGGTTTCCCTGGAGGGGGGCGCCGGTGCCCTGGATGGAGCCGGCCGCACACCTGCCTCTGACCGCAGTGCCCGGAGGAACCTGCGAGTTGCCCTGCGGGGTGCTGACAGCGCAGTCCGCCGGATCCTGGAGGCTGTCAGGACCGCCGGCGGAGAGCAGAACACGGTGATCATCATCACCGGCGCCGGGGGTGCCCGGAACAGCCGGGATCTGACCTATGAGAACCTCCATGTGCCCCTGCTGATCCTGCGTCCCGGTCAGGGACCAGAGCAGATCAGCCGGCTCACCTGCCACGCAGATCTGGCCCCTACCCTGCTCAGCGGCGATCTGGGCGCCGTTAATCCCCCGGCGGAATACTCCAACGGCACCTCACTGCTGGAAAAGACCGGGGATCCCTTCATCATCGCCGGTGACGGGCAGCATGTGGCGGTGGTTGAGGACAGCCAGATCACCCAGTTCAGTCCCAAGGGCACCTACCAGGTGACAGACAGCCGCGACGGCGCCCGCACTGATGAGACCGGCGTCACCATGCAGACATTGATCAAGGTGACCCGGCAGTTGCATAAGTTCTACAGGAAGTAAGAAAAAATGATCACAGACATCACCCGCAGCAACATCCAGGACGTGCAGAAGATCCTGATCGAGGGATCCCAGGACCGGAACGTCATCATTTTCATGTATGACTCCGACGAGCCCAAATCCGAAGGCCTCAAGGCCAAGCTGTCCCTGCTGGCAGGCAATGACAGCGCCACCTCCCTGGTGAACGTCAACCTCCGGGAGACCCCGGAGCTGGCCCAGATGCTCCCGGTAAGGGATCTGCCCTCACTGATGGTCATCCGGAGCGGCAAGCTGCTGGGCAGCCTGGAGGGTCCCGGAGCCTATGAGCCTGATGAGTTCGTGAAGAAGTTCCTGCCCAAGGAGGACGAACTGCTCCACAGCGAGGCCCGGAAACTTTTGGAAGAAGGGAACCTGGAGGGAGCTCTGGACCGGGTAGATCGGGCCCTTGCCTCCTCCGGAAAGGATCCGGTCCAGTACCGGCTCACCCGGGCTGACGTGCTCATCAAGCTGAACCGGCTGGATGAGGCCGAGGGGATCCTGCAGGCCATGACCATTGAGGATCAACTGGACGGGGGCGATTACTACAGCACCCTGCAGTCCACCCTGAGCCTGGCCCGCCAGGCCCTGGCTGACTCCCCGGTGGAAGAGCTGAAGAAGCGTCTGGAGCAGGAGCCGGACAATGTGGAGTTGATCATCGAGCTGGCCGCCCAGTACAACAGCCTGAACCAGAAGACTGACGCCCTGGATCTGCTCCTGAGGGTCCTCCGGAAGGATGTGAGCCACCAGGATGCCAAGAAGACCTATCTGGACATTCTGGAGACCATGGGCAGCAGTCCTGTGGTGTCAGCATACCGCCGGAAGCTCTACACCCTGATGTACTGAGGAATCAGCCTGAGATCCAGTGAAATCATCCCCAGATCAGAGTGGGCATGAGTACCATCCCAGAGTCCCAGGATCATTTCCGCTGAAAGCCGCCATATGGCGGCTTTGCTTTTCCTGGCACCCAAGCAGGGATCCAGTCCGGATCCAGCCTCGATGGTGGATCGCCTCATCCCCAGTCACAAGTCTCCGGCAGGATCATGTCCCGCCTCCGGCCAGCACCCGCCTGCCCTGCTAACGGAGCCGCCTTCCCGGAGTTCACCTCAGCACCGGCACCTACACGGCACCGGCACCTGACACGGCACCGCCCTCCCTTCACGCAGTAAGAGCGCTGGCAAAATAGAACTTGTGCAGGAAATGCCTGACGGCTGTGGACAGATCCTGGAACTGAGACGGCTGGAGTCAGCACATCTGATCCTGCCGTGGCAGTCAAGAAGGGAAAGGCAATGGGGTAAACGTGAGAGGCCGCCCCAGAGGCGGCACGGGAAATGCCGGGATGGGGAAGCCAGTTTCCGGCGGAGCAGGAGTCTGGATCCCCTGACACCCGCACCAGCCGGACAGTCTGATCCGAGTCATAGGATCAGGGATCGGACCAGAAAGAGTCCGATCCCCGGAAGTGATCAGGCCTCAGGACGGGGACTGTCAGTGCCGTCAGTGCTGTCAGCGGAGTCATCACCGGAAGAAGTCTCCGGAGAAGGCGCATCCTCAGGACCGGTGACCGTCAGAAGCTCCTGGCTCTCCTGGCAGGGGCAGTCCTCCTCACCGGTTGCCACATACCGGCCCCGGGGCCAGTTCAGATACAGCGTCTTGAAGAAGGTGGCCAGGGGAATGGCAAAGAACACGCCCCAGAACCCCCACATGGAGCCGAACACCAGCACCGAGGACAGGATCACAAAGGGGTGCAGTTTCATCTTCTCGGAGAACAGCATAGGAGTCAGCACATTGGCATCCAGCACCTGGCCCACGGCATAGGCCACCACCAGGGTCCAGAAGGAGCCGTCCATGCCGAACTGGGAAAAGGCCACCACCAGCACCGGCACCGAGGCAATGGCGGCGCCCACAATGGGCACCAGCACCGAAAGGCCCACGATAAGGCCCAGCAGCACGGAGTAGTTGAGGCCGCAGAAGTAGAAGATGGCAAAGTTCAGCACTGAAATGACAATGATGTGGATGAACTTGCCGCTGATGTAGTTCATCAGTTGGATGTTCAGTTTCTTCCACATCTCCGAAGCCAGTTTCAGATTGGGCGGGAAGAAGCCCTTCACCCCACTCATGAGGACATGCTTGTCCTTGAGCATGAACCAGGACAGCAGTGGCACCAGGATGAGGTACATCATGAAGGAGGAGATGTTCTTTAGGTACCCCAGGAGATCGCTCTTCACAAACTCCGTGCCGTAAGAGGTCACCGCGTCCGTGATCTGGGAGGCAATGCCGTCAAAGTTGATGTGCTCAAACACCGCCGGGTACTGAACCATCTTCTCCTTGATGTAGTCCGACACCTTCCCCACAATGGAGGGCACCTTCCCCAGGAGTTCAGATCCCTGGGACAGCATGCTGGGGATCACCGAAACGGAGAAGAACACCAGGAAGACAAAGAACAGCAGCATGAAGATGGAGGAGGAAAGGCTGCGGCGCAGGATCTTCTTCCGTTCCAGGAAGCCCACCGGAACCTCCAGGATGTAGGAAACGCCCACCGCCACCAGCAGGGGCATGAAGATGTGGGAGTAAAAGTAGATGATCACGAAAAAGAAGGTGATCAGGATGAAGAAGGTCGCCGAGTTGGGATCGCTCAGCAGGCTCCGGTACCAGTTCTTTAATACTTCGAACATAGGAAAATAGTTGCAGTGTGGACACAGGTGGAGGATGGGTCCTCCGGGATCTGAGGCCGGAAAGTCTTGGTTCCGTGACCGGCGTCTCAGTTCAGGAGGTCATTTTAGCACAATGGCCGGATGAGGAAATGAAAAATGCCGCCCCGGTCAGCGGTTTGCCCGGAGACGCACCGGCGGCTGGAACATGCACCGGTCCACACCGAACAGAGGTGGCCGGTCCCATCAGCGCCGATCAGCAGCATAACGCCCCAGATGCCACTTCAGCCTCATCCGCCGCAGTTGCCACTTCAACATCATCATGCCCCGGGCTGCCACTTCAGCATCATCATGCCCCAACCCCGGCACATGGGATCGCACCCCAGAGCCATCAGGTCACAGGGAGCGTCCCGGGATCTCGGGAATGGAGAGGGCAGGAAAGCAGCCAGTTCAGAAGAAAGTTCAGGAGATCCGGCATTTGCCATCGAATAGAGGATGGCTTATCATGCCCGGAAGGGGCTCTCCCCGGAAGCCCACCATCACCGGCCCCGGGCCCGGTCCGCAACGCTTAACCCGGCCCGCCAAACCCCAGAGACACCATGAGATCTGCCGCCGCCATCCTGCTTTCACTGCTCCTCTCTTCCCCATCCTGGGGAGACGTGGGAGGCATTGACGTGGATGCAGCCGTCAGGCGGATGCAGAGCGACAGCCTGACCTACTCCGCCTACCAGTCCCAGCACACGGCACCTGATGCCCGGCTCCCGGAAATGGGTGCCCAGGGCTCCTCGGTGCTCACCGTGCAGGAGGAGGAGTTCTTCGGCCGGTTTTACTTCCGGGAGGCCCGGAAGCATCTGAATGTCATCGCCGATCCGGTGCTGGACAGTTATATCCGATCCCTGGGTAGCCGCCTGGTGACCCATGCCAACAACGTCCGCTTCCCCTTCAACTTCTTCCTGGTCCAGGATCCGGAGATCAACGCCGCCGCCTTTCTGGGAGGCAACGTCCGGGTGAACACGGGCCTGGTGCTGTTCACCGACAATGAGAGCCAGCTGGCGTCGGTGCTGGCCCACGAGATCACCCATGTGACCCAGCGCCACCTGGTCCGCTTTCTGGAGGCCGCCGCCCGGCGGCAGAACATCACCCTGGGGGCCTTTGTGGGCGGCGTGATCCTGGCCCTGATCAATCCCGCCGTGGGCATGGCCGCCATCCAGACCACCCTGGGACTCAACATGCAGGCCCAGATCAACTTCACCCGGAAGGACGAGCTGGAAGCAGATCATATCGGCATCGATCTCCTGGGCCGGGCCGGCTTTGATCCCTCCCAGATGGCCGTGCTCTTCTCCCGCATTGCCTCCACCGCCCCCTCGGCCGGCCGGCTGCCCCAGGGACTCATGTCCCATCCCTTTCCCGAAACCCGGGTGGCGGAGGCCAGAAGCCGGGCTGAAAGGATGCCCCGTCCCCGCAGCAACTCTGAGCAGGACTTCCTCTATGCCCGAGCCCGGATCCATGCCCGCTTCGCGGGGCTCCGGGGAGATCAGGTGGTGGATTACCACACCCGGGCCCTGAAGGGTGCCCGGAGCCCGGCGGAAAAGAATGCGGCCCTGTACGGGATCACCCTGGGCTACCTGCTCCAGAAGAAGCCCGGCGCCGCCGAGGAGCACTTCCGCCGGATCACTCCATCCTCCAGTCCCTTCCTCCTGGACACCGAGGCGGACATTGGGATCATGGCCGGCCGGGCAAAGGAGACCGCCGCCCGGCTCCGGCCCCGCTACCAGTCCTCCCCGGGAGATCAGACTGCGGCCCTGAACTATGCGGTGGCACTGAACGCTGCCGGGGACTACAACGGGGCCGTCACCGTCCTCAGAAAATTCACCGTCTCCCGGCCGGACAGCGTCATTGCCTGGGAGCTGCTGGCCCAGAACTACCGGAAACTGGGCCGCATGTATGAGCACTACTGCGCCCTGGCGGAGGCCAGCACCCTGGCCGGGGACTACGACCGCTCCAACGGCTTTGCCAGCAAGGCCTCAAGGCATGCCCGAAGCAAACTGGAAAAGGCCCGGCTGGACGCCATGGTGGTGCGCAATGAGCGTTACCGGATCAGCGATGTGCGCCTGAGCAAAAAGTAACCCTGAGCCGGGAACTTGGCCACCGGTTCCCTGCCCGCAGCCTCCCAGAACAGATCCCATCCAGGAACAGTTTTCTCCCATCAGATCCCGCCGTCAGATCCCGGTTCCCATCGTCAGCACACCTGTTGCCGGCAGCCTGAGACTCCCATCCACCCCCACCTCCATCTCCACCGCCACATCCATCTCCACCGTCACTGACCACTGCCTCCTGACACTTCCCCTAACCGCCCGGCTCCCGTGGGGAGCCTGGTGCCTCCGATCCCTGCGGCCAGAGTGCAGAGCCCGGCGCCGGGGCTCCCTCACGTCAGATCTGGCCGTCAGGTCGGTCATGACGAGGCAGTCCAGGAAACCGCCCAGTCATTCCGTTGCTGTCCGGCGAGGTCCCCATCACAGCTCTGCCGATCCTTAAGACGCACAATCCCGGCCGGAGCCGGGATCGTGGATAAGTGCGGCAGGGGAGGCAGATCCCCCGCACAGCGTGCCGCATACGCTGCCGGGGTGCCGGAAAGCCGGAACGCACTGCCGGAAGTCCGGCAGTGTGTCCAGTTCTCCTCTCAGAGCCTCTCGTTGGAGGTGTCGATAATAGAGTCAGGATCAGTGATGGGGATGGCCTGCATCTTGGGGGCTGCCTGGGGCTGCTCCTCCTTCTCAGCGGGCTTGTCGGCCCCTTCCTTCTTTCCCTCTTCCCTGGCGGTCTCCTCAGTGCCGGTTGCCGGCTTCTGGGCACCGCCGGCTGCACTGGCTCCACTGCCGTCAGCTCCGCCCTGGGTGGCTGCTGCCGGCCGGTTCTCCTTCAGATCTCCGTCGGTGGACACGGCTGAGGTCTCAGCCTTGGGCTCCTCGGTTTTGACATAGGCAGCGTCATAGGCGAAGTTGAAGGGCTTGGAGTAGTCAGTCTGCTTCACCCCGGGAATGCGGCGGATCCCCTCGGCAAGAGCCTCGTAGGTGCCGCTGTGGATGATCTCATAGACATTCTGATCAGCCTGGGTCTGATACAGGCTCAGTTTGGTGAGACCCTGCACCTGGCGCAGGTGCCGCTCCAGGGACATCAGCTCCGGAAAGGACATGCGCCCGGCAATGACCACATAGGCCTTGTTCTTGCCCACGGCGGCTCCGGTGAGCCCCACCCGGCCCGAGGCAGGTGCGGCGGCACCCCGGATCCCCCGGACCTTCTCCTCCCGGCCCTGGGAGAACTGGGACACCAGATCCCGGGCCATCATCATGCCCGACTGATGGGGATCACCGGTAATGCTGGACTGGTAAAGGGGGGACTGGAGACGGGAGAGATCATAGAGTTCCCAGTGGATATTGCCCCCGGTGCGGGTGCCGGCCACCGCATATCTGGTGCCGTATCGGGCGCTGGCCGCGGCCACAGTGTCCATGGAGTAATTCTCCAAAGCATCCACTGTCACGGCGGTCATGTCATCGGCGTCCATCATGGGGAAGAACACCGACTGGCCGAAAAAGGCAGAGCGCTCCTTCAGAGCGGCGGTGAAGCCGTTGCTGTCACCGTCAGAGAGGATGCGCACGCTGCCGTCGGGATCCTCCCAGGAGAGCCAGACGATCACATCCGGCGGGGTGTCCAGATAGATCCCCATCTGCCGATCCTGGAACAGTTTCAGGATCCCGTTCCGGCTGAACCGCACCGCAATGCCGCTGCCGGTGGAGTCCACCGACTCCACATATTCCTCCAGGGCACCCCTATCCATGGAGACGGGGTGATCATTCCGGCCGCCGGTGAGGCGCAGCATCAGCTCGTCAAAGGCGCCGCTGACCACCGCCCCCCGGTCGTAGGAGTCAATTTTGCCGGGAACGGTGATGGTCAGTTCCTCATCCTTCAGTTCCCGGGAGAGGCCGCCCTCAGCCGCTGCGGCACCCAGGGAAAACGCCAGGCCGCAGATCAGTGTAAATTTTGCAAAATGTTTCATCGTATTCCTGTACCATGGCCCGGAAGATCAGGCAGAGCATGACGCCGGGCGCCGGAGGGGATCTGCGGAAAAGCCCCGGAATATAAGGCTCCGAAAGCCTTTGCCGGTGCCATTTCCCGTCCCCAGAAGCCGCCTGCATTTTATCATGATTGCCCGGGATTGTCAGTCCGGGGGAGCCTGTGGGATCCGGGAGCAAAAATCACCATCCAAATGAGCCGCACCCCTTGCCAGACAGAACTCCGGGTGTAAACTGTGACCGGAACTGTCGCAGTTGCGCCGGAGCCCTCCGGTACGCTCCCGAGATGCCGCCGCGCCGGCAGCAACGATCCGGAAGAGGGACGCCGATCCGGGAGAGGATACGATCCCCGGCGCCGGTGCGTCCTCGGCAGGATCCATCCGGGAGAAAGCCATGACCCTGCCTGAAATCCTCCTGCTGGCCACAGCATTGGCCATGGATGCCTTTGCGGTGTCCCTGGGCCTGGGCACTGCCGCTGCCGGTAACAAGATCCGGGCCATGCTGGCCGCCGGACTTTATTTTGGTCTCTTCCAGGGGATCATGCCGGTGCTGGGATACGGCCTGGGCCAGCCTCTGGAGCAACTGGCCGCCGGGGCCGGAGGCATTGCGGCCTTTCTGCTGCTCTCCTGGATCGGCTGGGGCATGATCCGGGAAAGCCGCCGGAAAGAGGACAGCCGGGATAAGGTCAGCGGTGAGCTTTCCCTGAAACCCGGCCGTATGCTGATCCTTGCCGTGGCCACCAGCATTGACGCCCTGGCGGCAGGAGCAGGACTGGCCTTCACAGGAAGCGGGATCCTGCTCCCTGCCCTGCTCATTGGAGGCGTGACCATGATCATCTCCGCCGCAGGGGCCGGTCTGGGATCTGCTGCCGGGAAACGCCTGGGCAGCCAGGCGGAGGCCGCCGGCGGCACGGTGCTCATCCTCATCGGGATCCGGGCCCTGCTCACCGCTCTGTGATCGGCACGGGAAAAGAAAGCAGCCGGCAGAACGGACACGGAAGTTGCCAGCGGAACGGACTCGTAACCGGACCAGCAGACGAGCCGTTTTACAGTTAAGATCCCAGGCAGATACAATCAACGGCGGTGCGTCCGGCTGCAGATCACCCGCCAGATCACAGCCCCGGAAAACAGAACAGAAGCGGAAATCAGACAGGAACACCAGATCCTCACTCCATGAACAGTTATTCAGCCATAGTCCTGATTGCACTGCTGGCGCACAGCATTGTGAACTTCAACGTCCTGAGAAACCATCATTACCGGAAAGAGTTCCCGCCAGGCAGAACCTACCGGCACCTGCAGCTGGGGATCATGTCCTTCTATGGGGCAGATATCCTCTGGGGAAGTTTCTATGAGAGACAACTGATCAGTGCTGTGTTCGCCGACACGGTGGTATACTTTGCCGCCATGACCGCCATAGTGTTCCTGTGGGCCCGGTATGTCATCGCCTACCTGAAAGAGGACGGCATTCTCATAAGGATCTTCTCCCACATCGCCTGGGTGTATGTGTTTTTCACCACCGGCGCCATGCTGGTGAACTTCTTCACCCCGGTACTTTTCTGGATTGACCGGGACTGCGTGTACCACGCCTCAGATCTGCGGTATGCCATGCTGGCCATGCAGATGCTCATGTTCGTGTTCTCCTCCTGCTATGTGATGATCACCGCCAGGGGCAGACCGGCATCCGACGTCCGTCACCACTGGGCCATCGGCTCCTTCGGGATCATCATGACCGCCATGGTGTTTCTCCAGGTGGCATATCCCCTGCAGCCCATGTACACCATCGGGTGTCTTCTGGGGGGTTGCATCCTCCATGTCTTTGTCCTGGAAGATCTGAAGGAGGATCGGCGGCTGGAGTTGGAGAATCTGCTGGAAAGGGAGGCGCGGCACCAGAGGGAGCTGGGCTTTGCCATGAAGCTGGCGTACACTGACTCCCTGACCGGCGTCAAAAGCTCCCACGCCTATATCGAGACGGTGAAACACCTGGATGAAAAAATCGATCACGGGGAACTCAGGGATTTTGCTGTGGTGGTGTTTGACGTGAACGGGCTTAAGCACGTCAACGACACCCGGGGCCATGAAGCCGGTGATCGGCTCATCCGCAGCGCCAGCAAACTGATCTGCTCCAGGTTCAAAGACTGCCCCGTGTTCCGCATCGGGGGCGATGAGTTTGTCTCCTTCCTGGAAGGAGACTCCTTTGCAAGCCGGCAGAGCCTCATGACAGAATTTGAGGCCGCCGTTGAGAACAACCTTCATTCCGGCGCCGTGACAATAGCCAGCGGTCTGGCAGATTTCCAGCCCGGCCAGGACAGCAGTTACCGGAAACTCTTCGAGAAGGCTGACAGCAAGATGTATCAGCGGAAGAGCTCACTGAAGGCCATGGCGGAATAAAGGACACGCTCCGGTAGACGGTAGACAGCAGACAGCAGACGGCAGACGGCAGGCTTCTGATTGCTGAACAGCATCTCCTGCCGCCCCCTGCCTGCCGTCAAGGCAACGTCCCGCTCTGCTCCTGCCCATGGTCACTTCATCTGGAAAACGTGCGGCCGATCCACCGTTTTGCCCGTGGTCACTTCGTTCAGGGGAAAGCGGTGACGGATCCAACCAAGTCTGTTCGCCAACCAAGCCCGTGGGTCACAACAGAGGTCTCACCCGCTGCGCAGCCGGATCATGGAAAACAGCCTCTCCCCGAGCGTAGCCACCCCCAGGGGACGGACTGTCACAAGCACCCTTAAACTGCCCCCCCCACTGAATACTGCCGGACTTCATAGGAAACCCATGGAAAGCAGATTCTTCACCAACCGATCAGAAGTCACCTTCCTTGACAAACTTAAGAGCAACATTGACTCTTGCAGCGCTTTTTTCTTCTCCGTCAGTTTCATCAAAAAGCCCGGTCTGAAACTCATCGCCCCCAACCTGGAAGCGGCCTTGGCCCGGGGTGCCTGGGGCAAGTTCATCACCTCAACTTATCAGAATTTCACAGATATCGACTCCCTCAAGTATCTCCATGATCTCCAGTCACGCTACCCTGAGCAGTTTGCCTGCCGGCTAGACAAGGAATGCTTTCACGATTTCACCGGGAACACCGTAGGCTTTCATTCCAAAGGATATCTGTTTGAGGTGCGGGATCACACCGAACTTTTGGTGGGCTCCTCCAACATCACCCTCTTTGCCCTGCTGAAGAACATTGAATGGGACGTGGCTGTCACCGGAAGCAAAGCCGATGACACCACCTATGCCGCCGCCAAACGGGAATTTGAGACATTGTGGGCTCAGACCTGTCCCCTAACCCAGGAACTCATCCAAGAATACAAAACACGCCTTTACTATTCCATCGAACGCTGGGATATGGACTACTGCATAGCCAATAGCGCCGTGAAACCCAACCATATGCAAAGGAAGGCCCTCAAGGAGCTGAACCGGATCCGGGCCATGGGAGCCGCCCGGGCACTGATCACCGCCTCCGCCGGCTCTGGCAAAACCTTCCTTGCCGCCTTTGACGCACTGAATTTCAATCCTCAAAGGCTGCTGTACATTGTTCATGAGAGTTCCATCCTCATGAAATCCTATGAAACCTTCGCCACAGTTTTTGGCAGTGACAAAAGTTATGGCCTTTTTAACGGGGACTACAAAGAGCAGGACGCTGACTTTGTATTCTCCACCAATGTCACCATGGCCAACTCCCTGGAGATGTTTAAGCCCAATGAATGGGAATATATCGTCATCGATGAGTGCCACCATGCAACTGCGGCAACCTACCGGAAGATCATCGATTACTTCACCCCAGAATTTCTTCTGGGTATCACCGCAACTCCAGAGCGCATGGATGGAGAGGACGTTTACAGTTTGTTTGATCATAACGTCCCCTATGAACTCCGCCTCCGGGATGCCATCATCAACCAGCTGGTGGTGCCTTTCCACTATTACGGGATCCGGGATGATCTGATTGAATACGATCTCAAAGAAACCAAGGGACACAGTTTTATTGAAGCCTTCTCCCAGGAGGATCACTGCGATTTCATCCGACGGATGATTGAAAAACACCGGCTGCCCAACGAAAAACTTAAGGCCCTGGCTTTCTGTCGGGATGTTTCCCACGCCATCCGCATGGCCCAGGCCATGGAGGATTATTACAAGACCCGCTATCTCTGCGGCAAAAATTCCGTGGGTGAACGGATCCAGGCCTACCATGATCTCCAGGAGGAATCCGCTGATCTGGAGATCCTCTTTACCGTTGATATTCTCAATGAAGGCGTGGACATTCCCGGAGTGAACATGGTCCTGTTCCTCCGCCCTACAGACTCCCAAACCATTTTCATCCAGCAGTTAGGCCGCGGTCTCCGGAAGAAAGAAGGCAAAGAATATGTGACCGTCCTGGACTTCATTGGCAACCACTACAAGCGCAGTGTGCAGATCGCTTTCGCCCTGGGAAGTATGGCCAAAAACTTTGTGGTGGAGAAAAAACTGGTAGCCGCCCTGGTAGCCGAAGATTTCAGGAGCATTGGTCTGGCCGAGCATGGGGTTGAGATCCATCTGGATGATCTGAGCAAAAAGGAGATCCTGTCTTACATCAACGATGTCAATTTCAACACCCGGCCCTTCCTCCAGCAGGACTACCAGAATTTCAAGAAATACATCGGCTCACCAAGTTATCCCGCCCACGTGGATTATCTGAACAATGACTGCGCCCCAGATCTCATCCGGTTTATGCAATCCCGGCTCAACGGGCGCAAAAACACCTCCTATCTGGGCTTTCTAAAGGCCGTTGGCGAAAGTGATCTGCCTTCCTTCAGTGAACGCCAGGAAGCATTCATCGATCATGTATCCGCAATGCTACCTATTGTGCGCCCAGAGGAATACTTGATCATTCAGGCACTGCTGAAAGCCGCCGGCAATGCCACCCTGGACAAGATCGCAAGTCACATCACCAACAACACGCCCCGTTTCAGAGAAGATCAATGTGAGCACGCCCGGCAGCTTCTCCTGGAAAGCGGGTTCTTCACCCTTAAGGGGGAAATCCTTTCTTTCAACAACCTCACCCTGGATCTGGACTTTGTGGACTTCCTCCAAGATCTCCTGGAATATGGCCTGGGCAAATACGCCGTGGACTTTGACTTCGACGCCAGCAGATCAGAGGCAATCTTCCACCTCTGGTCCAAATACCGTAAGGAGCAGGTTCAGCAACTGCTGTTGAAAAATCCCCGGGACATTATGAAAGGCACCAAGTTCTATAATGACAGGGTTTACGCCTATGTCACCGTCATCAAGTCCGACAGTACAGATGACAACCTGAAATATGCTGATGGGTATCTGGATGAGAACACTTTCCAATGGGAATCAGAGGCCCATATCAGCGACAATGATCTGCGGAAGTTGAAAGAAAGCCGGGAGATCCATATCTTTGTCCGGAAGGTGAAAGATGAAGGGGGGATCACCCTGCCCTTTACCTACATCGGCAAAGGGCATATGAAATATGTGGAAGGTTCTAAAAAGACCAATGGCGCACATCTTTTCCACATCCCCATGGAAGTTACGGCACCGGAAGATATCTACTTTGACTTCAAACTGCCAGGCTGAATGCTGGACAAACGATCCGTGACCAAGGATACAAATTTGGCAGAGACAGAAGCATAAGCAGAGGCAGAGGCCGAAGTAGAAAAACGCCTCCTGGGATCTGGAACAGGCTCGCAGCAGCGGCCTGGCGTCAGGAGTTGATGCTCAAAGACAGACCCAAAGGAAAGAAATGACAGAACACACCAAAGGGATCATGGTGAGCTCAGAGGACTTTGCCGAACTCAGTTTCCGGGACACCTCCGATGAAAGTTTTTACCATGGCTTTGTTCTGGGGATCCTGGGCACTGCACCCAAAAACCGCAACCGGGAATTCATTGACATCAGTTCTATTGCCGAAAGCGGCGACGGCTACTCAGACATCCTGATCGCGGATCGCCAGCATCATCTTGGAGTAATTATCGAATTCAAAAAGACGGAAGACAAGAACCTGTCCTCCATGAACAGAGCCTGCCTCCAGGGGCTGGAGCAGATCATAACCAAACAGTACGACACCAAACTGAAACATTTCTTGGAGAGAATTCATTGAGTTTCTGACAACATCTGAGCTCGCAGAAAAGTGGAAAATTACAAGAAGACGTGTTTCCAAGCTCTGCAGCGAGGGGCGAATCAAGGGAGCTGTGCTCAAAGGAAATACCTGGCTGATCCCGTCAGACGCCAAAAGCCGGAGGACCCGAGACGGCTTAAGTTGGGAAGGGAGCTGAAGTAGCAGTAGTAGATTACCAGTTATGTTTTCGGTTAGCTAAAAAAGGTTGGTAAATATGACACAGTCCGATAAATTTGGTTTTGAAGATATTCTTGATTATTTTTCCTAATTCCCGTGGCTACGGACGCCTATCTTAACTGTGACCAGGACTCAATGTAAGCAGGCACCTGATCGTACAGATCTTCAGCAAATCCACTGGCAACGCATACCCGTTTGAGTTCCTTGAGCGTTCCGCCGACCCAGTGCTTCCTGGTCTTCTGGCCGTAGTTAATCGTGGTTCCGGCGGTGATCTCTATGATGTCAGTAACGCTGTAAGTTTTTCCCGGGATTGGCTTCTTCCTCTTGTCCTCAAAGAACCGTTCTTTGGTCAACTGTGACTTCAGTTCAGCCAGGATGCTCAGTGCCACGAAGGCCACAACGAACCGACCTTCCATGGTATCTTGTCTGTGTGATCTGGCTGTGTCCAACTTAAAGCCCATCTTCCCAGACTTGAAGCACTTTTCGATATTGTCCCTTCTTCTGTAG
>CACZLZ010000014.1 GCA_902782145.1 uncultured Aeromonadales bacterium
ATGACATGGAGTCGGTAAGCTTCACCTACTCCAAGATCACCTGGTCCTACACTGACGGCAACATCGAGTTCACCGATGACTGGAAGGCCTGAGGACTGAGGCAGGCATGATCCCGGAGCGGACATGACAGGAATCCCGGATGCCCGGCGCAACAGGCGCAGAGGATCCGGGATTTTTCATTCCGCCTTTCCGGTTACGCCGGACTGCAGCCAATGGTCTCACCGATCCGGCACTGATCCCTCTTCAATCCTCACAACACCAATGACGGGAAGGAAACTCCTGCCCGCAACCCACATCGTCACCTTCGCAGCAACGGACACAGAGCATGGACATCTACAAGACAGCCCGGGCTGATCTCCAGTTCACCTATTTCACCCTCAGGGGGATCCGTTACCGCTCCGCATCCGTGAGGGTGTACTTCAGTCTGGAAAGCGGCAGGATCATCCCTGCCATCGACGGCATGAAAACCGTTACCGAAGGCTGCCCGGATGTGGTTCTGGACGAAAACCTTCCCAAACTCCAGGGTGAGTGGCTGGCCTTTGGCAGCATTTACCGCCAGGAGGGAGCTTCCTCAGGTCTGGGTGAGGTGCTTCTGGGAGACACCAGGAAGCGGATCGTGGCTGACTTTTCCGGCACCGATCTGAACTCCGCCCCCCTGCGGGATCCTGCCGCCTCCCAGAATGACGGCGTTCACCGGAGTCCGGCGAAAAATCCATCCGGGGTACGGCTCTACCTTTACGAGGATCACGCAGCACCCGCGGCCCGGGACATGAACCCGGATCTGGGTCCCATGGCCCAGGATCACCCGGAGCGCATGAAGCATTTCGGGGGAACGCCCGGCTCCCTCTACTCCCTGCCCGACGGTTTTGACTTTGCCTACTGCTCATCGGCTCCGGCCGATCAGCGCACATCCGGAGAATGGCACAGCGGCGAGCATTATGAGATCACGGGGCTGGTGCCGCCGGATAAAGGCGGGATCCTGACCGGAAGCCTCCCGGAGATCCACCCCCGCTGCTTTGCTGTGGCTGCCGACGGCCATGAGATGTCCCGGGGTGAGTTGCATTTTGACTCCGTGGTGTTTCTGCCGGATCTGAACACCGGGATCATGATCTGGCACTGCCTCTTCCCTTTTGATCCGGAGCAGGATTTTTCCCTGATGATGGCTGCCCTGGATGAGGATCTCATGACAGAGGAGGAAATTGCCAGGCAACAGTATCCCGATGAGGGGCGCTATGCCGCCCTGGCCACGGAGATCCTGGAAGAAATGAAACGGAAGCGGGAATCTCCGAAACCCGAGGTCCGGATCAGCAAAAGGGTTGCTGAGATCCGGAAGGAATCCCGGGATAACCTTCTGCGCCGTTACAGTGAGGTATATTCAGAACATATCCGGTTCCGGAAGATCTTCCACAAGTTCCCGGATCTCAACCCCCTGGTCAGGGATCGCATCTCTCCGTCCTCTGCCGGCGGACTCAAGGCTGCCACCACCTACACCGCCGCCGCCGCCCGGGCTCTGGGTGTGGATCCGGAAAAGCAAATGCCCGGATACCGGCATGATGACATCATCAGCCGGATCCTCCGGGGCGAGATCCTGGAAAGCGAGAAGAACTTCTGCTGCCAGATCTCCGCCCTGATGCACCGGGCGGTGGAAAACCTGGCCCGGGGAGACTGTGGCGATCTGCTGAAGATCCATGATCGGCAGCTTCAGGGTGCCACCTCCGACCGCAGCCTTCTGGGGTGGATCCCTGAGAACCAGGTATGCAGCCGGGAGATCTGGGGCCTGCCAGGCAAGGGGGAGTTTGTCATCCCCGCCGGCCTTGCGGTGCCTGAGTTCACCGAAAAAGAACTTCTTTCGGTGACCGTGTATCCCAAGGGCATATCCTCCCCGGAAGGGGCCTTTGTGATCCCCGGCAGCTCCCCGGGGGACCGGCCGGTCTGGAGCTCAGGCTCCCTTGAGTCCTTCAGCTGCAAGATCATTGCTCCGGGTCTCACCGAGGCATTGCTCCTCAGCGAGGAGCTGTGGCACTTCCTGGAGACCGTGATGATGCCGGATCCCTCCTATCCGGTGCAGGACCGGGTCCTGAAGGAACTCGGTGACGCCGACTTCATGATCATTCCCTGCCTGGAGGAGCAGCGGCAGGCGGTGTATGACACCTGGCACGAGGCCTTCCCCAAGGTTCCGGTGATCACGGTTCCCCTGGGCACCGACCAGGAAGGGAAGCCCTTTGAGACCCTGCTTGACCGTCTCCTGTACCAGGAAGAAACCATAGCCGCCTGGATGAACCCCCACCTGCCTTTTCCCCTGCCGGAGCCCGAGCACATCACCGCCGCTGACTATGCTGTAGCCTATGATGAGGTCCTCACCAGGACAACCCGCATGAAGCCCATGTCCCTGGACTTCACCGCCCGGGCCCTGGAGATCAACGAGGAAAAGCGCCAGGAGGTTCTGGCCCTGTGCCGCACCAGCGCCGAGAGGAAGGCGGTGAACAGCAGTTTTGACGCCACTGCCCAGGAGATCCGCACGGACGCGGTCTCCTCGGATGCTGCGCTGGTGGCCAAGGCGGTGCAGAAGCAGAAGGAGAACCTCAGCGCCAAACTCCCCAAACTGCCCGCAGAATGGCAGCCCGAAGGCGATCCCCTGGCCGTGCTGGATGAGCATGCCGCTGCCCTCTATGACCGGATCAACACCAGTGAGAAAAATGCCCGGGAACTGGCCGATCACATCAAGGCACTGGATCTGGCCATGGGAAAATCCGATGAGGAGAAACTGGCCGCCACCAACCTCACTGCTCCGGAACTGGCTGACGCACTTCAGGCCGGAGTCAGATCCTTCACCGATCTCATGATCACCGGCAGACACTGGAATGATCTGGATCTTGCCGGGATCACCTTCAGCAACTGCCAGTTTGATGAGGTGACCTTCACCTCCTGCGTGTTCCGTGAGGCCCGTTTCACCTCCTGCGTCTTCTCGTCCTGTGTCTTGGAGAAGGATCTCCTGAACGGCGCAGAGCTCACAGACTGTGAGTTCATAAACACGTCCTTTGAGAACGGGGATCTGACCGGCGCCCGGATCACCGGCGCCACCTTCTCGGGTTGCGGCTTCGACCGGACCATCTGCCGCAACGCCACCTTCAACAACTGTTCAGAAGAGCTCTGCCGCCATCAGGGAACAGTCCTCACCGGAGCCGCACTCACCGGCTGCTCCTTCTCCTTCTGCGAGTTCTCAGGATCAGATCTCACCTCTGCCCGGATTGACGGCTTGTTCCTCTCGGAATGTCAGATCCGCAAAACCCCTTTCAGGGAAATTGCCGGGGAGCGTCTTATCCTGGAGAAATCCCTCTGGGAGGATGCCGATCTCAGCGGAGGGGTGCTCCGGCGCCTGGAAATCCGGGAAGTCCGGGCTTCCATGCTCCAGGCTCCCGCTGTCCGGATCATCGGACTCACCGTGGAGGACAGCACCCTGGAAAAGGCGGTGCTGGACGGCGCGGTGCTGGATGATGTCTTTGTCCGCTCTTCGGATTTTTCAGGCGCAAGTTTCCGGAAAACCGTATCCAAAAAGGGGACTTATACGTTGTCAGTGATGAGAGGGTGTGATTTCTTCCACGCCAACCTGCTGCAGGCGGACTTTTCCGGCACCAAGCTAGGGGAGGCTTCCTTTGTGGAGGCTAGCCTCTTTGAGGCGGACTTCCGGGATGCCGCCCTGGGAGACAACAATTTTGACCGGGCAAATCTGGACCGCACCCTCATATCCTATCTGTCAGATCCGGGGATCTAAGGCTTCATTCTGGGAAATGACAGTCAGAGCAGGAGAGCACCGATCAGTAGAACACCGATCAGGAGGGCACCGATCAGAAGAGCACTGATCCGGCGGATCCGGCAAGAGGACAGAGTGACCGTGACAGGCAGCATGACAGACGCCACCGGAAGAGCGGTCTGACATGACTGAGGAAGCGGCGGCACAGCACAGGTACTTGCAACTCCGGCAACCCACCGGAGGCACACAGGGAGCAGAACCATGGATGACATTTTTGAATTCGGCTTTTATCCCCGGCTGGCGGGCACAGATCCCACCGGGGCAACCTTTGCGGTGCTGAAGATCTCCGGGGAAGAAGGGATCTCCCGCCCCTACCGCTTCAGCATCCTGGTGGGCATGGAGAACTGCGACAGCGTGGAGAACACGGTGAACTCCCTGCTCCGGCAGCGCCTGGAACTGGACATGATCTACCGGGGATGCCGGCGCTGCCTCACCGGGGTGGCCACCAGCGTGGAATATGTGGGCGCCGCCGGGGGCCGGGCCCATTTCCGCCTGGAGCTGGAGCCCAAGATCATGCTCCTGAGGCGCAACACCGGATCCGAGGTCTTTCTGAACAAGAGCATCCCCGAGGTCATCGGCGAGATCATCTCCCGGGAGACCGGCACCGCCGGGGACATCAAGGTGGACATGTCCCGGATCAAGGCCGACAGCTATCCCAAGCGGGAAATGATCCTGCGCTACAACGAGTCCTCCTGGGATTTCATCAGCCGCCTGATGGAGAAGGCGGGGATCTACTACTACTTCACCTTTGCCGCCGGTCCCGAGGGCGGGGATGTGATCCTGCCCGCCCCTGAGACCATGATCATGAGCGACAACCGCAGCCACGAGGCCGCCGCCCGGGCCCCCGCCCTCCACGAGAGTTCCCGGAACCTGGCCGACGCTGCCGCCCTCACCTCAGTGAGCCTCCGGTTTGCCCCGGTGGCCGGCGGAGTGTCCTGCAGCGGCTATGACATGGACACCACCCGGATCCGCAAGACCCGCCCCCAGGACAAGGGAACCGTGATCTTCAGCGCCGATGAGGATCCCGCCCTGGCGGAGACCTGCAGCGGCGAGAAGGCACAATACCACTCCGGGGCCACCGCCGAGGAGGTGGCCTTCCAGAACGGCCTGGCCAGGGAGCGGGAGATCCTGAAAGCGGTGAACCTCCATGCTGACGGCGCCTGCGTCTCCTGCCTTCCCGGGGAGATCATCACCGTGTCCGATCTCCGGGGAGTGAAGGACAGCACCTTCCTGGTAACCACAATCACCCACCGGGGACGCCAGGCCGCCTACTGCGCCGCCGGACTTGCCTCCGGGGAGAAGGCGGATTTGGATCCGGACAATGGCTACCATAACACTCTCACCGCCGTGCCCTCCCGGGTGCAGTTCCGGCCAGAACCCGTCACCCCGGTGCCCCGGATCCCGGGCTGCATTCCCGCCATGGTGGAGGGACCGGACAGTAGCCCCTTCAGCCCTTATATGGACGATCTGGGCCGGTACCGGATCAAACTGCCCTTTGATCTCAGCGACCGCATCGCCGGCAACTCCTCCTGCTGGATCAAACTCATGACCCCCTACGGCGGCAATGTGAACACCATCGGCATGCACTTTCCCCTGCTGAAGGACACCCAGGTGCTGGTGGCCTTCCTGGACGGGGATCTGGATCATCCCTTCATCCTGGGCACCATCCAGGACGGCACGGGAAGCATTGTGAACAGCAAGCGGATCATGAACAACATCATCCGCACCCCGGGTGGCAATCTCTTTGCCATGAACGACGGCACCGCCGAGGGAGATGAGAGCTTCTTCTTCAAGAACTCCTACGGCTACCGCTGCCGGGGGCCGGTGAGTGACGATCTCATGAACAATCTCTGAGGGACAGGTGGCAGCCCGGTCAGGACCCCAGGATCTGGTCCCATGCCAAGAAGGCTGCCTGCCAGCAGACAGGAAACTTGCCGGGACAGCCCTGAAACCAGACAGATCAGAGCCTGGATCCTCTCCCGGCTGCACAGGATCAGACGGCACCATGCCCGGCAGAAAACCACCGGGCACCGCCCCAGGACATAGACAGGAGCCACACACATGACAGCGGAATTCGGACCCGAGACGGCAGAGCTTCTCCGGCAGCAGATCCAGGATCAGTTCTGCATTGAGGGCGCTTTGTTTAACGGCGGTCCCCTGATCCCCCCGGAGGCAGAAGAAACCTTGCTGCCCCAGTTCACCGCCCTGATCACCGGAATGAACAGTGAGGATCTGCCTTCTGAACAGAGGGATCGGATCCTCCAGGCCCTGGAGGCTGCCCGGGACTGGACCCAGGGGTTCTGGGAGCAGAAAACCGATATCTCAGGCAAAGTCATCAGCAAATGCATTTTCCAGGATATCAGTCTGGCAGCCTGGGATATGCGGGGTGCGGTGTTTGACAGCTGTGTATTCCGGAACGCCGTGCTCCCCGGGCACCTGGTGGATGTGGTCTTTCAGCAGTGCTCCCTGGAGCAGTGTTCCCTGGATCACGCCGGGGATGCGCCACCCCTGCTGGAGAATGTCCGGATCGACACCTGCACCCTCAGGGACGCAGACTTCTCCGGCGTTGCAACCGAGGTTTTCTCCTGCACGGCCTCGGATCTCAGGAAGGTGTCCTTCCGGGGCATGCGCCGGATCCGGAAATCCGGCTTCAGCGGCTGCGTCTTTGAGGACGTATGCCTGGAAGAAGGCTTCCTGAACAACATGTATTTTGAGGACATTGTCTCTGCTTCCGGGCTGTCCTTTGCCGGATCCAGCATGCAGGGCGCAGTGATTTCAGGTCTGTCCCTGAGCCCGGGCTCAGGGAACCTGCTGAAGGGATGCGATCTAACCTGTGCCAACTTCACCGCACCGGTGTTTGCGGACTCCGCTGCATTGGAGGGGGCAGTCCTTAACCGCACCGTGCTCACCGGAGGAACCTTCAGCGGACTCACCTTCAGGAGGCAGGATCTTTCCTGCGTCTGGATGAACACCTGCCATCTCATCTCCTGCATTTTTGAGGAGTGCCGCCTGGAGAACGCCAAGTTTGCCGGCAGCACCCTGGAGGACACCCTGGTGCAAAACTGCCTGGGGGAGCAGATCTTTGCGGAGGAGTCCACCTTCAGCCGCTGCGTCTTCCGGGGATCGGTTCTGGACCGGTCCATCTTCAGCCGGGCCACCATGACGGAATGCATCCTGGACGGTTGCTCCCTCAGGCAGGCCCGGCGCCACGGAACCGTGACCGCCGACTGCCAGATGAAGGATCTGGATGAGACCGGGATCATGGACACGGACATTCCCCTGTGGGATGCGGAGCATTTTTACTGATCCCCATCCCGGAGCAACGGAGCCGGAGCAGCGGAGCCTGAACTAGATCAGTCCCGGCAGGAGAGCGCCGCAGTTTTCCTGAACTGAACTGCACAGCATTTGAGGAGACACACCATGTTTGCCTGCACAACCATGAACGGCATGGCCATGACCACCGGGCCCACGGACACCTGCAAGACACCCACCCCAGGAGGACCCGTGCCCATGCCCTACCCCAACATTGCCATGCTCATGACCGCCAATCCCTCCACTGCGGATTCCAAGGTACTGGTGCTGGGCATGCCGGTGCTCAACGCCAAAAGCGAGATCCCCCTGACCAACGGCGACAATCCCGGAGTGGTCGGAGGCGTGGTGTCCAACATGGTCATGGGGGCCTGCAAGTTCAAGAGTTCCAGTATGAAGGTGTCCTACAACGGCAAGGCGGCAGTGCACCTGACCTGTCAGACCGGCCACAACGGCAGCGGCAATCCCAATGCCATGGGGGCCGTCACGGTGCCCTCCCAGACCATGCTGGACGTCAGCTGAACCGCCAACAGCCGCCCCGGTCCGACCCTTCCCCGGGCCGCACCCAGAAAGACCCCGGCACCGATCCGGGATCCGGAAAACATCATGAACAGCACAGGAGTTGTGAAAAATGGCAGACATGGCACCAACAGTTACTTTCTCCAAGGACATAAAGGACTCCTTTGAATTCAACTGCCTGCAGTTCACCAACTCTGGATCCCTAAGTTATTCCACAGCGGCGGGCTCAGACACATCAACCAACTTCAAACTGGATCTCAACCTTGCTGTCTGGGCCGGAATATACAACGTGGTGAACATGCTGCCCCATGTAAGCTCCACTTTCACCACCAAGCTCTCCTCGGTTGCCTTTCCCCTGAATCCCGGAGCCGCCGCGGCCGCCGCGGCGGCAGCCGCCCAGCCTCCCGTGCAGGGCTCCAGCAGCATGCAGGGAGTACAGATGCTGACGGACACCGCCAACACCTTCGCCAATTTCGGGGCCGATGCGCCGGATGCCGATGATGATAAGCAGGTGACCGTTACGGATACCTCTAAAAGGAATGACGACAACAGCCTGAGTTTCAGCCAGGCCTATGAGGCCAAGGACTGCATGATCATGTGCGGTCATTACGGCATGGAGATCAAGGATCTGGGAGCCAAGACCCCCCATGTGCCCCTGGCCATCACCGCAGTGACTCCGATCCTGACCGCACTGCCGTCCCTTCTGGGCTTTCTGAACAACGCTGACAGCCAGGAGGAGACCACCAACGAGGCCACAGACAAAGACAACACCGAAGACAAAACCGTCTATGAGGAAAAGGACACCACCGTCACCTCATCCCCGGTGGAGCTGCTTATAAGCAGCTCGCAGCAGGCATGCGCCCTCACATTCTCCGGAGTGAAAGTCAAGATCTGCACCATGTATTCTGACGAAACTCACAGCACAGAGGTGGGGAAAAAGTACACCTGGTACGGCAGCGCCACCCTGACCGCCGGCAGTGACAGCCTGGCCAATGAGAAGAAGAAGAACAGTGACCAATATACGGATCTCTTCACTCTCACCCTGCTGAACGGCCAGGAGCTCAGTGAGATGAAGAACTCCTTCCTGAGTATGGCATGCACCCTGAAAAACACCGGGGACACCGTCAGTGCGAAAGATCTGATCTTCCGGATAAAGGATATTGCCGACACCAAATTGGATCTGGTCCCCTGCTGCTATGCAGACGGCACCGTCACCCTTAAGAGGACCGGCGGCGATGCCACCCTCTCCATGACCCACAGTGATCCGGGATCCGGCAGTTCCACCTCCCCAGTCCAATTCACAGAAAACAGCATCACCGCCAAGCAGGCAGACGGCAGCGGCTACAGCGAGGAAGGCCTTTGCGAGCCCTCCGCCTGTGCCCCGGTGCTCTACGGCTCGGACTATCTGCTCCTCAGCGCCAGTGCCGGTAGCAGTGCCTACACCTGCAGCGGCGCCACGGAACTCTTCACCTTCCTCCAGTCATCATCCAATGTCACTGACGCCACCTCAGACTGGAAGACAGCACTGTCGTCCAAGGACACCGATGAGAACAAGGCCGTGCTCAAAGCCCTGGGGCTGACCAGCAGTAGCGTGTCCTCCTCAGCCATGAAGGCGTTCAAAATCAAGCTCAAGGGCAGTGACGGCAAATGCAGTGACACCCAGGTCACCTGCCGCCGCAGCGTCAGTGTGGAGGGATCCAACATCACCATCAAACCGGAGGACTACACCCTGAAAATTGAACTGGTGTTTTTCAGCAACGGCTCCACTGTCTGCTACAGTCTGGCGGTGGACCGCTCTGGATCCAGTGCCGGCGGTGACTTTACCAGCCTCAGGTTTGCCAACAAACTCTCCGGGGTGAAGGTGCAGAACAACATTCTGGTAAGCGCCGATCTGGCCACCCTCTTCACCACCAACCTGGGCCTTTATGCCACCAGCACCTCCTTTGGCAAGGTGGGAGCCGGTGCTTACAAGATGTTCTTCGATTTTGTCCGGCTGCGCTGGAATGACACGGCCGGCGCCATTGAACTCTGCCAGCTGCCGGCCATTGACACCGATCAGATCTGCGAGATCATCAAGGACGACAGCACCTACAGCAACATCGTTAAATACCTCACCGGAGGCCTGCCTGCAGTTGGCGGGGCTGCGCTCTGCGCCCTGGGGATCGGTGCCCTGGCGGCATTGGGTCCCAGAACCCTCAAAAAGCCCAAAATGCTCTTTGAGGCAGACCGCAACAAACGGGGCGTCCTCTTCTCCTGTGTGGGCGGCAGCAATATTCTGAAGACCGGCTCCGGAGCCGTGGATCTGAACCACAGTTATTTCAGCGCCGGCGGCACAGACGGCGTGACCATGGCAGCCGGACAGAGCTCCAAACTGGAAATCAAACCCAACAGCCTGTCCATGATCGTCAGCACTTGTCAGATCCAACTGACAGCAAACGAGATCATCCTCAAGAAGGCAGGAGGTCCGAAAGTGACCCTGGAGTCGGGCAAACTTACCGTGTCTATCGGCGGATCAACCTTCACCCTGGATGACAACGCCCTGAAACACGGAGCCACGGCTCTGCTGGAAAAGTGACATCCAGAGCCAGAAAAGTCCGGCAGGCACACCAGGCTAAGGGAATAGGCCCATCTCCGGAAGGCACCGCCAGAGCCGATTCCCGCAGCGGGAAAAATAATCCTTAAAGACTGAGGAGATCCATCATGGCTGAGGACAGCAAGGAACTTACCGTCGGCAACAGCATTTCCTTCTCCCTGGGCATCAGCAACAAGACCAAGGTGGGGGTGCTGGTGGCTGACGGGACCTTCGGCATGAGCAACCAGTATGTTCTGGGCTTCAAAAGCGTATGCAACTATATCCAGAACACCATCGGCGGCATCAGCCTCAGTCTGGGAGCCACCCTGACACTGAAGGCCAAGACCGCCAACTACCAGGAGTATTACGATTCCTCCTGCGATGACGGCTTTATTACCATGACCTCCCTGAGCAACTACACGGTCCAGAGCGGCCGTCTGGCACTGCTGGCAGGTTATGGTCCTGAAAGCACAGGTCTTGGCGCACCCAACCTCAGCGGCATGACCAAGGGTGACTTCAAAGCCTCGGCCACGGTAAGCAAAACTGAGCTTACGGCCTCGGACAAACTGATCCTCAGCTCCCAGGCCCCCGATCAGCAGGCCAAAAGCGAAGCCCGGCTTGCCGGAGGGAAAATTGCCATCAAACTGAAGAACGGCAAAGTCACCCTGGCAGCGGGTGCCGCATACACCGGCGGCAGCAACATCGACACCACCAATGCAGCCCTTATCATGGATGGCAGCAGCATAATCATGCAGGGAGGCGGAGGAAATGCCGGCAAGATCACAGTAAAGCAGGACAAGATCACCCTTGCGGCAGGCACCGGCGAGTCCTCCCTGGAAAATGCCTCTGCAACCCTGGTCAAAAACGGAGTCTTTCAGGCAACACCCGCAAGCATCAATCTTCTGGGCTCCAACTTCACGCCAGTCCTGGACCAGGTCCAAGGAAAGGTCAATGCCGGATGACAGAGAGATGCGCAATTTCTGCATAAAATGAAGGGGAAACAACAATGGCAGAAAAAACTGTTCTTGAATACTGGAACAAGGCAAATGTTCTGAAGTACGAATGGGAAGGGCTGTCAATCGAAAACACCTACGATGTGAATATCAAAAACGCCCTTTCATTCAAAGTCTTTGACAACCAGTTCGGTGGCGGGGTGGCCACCGGAGTCGATATCAGCGCAGCCACCATGAACGTCATCGGAGCCCAGGTGAGCATGACCACCAAAGCCAACGTTCCCGGCAAGAAACTGCAGAAAGCGTTTAAGACGGCAAGTAAGCCATTTGACTGGATTGAGGAAAAAACGGCCCTGCTGTGCTGGGATAAAACCTACGGCAACAATTACATCTGCTGCAACACCGCCACGGTCAGCGCCGGAGGCGGACTGAGCATCATGGCTCCGGTGACCAAGGTCTTCTCCACCACCCCTGGGGCCGGCACCGGAAAAGGAGCCGTGGCCGGCCAGTTGGCAGTTGTCGGAGCCATGCTTGTCACAGTCACGGCAGCCATCGGCATTCCAGCTGCCTGCGCTGGCGAGAACGGCACCGGTGCAGCCATTTCCTCCGCTGTGGTGTCGGCGGCCCCTGTCCTTGGCCTGTGCCTCACGGGGCTGGCCATGAACATCAAGGCAGGTGTGCACCGGGCCAAGCGCCAGAACAACGGGATCCACGGAGAGACAGCGGATCTGCTGGTGGCCGCATTGAACAACGCTGAATACAGCAGCACCATGGGAGTTGAGGCATCAGGTGGCACCGGATCCAGCAAATCATCCATCGAAGTCAGCCCGACCGGTGCTGTCAGCATGAAAGCACCCAGAGAGATCGCCATGAATTTCGATGATCAACCCGTCAGCCTGAAAATGACCGGCTCAGCCATTGAACTCAAGGTCGGCCAGGGCGCATGCTCATCCGTGGTTATCAACAGCAGCGGCATCAACATGAAAATCGGTGACACTGGTGCCAAACTGTCGGTAAGCAACAGCGCCGTGAATGTTACTGTGGGAATATCCAGTGCAGAGTTCACGTCTAAGGGAGTCAAAGTGAACAACACCAAATGGGAAAATGGAAAAATGATCGTCGGCCCCTAAAGGATGCAGAATGCTCCCTCGGGTAAGGGTTTTCCCTTCAGCAGTCTGATGCATCTTTTGATCAGGGGATCCCGGGGTGCACCCTGGGGAGCCTTCCCCGCCCGCCCGGGACAGAAACCTTTGCCGGAGAGAGGGTTTTGCGTACAGGACAGAGATGTTTTCAGTACCTAAAAAATCGGCTCTTCATAAAAAGGTATGTGAACAGACCTGAACATGCCTGGAGCCGGCCGGCAGAGTTCCTGCCGGCTTTGTGGCATGTCCGGAGTCCCCCGAGACCGGGATCCCCTCCGATCCACTGGACTCCCTCCATGGATCCCGGCCCTTCCACGATGTGAGACTTGCGCAACCATGAGCAGTTTTCAGAGTATCAGGAGCACCCGCCGCCCTTCCAGGGGACATACGGGTGCGCCAGGAGATCCAGATTGAAGATCAGGACCGACTATGCCCTGGGCAGGATCACCAGATCCTGGTCGGAGCCCGGCTCCCAGGCTCCCGGCAGAAATTTGCAGGAGGTGCGCTGCCAGGTGCTGACATCCTCCGGGATCCTGGAGGCCGCCCTGGCACCTTCCCTGCTCCTGGAGCCCGTTCCCGGCGACCGGGTGCTGTGCCTCAGATCCGCCTCCGGAGCGGTGATCACCGCCATCCTGAGCCCGGATCCGGAAAGCAAACGGATCGCCCCCCGCCGGGTGCGCCTTGAGCATGTTAAGAGCCTTGGGGGAGGTCCGGCCTGCCACCTCACCACCGGCAACCTCCTCCTGGAGGGACGGGAGATCCGGAGCCGGAGCCATCATCTTGCCACCAATGCCCGGGAGATCCGCCAGATCCCCGGATCCCTGTTCCGGGAGAGCCGCAACCTCCTGGTGAAAAGCACCGATCTGGCGTGCTCCTCCCAGATCTCCCGGGAGGAGATCAGCCGGATCTCCAGCCGCAGCGCCGGCAGTCTCCAGTCCGCCACAGACCATGCCTGTTTCCGCCATGTGGGCCGGGAAGTTCTCACCTGCCGGGGTGAGGTGGACATTGACGGCAGCAAGATCAATCTGGGATGATCATCTCATCAGTCCGGGATGATCCCGTCTCCGGCAACCTGTGAGCACACTGATGGAAGAAAATCCCGTCTTACCCCCCTCATTAAGACCCTCATCTGCAAAGCCGGACCTGTCCCCTCAGGGATCTGGCCCCGGATCCCAATCCCTCATGACAGCACCTCCGCTGCCGGACGCCAGGAAAGAGCCGGAGCCTGACTTAAGCCCGGATCTCTGCCCTGAGCCCGCTGTCGATCCCTGCCTGGATCTGCGCCCGGATCTCCAATCCGATCCCGTCCCGGATCCACGTCCTGATCTCCTTTCCGATCCCGTCCCCGTCCCGGAACTTCAGCCGGATCCCAGGACGGCCCCCGCCGGCCACTTTGCGGATCCAGAGGGTCCCGCTGATCTGCCGTTCCCGCTCCCCGGCCCCCTCAGCCGGATCACACTGCCCCCATCTCCGTCCCCGGTCACCGCCCTGCCCGCTGAGCCGCTGTCAGCCCGGGGTGAAGAGACCATTCCTGAGGACGGTCTTTTTACTGGCAGGATCATTTCCTCCGGTGATGACGATCTCCTCTCAGTGGAGCTGGAAGGCAGGATCCTCCATGCCTCCAGGGCCTTTTCCCTGCTGCTGGATCCCCTGCCCGGGGACATGGTGCTGTGCCTGGCTGATCAGGATCAGATCATGGTGCTGGAGATCCTCTCCTCCCCCCGCCAGGAGCAGAGAACCCTCCATCTGCCACCCCAGACCTTGCTGGATGCCCGGGAGGAACTGGTGCTCAGGGCTGACAGCATCACCCTCAGCGCCCGGGAGATCACAGCCCGGGCGGACACAGTGACTGAGGATGCCCGGGAGATCACCATGAAGGCTGAAACCATGACCACTGACTGTGCCCGGATCACTGAGAAGTCCCGCACCCGGGTCACCCGGACGGAGAACCTCCGGGAGGTGGTGAGCCAGACGGCAACCCGGCATGTGGGCTCAGAGCACGTCACCGTCCAGGGCACCGCCTCCCTGGATGCGGGGAAATTTACCCTGAATGCCAAAGGCACAGTGCACATTGACGGCAGCAAGATCAACCTGGGCTGATGAAGCCGGACTGCCTGCAGAACAAGAGTGGAACAGAAGGAAGAACAACATGGCCGGATTTCAGGAACTTTTAGACCAGATCAGCCGGATGTTCGGGGGTGTCCCCGTGACCATCGCCGACACCCGATCCGGGGCGATCAACTTCCGGATCAGCAATGATGACGTGTCCCTGCTTATCAGCGCCCCCATGTCTGCCTCAGCCCAGGAGATCCTGCAGGAGGCTAAGGATCAGGAGCCGAAGATTAGCTCGGTTCTGAGCCGGATCCGCAATGCCAAGAAGATTGTGGCCCCCAATATCGGCTCCATTCCCCGGTGGGGACGGGAGAAAAAAGTGGCCTCACCCCAGGAGAGGCAGGAAAAATCCCGGAAGGAGGTGCCGGAAAGGGATCTGCTGGCCTGGATCCGGGAAAATTTTGGGCTCCCTGCTATCCTGAGAAGGCACCGGGGCGACCGGCTCGCCTTCAACATATCCATGAGCGACATCATGATCCTGGAGATCTCAGCCCCCGCATACCTGACGCCTGACATGATCAGGAGCTATCTGAAGGAAGACGAGACTAAACTCCGGGAAACAATCACCCGGCTCGCTGCCAAAACCCTCGCCCAGCTCACTGCCCAAGCCAGTACCGGTGCTGGTAACGGCAAAGGTCACAGCGGGGATCAAGGCTCGCCGGATCATCCGGAAGGAAGCAAGGAAAGGGCTCCTCACGGCGGCAACATGCCACCCTCTGGCAGCGCCTCAGCTCCCGGCGCCAGCAACTATGATCCGGCTGGCTCTTCAGCCGGATCCCCATTGGATCAGATCAGCCGGCTCTTCGGTCTCCCTGTCACCATCCGGCGCACCAGTGGCAGGAACGTCCGGTTCAGGACGGCTCCAGGACCCACCCTGCACATCACCGCCCCCTCCTGCATTTCTCTCAAGACCGTTCTCGAAAGTGCGGAGAATAAAAAAGCCGAGATTGAGGCCATGATCCGCTCTTCCGGCTACATGCACAGCAGTGATCATGACAACGCCGGTGAAACCGGCTCTGCCGCCCCATCCACCACCTCCTCAGGAGACTCCCAGGATCTGTCAGAGGACTGTCCCATAAGGAAGCTCTGGGATATGTTCGGGATCCCGGCCACCATAAGATATACCAGCGGCTACAGGATCAGCTTCCGGGTGAAGGACAGTGATAACGGTCTCATCCTCTGTGTCTCCGCCCCCGCCGCAGCCAGCACCGCCGATATCCTGAAGTCGGCCAGGAACTGCAGTGAGGATATCAAACGCCTGCTCAGCAGCAGAAAGCAGGCTCAGGACACCACGGAGTTTGTGCCGGGATTTGATCGGGATGAAGACACTTTAAGGGAACTGGCGAACCAGGCCGCCAAGGAGCTGCCGCCCCTGGTGAAACTTTATGCCGGCAGGGCCGGGGTAGTCTGCAACCGGATCGCCATCAAACTGCTCAGATCCCGCTGGGGCAGCTGCTCCGCCATGAAAAACATCAACCTGTCAGTGCTGATCATGCTGCTGCCCCGGGAACTGCGGGATGCGGTGGTTGCCCATGAGGTGAGCCATTTGATAGAACTGAACCATTCCCCGCGGTTTTACCAGGTGTGCCGCAGGATCTGTCCGGACTATGATCAGAAAATTGCGAAGGTCCGGGAACTGGAAAAGGGGATCTGGGACCGGGCCTTCGGCTACCGTCGGAACAAAGAGAACCCGGAATCCTCCCCGGAGCAGGACACCGCCGGATCCAGTAGCTGACAGCCTCCGGGGGATCCGGAAAGACAAGGTGACAACACGTTGCCAGCCGAATGATCCGCCGGGGGACCGATCTGATGGACTTCCGGTCAGACGGAAGGCGAGTTGACGGCACTCCGGTCGGACAGGGTATGAACTGACAGCCCTGTCAGACAGAAGGTGATCTGACGGCGCTCAGGTGAGATGGAGCATATCCCGCAACTCCCGGGCATGGAGGCACTAATGGACCCATTCCGGCACGCCGGCAGAATGCGCCCTCTGGTCTATCCGATCCGGATCGGATGTGTCACCAAGCCCAGTCATTTCATCAGATCTGCCTCTGCACTGCCCCGGATCTGGTCATCATTACCGGACAGATCACAGTCTGTGACATCCGGGACGGAAACCACGGGGACCAGCACCCTGCTGCGGCTATAATGCAGGTAATTCTTTAGACTGACACCTGCTGAAATGCGGGGATGTCAGACACTTTTCACTGTGCAACGGAGGTTTCAACCCCATGAAGATCAAGAGGCTATTCCTGGCAGTCGCAGCACTGCTCACCACCACGGGCTGTGCCTGTGCCGCCGGCAATGACAGCGGGATCCGGGAAATGACCGTGGACGGCAGCGACTGGACCGTCTATGAGAACTTCACCATCGCCGACGAAGCTGGCTCCCGGAACGGCACCTTGAAGAGCCGCAGCCCCGCTTATCTGGGAAGTGTGGGGAAGAAAGCGATCTTCGCCTCCGCTGACTCCGCCGATCAGGAGGACAGCCGGATCCTCGCCTTTGTCAGGGACAGTTCCGACCGCAGTTTCTTCCTCCACCGGACCATCACCTTCAAGTGCAAGCAGAAGCATCCGGACTGCGCTCCGGAGGATCTGGACGCCACCGAGATGGCCCCGGGGATCTACTCTGTTAGTGCCGCCAGCCTTGACGAATGGAAGCAGATCTACGATCAGCTGCAGTCCGCGCCCCATGTGGCCCGGATTACTGTCAAAAAGGATTTTGGTGTCCGTGTGAGCACAAAATAAGGAGACGATCATGAAATTCAAGCCCAGCCCCCTGGCCATTGCCCTTATGACCGCCCTCCTTGCCCTGTATGGCTGCGGAGGCGGCGGACACAGCAGCAGCAGTTCCCCGGATCCAGTCAATCCAGTAGATCCGGTTGATCCCGTCGATCCTGTTGATCCCGTCGATCCGGTTGACCCTGTCGATCCAGTCGATCCAGTAGACCCTGTTGATCCTGAAGAGCCGGATGATCCCGGACTTCCCGCCCCCTTGGCCAATGTGGAGCGCGACTACTCCGTTTGCAAGGGTGATGTCATCGGCGGCAAGAAGAAAGTTCGTGATACTGGCACCGATGAACACGCTATTATCAAGGATCTGTACTACGACCTGCCCGCAGGCACCGCGTCCTATGAGGACTTCAAGCCGGTCGGCATCAACAGTGAGGATATGGAGATCCTGGAAGTCCGCTACGGCACGATCTGCGACCTGGGAACGGGCTATTTCCGCTACTTCCCTCCCTTTGAACTCATTGACACCCAGGACAACGAATATCTGGACACCATGTGGTTCACCTACGGTGGCACTGAGTACAAATACGATATTGAACTCACCGACGAGGATCCCCTGTTCAAATACCAGTGGCACCTGCGCAATGTGGGTCAGACCGATCTTATGGACGGACTTAAGACCGACATCACCGCCGGCAGTGACATCAATGTCATCCCGGCCTGGCGTGCGGGGGTCACCGGCAAGGATATAACTGTAGCCGTGATTGACAGCGAGGTGGACGCCAACCATGACGATCTGGACCACAACATCGATTTCGACCACAGCACCAACTGCGATCCAGGAAATCTAGGAGTCCTGGAAGAATGCGCTGATAAGCCGGATCCCTCGGACTTCAGTATTGGCGCCGGTCATGGCACTTCGGTTGCCGGGATCATTGCAGCCCGGGGCATGAACAAACACGGCGGAAGAGGCATTGCCTTTAACTCCAAATTAATGGCACTGAGGCCCCTTAACTTCGACGAATTTCTGTTGAGCAACTACGTGATCAAATATGCGGATCTGCTGAATGAAAGTTTCGGCTTTGATTATCCCTACATTGCCTACCAGCATGTAGATGAGTTTGACGCCCTGAATGCGAAAAACATTCCGGTGATCAAGGCCGCCGGCAATGAGTTCAATGATTACGGCAATGACGAAAGCGAAATGATCAGCACCAAGTGCCAGGAACTGGGCATCGGCTGCTTCTTCGCCCTGGGTCAGTACGAGAACGTATTCCCGGGCGGGATCAGCGTGGCGGCCCTGAATGCCAATGACACCCACTCCCTCTATTCCAACAGCAGCACCGGTCTCTGGATCTCGGCCTACGGCGGAGAGAACATGATGAATCTGACCACAGATCTCACAGGCTGTGAATACAACCTGGACAACAGAGCAGCGATCAAATTCAATCTGGGCCAGGCTCCCTATGAGAAGCTGAACGGCAACTGCGACTACACCATCTCCATGAACGGCACCTCAGCGGCAACCCCTGAGATCTCAGGCGTGGTGGCGCTGATGAAGAGCGCCCGCAAAGATCTCACCGTGCCCCAGATCAAATATGCCCTGGCTAAGACTGCCGTCAAAAACAGCAGCATGGCCGATCCCGAGATCAAAGCCGATATCAACGGCAGTAAACTCAGGATCCATCCTGGATGGCAGAACACCGACGGCGGGCTGAAGTTCAGTTCACTCTTCGGTTTTGGCAAGGTTGATGCTTCCCGGGCCGTGAGCCTGGTTCAGAAGTGTGCCGACTATCCCGACTGCGCCATGAGGGCAGAAGAACCGGAGCTGATTGCCACTTCCAAGACTTCATGCACCGAAAATGACATGGTCAATGGGCTGTACACCTACACCTGCACCCTGAGTGACTTTGTAGATGAAGATGGCAACGCCTACAAGGGCAAGTTCCAAATTGAGCACACCTACCTGGTCCTCAATAATTTCGACTACGCGGATGTCCAGGAACTTAGCAAAGATCCTACCCGGCTGACCCAGGCGCAGATTGAACTGACCATGAACGGCAGCAAGGCAGTAAGCATCCCCAAGGAGTTTTACCAGAACACCTATGACAAGATGTTCAGTGCGGATTTATTAATTGCCAACAACATCTTCTACCTGGCTAAGGTCACCAGCCCCACCTTCAAGATGGTCATCAGATCAGCGGAGCAGATCAGAGCAGCCTCTCTGAAACCCCAGGTGAAGCTGTATGTCTACCCTCTCAGCAACAGCAACTGAGACAGGTAAACCTTAAGCAAAGGGCGGCATCCGGAAACGGGTGCCGTTTTGCATTTTGCTCTGGTGCTCTCTTTGCACATGCTCTGCGGTTGTTCAGGACAAACGGAGCAGATCCAGGAACAGACTGGAAAAGATCGGAAATTCAGTTCGGGGTAGGATCATTGGCCCTTCCTGAGGGGGCTGTGCACTGGGCGGCTTTGGAAGAAGGCAGTAGCCGGCCGGAGGTGAAAACGGCCAGATCCGGATCGGCACAAAGGCCCCAAAAGATATGTCAGATATGTCCCTGTTCCTCTCTCCCAGGAAAGAAGCACCCGGGCATGTACCCGGGCGTGAGTCTGATCCCGGCCGGCAGACGGGATCTGGCTGGCTATATATACACCAGCATAGAGGTTAATGCCGGAGGATCACCAGGCTTACGGTATTCACCTGGCCATGGACGCGGCTTCAGCGCTGCTGCGGGGACCAGGAACGGATCCCTTGCCAGGGGCGTTCACAAAGGATTCCAGGTTCTTGCTGGGATCATCCTTGTTATCAGCCAGTTCATATTCCACGATATGCTTCTTGGCATAGCCTGGCTCCCTGACCTCAATGCCGGCTCCGGGAACCAGGACACCATAGCGGATGTACTGGTTCACAAAGTAATTCTGGCCTTCCACAAAATTGACTGTGACTTCATTCTCGCCGAACTCGGACTCCGTCTGAACCACATGCTGACCGGGCTTAACCAGGCGGTAGAAGAAAAGACAGCGGGTGGTTTCGCCGATATACTGGCCATCAACATACAGATTCTTGTGCAGACCTGCACCCCAGAGGTTGCAAGTGCGGTAAAGATAGAGACCTGACCAGCCGGCAGGAGGCGGATTGAACTCCTTGGCATAGTCTTCAGCAGACTTGTCATTAACCGCAAGACTGGAACAGCCGGAAACTGCGGCAGCCAGAAACAGTAAAACATATGAAAGTTTCATATGGCTCCTTAAAAAAACAACAAAATTAAAAAAAACGCAAAGGTTTAGACGATTAATATTTTTAGCGGTTCTGAAACAAAGTAATTTGGAATCGCTTCTAACCATCTACCTTACATATCTTGAGAATAAAGGTCTCCAGATCACATTCGAGTTTCATCTCCTGCTCAACATATTTATAAAGATCTTGTCTTTTTAAAGCTTTGATAATAGCGATAGAAAACAATCTGCAATCATCAGACTCCATGCATTCGGTATCGATTTTATTGCCATCGTGAATATAATATTCTCCAAAGCCAATCCAAGGGCAACCCCATTGGATATTTATCTCATGGTCTCCAACATAGCCAAAAGAGTCAATGCAAAGTTCATCATAACGATCAATATCTCGTTTATAATTTTTGGACAATTCCCATTCCATACTTTCAGCAAGCCCGTGAGGGACTGTTTTTGGTGAAACAGGTAAATAAAGACAATCGGCGCCGGTCTGCTCGAAAGATTCGGCATCATCAAACACGCCTTTGGGATTGCTAATCTTTGAGATATCCCATGAACCCAGAGTCTGATTGAACGACTTGGCAAATTTAAACATATGATCTATTTTAGTGGCACTGGATGTATTCCAACATCCAATGGGCTGATTAAAAGATTCAGCACCGTAGAACATCTGACTGAAATCTTCAACTTTCGCCGTATTCCATCTGTCCAAAGGCTGGTTAAAAGAGAGTGCACCTTTAAACATACAGCTCATATCTTTTACTTTACAGGTATCCCAGGTGTTGATCATTTGATTAAACTTATTAGCGCAGTGAAACATACTGCGCATATAAACAGCATTTGAGGTGTTCCAATTCCCGATGGGTTGATTAAATATGCTGGCACAGCGAAATATGCCACTCATATTGGTAACATTTGAAGTATCCCAATCATCAATCGGCTGATTAAATGCACTGGCCTCATCGAACATGCAACTCATATCGGTAACATTTGAAGTATCCCAGTCCCCGATAGGCTGATTAAATGCACTGGCCTTATAGAACATGCAACTCATATCGGTAACATTTGAAGTATCCCAGTCGTCGATGGGCTGATTAAATGCACTGGCCTCATAGAACATGTAACTCATATCGGTAACATTTGAAGTATCCCAGTCGCCGATGGGCTGATTAAATGCACTGGTAACATTTGAAGTATCCCAGTCGCCGATGGGCTGATTAAAATTTGTAGCTCCCATAAACATGCCGCTCATATTGGTTATACCTGAAGTATTCTTAATATTTACATATTCAAGATCACATAACCCGCTAAAGGCTTCTTTTAGGGAATGAACTTCTGGAGTGAGAATTATTGGAAATTCGATTCTCCTTAAGCGTGATGAGTATTTGAATTTTTTAAAAGGATTAGTGTTTTCATCAGCAGTAAACTCATAATTAATTGTCAGTGAATCAAGATCATTATTCACGATCTTTCTGAGTAAATCACTAGTAATATCGACAGGGGAGTTCAGAATTGGATTTCTGCCTGTTTCAGAATTATTGCAGTTGTGTTTCATAATATTTAAAGGAATAAATTTGAATTCAAAATTTGGGGATTGCGATATGTTGTATCCCGAAAACAAAATCAGGTTAAAAAATAATCCCGGGGTTCAACCCGGCATTTCTGCAGAATACAAGTATCCAGATCACAGTCAAGTTTCATCATTCTTTCGGCTAGTTTGTAAAGATCCTGTCTCTTTAACGCTTTGATGAGCCCGATGGAAAACGTCCTGCAATTCTGAGACTCACAACTACCGGAATAAATAGCGTTTTTACCATCAACCAAAAGTTCGGTAGCAGTAGGAACTTTTGCCCGGAGTTGCGTGGGTCGCAATATATTTGCCGGCAAAAAGTTTCTTACTCTGCGGCTCAAGCGCTGCATCATAATAATAAAGTAGAAATTCCGTCAACATGGTTTTGCCAAACCGACGGGGCCGGAGAAAAAGGGATATGCAGGACTTGCTTTGCTCGAAGATCTCAAGGTAACTGGTCTTATCCACAAAGGCAAGATCCCTGGCAACAATCAGGGACAGATTTGAGACTGCGTCCGGAATGATCTTGGGCACAATTTCACCTGCAACCTACATTTATGTTGATTCACTGTCGGGCTCCCGGATTTGCCGGGAGGACACACGCTGGCTGACGCCGCCATGCTGTCCTGCCTTAGTATGTTCTTTAATCCCGTCCTAATCGGTTCTGCTCTGCACCGACCTAACTTCCATTTCTTCTCCGCGGGTATTCGCCGAAAAAAAAAGAAATCATAAGGAATCAGACTCATGATAAATCCATCATGACCTGAGCAGCTCAGGGGCAGGAAAATTTCCAAAGGAACCATACTTCGGATCCAGCAGGATCAGGATCGGGATCAGGATCATGAACTGCTACTGAAGAGCAGGCCGGTCACGCAGATCCCGACTGTATTTCATGCACAGCTCAACCCTACTGAACTCCCCACAAAGAGCCTGGATCCGGCTTAGGACTCATTTGATACTATCACAGATCCCTGCGCTTTGGCGTCCAGCATTGGGGATCCCACTCACAAGCCTAGGAACTGATCCCCGGGTTCCTACTCCTCGGGAGTTACTTACTCACCGGCCGTCAGCATGTCAGCGGCAGTTATCCCCCAGAATGACAAAGCGGCAGCAGATCCAGTACGATCTGCCGCCGCTGCTTTGGCATTTTCTCCGGAGCCGGAACCTCAGGTTCAGGCCGTCATCCGGAAAGACGCCCATGCCAGGGCATAAGGATCATCCGGTTCACCGGATCATCTCACTGCCCTTCTGCACTGCTCTTCATTGCCTGCCGGCGCTGAAGGAGATATTTCCGGGTCTCCTCCACCACATCCTTCCGGAGCAGGAACAGAGCCACCAGGTTGGGCAACGCCATAAGTCCGTTGGCAATATCCGCAATGATCCACACCGAGTTCACCGCCGCCTTCTGGGAGGTGTTGGTCATGTCAATGTAGGCCACAATGAGGATATAGGAAGCCACGATCAGGATGTAGATCAGCCGGAAAGCCATGATCCTCCGGGAACCGAACAGATAGATCACACAGCGCTCAGTGTAGAAGTTCCAGCCCAGGATGGTGGTGAAGGCAAAGAGCATGAGGCTGATGTTCACCGCATAACTGCCCAGTGGTGATCCCATGGAGGAGGAGAAAGCCAGGGATGTCATGGCAACACCGGTCTCAGAGGATGACCAGGCACCGGTGACGATCAGGGCAATGCCCGTGAGCATACAGATGATCATGGTGTCCAGGAAGGTTCCGGTCATGTTGATGAGACCCTGCTCCACCGGGGAATTGGTCTTGGCGGAGGCGGCTGCCAGGGGCGCCGATCCCAGGCCGGCCTCATTGGAGAAGATCCCCCGGGAGATACCCTTCTGAATGGCCATAAGCACCGTGGCTCCGGCAAAGCCTCCAATGGCCGGCTCCGGAGCAAAGGCAGCATGGACGATCATCATCAGGGCATCGGGAACGCGACCGATATTCAGGAAGATCACCGCAAGGCAGCAGCCGATGTACACCAGGGCCATGACCGGGACAATTTTCTTGGCCGCCCCGGCTATGAACTTGAGTCCCCCCAGGGTGATGGCTCCCACCAGGATGGTGATGACGACAGCTGTCAGCATGCGGTTGCATCCCAGGGCGGCACCGGCCTCCACCACCGAGTTGATCTGGGTGTAGGTGCCAATGCCCAGGCATCCGGCCATGATCCCGAACACCGCAAACATCACTGCCAGGAACGAAGAGGTTTTGGGGAAGCGGGGGCCGATGCCGTTTTTGATGTAGTACATGGGGCCGCCCACATAGTGCCCCCTGGAGTCAAGCTCACGGTAGCGCACTGCCAGCAGACACTCAGCGTACTTGGTAGCCATACCAAAGAAGGCGGCCAGAAACATCCAGAAAAGCGCGCCGGGACCGCCAATACCCACTGCCGTGGCCACACCCACGATGTTGCCGGTGCCGATGGTGGCGGCAAGGGCTGTGCACAGGGCAGCAAAACTGGTGACATCACCCTGCTTGCCGGGCTGATCCCGGTGGGGAGTGAACACCAGGCGCACCGCCGTGCCCAGCCGGGACAGCTGCAGGAAGCGCAGGGAAAAAGTCAGGGCCAGACCAACACCCAGGATGAGCACCAGCATGGGAACGCCCCACACCCACCCGTCCACGGTGTCAAGATAACCCTCCAAAATCTGTAACGTATCCTTCATGATCCTTCAGATTAACGAATAATCCTCCTCAAGGGGCTTGGATAAGCCGGTTGAACAAAAAAGCATGCAGATCACGGATCCGCATAACAGCAAAAAGCCGGGAGCTTCAGCCCCCGGCCCTGAAAAAAAGCGGCCTGCTAGCGCCTGATCATCCGGTGCAGAGACTGGAGGGATCGGACCTCCTTCTTCTCATCAATCCGCATGGCCAGGCAGGTGGCAAAGGCAGCATTCATGGTGGTGGTGTAGGCCACCTTGTACTGCAGGGCACTGCGGCGCAGCTGCTTGGAGTCCTCAATGGATCTCCGGCCCTCGGTGGTGTTGATGATGAAGTCATAGTCCCCGGTCTTGATGAAGTCCAAGATGGTGGGACGGCCCTCATAGACCTTGTTCACCCGGTTGCAGGGGATCCCGTTCTCCTGGAGCACCTGGGCGGTGCCCCGGGTGGCGTCAATGGTGAAGCCGTTTTTGATAAGCTCCCGGCCCAGGCTGGGCAGGCGCTCCTTGTCCGACTTCCGCACCGACAGCAACACCTTGCCCCGGCGGGGCAGCACAGTGCTGGCACCCAGCTGGGACTTGGCATAGGCCTCGGCAAAATCCCGGCCCACGCCCATGACCTCACCGGTGGAGCGCATCTCAGGCCCCAGCAGGGGATCAACCCCGGGGAACTTGTTGAAGGGCAACACCACTTCCTTCACGCTGAAATAAGGCGGGATCACCTCTTTGGTGAAGCCCTGCTGGGCCAGGGTCTTGCCCACCATGATCCGGGCGGCGATCTTGGCCAGGGGCACGCCCGTGGCCTTGGACACGAAGGGCACGGTCCGGGCTGCCCTGGGATTGACCTCAATCATGTAGATATCATTGCCCCGGACGGCAAACTGGGTGTTCATGAGACCCACAACACCCAGCTCCTTGGCCAGGCGGTAAACCTGATCCCGGAGCCGGTTCTGGATATCCGGGGTCAGGGTGAAGGGAGGCAGGGAGCAAGAGGAGTCGCCGGAATGGATCCCGCACTGCTCGATATGCTCCATGATCCCGCCGATGACTGTGTTCTCGCCGTCACTCACCGCATCCACGTCCACCTCAGTGGCCTTGTCCAGGAAGTGATCCAGCAGCACCGGGGACTCGTTGGACACCTGCACCGCCTCGTTGAAATAACGGCGCAGATCCGTCTCGTCGTACACAATCTCCATGGCCCGGCCGCCCAGCACATAGGAAGGGCGCACCACCAGGGGATAGGTGATCTTCTCCGCCTGGGCCACAGCCTGCTCCAGGGTAGTCACCGTGGCGTTCTGGGGCTGCAGAAGCTTCAGCCGGTCAATAGCCTGCTGGAAGCGCTTCCGATCCTCTGCCCGGTCAATGGCATCAGGGCTGGTGCCAATGATAGGCACACCTGCGGCCTCCAGCTGCCGGGAGAGCTTGAGGGGGGTCTGACCGCCGAACTGGACGATGACACCCTTGGGCTTCTCCACCCGGCAGATCTCCAGCACATCCTCCAATGTCACAGGCTCAAAGTAGAGCCGGTCGGAGGTGTCATAGTCCGTGGACACGGTCTCCGGGTTGCAGTTGACCATGATGGTCTCATAGCCGTCCTCCTTGAGGGCCAGGGCCGCATGGACGCAACAGTAGTCAAACTCAATGCCCTGACCGATGCGGTTGGGGCCGCCGCCCAGGATCATGATCTTGTCGCGGTCGGAGGGAATGGCCTCATTCTCCTCGTCATAGGTGGAGTACATGTAGGCGGTGCCCGTGGCAAACTCGGCGGCGCAGGTGTCCACCCGCTTGAACACCGGCAGGATGTTCCAGCGCTCCCGGAGCTTGCGGATCTCCTTCTCGGAGATATCCAGCAGGGTGGCCAGGCGCCGATCCGAGAATCCCTTGCGCTTCAGAAGCCTGAGGTAATCCTGATCCAGGCCGCTCATGCCCCGGCGGTGGGTTTCCTGCTCCAGCTCCACCAGCTCCTGGATCTGGATCAGGAACCAGCGGTCGATCTTGGTGTGCTCAAACACCTCGTCCAGGGTGAAGCCGCTGCGGAAGGCGTCAGCAATGTACCAGATCCGGTGGGAGCCGGGGCTCTGAAGCTCATGGACAATCTTGGCATCCGCATCCCCCGAGGGATCCAGCTGGATTTCCGGATCCAGACCGGCCTTGCCGATCTCAAGACCCCGCAGGGCCTTCTGCAGGGACTCCTGGAAGGAGCGGCCAATAGCCATGACCTCGCCCACCGACTTCATCTGAGTGGTGAGCCGGTCATCAGCCTCGGCAAACTTCTCAAAGTTGAACCGGGGCACCTTGGTGACCACATAGTCAATGGAGGGCTCAAAGGACGCCGGGGTCAGACCCGAGGTGATGTCGTTCTTCAGTTCGTCCAGGGTGTATCCCACGGCCAGCTTGGCTGCCACCTTGGCGATGGGGAAGCCCGTGGCCTTGGATGCCAGTGCCGAGGAACGGGACACCCGGGGGTTCATCTCAATGATCACCATGCGGCCGGTATCGGGGTTGATGCCAAACTGGACATTGGATCCGCCGGTCTCAACACCGATCTCCCGGAGCACCGCCAGGGAGGCGTCCCGCATGATCTGGTATTCCTTGTCGGTCAGGGTCTGGGCCGGAGCCACGGTGACACTGTCGCCGGTGTGGATCCCCATGGGATCAAAGTTCTCAATGGAGCAGACAATAATGCAGTTGTCATTCTTGTCCCGGATGACCTCCATCTCATATTCTTTCCAGCCGATGAGGGACTCGTCAATGAGCAACTCGCTGATGGGGGACAGATCCAGGCCCCGCTGACAGATCTCCTGAAACTCCTCCGGGTTGTAGGCAATGCCGCCGCCACTGCCGCCCATGGTAAAGGAGGGACGGATGATGCAGGGGAAGCCCACCTTGCGCTGAACCTGCCAGGCCTCTTCCATGTTGTGGGCAATGCCGGAGCGGGGGCACTCCAGACCGATGGACTTCATGGCCTTGTCAAAGCGCTCCCGATCCTCGGCCTTGTCAATGGCGTCGGCGGTGGCACCAATCATCTCCACGGAGTATTTCTCCAGGACTCCCTGGTTGGCCAGCTCCAGTGCGCAGTTCAGGGCGGTCTGGCCGCCCATGGTGGGCAGCAAGGCGTCGGGACGCTCCTTCTCGATGATCTTGGCCACCACTTCCCACTGGATGGGCTCGATGTAGGTGGCGTCGGCCATTTCAGGATCTGTCATGATGGTGGCGGGGTTGGAGTTCACCAGCACCACCTCATAGCCTTCCTCCTTCAGGGCCTTGCAGGCCTGGGCTCCGGAGTAGTCAAACTCGCAGGCCTGGCCGATGACAATGGGTCCGGCCCCCAGGATCAGGATCTTGTGCAAATCAGTACGCTTAGACATCAGAGGGCCCCACCACGGTATTGTTTCATCAGTTCCACAAAGTGCTCAAAAAGCGGCTCCGCATCATGGGGGCCGGGACTGGCCTCAGGATGTCCCTGGAAGCCGAAGGCCGGCACATCGGTGCGCTCAATGCCCTGGACCGTCCCGTCAAAGAGGGAGCGGTGGGTGACCGTCAGGTTCTCCGGCAGGGAGGAGTCGTCCACGGCAAAACCGTGATTCTGGCTGGTGATCATCACCCTGCCCGTCTTGAGATCCCGCACGGGATGGTTGGCGCCATGATGGCCGTGACCCATCTTCATGGTCTTGGCACCGGAAGCCAGGGCCAGAAGCTGGTGTCCCAGGCAGATCCCGAACACCGGGATCCGCTTTTCATTGAAGATCCGGATGCTGCGGATGGCATAGTCGCAGGGAGCCGGATCCCCGGGTCCGTTGGACAGGAACACCCCGTCGGGATCCATCCGCAGAACCTCCTCGGCAGGAGTCTGGGCGGGAACCACCGTGACGGCACAGCCGCAGGAGGTCAGGATCCTAAGGATGTTGTGCTTGATGCCAAAATCATAGGCCACCACATGGAAGGGACATTCCGGGCTTCTGGCGGCGAAACCGGATCCCAGAGCCCACTTGCCCATCTTCCACTCATAGGGGGCGGAGGTGGTGACCTCCCGGGCCAGATCCATGCCCTTCAGCCCCGGGAACTCCCGGGCCATCTGGAAGGCTGCGTCCGTGTCCAGGCTGTCCCCGGCGGCGATGCAGCCGGACAGGGAGCCCTTGGTGCGGAGGATCCGGGTGAGTTTCCTGGTGTCAATGTCGGCAATACCGACGATGCCGTTGCGCTTCAGGTAGTCAGAGAGGGACTCGGCGGAGCGGAAGTTTGAGGTCAGGGGGGAGAGATTCCGGATCACCAGGCCCTGGACATGAATGCGGTTGGACTCTTCGTCCTCAGGGTTGATGCCGTAGTTTCCAATGTGGGGATAGGTAAGGGTGACAATCTGCCTGGTGTAGGAAGGATCCGTGAGGATCTCCTGGTAGCCGGTCATGGCGGTGTTAAACACCACCTCACCGGAGCAGCAGCCGTCGGCACCTATTGAGACTCCCCTGAACACTGTGCCGTCCTCCAGCACAAGCAATGCAGAATGAGACAAGTCAGGCCTCCAAAAGTTTTGTCTGTCCTTTGCGCCGTCCTGGTTCCGCATCACAGCAGAACAGGAGAATGGATGCTACCGGGGCGCACACACGGCGCGTATTTTACTATATGCGGGGATTTTTTGCCACCAGAAGCCCCCAGGGGCAGGCTGGTTCAGCGGAGACCCTCACAAATGAGCCCGGCGCAGGCTCTGCTGGGGGAGTCAGGAGAGAGGCGGTAGCCGGGTCGGAAGACCGGGATCCAGGATCCGAGGCCAGGAGTGAGGTGGCGGCCGGGTCGGTACTGGTACCGGGCCAGGATCCGGGATCCAGGCGCCAAGGGAGCCGGAAGCATGGGGAGATGGCGCGGCTATAATCCGAGGATCCCGCAAAGGTTCCATGCCCTCAGACAGATCCCAGCGCACCGCTGATCAGGGCGGATGCCCCCTGACGGGGAATTTGCGTCATGGAATCTGAAGCGCTCTTCCGGTGAGGAAGATCCGCCCGGCTGATCCAGGAAAGGATCTCCTGGTCTGCCAGGCTCCTAGGTGCCGGAGGGCGCAAATTGCTCAATGGCACACCAGTGCTCTCTGGTATCCGGACTGTAGGCTAAACCTAGGCTAAACCAATGAGCAAAACACTTTCATCTACACCGCCCCGGCTGTACCTTTCAGCATAGCCCTGGTCCCGGATCTTCTTCAGAGCATCTGTGGCAGTGGAATCTCGTTTGAATTCAAAAATCATGACAGGTAGCGTGCTGATCCGGGGAAGGAAAACCATATCAAACCATCCCCGCCCGGAAGAGAGTTCCTGCCTGATGTCATAGATCACCTCCGAGGTCCACAGTAGACCGGATGCCTTGCAGAAACCCAGTGCCTCCCTGCTGTTGTATCCCAGATGGGACACATAGGAGGAGTTGTGGATGGAGCCCAGGATCTCCCCTGCCGTGGCTGCATCCATGGAGGTAATGGCCCGGAACAGCCGATCCGACCTTTCAGTGACCTGGTGCCCGGCAAACCAGGGCTGTCTCCGCACCATGGAACAAAGGGCATACCGGATCTCCCTGTTGGGAACACAGGCGCTGTGACAGGATGCGGTTTCGCAGGTGCAGCCGAGATATCCCAGGCAGACGAGAAGCGCAAAGATCTGATCCTTGTTCTCCTGTGTGTCCATGTCATTCTGAAAGGATCCGCTGTCAAAGGTGATCCTGCCCCCGGCTGCCAGGTTCAGGATATCCTCCTGCAGTCCCGGAAAAGGCATTCCAATGAGCCGGGCCGCCTCCTCATTGGAGGAGGTGCCGATCCAGTGGCCAATGCACTCATTCCGGATAACCGCCCGGCAGACCGAGTAGGGATTGAAGATATGCTCACCGCCTATCACGTAGCCGTCATACCATTCCCTGATCTGCTCCAGGGACAGCCGGCAGAAAGGAGACTTGACACAGACGCTGCACGTCATCTGCCGTGAAACCAAAGTAGGGGGCCCAATTGCCGGGACTAAGCAGATTGAACTCATCAAAACCGTTCAGAGCCGACTGGGAGTTGTATTTCTTGATGGGCAGGATGCCGGTGAGATAGGCTAAATGAAAACAGGACAGCCCAGGAGCGGTCTTGAACAGGCCTTTCAGCAGTCTGAGGAAATTCATCTGAAGCCTTTCATCATCCCGGTATTCCCGGAACAGCAGATCCCACTCGTCCATGATGAAGATGAACTTGATCTGAAGTTCAGATCTGATGACGGTCAGCACATCCAGAATTCCGGTGTTCTCCGTCCCCTCTTCCTCCAGGCAGCGGGCAAAAAGTTCCGCAGGCGGAATTCCCTGATGAGGGAATACTCCAGGAAATCCACCATGTCGGTGACGCCGGAGATCTTATGCTGCCGGGAGGAATAGGAAGCAAAAGGGCACTCACGGAATTCATGTCGACAAAAATGACATGGTAGCGATTGATGTGGCGGTCAGCCACCTCAGGACTGACAAAGGGGACGGGAGAACCGCTGCGGTTCAGGGCGGCGCTGGAAGCAGGAGACGGATCCGGCTCTCCAGGTGATAAATGTTAAGGCGCTGGAACAGCGCCCTGGCATCGCGCCCGCAGGAGAAGAAAGTTGACAGCATTTTGGCCGTGACCGTCTTGCCAAAACGCCGGGGTCTGATGAAGGCAACCAGTTTGGCCTCACCGGCGTCAAGCCGGTTCAGGATCGAAGCGATAAAGGCGGTCTGGTCGACAAATACCGAATTCCGGCCATTGGCCAGTTCGGTAAAGCAGTTGTCGCCGTCAGGATCAAGAAAAAAGCCCATTGCGCACCTGGGGTTGCTCTTAGGTAGCCTGTGCTTTCAGGAAGGAAAGATGGTGTAATTCAGAGGGCTACTGAAATCACTGGGGGCATGTTTGCTCCCCGCCGGATCTTCGTCAGCCACCTGGCGCCCCGCTTCAGACACCGTGTTTTCATCCACACCCGGCTTCACCTGCTGCCCGGTGCCCCTTGTGGGTGCCCCAATCAAACTGACAGTCACCTCCAGGCAGATGCAGGTTTTTCCCTGCCAGGTACCTGTGATCTGACTGATCATCTGGTGCTCGATCTGGCTCCATTTGGAAGTTCCTGGTGGGAAATGTGAGACCTCAATGGGAAAGCCCAACTCCCTGGCCAGCTTCTGCAGTTCCTGCTTCCAGAGTCTGCAGTCGTATCCGCTGCTGTTGCCGCCGCAGCCGCCAATGCTGGCGGTAAGATAGAGTTTTGAGGCTTCCGGGTAACGTTCCCGGCCCATATAGTGCCACCAGTTCCGGATTGCATTGGCGGCCAGCACCGCGGTGTCTGGACTGATGCCCACACTGACGAACTCATCGCTCTGGGCGGAGCCGTAAGCGTCACCGTCATGGAGTTCAGCCTCCCCTGCTGACAGGGAGAAAGCATGATCCAACGCTTCGGCGGGATAGCCGGCAGACCGGCAGTCAGCTTCGTTATTCCTGCAGCTCCCCCTGATTTGCCTCTTCCGGCAGTCGATGGCTATCACCGGCAGGCTCTGGCTTATGCAGGCGGTCGCGGTTTCGCAGATATGTGCAAACTGTTTAGCCCGGCACTCAGCCTCCGGCCCGGCCTGCTTCATCTTCTGCTTTGGCTGAAGACTGAACCCCAGTTGCCTGAGAATATCACCGACCTTGTCCTTGTGAATGCTGAACCCTGCCCTCTGCAAATCCTCTGCAATGATCCGCAGGCTTTTGACGGTCCACCGCAACGGCCGCGCCGGATCAGTGTAGGAGGCCGGATCGACCATTTGCTTTACCGCCGCAAGCAGTTCCGGCTGTTTCTCCAGAAGGCTCTTTCTCCCACCGCCTGCCGCTCTGATCATGGTTTTGGAGGGGGCTTCCTGATCCTGAGTCTGTTCAGATGCTTGGGGCTCCTTGCCGGCGGCTTTGATTTCCCTGATCCCGGCACTGATCGTGTTCCGGTGGACACCGGAAAGGGAGCTCACTGTTTTGATGCCGCCCGGTCCCAGAGCCAGTGCTTCGGATGCCAGATACTTCCTCTTGAGGCTCTCATTCAGATAGGGAAAGATCTGATCAAACTTCACCTTCATGGCAGCCGCGTCCACAAGCATACCTGCCATACCTGCGTTCTCCCAACAGCAAATGTGTCGGCATTATACCCCCTGGTGGTACAACGGATGCCCAGGTTGTTTATAGACAGGGCCTAAGATTGGGATGACTGGAATAATGGCTTTTGCGGCAAAAGGGGTACAGCAACAGGGCTCCAGCATCAGGGAAAGATTGCCAAATCCGGCAACAGGCTTATCGTCAGAAAGACGGCCTCAGGGACAGTGTCGGTGTCTGTGTCGGTGTCGGCGATCCGGCATCAGGAAAGCCAGGACAGCCAGAGCCTCCGGCAGGATTTAGCCGTTGATCTCCTCCGATCTTCCCTGCCCTGGTCAGAACTCCATGCCCCGGAGCATCTCCAGACGATCCTCTGTCATCTGTGTCTGGCAGCGGTAGATCCTGATCATCTCCTTTTCGCTGCCCCGGGTAGTCACCGGGCGGCATTTCCGATCCTTTTCCTTGATCCAGATCCGTTGCTGCTTCAGCAGATCCGGTATTTTGGATCCCCCCATCAGGCGCCAGTGCTCGTTCAGATCCGCATCCGCCCTCTGGAAATCCAGTTTGGCCGTGAGAAACATGTTGTGCTCAAACTGCTTGGGGGACTCATGACGGAACACCGCCCGGCCTATCTCATTCAGGCACGCCACAGGCGGCTCCTCTCCTTCTCCGGTGGCAGAGGCAATACTGGCAGCGATCCTCATTCTGTCAGTACCCTCCGGGCTGAGCTCTACCCGGATCTGAACAGCACCAGGAATACCCGCCGGATCCACGAAACTGCAGGTGAGGGTGCCATCGTCTCCCTCAGCGCAGGAAGTGGGAGCAAACTGATAATACCGCTCATCAACAATGGAGGGGCTGTACATCTCGGAGGCGATCTCACACCCCCGGGGAATATAAATGCCCCCGGAGACGCTGCGGGCACCGGAGGCGTCGGACTCAATTTTAAGATCGCCCAAGATCCAACTGCCTTCAGCCAGTTCCCGATCCTCGGCTGAAAGTTTCACCTTCCGGCTGAACACATCACAGTAGCCGGCACTCCGGCCCACGCAGGAAAAGGAGAAGCGGTTGTGAAACACCCTGGGGGAAGATCCGGAAACCGGAGCATAGTACCCGTCCTGGAGAGTGTCCCCACCGGCCGCAGCCGCCGGGATCCATAATGCCGGGAGCAGCAGAGCCAGGTGGCCGATCTGCAGGCTGCGGAAACGGAATGATCGTAAAGGATGGAGGTTCATGAAAATTTGCTCCTGAAAAAAAACGGTTGCTAAGCCCACATTAAGGGCTGGTGACCGCTCAGACGAAAGTTTGTCGGAAGGGGGCATAAGCAGGAAAGATGCGGTTCACACGATCCTCAGTCGATGATGGAGGATCCGGTGTTCCGGCCTCCGGGAGCCGGTTTACCCGGCTCCCCAGGATCCGTTTCCCTCCCTGCCCCGACTCTCAGTTCTTGCTCTCAGTTCTTGTAGGGGGCCAGTTCCGGCTTCCCGTCCATGCCACTCAGGGACAGGGTGTAACGCACCGTCTTCCCGGTAGCATCCACATAGGAAATTCCGTAACTGGGGATGTCCCCGAAGAAAGTCATGCGCACCACCAGGGGTGAGCCGGCCTTAAGGGCCGCAACGTGATACATCTCCTTCTCGTCAAAGAAGACTCCGCTGTCGTTGGCATCCCGGAAGTTCAGGGACAGGAACCGGAAATCCTTCAGATCGGAAGCCGGGGCGAAGACCACCTCAGTGCGGTACTCGCTGGAATCGGCGGTGAACACATCGCATCGGCCACCGTCGCAGATCTTGCTGTCAGCAGCCATGGCAATGCCCGTGGCCTTCTGGGCAGCAAGATCACCGGCAGAGGCGCCGGCGGCGGCACAAGCCAGGATCAGGGCTGCAATTGTTCTGAGTGTCTTCATGTTAGTTCTCCGTATTGCCATCAGGATCCAAAAAGGCCAGTCCTCCCGGCAGGTGCCGGAAAAGTTAGGGACAGTGACAGGCGCCAGGCAACAATGGCCAGAGCCATCTATCGGATCCTCAAAAAAAATCCCGGTCAGAAAGGATCCGGCCGGGATGGGTTGCGCTTCCGGATCTGCATCCGGAAGGCTGCCTTATTTGGTCACCAACCAGATCCTGAACTCCTTCTGCACTGCCGGATCGGCCTCCTCATAGGCCTTCTTCAGCCGGCGCAGGGACTCTTGGCGGTTCTTGCTCATGGTCTCAGAAGCTGAGCGCACATCCTCAGGGGTAACTGAGGTGGGAACGCTACGGCGGTTTTCCGCAGCCACGCTGTCGGTGATGTCCAACTGGGCCTGCTGAGCCACTGTGGCAGCATTGGCGTTCTCCACCAGCACCCGCTTTTCCGTGGGGGTCCCGGGGATCCCTTTGTATTCCTTGCCCAGCTCCTTGATCTCCCGGAGGTAGTCCCGGCCGATCTGCAGTCCATCCCGGTGAGGCAGCACGAAGATCTCCGCATCCACTGTGGTGCCGGTCTCATCGGTTATGTACACCGTGGGGTGCTTCACATACTCCTGGGCCTTGGCATAGGTGCGGGGGTATTTGAACCGCAACTGATACTTCTTGTCATCGGAAGGAACATCCAGGTTGATCACCACCGGCTCACTGGAGATCAGCCGGGTGTCACCGGCATCCCGGTAGGCACCCTCAAAGCGGATCACAACTTGGTGGGGTCCCTTGGTGAGGGTCACAGAGGAATCAGTACGGAAGACGCTGGCAGGCTTGCCGCCGTCCAGATAATAGAGCACATAGGGACGGGCAATTTCAAGTTCGCCTCCGACGGCTGCGGAAGACGCCGCAACTGCGGCCAGTGCAATCAGATCTCTGACTTTAAACTTCATAATCCACCATGTTTTAACATCTGTGGGGGATTATATCACAGAAAACAGGCCCATGAGGCAAGGGACATGGTGGGCTCTCAGAGGACTTTACATCGGAACTCCGGCCGGAAATGGCGCTGTCCCATCCCCGTTCCGGGCGGATTTCCGGAACAACTCCAGCACCTCCCGGTTGGGGATGAAGACCTCCAGTGTATCCTCGTCATACCCCAGATAGCCCAGATGGATCAGCAGGGTGAGGATATCGTCCCTGGAGCTGAAGGTGATCAGGTCATTCTGAAAACCGGTGATATCCACCGGCACGCGGCCTCCTGCCAGCAGGACCGCCACAACCTCCTTGAGACCGGCAAAATCCCGGTCAGTGTACGACCGCAATGCCTCACCTGTTTCAGTTTCAGGATCATTCCAGTAGCAGGCTGTTTTTCCGGACCTCAGGGCTCTGATCACGGAGAAAGGATTGCAGATCCGGATCTTAGACTCACGACCCGGGATTTCCCGGCAATGCCGCCGCCGCTCCACGGGGATCCAGTCAGCAAGACTGTAGCCACCGTACCAGGCGATTATTTCCCCGGGATCCATGCCATATCTGCCGCAGAGCCTCCTGACCTCCTCATCTGTGAAACCGGTGTATGGGGCCATGGGCAAGGGACACGTCATGGAAAACTCACTGAACATGTTTAGGGCCGACTGACTGCCAAACTTCCTGATGGGGAGAATGCCAGTCATATAGGCAAGGGCAACATACGCTTTGTCCTTGAGCCAGCAGCGGAGAAATTCCTGGTACTGCTTCTGTCCCTGTATGTCATCCGGACGCTCCCGGAAAACCGCGTCCCATTCGTCAATGATGATCACAAACTTCCGGGACGTGCTTCTGCAGATCCGATCCATGACCGTGTGCAGATTGATCCTGCCGCCGTAACTGACACCGGGATAAGCCTCCCTGAGTTCGGCTATCACCTTACCGGAGAGGCAGTCCAGGATCTGATCAGCAGATCCGGTCTCCCGCATGAAGTCGGTCATCACAAGACGGATCACGTCAAACTGACCCAGATGCTTATCCCATGAGCCCCGGGATCCAGAGGTGTCACGACTGATTAGGCACTTTGCAAACAGTTCCCGGCTACCGGCCTCCCGGTCATAATACGCCCCGATCATTTCCGCCGTCAGGGTCTTGCCAAAACCCCGGGGACGGGTCACGCAGACGTACTTCTCCATCGTGTTCAGGACAGAGTTCAGATAACCGATGATCCCGGTCTTATCGACATAAAAATCCGAGTTCAGGGCCTGCTCAAAGCCGGCTCTGCCCGGGTTGAGATATATGCCCATGGTGTGCGCCTCAAGAAACTGGCAGATCGGGATCAGCCTGCCAGGCTCTCCTTCCCTTCACTGCCAGGAGAGCCATTAAAATCCCCTGCCGGCCACTGATGCCGGTCAAAGATAGATCTGACCACTCCCATGCTCCCGGAACACACCAGACAGCTCCGGCGCAACACCAGGATCCTGTCGCCGCATGCCCATCATTTTCTCCGGCTTCAGTCTGCCAGGATGCTCATCAGCCTACACCTGCTCCCGCAGTAGCATGCCCATCATTTCCCAGGCTCAAGCCTGCCAGGATGCTCATCAGCCTCCCCCGGATCACAACGCCGCCTGCTAATCATCCTCCGGCGCCTCATCCTCCGGCGCCTCATCCTCCTGCCCGCTCTCCTGGATCTGCTCCCTGCCCTCATCTCCGGCTCCGTCCCTGCCATGCTCCTGGACACTGGCAGCGGCCGCCTTCTCCGCCATGCTGCGCCTGATGGCGGAGCCGAAGGTCTGGAACATGCTCTTCAGTGTCTCCATGGTCACCGGCTTGCTGACGATATCCAGCATCCCCACATTCCTGCACTCAGTGCGCTCCTCAGGAGTGGCATTGGCTGTAAGCGCCAGGATCACAAGCTGAGGATGATAGCGCATTATTCTCCGTGCGGCATCTATGCCGTTCATCTCGGGCATCTGCAGATCCATCAGAACCAGATCCGGTTCCTGTTTCTCAACCAGCTCCACAGCAATCCGGCCGTTGTCAGCCAGGATCACTGAGTGTCCCAGGTTCTCCAGCATTTTTTTGATAATGAACTGATTGACCTTGCTGTCCTCTGCCAGCAGGATCCGGAAACTGGCAGCGGCCGCCTCCTCCTGGGCGCTCTTCACCACCGATCGGGCACTGATAAGGCCGGCGTCCCTGGAGGGGAGGCGGCAGGGGATCACGAACCAGAAGGTGCTGCCCTTCCCCAGGACACTGTCCACCCCGATGGTGCCATTCATCAGATCGATGATCCGGCGGCAGATTGCCAGACCCAGCCCTGTGCCCCCGAACCGCCGGGTCATTGAGGCGTCCACCTGCCGGAAGGGGGAGAACAGGATCTTCTGCTTGTCCTTGGGGATCCCGATCCCGGTGTCCGACACCTCAAACCGGAGATTCTTGCTTTTCAGCACACTGGCCTTCAGCTTCACCTCCCCGTACTGGGTGAACTTGATGGCGTTGCCCAGGAGATTGAAGAGCACCTGGGACAGACGGTTCTGATCACCCACGATGAAGCCCGGGAAGTTGTCCGCCACCTCCAGTTTCAGCTCAATCCCCTGCTCCCGGGCCTTGGGAGTCATCTGCCGGATGATGGAGTCCATGACAAACCGGACTGAGAAAGACAGCTCCTCCAGCTTCATCTCACTGGAACCCATCCGTGAGTAGTCCAGCACGTCCTTCAAGAGCGTCTGCAGCAGGTTGGCAGAGTGGGTGATGTGCTGGATGAGATCCTTCTGCTCCGGTGTCAGCTCCGTAAGCCGCAGGAGATCCAAAATCCCCACAATAGCCTGCATGGGAGTCTTGATCTCATGGGACATCATGGCCAGGAACTGAGTCTTGGATCGGCTGGTCTCCTCACTGTACTTCTTGGCATTCTCCAGGGTCTGCATCAGCCGGATCTCAATGGAGATGTCATACAGCACACCGATGTAGCCGTCAAACTCCCCGGAGGCGGTGTACAGGGGCTCCCCGTTGATGCACACATAAAAATCCTGGCCCATGCAGGGCAGCGCCGTGAAGAACTTGTACAGGTTGCGCCGCTCCTGGAATACCTCCCGGGGATTTTGCACCCGGGCCAGTTTCTTAAGATCTCCCGAGAGCTCATAGAAACTGGTCAGCTCCGTGAGCTTAAGGCCGATGAGGGCATCAGAGAGGTTCCTCAGGTGGGCGGAGATCCTGAAGTCCTCCTCCAGCTCCGGATCCCGGATGAAATACCCCTCGGGATCGGTGCGCCAGAAGCTCAGGTTGGCCGCCTCAATGAAATGCTTGACCTTGTCCAGATGATGGTGGAAGGAGCTGGCCACCTCAATGATCTCATTGCTGAGCCCGGAGTTCACATGGAAGCGCTGCACTGCATTGACGATGAGGGACCGGAAGCGCCGGAACAGGCGCTTAGACTGGAGATCCATCTTCAGCAGGGAGGAAGAAGAGAAGATTAGCAGATAGATGGAATCCTGCACCGTGCAGGACATCAGCAGGGCCGAGGCGTAAAAGCGCCTCTGGGGGGGAGAGATCCCGGAGAACTCCGGAAAATCCATGGGACTGTAGAGCACCGCCGGCTCCTGGCCCAGGGCCAGACGCTTGGTCAGGGCGCCGTGGGACAGGGCCACCCCCTCCAGTTCCCCGGTGCTGGTGTAGACCTGCTCCCAGATGCTGTCACGGAACAGCATCAGCTGCATCTCGTCAAAGGGCACCAGATGGTGGAGGCATTCCGTCAGGGAGTCCAGGCAGAATTCCGGATCGCTGATGCTCAGCTGCTGATCCAGCCCCCTCAGGACATTGTTCAGCAGTTCCCGGATCCGGCTTTCGCTGCCTTCCCGGAAAGACAGGTGAAGCCGCGCCCTGCGCAGTTCGCTGCGCAGGTTCTCCACGGAAACCGCACTTTCATCCCCCCTCATACCCAGTTCTCGGTACAGAAAATGATGTTGGCCATCATCAGGTTGGAATCCGCATTCACATCATTGGAGAACCGGCCGTGCTCCCCCCGGGAGAAGAAACCCGCCACCGGGTTTTCCAGATCTGCCAGGAAGGACACATCTCCTGGCATCAGTTGCTCCCGCAGCAGGAAGCATGTCACGGTGAGCATGCCAAGGATCTCCCCCATGTTTTTCCGCATGGCGTTGCACTCCAGCGTCTGCCGGTAGCGGGCAACAGTCTCATCTCTGCCAAGGGGCAGCAGAAGCACCACCCTGGTGCGGTTGCGCAGGTGGGCATAAGTGATCAGGGTCCCGTCAGACCCCAGATCCGTTATGCAGAAGTTCTGATAGTTGACGTCATCTGCCGACATGCCCGTGGGCACCCCCAGAGGATGCGAGTTGATCAGTTCCCGGAGGATCTCATCGTTCCGCATGAGTATATCCCGGGGAAAGTAGTTGGTGAGCCATTCCCGGTACATGTCCAGTGCCGGGCGGTTATTGATCTCCATGATCCGGCACCCCTCGGACCGGCTGATGAAGCCCCCCTGGGAGGAGAGACCGAAGAAGTTCCGGTAGCGGGTAACCACACAGCAGGAAGGATAGAACAGGACAGCAGCATAATAGTCCCCGTCACTATGGCAGCCCTCCGGGGTAAAGCAGCAGGTGCTGTCGCCAGCCTTGCCTGAGCCGCCACCAAAAATGGGCACGGATCGGCCGAACATGGCCTCAAACTGCGCCAGGAGAGGCTGCTGATGGATCACGTTGCCGAAGAGAAAGAAGATCAGATCCGGCATCTCCCCCTTCCTCCCGGCCCGCTCCAGGGCCGCTTCTGCGTCATGGCGGACGCTCTCGGTGCCCCCAGTGCCCAGAAGACCGCTGAACACCGCATAGGCCCCGGAGGGATCAAAGAAGATCAGGGCCGAAAGAGCCGGCCGGTCGTCAAACATCTGGGGATCATTGGCGAACACCCCTTTCTCAGAGGTGGTGCCGAGAAATGGACTGCCCGGGAGCTGGGCCATGAGCACCTCCCGGATCTCATCGCCGCCTCCAGGATGGGAGGTGGCAATAAAAATGAAATCAGGGATCCCCCCCAGCAGCCGGATCCTGGCCACCAGGGCGGCAGCGGCAGCAGCGGGAGATGACTCTCCGGTGGAAAAGCCCTCAATGCGCATGGACGTTCACATGGAGAAGCCTTTGATCTCCACCATAGCGGTCTGCAGATCTGCAATCAGCCTCTGGATGCGCCGGGAGATCTCCGGAGCCCTTCCTCCGGCACCAGGATCACGGCACAGTGCCTCCAGTTCCCGGGCCTGGAGAGAACAGTCCATGACCCCGTACTGGGCGCACACGGACTTCAGGGTGTGAGCAGACACCGCCAGTGCGCTGAAGTCCCCAGACGAAAGCTGCTCCTGGAAGGCCTTGATACGCTCCTCAGTATCGGAGACAAAATAAGAAATAAGAGTGCTCAGGGAGTCCTCACCCACATCAACGCCCATCTGCCTGAGGATCTTGCCGTCTACCATGCTCATAGCCAACTCCCAAATCTAAACAAACCTGTTCCGGCACCATGCCCGGAACGCCCGGCATCAACCCACGACCCGGGACAATTCTCCCCGGCAGCAAGGAAACCTGCGCCGCCTGAACTATGGATCCGGCAGATCTCAGACAGCTCCCTGCCCCGGATCCTGGCCTCCTGCCGGAGCCGCACCACACTTCCAGGTTGCCTTTTTCCGGTATATGGTGGAGGGATTAATGTTCAGCAGCTTGGCCGCCCGGTCAATGCTGCCCCGGCAGAGACGGATGGCGTTTTCAATATACTGCTGCTCAACTTCTGCCATGGGTCTGACATCCTCCGCCCGGGAAGGCAGCAAAACCTCCCCCGCTGGCCGCGGAACCTGAGGCTGATACATTCCCTGGGCTGGGGAATAGGATCCGGCAGGCTGTCCCTGCATGGGGGAGGCTGCACCGTGCATCCCCGGAAGCATGGAGGACGGGGAAGACTCTGCTGCCCGGAGGATCACCTCCGGCAGCATCTCCTCGGTGACCTCCTCACCGTCATTCATAACCACGATCTGGCGCACCACATTCTGCAGCTGGCGCACGTTCCCCGGCCAGTCATAGCACAGCAACAGCTGGCTGGCCCGGATGGTGAAGCGCCGGAAGGACTTGTTCTCCTCCTTGGAGAAGTCCAGCAGGAACTTGGTGGCGATCTTCTCCACGTCGTCCCCACGCTCCCGGAGGGGCGGCAGATGGATGGGGATCACGTGAAGCCGGTAGTAGAGATCCTCCCGGAACCTGCCGGCCTTGACCTCCAGCAGGGGATTGCGGTTGGTGGCGCAGATCACCCGGATGTTCACGGATTCCATCTCGTTGGAGCCCACCTTGTAGAACTTTCCGGTCTGGAGGAAGCGCAGCAGCTTGCTCTGCAGTGCCAGATCCATTTCGCAGATCTCATCCAGGAACAGCGTACCCCCGTCGGCGGTGCCCACGGCGCCCTCCTTGGTGCAGTAGGCCCCGGTGAAGGCTCCCTTCACATGGCCGAAGATCTCGCTTTCAATGAGATCCTTGGGAATGGCCGCGCAGTTCAGGGGCACAAAGCGGCCGTTGCGGTTGCCGGAAAGTTTGTGGATGGCCTCGGCGCACACCTCCTTGCCGGTGCCGCTCTCCCCGGTGATGAACACCGATGCCCGGGAGGGGGCCACCCGCTCGATGGTCTGGTAAATCCCCCGCATGACCTTGGAGGCCCCGATGAAGCCCACAAACTGATCATTCATGTCCCGCTGGAACTGGCTCACCAGGTTGTCCAGGTGCAGATGCTTCACCGTGTTGCTCAGGGTGACCCTGAGCCGGGCAGCGGACACGGGCTTGGACAGGAAGTCATAGGCGCCGTAGCGCATGGCGTCCACCGCATCCTCCACGGAGTCAGAGCCGGTGATAACCACCACCAGGATATCCAGGCGGTTGGACTTGATGTGGTTGAGGATGTCAAAACCGGAGATATCCGGCAGATAGATGTCCAGAAGGATGATGTTGGGCTTGAAACTGGCAATGAGCTCCATGGCCGTGTGCCCGTCATAGGCGGTGCGCAGGGCTATGTTCTCATTTTTGAGGTAAGTGCTGTAGACGGCGCTCAGGGGCTTGGAATCCTCCACCATCAGCACCCTGGGAAGAACGGTCTCCATGTGTCTTGTCCCTCTTCAGTGTCGCCCGGACAGGAGCGGCTGCACACAGCCACTCCAGGCGGCCCTTGCGGGCACACCAGATCTGTCAGCATCCCGGAGCCGCAGACCGGACGTGCTCAGATCCGATCCTCCTGTGCGGCCCCCTGCTGACGGGCAGAATTCTGTTTGTAGTTGTTATAGTAATTGTGTGTGGCGCGGTCCCTCAGCCGGAGACGGAAGACAGACAGCACCTAACTATGTTATATGCAAAACCGGCTCAGAAGTTATTCGGAAAGTTGAGAAATCTGACCTGCGTTGCAAATTGCAGGGCCACATGCTCACCCAGTGCCCGGATCCCCAGGGTTTCGGTGCAGTGGTGACCGGCGGTGATGAGGCTGACTCCCAGCTCCCGGGACATATGCACCGCCCGCTCCGGCGCCTCCCCGGTGATGAAGACATCCGCACCGCGCTCAGCCGCCAGGGGAAGGTATTCCGAGGCGGCTCCGGTGCACCAGGCCACAGTGCGCACCGGGGTGCCGGGGGATCCGATGAACTCGGAGTGGTGATCCAGGATCCGGTCAGTGCGGCTCACCAGAGCGCCCAGGGTCATCTCTTCCGGCAGATGACCCAGCCCCACCATGGGGAAGGGGCTGTCATCATCGCACCAGCCATCCTGGATGATCTCCAGTTCCCGGGCCAGGAGCACGTTGTTACCCAGATCCGGATGGGCGTCCAGGGGCAGGTGGTAGGCAAACAGGCTGATCCCCGCCCGGATCAGGGGCGCCACCCGGTGGTAAAGCATGCCCCGGATCCCCTGGGGATCGCCCCGCCAGAAGAGGCCGTGATGCACCATGATGGCATCGGCCCCCAGATCGGCGGCCGCCTGGATCAGCTCCAGGCTTGCCGTGACCCCGGTGACCACCAGGGAGATCTCCTCCCGGCCCTGGATCTGCAGTCCGTTGGGACAGCAGTCCCGGAACGCGTCGGCCTTAAGGAAGGTGTTCAGATATTTTTCCAGTTCCTGTCTGTTCACTGTCATGGCGGTTCTCCTGCTGATGATATGTCTGATGCCCGGCGGCGGCACCGGGTATTAAGTTTGGGGCTGGGATGGCTTTGGTTTTGAGGCGGGAACGGGGAGTTGGGGGCAGATCCGGGAGGCGGATCCGCGCCCTGCCCCGGGCCTGCCGTCTCCCCATTTTCCCCCGGCAGGGCTGTCCTGTCCACATTCAGTGTGTGCCCCATGCCGCCCTGTGAGATAATAGCCCCGTTTACCAGGGGCGGCGGCGGTGTCCCGGCGGGCTCTCCGGCAGCCACGCCGGCACCAGCCGCCGCCCACGATCACCCATCCTTCCGGCATCTGCAGACAGGAGTTTCATCCCATGTGGGGAACCAGAAAGAAAGTGGCCTATCTGGCCTGGCTTGGCACCAATTACGGATCCATGCTCCAGGCCCTTGCCCTCTTCAGCACCATCAGCTCCCTGGGCTACCGGTGCCTGGTGGTGGGGCACGGCCACTTCAGCAGCCGGAAGCGCCTGCCCCCTGCCAGCCTCAGGGAGCAGGATCCCAAGCGCTATGACTCCTGGCTCATGGAATCTCTGTTCCGGGACTTCTCCCGCCGCCACTTCCGGTTCTGCCGATCTCTCCGGGATCTGCCCGCCAGCTGCCTGATAACCCCTGCCCTGTCCCGTGCCCTCAGATCCTTTGACGCCTTTGTCTGCGGCAGCGATCAGATCTGGAAGCCGGCGGGGTTCTGGTTCCATCCCCTGCAGTACCTGCGCTTCGCCCCGGCTCCCCGCCGGGTGGCCTACGCTCCCAGCGTGGGCTGGAAGAAGATCCCCCAGGCCCATGAGCAGCGGATAGAACTATGGAAGCGCTACCTGTCCGGGGTGGCCTGCCTGTCCTGCCGGGAGGAGTCCGGATCGGAGATTATCCGGAGCCTCACCGGCCGCACCGTGGAGACTGTGGTGGATCCCACCATGCTCCTGACGCCCGAGCAGTGGCTGCACAAGCTCCCCCGGCCGGTGTTCACCCCGGAGATCCGCCAGATCCTGGACTCGAGAAAGCCCTTTGTCCTGGCCTACCTCCTGGACTCCCTGGAGACCTACCGGGAGTACATCAGCTCCTTTGCCCGGGAGCGGGGCCTGGAGGTGGTGTGGCTTGCCGGGCGGGTAAACACCGGCCCGGTGCAGCTCAACTGTGCCGGGACCGATCCCGCTGGCTTTGTGCACCTGGTGAGCCGGGCCGCCTTTGTGTTCGCCGACGGCTTCCACGGGATCTGCTTCTCTGTGAACTTCTCCCGGGAGTTTGCCTACCTGCTGCCCCGGGGGAATTTTGAGGAGTCCAACGACTCCCGGCTGTGGGATCTGTTCCGGCGCTTTGGGATCAGCGGCCGGGTGATCACCCCGGAGGATCTGGCCGGCAACGGGGAACTGTTCCGGAAGGACTTCCCGCCCCTAGATCATCCGGAGATCCGGCAGAAGGTGGATCAGCAGCGCCGCTCCTCCCTAGAATACCTCACCGGAGCCCTGCAGAGCGCAGTCCGGGGATCCGGTGATCTCCACCGCCGGCTCCAGGAGGAGGTGAGCCTCCTGCTGGACGAGCCGGTGCGCTTCAGCGATCCTCGGATCCTGTTCCAGGATCTGGTGCCCGCATTCAGTTTTGAGGATCCCAAGCTCTGGAAAACCTGCACCCTTGCCCAGGCGGAGGCGGAGAGCCGGAAGGACAGGAAGCCCCATGGAGAGCCTGAGGAAAAAACCGGGACCGCCCCGGAAAAAGATCCGGAAAAAAGTCCCGTCGCAACTCAGGAAAAGAAGCCGGAAGAAGGAGCCGTTGCGGTCCCAGGCCCAAAGCCTGAGAACATGTCAGGAGCCGCCCCGGGGCTGGATCCCGCAGAAGCCGCGCTCTGCTGTATCTCCACCGTGACGGACAAAAACCGTCCCCGGAGATATGCCCTGGCGCCCCTGTCGGTGCCGGTGATCAAAAACGGCACCTACCGCCTGACGGTTTCATTGCGGTTCCGCACCCTTGGGAAACTGCTGCATCTCTCCCTCTTCAACCCTGCTGACCGCTCCCTGCAGACCGTGTTCAGCATCAAGGTGACCCCGGAAAAACAGGGCGTATGGCTTACGGAAAAGGCCGAGTTTGACGCCGGGATCAGTGCCGGCTTCCTGATGGTGGGAGCGTCCCAGTTCCTGGGACCGGATCGGTACCTGTGCATCCGATCCGTCACCCTGGAGTCCTGTGATCCCGACTCCCGGCGCATGAGCCTGGAGGCGGTCGCCGCCTCTGCTACAGCAGATGGGGAACAGAGCCCAGATCAGGCTGAGGCTGCATCCGGCACATCCATGAACGGGAAGAAGACGGATACGGGCGCGGTTACGGTTACGAACACCGATCCGGGGACAGCAAAAGATCCGGGAAAGACAGAGGGAAAGGCACACGGAAAAGGATCGGATAAAGAGCCCGTAAAAGGACTGGGACTGGTGCAGGAGCAGAATCCTGGAAAGGATCATGCCCCCGGAAAAGCCCGCCGCGATGATCGGCCCGCCGCGGATCCAAAACTGTTCCCCCACTCAGCGGAGGAGCTCCGGAAGATCCGCCAGCCCGTGACCGCTGTCCTGGAGCGGGGACACTGCTGCGGCTGCGGCGCCTGCGTGAACGCCTGCCCCCGGAAGGCCCTGAGCTGGAGCCGGGATCCCTGGGGCTACTATGTGCCCAGGATCGATATGAGCCTCTGCAACAGTTGTGGTCTCTGCGTCCGCCTCTGCCCGTCCCTGTCCCTGCCACCCGCAAGTCCCCGCCGGAAGCCCCAGCTGCTGGCTTTTTCCGCCCGGGATCCGGATCTTCTCCGGCAGTCCAGCAGCGGTGGCATCGCCAGTCTGCTGGCGGAGCAGATCCTGCAGCGGGGCGGCGCTGTGGCAGGCTGCGCCTGGCAGGAGAAGGACGGCGCCTGGACCCCGGTGGCGGAGCATATCCTGGTGGAGGATCCTGCCCAGTTGCCCCGGCTCCGGAAATCCAAATATATTCAAAGCCGCATGGGAGACATTTATCCCCGGGTGCAGGAGCTGCTGCAGCAGGGACGGCAGGTGCTCTTCACCGGCTGCCCATGCCAGGTGGCAGGTCTGAAGAAGTTTCTGAAAAAGGACTACGCAAACCTTTACCTGGTGGATCTCCTGTGCGGGAACTCCCCCTCCCAGGAATTTTTCCAGCGTTATCTGGAAGAGACTTTTGACCGCCCGGTGACCTCCTACACCTTCCGGGCCCGGGATCCCGGATCCTGGATCTCCCACACCTGCCATGCCTCCTTTGCCGGCGGCGAAACACGGGAAATTCCCCGGAAAGGAGATCCCTTCCAGGAGGCCTACCATCCCCACATTCTCATGCCACTGCACTGCGAAAAATGCCGCTTCCAGGCCATCCCCAGATTCGGGGATCTGACCATCGGCGACTTCTGGGGGATCACTGCCCGGGAGCCAGCCCTCAGTACAGTCAGCGGGATCTCCGCTGTGCTGGTAAACAGCCCCCGGGGCGAGGAGCTGCTGTCAGCGGTACCCCGGGAGAAGATCGCCATAATGGAGGAGAAGCCCCTGGCCTGGCTGGGAAGCAACGGCGCCGCCATCCGGGGAGCCCACACCTGGGCTTCACCCGGAAGGGATGCCTTCTACCAAGAGATCAGGACCTCCACCTTCCAGGAGGCCCTGGATGCCGCCCAGAAAGTGAACCAGGGTCAGAGCCCTGAAGAGTTTTCCGGTCCGTGCCTGCTGGAAGGGAAAAAGATGAGCCTCACGGTGACTGGAGGCAGGACGGGGAAGAAAAAACTCCTGAACAGGATCCTGAGTTCAGTGGGGGGACTTGTGGGCAGGATGATCCGGAAAGACTCCGGGGGATCACCGCAGCATCTGGCACTGAGCGCCCCCACCGTGCCAGGCAAAGATCATGTGCTCATCGGCAGATGCCAGATCATGGGTAACCACCGGGGAGCGCGACTCTATCTCACCAATGAGCAGGGCGATCGGCAGAACCTCCACCGGATCCCGTCACCGAAGAATGCCAAAGGCACCTCCGGCAAGGAGATAACCCTGGCGGTGCGGTTCACCGCCCGGGGAGCCTTCACCCTCCTGGGAGCGGAGGCCTTAGGCAAAGAGCCCAAGGGCCGGAGTGATGCCACTGAGATCATCTTTGAGCAGGTGTTCCTTGCCGGCTGCGGCACCTACCTGGACGGCATGGAGACAACGGAGCAGGAGCAGGAGCGGAAACTGGAGCAGGATCAGGAACTGGGTCCAGTTCCTGAAGAGTCAGCCGCCGGAAGAAAAGAGGAGATCGCCTCATCTGAGACCGGAGAGCAGACATCCTGACCGGGGCTGACGTGAGACCTCCGGTGCTATCTGAGCCGTAAGCATACCACGGAGCACTGCTTCCGGCAGAAGCAGGCACCGAAGGCAAATATGGATCTCACTCCGTTCCCGGTGAAACGATCACCGGCATACTTTTCGCTGAGGTGCGCCACTGCCTCCTGAGCCACTGGCACCTTGTCCTTTTTCTCATCGGGTGTCTGTTTCAGTTCCAGGATCACCGCAGTGCCCGGATCTGAGGCTGATCTGACAGTCAGATCCTTGTACCCGTTGCCGGACTCAGAGCCGGACTGCGGCTCATTTATCCCACCTGGTCAATGGTTAGAAAATACCTGACAAAACCCTGGTAATAGTTCTCATTGTGAGTCCGATCGGAATGTCCATGACGTAATGTTTACTGATACAAGAATAGAGGCAAATGTATTCTGAACGAGAAAAATCAAGTCATTTTTGTTTTCTGTTAAATAGAACAACGCAACAAAGGATTAAGCAACAAAAGTAGTAAATCACATGTAACATTGAAGAATTATTTCATAAATTGATTTTTAGAATCAGAAAATATCAAAATAAGAGTAAGAAATAATAATAAGCCCGATATTAAATAGAACCCAAAACTGTTTGTCCTATATTTGTTTTTGCTTGAGACAAATTCACTCATTCATCCTGCTCGACTTAGATCCTACAGGCTTGCTTTTTCAACATCTGTCCGCCAACTGGCGGGAAAGTACTCTCATCCGAGAACTACTGAACAGGATTGTTGCCAATCCCATCCCCGCCTGATCCGGAGGCGAACAGCATTCTGAGCATATGGTCCGGTCTGGTCATGAACTGCTTAGTGATCATGAAATGATCCGTTTCCCGGTAGTTCACCGGCCGGATCCCACTGTCTGAGAACTCCAGAGTCACCGCTCCGGGGAATGCCATGAGGATGGGCGAATGGGTGCAGACGATGAACTGGGAGTTCAGCGATACCAGTTGATCCATAATGAGCAGCAGGGACATCTGACGCTGGGGCGACAGGGCGGCCTCCGGCTCGTCCAGAAGGTAGAGGCCGTTGCCCCTAAGACGGTCGCGGACAATGCTCAGAAAAGACTCTCCATGGGACATGACATGATAGTTCACAGCTCCTGGATCGCTTCGGGCAATGTAGGTGGAGGTGTTGTAGAAGCACTCTGCCCTGAGGAAGAAGGTATCAGTAGGATAAGCTTCCCGGACCACGGCTATGTGATCATGGAGACAGGAGTGGGTCTCCTCGGTGGAGAAGCAATGATCCCTGGAGCCCCCCTCCGGATTGAGACCCATGGCCACCGCCACCGCCTCCAGGAGTGTCGACTTGCCGGTGCCGTTCTCGCCGATGAAGAAGGTGACAGGAGCGGTGATGAAAAGCTCCCGGACCTCCCTCAGGTGTCTGACGGCCGGAATGCTGAAGGGATAGCCGGCACCGCCCTCCCCGCGGAACCTGACGCTGCTGACAAAATAGCGTCCCCTGGCAATGTCTCTGCGCGGGGGCGTCCCGGTGGAAGTCCGGTGAAAAGGCATGGCACCCCCCTGGAGCCCGCAGCTCCCCAAAACAATCAAAATGGCGCAGGCGGAAAGCCAGATCCCGAAGAAGCTCCTAGCGCCCCCTGCCCCTGAGAATGTCAATCAGATCCGGGCAGTGTCCGAATCTGGACATCAGTTCTCCAATCACATATATTTTTCAGGACATACATCACAGTAAGCAGCATATACCACCTGGTGCATGATTCATTGAAATCTTGGTATAGCAACAACTTTAGTTGAAGAATGAGTTACCAAACCACTTCTGATCGCACAACGGAGTATGAACCTGCACTGATGACAAGAAGATCCTGCAGGTACTGCCGAAGATCACTGGGACCTTCTCAAGCAGCCCAGATAAGGCGCATTATTCTGCCTGCCGATCACGGGATCCACGCCTCACAGGAAAGTTCTCCATAAGCATAGATCATCACATAACAGCGCAGATTGGGAACAGTCTTCAGTGTGTCATCCGCAAGGTATTTGGGGATCTGATCCCAGGCTTCCTTTCTGCGTTTTTCAATGCTGCTTTTTCGGGTGGCTTCACTGTGGACCGCGGTTTCACGGCAGAATTTGAATTCAAACAGAAACGATGGTTTGTCAGGAATGCGGTTGAGAATGACCAGATCGGCGCGATCCCTTGTCCTGAGCCCGTCACGGCATACCGGATACTCTACGGTAACGGTACTGTGTTCGAGATAACTGAGGATCAGGGTGCCGGCAATAGAAACCACCGAACGCTCTGTTACGTCCTTCTCATTGTCCGGAAGGATCCCGGAAAGGACCCGCTCAACGCTCCTGACAAATCCCGCGATGTCTCCCGTTTCCTCCATTTCCCGCACAGCCCTGAAATTGGCGGATGAAAGGCTGCTGGTGAAAAACAGGGACAGATAGTACTGCAGAAAAATATGCCGGTAGAGGAGATTGGGCACCTGGAAGATCAGGCTGCCGTCTTCAGCACGGCCGTAAGTCAGGAACCCGAGATAATAAAGCAGCGACACACCCTGTCCGAAGGAAAAACCGGCGGGTGCATTGATATTCAGGTTCTCTTCCAGATCAGGGGGAATATGCTCACCCGGATCATCGGCATGGGCCACAATTTTGACCAGTTTTTCCCGGGCCTCCTTGGACACTGTCTCCATCAGCCGGGAAAACTTGCTCAGATCAAGGCAGATGCTGGGATCAGAAAAATTCCCGGACAGCCGGCCCAGCGACCGCACTCTGCTGAGATAACTGACGCACAGTGATGAGTTGAACATATGCGTGCCACAGTCCTCAGAAAAGGAGTAGCCGTCATAGTTTCTCTTCATGACCTCCACCAGCTGATCTTCAGTAAAAGCACTGCTGAAGCGGTCCATGTCCAGAGACTGACGGATCAGTTCCCGGAGTTCCGGCTCGGTGAAACCGGCAATCTGGCAGAACTCCGGTAGCTGGGAAATGTTCTTGTAGTCAAAGCCGGAGGTCACAGAGCTCAGCATGATTGAGGAGACCCCGGTGATAAAAAACCGTTCTATCGCCGACTGGGAGTTTTTGGACTCCGCCTTGAGCCTGGCATAAAAGCATTTCACAAAACCGTCGGCAGAGGTCATATCGGCAAACTGCTGGGAGTCGGTGGCCAGGATATCATTGGCAAAATTGTCATACTCATCAATGATGATGAACAGACGATCATCAGGGGAAGAGCGGCACTTTTTGAATGCTGAGAAGAAAAAGCCCATGAGAGACGCCGCATCAGCGGAAGTCTGGTAGCTTAAGTAAAGCTGGCGGTACCGGGTGCAGAAATCCTGCAGGGACTGATCCACCGAATCCCGGAAATTTCTTTCCAGATCCCGGGAAGAGATCCCGGAAAAATCAAACCTGAGAATATAAAGGGAATTGCGGCCTGGTGTCGGATGGCTGCCAATATATGTATGACCGAAAAGCCGGTCAAAATCTCCGGCGGAGGCTATGTCATAATATTCCGCCAGGAGATCCGTGAAAAGAGTCTTACCAAATCTCCTGGGGCGGAGAAACAAAGGCACTTTGACAAAATTTTTGATCTCCAGACTTTCAATAAAAGAAGTCTTGTCAATGTAGGCGCAGTTCTTTTGAACAATTTCCCGGTACGAACTTATCTGTTCCGGCAGGAGTTTAAGCTGCTGATGCTGACGGTCATTGGGCATATTCACAGAATTAATTCCTCGTAACCCGTTTCAAGATCCCCATTTAAATCCTCAAAGCTCACTGTCATAATTGTTCAGAACGGTTCGCCCACTTTCCCCGGACTGGTAATTTCAATGAACCTGCGCCAATGTCAGCACAGTTCTCCTGGGGGTACCAGTATTCCAGTTCTTAGAATAGATGGGACTCTGACAGGAAGTGCGGAGCCGATCAGCAAAACTAAACAGCTCCTGGACAAAAGGCTCAACGTTCAAATATGCTACCACACCGTGACAGGTTTCCCATAGCATAGCATTTCACACCCGGGATCTGCCCCCGCAAAATATGAGCGGTCAGAGGTACCGCCGGTAGGCCGCCTGTAAATGCCCGGATTTCACCCATGAGACGGACAAAAGGCCAGGTCTGCTGTACGGTTGCCCCAGGGCACCCGCCCGACCTCAGTGCTTCCGCCCCTGCTCTATCCTGACACCTTTTCCCTGGCCGTCCCGACGAGATCCCCAGTCTCCTGCTGCCTGAGTGCCTTGCCGATCTCGGAGAATCCGGTGTGGAGAAACTTCATGACTGACTGGGACGTCAGGTTGAACACATTCATGCCATTCCTCCCATAGTAAGTAGCAAGCCTGCTGTCAAAGAAGTCACAGAGCTCCAGCAAGGAGCCCTCACAGAAGAGATCGGTGATCCCGCACTCCCTGAGCCCCCTCCGGAAATTCTCCGTATAGCCGGGCAGACAGTTCAGCTTGCCCAGAATAACCAGCCCGGCGATGAGTTCACCCTGTTCCTGGGTAGGATCCACAATTTTGAGAAAGCCATCGGCCGGGGGATCCTGGCGGTGAGCTTTATGTGCTGCAAAAAAGAGCTTCACCATCTCATCGCGGATCTTCACAATCCTTCCGATATTGCTCCGGATCTCATCAGTGCTGATGTCAAAAAGATCCTGGTGCTTCAGGAAGTATCGATTGGTGTCAATGTCCAGAAAGGGGAACAGATAACTCCCAGTCTCTTCACAATCCTTGAAGTCCATTTCCATCTGGACAAAATTCAAGATAGAGAGAAATTCAAAAGGGTTGTTGCTAACCTTCTTGCTTGCTTTCTTGCCCGACTTCTTGCTCACCTTCTTGTTCACAATCTCTTCCCAGAAATCGTAGCGGATATTCCACCATGGATCTCCAATGCAATCCCTATAAGGATCGGTGGCAATAGGATCCAGAGAGAGAGCAGTCACCCGGATAAAGTCCGCAACAAAGGGATCCTTCTCCTTTTCAAGGAGGGAACTGGTCTTCTGCAAAAACCAGGACTCAGACTCACTGACGCGCTTTTCCCACTTCTCAGCAATAAAATCAAGCTTTCCCATTTTCCGTCTACTCTGCGACACCGGATCATTCATTTTACTGAGGCCGTAAGATCACCCCACAGATACTACCCGGCCGGACAATTTTCCCGCAGCGCGGCATTTCACACACAGGGGATCTGTTCCCAGGTATCACCAGGCAGTGGGGAGTGCCCCCACACCTCTCACGTCAGTCACAAGGCCAGGCTGCTGTACGGGTGCCCCAGGGCACCCGCCCGGCCCACAGGCCGTCTCATCAGGCTCTATCCTGACACCTTTTCCCCGGCCGTCCCGGCGGGATCCTCCGTCTCCTGCTGCCTGAGGGCCTTGCCGATCTCGGAGAATCCGGTATGGAGAAACTTCATGACTGACTGGGACGAAATGTTGAACACATTCATGCACTTCTCACCGTAGTAACGGGCAAGCTTGCTGTCAAAGAAGTCGCAGAGCTCCAGCATGGAATCCTTACAGAAGTGATCGGTGATCCCGCACTCCCTGAGCCCCCTCCGGAAATTCTCCGAGTAGCAGGGCAGACAGTTCAGCTTGCCCAGAATGATAACCTCCCCGATGAATTCTGCCTGTGCCTGATCAGGATGCACATCCTTGAAATCATATGAACCCTGCCCCTTAATAAGCTGAGGATATTTTTTAAGAAGCACAGGGTAAAACTCATGGGATGTTAAGTAGAAAGAAGCCATCTGATCATGGAGTTTCACAATCCTGCCGATATTGCTCCGGATCTCATCAGTGCCGATGTCGAAAAGATCCTTGAAATCCAGAAGATATTCACTGGTATGGAACTTCTCAAGGGGCATAACATAGTCAGCCATGGTATTAAGGTTGGTCCCGTTCCCCATTTCCGAGGCGGCAAAACTCAGAAGATGGAACCAGGCCATAGGATCGTCTCTCACCTCATTGTTCACAATCTCAGCCCGGAAACAGTCGCGGACATTGCTCCAGGGATCATAGGCACAGGCCTCGGCAAAACTCCCAAAGGCAAAGTTGGCAATAGGATCCAGATACAAAGCGGTCACCCGGACAAAGTCCGCAACAAAGGGATCCTTCTCCTTTTCCAGGAGGGAACTGACCTTCTGCAAAAAACTGTTGTCAGACTCACTGATGCGCTTTTCCCACTTCTCAGCCAGAAAATCAAGCTTTCCCATTTTCCGTCTCCTTTGTGATACCAACCATTCATTTAACTGAGGTCATAATATCATCTAATAATAATAATTTCAAGTTTAGTATCTTTGTTATGTCTGTTCTATCACAGTTTATTTTTATCTTTTTATATTTATGCTTTCTAACGTCATATACTGTCATTTGCCGATCGTGTCACCACATGGGCTTCACGATCCCACACTGCGCCGCCCCTGGATCTGTGCCCTGGCCATCCCTTGTCCCACCACCCTTCAACCCTTCACCAAACACCAACCCCAACAAACACCTGCACCATCACCTTCGCCACTGCTTCATCCCTGATGCTCAACCCCCAAACCTCAAGCCCTCACCTCATATCCAGGGAAGTCAGCCTCAAAACTGACAACTCCCGGATCAACACTTCACAGTAGTGCCAGTCCATTCCACAAAAACATGATCAGCAATTCTCCTTTGGGTGGAACAGCCCCCACTTTTCCGGGAAGTGATCAGTTGTACCTCGGGATCCAGAGATCTGGCGTGCGCAGATGGTGGTGCGCGGTGGGACAGATCCCAAAACAGGGATTGGTTTCGTGTCAGACGCTGAGATCCGCTTCCGGTAGGGACGTCCGAAGTGGAGGCGATGTCCGGATCCAAGACAGAACTGTTTGCCGGATCCCCAGCGGAAGAGCCAGCATCCGGATCCCCAAAACCCAGGTGCTGCCTGGATCTGGATCCGGAGCCGGATCAGGAGGAGGTGCTCAGGATGATGTCAGGAGACGGAAAATCCCTGGATAAATGGGAGAGGAGGGATGGACGTGTGGAGAGGAGGGATGGATGTGGTGATAGGAAGGCGGTAACTATGGCGCACGGGACCAGGGAGGTTAAAGCTCCCTGGAGGAACCGCCCTAATTTCCCCGGGAAAGATCCTGGAAAGCGGATCTGAGGGGCATCTGAGGACTTAGGCCTCAGCACTCAGGCGGACAGGAAAGCCGGCGCTGAACGTCTAAAGGGTGCGCGTATATTCTGCCGCTGCAGCGCCGTGAGCACTTCTGTGAGGCAGACTGCCCCTTCCGCTCAGTTGACCCGCTCGATGCTGGTGGCTCCCACCAGGGGCTGCACCCGGGTCTGAATGCTGCGGATGGTGTTCATGTCCGAGGTGCGGCCGCAAACCACCTTGAACATCCGCTGATTGTTCCGGTTGAAGGGCATGATACTGGCGGCGCAGATCCCACTGACCTTGTTCTTCACATTCTGGGCATTGGTCATGGAGGAGAAGACCCCGAGGCTCACGTTGTACTTCTCCCCGTTCCGGGCCACAGGTTGGACTGGTGTGCCGGCTGCAGTGGCAGTCTGGGCGGCGGCACGGCGCTTGGCCTCAGCCTCAGCCGGAGTCATGACATTAATCTCAGTGCGCTTCCTGGTGTCCCCGTTGATCACGGTAACACGCTGCTGGCCGCTTTGACGGGCAGCCAGTTCCTGGGCCTTGCGCCGATCTCTTTCATCCTGCTCCCGGCGCTTGGCCTCAGCCAGCCGGGCCTGCTTTTCCCGTTCAAGCCGCTGGGCCTCCTCGTTTTTCCGGCGCTTCTCAGCCTCGGCCCGCGCTTTTTCTGCCTCCAGCCGGGCGGTTTCCTGACGCCGGGCCTCGGTGCGGGCGGCGGCGGCCGCGGCATCCTTGTCCTGCTGGGAAGCGCCTGCCTGGGTGTTCTCCACGATAACCACGTCATCAGAGCCGCTGTCCCGGTTTTCCCTCCGGGAAGCAGCCTCAGCCTCCTGCTGACGCTGACGGATCTCCTCCTGCCTCCGGGCCTCCTGCTCCAGGCGCGCCGTCTCCTCCTCCTGGGCCTGCTGCCGGGCAAACTGTCCCCGAAGCTCCGGATCGGAGAGCCTGGCCACCGCCTCCCGATCCCGGTTCACATTGGTGCCGGTGACAAAGAAGGGAACCAGAAAGCAGAAAACCAGCAGAAGGATCACTGCTCCGGCAAACCTTTTCTGCTGGGGTGTGGGATTCATGGGCAAGCCTCCGTGAAAACAGGGATCAGAGCCGGAAGGTGGCGGCACAGGAGAGTGCCGGCAAGCCGGATGCAGACCGGAAAACAGAAGTCCCGGAAAGGAAGATGCACATCAGGACTCCCTTCCCAGGACGCTGAGCACAGCCTGCACGGTCAGGAAAGATCCTGCGGCCAGCACCAGGGGACACTTTTTGCCGGAGGCCTCCGCCAATGCAGCCTTAAGGCCCTCCTGGACACTATTATAACTGGACACCTGACAGTTTTGAAATGACCGGGCCGCCTGGGCCAGTTTCTCTCCGGTCTCTCCCCGGGGACCGTACAGGGTGCACAGATGGAGATGAACCGCCTCCTGGGAGATCAGGTACAGGGCCTCGGTGTAATCCTTGTCCCGGAGCATGCCGATGACCAGGATCACCTCCAGCTCCGGCTCCTGCTCCCGGAGTTTCCGGATCCGGGACACCAGATAGCGGAAGGCATGGGGGTTGTGCCCCACATCTGCATACACCGGGGGATGCTCCTGGATCTTCTGGAAGCGTCCGGGCATGGCAAAGTCACGGATCACACGCCGGATCAGGCCGGGCTCCGGGAAGATCCTGAGGGCCGAGAGTGCCGCCAGCACCGTGGCGGCATTTTCCGCCGGCACTGTGGGCAGAGGAATGCCCTCAACGGATCGGGCAGGCTCCCGGAGATCCTGCCAGTCAAAAACACCATCCCGGATCCTGAGATCATAGTCCCGGCCCCGGCACAGCAGATCTGACGCCAGCTCTTCCGCAACCTTCCGGGCGCTCTGAGGCATGTCCGCCTCACCGTACACCATCACCCCGCCCTTTTTCAGGATCCCCGCCTTCTGGTAGGCGATCTCCTCCCTGGTGTCCCCCAGATAGGCGCAGTGATCCAGGGCCACATTGGTGATCACCGCCACCTCGGCGTCCAGGATGTTCACTGAGTCAAACCGGCCGCCCATGCCCACCTCCAGGATCAGGAACTCCGCCGGCTGCCGGCTGAAGATCATGAAGGCGGCCAGGGTGGTGAACTCAAAGAAGGTCAGGGTGACACCCCGGCGGCGCCGGATCTCCTCCAGCTCCTCAAAGGCGGACAGCAGCTCCTTGGTGGACACCGGCCGGCCCTGAAGGGTGATGCGCTCATGGAAGCGCATCAGATGGGGGCTGTTGTAAAGGTTGCAGGAATGGCCTTCCGCCGAAAGGAGGGCGGCCAGAAGACCCGTCACGGAGCCCTTGCCGTTGGTTCCGGTGACCGTCACGATCCGGGATTGTTTCAGGGGAGACAGATCCAGATCCCCGGCCACTGCCAGCATCCGGTCCAAAGTGGGATCGATGGCGCGGGAATGAACCGTCTCAAGATAAGAAAGCCAGTCCTCAAGCGACTGGCCATGAAAGTCAGAATGCAGATCCATCAGCGGACGGGGTTACTCCTGATCAATGGGTTCCATGTTCATGAACTTGCCCAGGAGGCAGGACAGGCGGTCCCGCATATCCCGGCGATCAATGATCCCGTCCAGCACGCCCTTGGTCAGCAGGAACTCGGATCTCTGGAAGCCCTCAGGCAGTTTCTCCCGCACCGTCTGCTCAATGACCCGGGGACCGGCAAAGCCGATCAGAGCCTTGGGCTCAGCCACATTCACATCTCCCAGCATGGCCAGGCTCGCAGAGACGCCGCCCATGGTGGGGTTGGTGAGCACCGACACATAGGGCAGACCCTCTTTGGACAGCCGCTGCAGGGCGGCGCTGGTCTTGGCCATCTGCATCAGGGAGAACAATGACTCCTGCATCCGGGCGCCGCCGGAGGTGGAGAAACAGATCAGGGCCCGGCGATCGGCAATGGCCTCATTGACACCCCTGACAAAGCGGGCGCCCACCACCGATCCCATGGAGCCGCCCATGAAGTCAAACTCAAAGGCACAGGCCACCACCGGGATCCCCTTCACTGTGCCCTTCATCACGATCAGGGCATCCTTCTCGTTGGTCTTCTTCTGGGCATCCACCAGACGATCCTTGTATTTTTTGAAGTCCTTGAACTTCAGCACGTCATGGGGCTTGAGATCAGCGCCGATCTCCTCTCGGGACTGCACATCCAGAAAGCGCAGCAGACGCTCCCGGGCACCGATCTTCATGTGGTGACCACATTTGGGACAGACAAAGAGGTTCCGCTCAACCTCGGCGCGGTACAGAACCTGCTGGCAGGAATCACATTTGGTCCAGACCCCCTCAGGTATGTTCACGGTTTTGCCGTTAGTGTCAATGGAGGGTTTATTGGTGTTCCCCTTGAACACATTCTCAAGCCAACTACTCATTCAGACCTCTTAACAATCATGCTGTCCGGCCCGGGGGCGCCAGGTCCCCCAGAGCCATGCCCTGCCGGACGCGCACCGTCCGGAGCCGGGACGCACCCGGGGCACCGGAATTATAGCACAGTGCCTGCCGCCTCAAGCACCGGCAGGGCCCGATTTGTGACCTGCCCTGTGGAAGCGGCGGTTTTTCCGCCGGCCGCAGCTGTGAGTCCGGAGAAAGCACCGATCTGAAGGGCCGGGAGTGACACGGCAGCCTTCTTTCCCTTCCGGAAAGGTGGCAGGAATGATGGGATCCCACCTCTCCCGATCCGGGAACGGACTGCTGGATACCGGTCATAAAAGCCTGGGGATCCTGTGGGCAAGGAGGATGGACGGATAAGGATGACAGGCGGGTACAGAGGATATGGAGGACATGGAGGATCCGGCAGATCCTGCCGGATGTAACCGGAAACGACAAGGAAGGAGCAGGAAAGATCCCGGACGAAGGGATGCAGGAACGGTCCCCGGGGATCCTGCCAGGGAGCATGCCGGAGATAAATACAGCCTCAGCCGACCATCTGCTCCGGCTCATCCACCATCCAAGTCCTGTCCACCACCTCAGTCCTGTCCCCTGCCCCAGTCCTGTTCTCTGGCCCTGTCCTGTCCCCTGTCCCGGGTTCCGATCACTCCAGCCACAGGGGGCCCAGGGGAACCTCAGGAATGCCGAAGCGGTCAGGATAGGAGACATGCACCAGATACAGTCCCCCGGGAAGACCGGTGGGCCCGGCCTGGTTCCGGTCCCGGATCTCCAGGAGTTCCTGGATCCAGGCGGGCTCCTTCCGGCCCAGCCCCACCTCCAGCAGGGATCCGGCAATGTTCCGCACCATATGGTGCAGGAAGGCGTTGGCGGCGATCTCCAGGATCACAAAGTCCCCCCGGCGGATCACCCTGGCAGAATGGACATTGCGGAAGGGGGATCGGGACTGGCACTGGGAGGATCGGAAGGAGGTGAAGTCCCGCTCCCCCAGGAGGAAGGCAGCACCCTGATCCATGGCCTCATGATCCAGGGGCCGGCCGCTGTAGTCGCTGACCCCCCGGGACATCACGGCGCAACGGGCAGGACCGTTCCAGATGATGTAGCGGTAAATGCGTTCGAATGCGGAGAACCGGGCATGGAAATCCTCCGGCACTTCCCGGGCCCAGCGCACGGCAATGTCCGGAGGCAACTTGGTGTTCACTCCCCGGATCCAGGCATGCAGGGGACGGGTTGTGCCCTCAGGACAGTCAAAATGCACCACCTGGCCGGTGGCGTGAACCCCGGTGTCCGTGCGCCCGGCGCAGATCAGACGGATCCCGGCGGCGGCAATGCTGGACACCGCCTCCTCCAGGCACCCCTGGATGCTGGGAACGCCCTCCTGGAGCTGGAAGCCCTGGTAGGCACTGCCGTCGTACTCAACTCCCAGGGCGATCCTCATTTCAGCTTGCTCAGCATGCTCTCCGCCTCTTTCCGAAACTCCGGTCCGGCATTGGCGATAATGTCATTCAGGGTGTCCCGGGCGGCGGCCTTGTCATCAATGCTCAGGTACGCCTTCACCAGGCTGATGTTGTCCTTGGCGTCCTCGTCGCTCATGCTGGGTGCCTCCTGGGCGCTGTTCAGCAGGGCGTCAATATCGTCGTCGGACACCGTCACATCCGCAGCCACCGTGGCGCTTTCTGCCACTGCCGCCGGGGCGACGGGATCCGATCCCCGGGCGGTGGAAACCGAACTCAGGATATCGTCAATGTCATCCTGGGCCGATCCCCCCTTGCTGCCGGGCTGAACCCCGGCAGGGGCAGCAGCAGCCAGAATGGCGTCAATGTCATCATCCGTGGCCTTGAGATCAGGCTCCGGAGCCGGAGTGGCCTTCTTGCCCTTGGGCGCTGTATCACTGCCCCCGGCGGCAGCTGCCAGAATGGCGTCAATGTCGTCATCGGAGGCCTTGAGATCTGGCTCCGGCGCCGGTGCGGCCTTTTGATCCTTGGGCGCTGCGTCACTGCCTCCGGCAGCGGCTGCCAGAATGGCGTCAATGTCGTCATCGGAAGCCTTGAGATCTGGCTCCGGAGCTGGTGGAGTCTTGGTGCTCTGGGGAGCAGCATTCTTCCCTTCGGCGGCAGCCGCCAGGATGGCGTCGATGTCATCTTCGGAAGCCTTGCCGGAGTCGGCAGACGGTGCGGCACTCCCGGACTTTCCTGCTGATCCGTCAGCCTTTCCGCCGGCAGAGCCGTCAATGGAGGCAAGGATCGCATCGATGTCCTCCTCCGAGGCGGTGCCAGATCCAGCCACGGGATCGGCGCTCTTCAGCTTGCTTCCACCCTGATCGCCGCCTCCGGCAGCAGCCAGAATGGCGTCAATGTCATCATCGGAAGCCGCAAGATCAGGCTTCGGGGCGGGTGCGGCCTTTTGGCCCTCGGGCGCAGCGTCACTGCCCCCGGCGGCGGCAAGGATGGCGTCAATGTCATCATCGGAAGCCGCAAGATCAGGCTTCGGGGCGGGTGCGGCCTTTTGGCCCTCGGGCGCAGCGTCACTGCCCCCGGCGGCGAGGATGGCGTCAATGTCGTGCTCCGAGGCCTTCTCATCCAGGGAAGGGGCCGGCGCGGCCTTCCGCTCCTCTCCGGCGCTGGTCAGGGATGCCAGGATGGAGTCAATGTCATCCGCAGCGGCACTGTCACTGACCGGGGCGGGCTCCGGTGAGGGAGGCTCCCCCATGGAGGCCAGGATATCGTCAATGTCCTCAGCGGCCGTCCGGGCTCCGGCCGTTGAGGCCGGGGAGTTTCCCCGGGTGCCCGAGGCCTGGGCCAGGGGGCTGGCAGGATCAATGGACTTGCCGTCATCGGCCTGGCTGATGATCCGGTCAATGTCCCGGGTGGTCAGGTTGCCGGCAAGATCCACACTCTCCCGGGCCGGAGCTGAGGTGGGCAGATCCTGGGGCACCAGATCGATGTTGTCGGAGACGTCAACATTCTGGCGGGTCCTAAGGGCAGGATCTTCATTGACCACCTCCTCAGTGCCAATGTCGGCGCTGGCGAAGGAGCTTTCATCCAATGTCCCCTGATCACCCCCGTCATCGGCAATGATGAAGGACTCCGAACTCTTCTGCTTGGGCTTCTCATCACTGTCGGCATTGAGATCAATGCCCCCCATCACCGGCATGGCCTGGGGCTGGGCCGGAGACTCCGGTGCCACTTCCTTCTCGTTGGTGGGCACCATGGCAATGGGATCCAGGGCCATGAGGTGATCAAACTCCCCGGCCTGATCCAGATCATCGTCATCAGAGTCCACATCCATTTCCTTGCGGAACTTCCGGCGCATCCGGTAGGTCATGAAGGAGATGATCATCAGGAGAATGAAGATCAGAATGATACCCCCGGCCACCAGGGACACGGGAATGCTGTCCTCCCGGATCACCTCCTGGACCTGGGCGTTCTTCTGCTCCAGCAGTTCCACCATGCGGTCAAGTTTCTGATCCTGGGTCTCCAGGCGGTGCCGGAGCTCCGAGACCTCCCGGTTGATCTGGTTGATGTCAGAGCTGGAGGTGGTCAGGCGGCTGTCAATGTCACTGAAGCGGCCGTCATACTTCTTGGACACCTCCTCAATGATCTCACCCTTGGCGTTCTCCGCCCGGACCGCATCCCGGTCAAAAGTCAGGGAAGATCCCGTGGCGGAGGTCTTGCCGCTGCCCTGCTGCTGAGCCGGGGGCTTGGTGCCGGCCAGTACCTCATCGGAGGTCAGCTCCTGCCCGTTGGTGTCCACCAGGATCAGTGTCTCCAGGGGCTTGACCACCTGCCCCTCATTTTTGGGCTTGGCCTGCTCCTTGTCCTTCTCCTTTTCGTAATAGGTCACCCCGGAACCCTGGGATCCGGTATCCAGGCTGATGGAGGCGGTCTTCTGCCCCTCATTCTTGCCCTCGTCCTTTTTAGCCGGGGCCGCAGTCTGGGGGCCGGCGGCAGGCACGCCGCACACGCCGGAGGGACAGTTGGCCATGGCATAGTCATATTCCGCCTTGCTCACACCTCCCTGGGCCAGGAGTTTTTTGGCCAGATCCTTGTCCTCGGCCAGGGCCTGCTCTGCCGAGGGGATCCTTAACTGGCAGCCCCTGGACATGGAGTCCAGGCGTCCGTTGACAAAGCAACGGAAGTTCTTCCGGAAAATGGAGGCCTTCTGCTGGTTGATGGTCACTTTCACATCCCGGGTGCGCTCCGCCAGGCTATGGAGAGTCTCCCCGGACTTGGGGGCCACCGTGGTGATATAGCGGTTCACATCATAATCCGCCGGCAGGCGGGGATTGGTGAAGAAGCCCAGATCCTTCACCGCAGATGAGCCCGCAGCGGCAGCTGACTGGGTATGGCGCCGGGGATGAAGACGGGAGTCGGGAATGGTCACCGGCTTCACCTGGGAGTCAGGGTTCTCCAGCCTCCGGCCCCCGGGGCCCCGGATCTCCGTGGAAAAGGCCTGGAGGCCGCTTCCCCTGGAGGAGGCTGCGCCCTCAATCTCCAGGCTGCCGGCGGCAAGGGCTGCGCCGGCGGCTAGTGAGGCCAGGAGCATAAGGCCAAGCTTCTTCATTCCCTGTTTCATATGAGTATCCCGAAATCCATGACACTGCTGGGCTCAAGCAAATATCATGCTAGCAATAACAAAAGGGCAGATCCTGGGGACGCCAACTGGATATCAGAACAGTTCCCGGGAGATCCACTCCAGGATCCCCAGACTGTTCAGCACCATCCCGGCCATGGTGCTGTCCATGACCGCAAACATGTTGAACTCCCCGCTGCAGCCGGCACTGCTTCTGAGCCGGGTGATCACCTGGCGCTCCCGATCGGTGCCGTGGGTCACCGGGGACACGGTCTCCGCGGCCACATACTCCAGGGAGGGCTCCTCCTCCAGGGCCGCCCGCAGCTCCTCCAGTGACACCGGCACGGCGGGGGTGAAGGAGATGTGGGCGCAGTAGCCGTGGAACATGGGCACCGTGAAGCAGCTGCAGCTGGTCTTCCCGGCCAGCTCCGGCAGGAAGGACTCCAGGCCTGCGATCACCGCCAGCTCATGATCTGAATACTGCCGATCCTCCCCGTCAGGGGAGGCGCCGATCACCGAGGGGATCACGTTGAAGGCGGACTGCACCGGGAAATGCCGGTGGGTCACCGAGCGGCCGTTCAGAAGCCCGGCGGTCTGGCCGGCCAACTCCATCACCGCCCCGTAGCCGGAGGCGGAGGCGGACTCCATGGCGGTGATCTCAGCCCGGTCCAGGCCAAACCTGCGGATCACGGGACCCAGGGCCAGGACTGAGGAGATCACCGGCGGCGGGGGCGACACAAAGAGCCGGCCCCGGGTGTCCGCCGGGGAGCCCCCGGCGGCGGGGATCATCAGGATCCCCCCCTGGGGCACCGGTCCCCCGGTGGCGTCGATCACCGCACACCCGGCCTCCAGGGCAGACAGGATGGCGTCCCGGGACCGGGAGGGGGCGGAATAGAACACCGCCACGTCCGTCTGGCTGAAGTCAAAATCCTCGATCTTCTCCTTCAGCCAGTTCTTTTTCCTAAACCGCAGGGCATCATACTCCTCCGGTGCGGTCTCCAGGGGGAACAGGGAGGTGATCTCCAGATCCTCCCGATCCTCCAGTTTCTCCAGAAACAGCTTGGCGTCACTGCCGTCGGTGCCGGCCACTGCCAGTCTGATGCTTCCCATGTTCTCTTACCCCTGTAAATGAATGCTGTCTGCATGAAGGCGCCTGAAGGCACTGTCCCTCATGGTTTCTCTCTGATCTGGCACGTCTGCCCGGATCGGAGGTGTGCGCCTCTCCTGGCCAGAAGTCACTCCCGGACCGGATATGCTCCCCCCCGGCTCAGATCTTTTAACCGGCTCCCTGCCCTCAGATCTCTGCCCGGAACCCCAGGTGCCGGGCGGTGCCGGCCGCAGTCGCATCTCGCGCGCTGATCCGGAAGGAAGACCACTCCCGGCGGCCGGGGTAGTTTTTCCGCATAAGATCGAAGGACTCCCCGCCCCGGTATTCCTGCCGGAAGATCCGGCTGTCCCGGAGGGGATCATAGGTTGCGAGGATCAGATCCCCGAGGGAGATGTCATCCCCGGTGCAAACCGTCTCCGGCAGGGACATGATCCCCAGGAGTTCCTCCTCGGAGGGGAAGGTCACCGATCTGCCCAGGTGCTCTGCCAGAGATCGGGCAACCATGGAGGTGCCCCGGAGCTTGCCCTCGGTGCTGTAGCCGGCAATGTGGGGGGTGGAGATCATGGTCAGGGGGATCAGGGGTGCCAGCACCTCCGGCTCACCCTCCCACACATCCATGATCAGCCTGAAGCCTGCCCCCTGCCCCATGACCCGGAGCAGCGCCTGGTTGTCCCACACTGCCCCCCGGGAGGCATTCACCAGGATCCGGCCGGAAGGCAGTGACGCCAACTCCTCCGCCCCCAGCATGTGGAAGGTGGGATAGCTCCCGTCCCGGGTCAGGGGCACATGGAAGGTGACTATGTCAGAGGCCAGGGCCTCCTCATAAGAGACATAGTCCCGGCCCTCAGGCCTGCCGGTCTCCTCCAGGAAGGGATCGTAAACCCGGGGGATCAGTCCCAGGATCCGGGCGTAGTCCTCACAGGCCGTGCCGGTGTTGCCGCCCCCGATGATCCCCAGGGTCATGCCCCGAAGGGGGAAGCCCCCGTCCCGGGACAGCCTCACCAGGGAGGAGAGCACATACTGGCCCACACTCAGGCGGTTGCATCCCGGAGCACTGCAGAAGGCAATTCCCCGGGAACTGAGAAGTTCCTGATCCACATGATCGGTGCCGATGGTGCAGGTGCCCACAAACTTAAGATCCGGAGCATGATCCAGCAGCGCCTGATCCACCCTGGTCACTGAACGGATGATCAGGGCGCCAGCATCACGGAGGATCTCCGGGGGGATCTTCCTGCCGGGCACCGTGACCACCTCCCCCAGGAGGCCGAAAAACTCCCGGGCAAAGGGAATGTTCTCATCTGCAACAATCTTCATGGCGCACCAACGGATAGAGGAAAACATGCTGCCAGACCGTCCGGAACTGGAAGATCCGGCAGGGTGAAAAGCAGATCGCCAGGTGCCTGATCGGTCATGCGCCGGATGGTGCAAACCAGATCCCATGCCGGGATGCACACTGCCCCTGGGACACCCTGTAAGGTGCCGATCTGGCACCGCACAGTTCAGAGATCTTATCATAAATGGGATCTCCCCATGAAAAATTCTCCCAGGAAGCCCCTGCTCCAAAGCCCGCCAGGACAGGATCCTGGGGATAATCATAAACGATTTGGCAGGAGCCGAAGGATGATCCTGAACCGCTGGGCCATAAGACGGCAAATGACGCGGAAACGTTGGCTATGATACGGCGGATGATATGGGTCCCGCCGGACTGAAGACGGCGGATGATATGGAACCGCGAAGACGGCGGATGATGTGGAACCGCGAAGACGGCGGATGATGCGGGACCACTGGGCAGGCCGGAGAGGATCTGCGGCGGCCGGGGGTCACCTCAGGCGCGCAGCTGTGTCACGATGGGGCTCCGGAAAACGCAAAATCGGTCCGCTGGAAAGAAAAAACCGGCCATGAAAGGCCGGCGGAGTGAAGATCTGCGTGAGATCCCTTTCCTGCCGAAAGTGTCCCCGGCAGGCGGGATCTGATCGGCAGCAGGAGCGAACCGGCAGGTGATGAAGGAGCAGTCTTCCCGGCTCCCCATTCCCGGCGGCGCTCTGTCAGTCGATCATCTTGTCGCTGATCTTCTTGATGTTCTTCTTCTCCTCTTCCATGATCTCCTGGTAATTGTTGATCACGGCACCAACCACCAGGTTGATCAGCAGGAAGGCGGCAAACACATACCAGAAAATGTGGAAGATGGTGACCGCCACCGGGGGCACGCTGATAAGCTTGAGCCGTGATGCGGTGACCAGGTTGTACCGCAGATCGGTCCAGTCATCGCCGCTCATGCACCGAAGCAAGGTGAACATGGCCTCGGTCAGGGTGCCGTAAGGGTCATCGGAGTTCTCAGGAGCGTGGGGAGCCACCTGATGGAGCTGCTCCAGGGCAGTCATCATTTCAGGGTTGGCGGCCACAGCGGGATCGTCAGGAGTGGGCAGCCGGAACAGGTAAATACCAGCAATGGCAAAGACATACATGAAGATCAGCATGACCATGGCATTGTAGGTCAGAGCCCGCATGGAGCGGATCATCACGGAGATGATAAGCCTGAGCTCCAGGTTGGTCTTGAACAGCTTGAGAACCCGGAATACCCGAAGCACCCGGAGCACTGCCAGCATGCCGGCATTGGTAACCAGATCCTCAGGGATGTAGCCGGTGATGACAATGAAAAGATCAAAGAGGTTCCAGCCGTTGGTGAAGAACCCCTTCAGGGAATCCCGCACCGCAAAGCGCAGTGAGATCTCAATGGTGTAGATGATAAGGCACACAAAGCTGATGTTGCTGTACACCGGTCTGAAGCTGTAGGTCTCCATGCCGATGACCGCACAGTTGATCAGGATGATGATCATGATCAGGAATTCAAATTTCCGGCTGTACACCAGATCGTGGACCTTCTGTTTGGCGCTGGTGCTCATGACAGTACGGACTCCATTAGAAATTTCTCCAAAACAAAAAAAACCGGCGGAGGACCTGTTCCCCCGTCATCAAAAAGGACGGGGGCATTATCGCAGATCCGGCCAATCAGTGAACATCAGAGCCGAAAAAAAATCCCTGTGCCAAGAGGTTGACAGGTTGAACTGGGGGATATGCCAGGGAGAACTCCCGGGATGACGGGAGCGGATCAGGCGTCTGACACCAGAACTGAAGGGATGCGAATGCAGGTACAGATGGGAATGCGTATGAAAGAGGGAAAAACTCACTGTGATGAAAGATATAGTGAGGTTTTGCTTAACACAAGTTCAGACAAAAAAATTAATAATCTGACTTAAGAATCTTGGTCTCACACGGATAGTCCTCAGGATTTATAGCTATATCTTTTCCAAACCATTTTTTAAAAATATCACTTAGGGGTTGGGCCAACATATCCTGTGGATGATCACCGCCCAAAGTAGCCCACTTGCTAGTAGACTTAAAATGCTCTTGGGCCAGAACTTTATCCGTAGCAATCTCATACAGTTTTATATTGATATTGATTCTGTCAGGTACGCCATTCCATTCTGTGGCATGATCTTCCCAATTATTGATTTTGGCAAAAATAAGGTAATCCACGTCTTTATTTTCTTTGAGTTTCCTAAGAGTTTCATCTTCCGTTAATTCTTGCTGCATCAATTTAACCGAAGGATTAAAATTTGAAACAATATCCTTTATACAATTAGACAGATATATTCCGGAAAGTTCATAAAGCGTACCATTAGAGTCAGCCCTTCCAGGAGTAGCATTATTCACTACTAGCCTTGTTTTCTGAAGGTCTACAGATTTCAGTTCAGCGGACATGTCACTGTGAACCGTTTCTAATGTAGTGGAACAGCCAGTAAAAGCAAGCAGGCAAATTACACACATGAAGGTCATTTTACCTAAATACACTATCGGATTCATAAACTATCTCCTTAGTAATGCTGAATTCAAATTTTCGTCAAAGATGTAGAACGATCAAAAAAGTTGGGGTCATCTGCACCATGGGTCGATGGATGAACAACAAAGCCTCGCGCTGCCGGACTTTTAGAAGAAATGGTTGCTGAGAGTTATGGATGTGCTCAAAAGCTTTGTTCTTCAGTTCTGACCGTGCTCTCGCTCCTAAGTCATCGACCAGTGCTACAGAAGAGCCCTTAAAAACCATGTTATGGTGGCACATTTTGACCTAAACAAATTTGTATTTACTACATTTGAGGTTCACAAGTTGTTTTATGATGTATATTTCACAATTATTTAGAATGGTTCTGAACCGTGACTTCTTCTTTCAGAGGAGCAATTATATTCAACTATACTAGAGTTAAATATGTTTTACATCAAAGTTTTCTGATCTTTTGCACTTTGGGAGCAAATTTCAAGGTGCTGTTCACACCCTATGTGGAAGATCGGCTCATTTCAGGTCGGCACAGACAACACCTCCTAGTGACCGAAATGGCTGACCGCTAGGACAAGAGCGCACCCTGGACTCACCTCTTAGGGAAGTGAAGATTGACAGGAATGGGATCGACCAGGATGCGCAGATCCGCTTTGGTCACTGTCAGATCCGGCAAGAGGAGCGCAAACGTGATGTAGGCGAGTGATGAAGCATAGATGCTTCTCACAGGTGCTGAAGCTATCCCATCGGGGCTAAGTTCCGCCCATTAAAAAAGGCGCCATCTGGCGCCTTCTGATGATCCTCAGAGGAGTAGGATCACTTCACTACACAGGTGTCCAGCTTCCAGATCTGATCCACATAGTCCTGGATGGATCTGTCGGAGTTGAACTTGCCCATGGTGGTGGAGTTCACAATGGCTGCATGAGCCCACTTCTTCTTGTTGCTGTACATCTCATCCACCTTTCTGTGGGCCTCAGAGTAAGCAGCAAAGTCAGCCAGAGCCAGGTAGGTGTCACCGCCCCCAAGGAGGGAGTTCTTGATGCAGGACAGCTCGCCGGGTCTGCCAGGAGTGAAGTAGTCGGAGTCCAGCCAGTCAAGGACGGCCTTGAGCTCCTCATTGCCATAGTAGTAGTCCCAGGGGTTGTAGCCCTTGGCCTTGAGAGCCTTAACCTCATCCACAGTGAGACCGAAGATGACGTTGTTATCCTTGCCAGCCTCCTCGGCGATCTCAATGTTGGCGCCGTCCAGGGTGCCCAAGGTGATGGCGCCGTTCATGGACAGCTTCATGTTACTGGTGCCGGAGGCCTCGTAGCCAGCCGTGGAGATCTGCTGGGAGATGTCAGCGGCGGGAATGATCTTCTCAGCCAGGCTCACCCGGTAGTTTGGCATGAACACCACTTTGATCTTGCCCTTGATCCTGGGATCGTTGTTGATCCGGTCGCCCACCTTGTTGATGGCGTAGATGATGTTCTTGGCCATGGTGTAGGCAGGAGCGGCCTTGGAGCCGAAGATGAACACATGATCGTTCATCTTGTAGTCAGGATCCTGAAGCACGCGGCGGTACAGGGCCAGGATATACAGCAGGTTCAGCTGCTGACGCTTGTACTCATGCAGTCTCTTCACCTGGACATCGAAGATGGCGTCCGGGGAAACCTCAATGCCGGTCTCCTTGCGGATCACCTCAGCCAGCTTCACCTTGTTGTTCCGCTTGATCTTCATGAACTTCTTCTGGAAGTCAGGATCGTCAGCCAGTTTGGTGGCTTCACGGAGCTTGTCCAGGTTCACCGGCCAGGTGTCGCCCACAGTCTCAGTGTACAACTTGGCTAGCTCACGGTTGGAGGCCAGCAGCCATCTGCGGGGGGTGACACCGTTGGTGACGTTGCAGAACTTGTCCGGCCAGATCTGGGAGAACTCAGGGAACAGATCCTCCTTCACCAACTTGGAGTGGATCTCAGCCACACCATTGACCTTGTGGGAGCCGATCACGCACAGGTTTGCCATTCTGACCTTGCGCACCTCGCCCTCCTCGATGATGGAGAGACGGGACTTGATCCAGTCGTTGCCAGGCCACTTGGCGTCAACCACATCCTCCAGGAAGCGGCGGTTGATCTCGTAGATGATCTCCAGGTGACGGGGCAGAACACGCTCAAACAGGTACACCGGCCACTTCTCCAGAGCCTCAGGCAGCAGGGTGTGGTTGGTGTAGGAGAACACCTTGTAGCAGATATCCCAGGCCTTCTCCCAGTCAATGCGCTCCTCGTCCACGAAAATGCGCATCAGCTCAGGGATGGCAATGGTGGGATGGGTGTCGTTCAGCTGCACGGCGATCTTCTCGGCAAACTTGCTGAAGTCGTTGCCATGAGCTCGCTTGTAGCGGCGGATGATATCCTTCAGGGAGCAGGCACTGAAGAAGTACTGCTGCACCAGGCGGAGGATCTTGCCGGCCTCGGTGGAGTCATTAGGATAAAGCACCTTGGAGATGGTCTCAGCCTGGGCCTTCTCAGTCTGGGAGTCCACATAGCCGCCGGCATTGAACACGTCCCAGTCAAAGAACTCGGAAGCACGGGATTCCCACAGGCGGAGAATGTTCACGGTGCTACCGTTGTAGCCCACCACAGGGATATCCCAGGGCACACCCTTGATGACCTGGTTGGGACGCCAGACCTTCTTCATGTAGCCGTTTTCCTCAAAGACGGTCTCCACGAAGCCGCCCAGTTGGATCTCCTGCACGGACTCGGGACGGCAGATCTCCCAGGGGTTGCCGTACTCGCGCCAGGAATCGGGGCGCTCAATCTGACGGCCGTCATGGATCTCCTGACGGAACAGGCCGTGCTCATAGTGAATGCCGTAACCCACGGCCGGCAGGTTCATGGTGGCCAGGGAGTCGATGAAGCAGGCTGCCAGACGGCCCAGACCGCCGTTGCCCAGCGCCATGTCCGGCTCTTCCTCGCAGAGATCGGACAGTTCAAAATCAAGACCCAGCTCCTTCTTCAGCTCCTTCACGGCGCTTTCGCAGACGTCGTACAGATGAAGGTTGACCAGGTTGTTCACCGTCAGGCGGCCCATGAGGAACTCAGCAGAAAGATAGTGCACCGCTCTGGTGTCGTTCTTGTAGTGGGACTGCTGTGTCTTGGTCAGAAGGGAGAAAATCTGCTCATTGACCGCGGCGCAGGTAGCCTTCCACCACGCCTGCCTGCTGGCCTTCTTCTCGCTGGTGCCAAGAGTCACGTTCAGCTGGCGCACAATCTCCTTCTTCAAGGTGTCCTTGTCAATTGCAATGTCTTCTTTCTTTTTGGTGGGCATATGGTTTCCTTAATACAAACAATCGATCCGCCGGAATGCGGGCTGTGTCCGCCGGGGATCATCTGCAAGATCCTTTGCGCAGGCTCTGGGGAACGCCGGTTACTGCCCCGGACAGCGGGATCCGGAAGGCAGCCTGGCTCAGGGACCGGACACGGAAGCACCGCATCCCCCAAAGCGGCGTCTGCCACAGATGACCGCTGCTGCGGCAGCCACCGCAGAGCGCCATGCAGGCATGGCAGATCACCTATGATCTTACCAAAATTTGCCAGCGTCTACAAATTGCGGGGTCCGGCGCCTGCCCGGCTCCATGTAGGCAGAAGCCAGTTACGGGCTGCCCCAAGGACTGTCCACAGGGCTGCCCCGACGCCTGACCCCAATAATGCCCGGAGAGCCTTTCACCAGGGATTGGCAGCACATGCAGCGATCTCCTGCGCTGTCCGGCCGGCGCCTGACAGCGGCATCTGGCACACATGGCAGCAGTGCCGGATCCGGCGCAAAAAAAAACAGGAAGACACACCATGTGCCTTCCCGTCAGTGGGGACCCACCTTCAGAGGGAGGATCCAGCGCCTTTCCGGGAGAGCCGGAAAGGCATTCAGATCTGTCTCAGACTCCGGCCTTCTTCAATGCGGCGGAGACGATCTCGACAGCCTCGCTCTGGATCCGGTCAAGATGCTCCTCGCCCTTGAAGCTTTCCATGTAGATCTTGTAGATCTGCTCGGTGCCGCTGGGACGGGCGGCGAACCAGCCGTTCTCCGTGACCACCTTCAGACCGCCGATGGGGGCGCCGTTGCCTGGAGCGGAGGTGATCTTGGACAGGATCAGTTCACCTGCCAGTTCCCGGGCCTCCACCAGGGAGGGATCCATGGCAGACAGCACTGCCTTCTGCTCCAGGGTGGCCGGGGCATCAATGCGCCGGTAAACCTGGTGCCCGTAGCGCTGGGCAATGGCGTCATAGTGAGCCTGGGGATCCTTGCCGGTGACAGCCAGGATCTCAGCGGCCAGCAGGGCCATGATGATGCCGTCCTTGTCGGTGGTCCACACCCGGCCGTCCTTCCGGAGGAAGGAGGCGCCGGCGCTTTCCTCGCCGCCAAAGCCATAACTGCCATGATACAGGCCGTCGACAAACCACTTGAAGCCCACGGGAACTTCCTTCAGCTCCCGGCCGATCCCTGACACCACCCGGTCAATGATGGAGGAGGAGACCACGGTCTTGCCCACAGCCGCATCCCGGGGCCAGCCGCCCCGGTGGGTGAACAGGTACTGGATAGCCACGGCCAGATAGTGGTTGGGGTTCATGAGGCCGGAGTGGCAGACAATGCCGTGGCGGTCATAGTCGGGATCGTTGGCCACCGCCACATCAAAGCGGTCCTTCAGGGAGATCAGGGAGGCCATGGCATAGGGGGAGGAGCAGTCCATGCGGATCTTCCCGTCCTTGTCCAGTGTCATGAAGGAGAAGGTAGGATCCACCCGGTAGTTCACCACCTCAATATTGAGGCCGTAGCGCTCGGCGATCCGGTCCCAGTAATAGACTCCGGATCCGCCCAGGGGATCCACGCCGATGCGGATCTTGGCCGATCGGATGGCGGCAAAGTCGATAACCGAATCCAGATCCTCCACATAGTTGGTCTTGTAGTCGTGGCGGATCAGCAGATCGCTATCGGAAGCATTCTTCCAGGGGGTTCTCTTGACGCCCCGGAGGCCGTCCTCCAGATAGCGGTTGGCCCGCTCCTGGATCCAGGCGGTGATCTCCGATCCCGCAGGGCCGCCCGTGGGCGGGTTGTACTTGATCCCGCCGTCAGTGGGGGGATTGTGGGATGGGGTGATGACAATGCCGTCGGCGGTGTCGCTGTGGCTGCCGGCGTTATAGGTGAGGATGGCATGGGACACCACCGGGGTGGGGGTATAGGACAGATCCTTGTCCACAGCCGTTTTGACGCCGTTGGCGGTCAGCACCTCAAGAGCGGTGGCAAAGGCGGGCTCAGACAGCGCATGGGTGTCCTTGCCAATGAACAGGGGGCCGGAGATCCCCTCCCTTACCCGGTAGTCCGCAATGGCCTGGCACACTGCCAGGATGTGATCCTCATTGAAGGATCCGGCAGAGGCGGTGCCCCGATGCCCGGAAGTGCCAAAGGAGACCTTCTGCTCCTTCACGTCCGGGGAGGGATGGTGGAGATAGTATTCGGAGACCAGACGGGGTATGTTGGTGAGATCCTCAGCTCGTGCGGGCTTGCCCGCATAGGGATGTACTGCCATATGTTTTACTTCTTCCTGTTGTGTGTCTGCCGGGCCGCGGGGTCCGGACAGGTCTTGTAACCTCGATTATACCCTATTTTGGCCCTGACCCGGAAAAATTGCCCCGGCAGGCCCAGCGCCAGGCGCTTTCCCGGTACGCGCCACCCGGCTACCAGCCTGAAGTCCTGCACCGCCCTGCCCGGATTGTGTTTCCCTGCTTTGTCGCAGGATCCCTCATCATCCACGCCTTGACGTACCAGGACCTCCCTGCACCGCCCTGTCAGAGACATTCCCTGCACCGCCACCATTCCCGGATCATTCTCACGCCTCCGGCGCCCGCACCGGATCCGGACTGACATTCTCAACCGGCTCCACTGGTAGGAGATGACACAAATCCGTCAAAAACTGGCAGGTATTTTGCTAGCACATATCAAATACTGTGCACTTTTTCATGAGGAGCAGAAATGGCTCTGTTTGTGAACACCAACGTGAGCTCCATCAACGGGCAACGGAACCTGGCCCGGGTGACCCGGCAGCTTGACAGCAGTTACCAGAAACTCTCCTCGGGCCTGAGGATCAATTCCGCCCGGGACGATGCCGCGGGACTCCAGATCAGCGACCGGATGACCGCCCAGATCAACGGCATGACCCAGGCCAACCGCAACTGCATGGACGGCATATCAATGCTCCAGGTGGCCGAGGGCGCCCTGGAGCAGGCCTCTGCCAACATCCAGCGCATGCGCACCCTGGCAGTACAGTCGGCCAACGGAACCTATTCCCAGGACGAACGGATGGCACTGCAGGAGGAGGTGGCGGAGCTTTCCTCCGAGGTCAACCGCATAGCCCGCCAAACCACCTACGGCGGGCAGCCCATTCTGGACGGGGAGCAGGAGTACAAGTACTTCCCTGCCCAAAAGAAGATCATGCCAATGAGCAACATCCATCCCGCCGATCCCAACGTCTCCTGCCGGGATCCGTCCCACACGGACAAGAAGAAGGTTCTGCAGGTGGGGGCCTACGCCGGCAACACAGTGGACATGAACATCGGCATTCCCGTGGGCAAGGTGTACTGCAATGCCGGCTGCGGCAACACCTTCCCCACCAAGGCCCTGGTGGGCTTTGACATGAGCGGGCTCTACATTTCCCTGGTGAATATCGACAACCCGTCAATCCTGGTGGAGCCCGCCATAACCAACACCACCGACTTCACCACCAGCCATCAGACCGGGATCTGCATCGGCAGTGACGGTCTGGCCACCCTGGATGTCACCACCCAGCAGGGGGCCCAGAAGGCCATTGAGATCGCCGACGGCTTCCTTAAAACCATCGATTCCTGCCGGGCAGACATGGGCGCCTTGCAGAACCGCCTGGAATCCTGCATTGCCAACCAGGAGAACGTCATTGAGAATGTGAGCGACTCCCGGAGCCGGATCCGGGACTGCGACTTTGCCTCCGAGACCGCCCGGCAGACCATGCTGAACATCCTCCAGCAGAGCGCCACCTCCATTCTCTCCCAGGCGAACATGAAGCCCCAGACAGCCCTTAGCCTGCTGCAGCCCGCTTAGGGAACGGGATCCCCATGATGCCGGCAAAAGCCGGAAGCCGGGGCATCCATGCCATCAGTAAGTGACCGCAGACAGCAGATCATGATCCGTGCCTGGGATCGGCCGCACCCCCGGAAATGACCGGTTACCATTGGAAACACCTGAAGCCGGGATCCCGTCACCGGCTCCTCCCGCCGGCACTTCGCCGTAATTCCCGTTCCCGGAATCTCCGGGAGATCTTACAGAACATCCTCATCACCCCTGGCAGATGCCGTTCTGACTCACATCATTGCCGGAATGTCATCCAGATCGCCGTCTCCATCAGCCGCGCCAGGAAGATCATAAGTTGGCGCCGGAACATCCGGTCACTCATGCAGATCAAGGATCATCCCGCAGTGAGCCTAGCCTTCAGATGGAAAGATCATGAATATAATCAGATCCTGGATCAAACCGGATCCCCCGGGCACCGGAGAACCCATCCGTGAGCTCCTGGACCTGCTGAGCGGAAATCTGGGAAACGGCAGAAAAGATCCGACGGAAGCACCCCAAAAGGCAACAGTGAAGGCGCTGGGAAGCGGCAACGGAGACATGGCAGAAGGATGCGGAGGAAGTTCGGGTGCGCGTGCGCGAGCCTGCGGCAGATCACCCGGCAGCGGTGCGGCAACAGCCTCCGGATCTACTCCCCCGATCCTGAATGATCCGGTCAGACACCTTTCTCCTGAGCCGGATCTGTGCCGGCACCAGATACCCGCACCGGATCCGTTCTGTCATCTCATTCCAGTACCCAGAACCCCAGGTGACTGAAATCCGGCCCAGCCTGTCAGGCATTTTGCCTGCAGATATCAGACACTGTGCACTTAGCCACAAGGAACGGAAATGGCTCTCTATGTGAACACCAACGTGAGTTCCGTCAACGGGCAGCGGAGCCTGGCCCGGGTGACCCGGCAACTGGACAGCAGCTATCAGAAGCTGGCCTCAGGACAGAGGATCAATTCCGCCCGGGATGACGCCGCCGGGTTGCAGATCTGTGACCGGATGACCGCCCAGATCAACGGCATGAACCAGGCCAACCGCAACTGCTTGGACGGCATATCCCTGCTCCAGGTGGCCGAGGGCGCCCTGGGGGAAGTCACCGCCAGCATCCAGCGCATGCGCACCCTGGCCGTGCAGTCAGCCAACGGGACCTACTCCCAGGATGAGAGGATGGCGCTGCAGGAGGAGGTGGCAGAGCTTTCCGCCGAGGTCAACCGCATTGCCCGCCAGACCACCTACGGCGGGGAGCCCATTCTGGACGGGGAGCAGGAGTACCTGTACATCCCCGGTCAGAAGAAGATCATGCCCATGAGCAACACCCATCCCTCAAATCCCAACATCTCCTGCCGGGATCCGTCCCACACAGAAAAGAAAAAGACCCTGCAGGTGGGTGCTTACGCCGGCAACACCGTGGACATGAACATCGGCATTCCCGTGGGCAAGGTCTACTGCAATGCGGGCTGCCACAACACCTTCGCCACTAATGCCCTGGTGGGCTTTGACATGAGCGGGCTCTATATTTCCCTGGTGAACATTGACAATCCGTCAATCCTGGTGGAGCCGGCCATAACCTCCGCCACCGACTTCACCACCAGCCATCAGACCGGCATCTGCATTGGCAGCGACGGTCTGGTCACCCTGGATGTCACCACCCAGCAGGGGGCCCAGAAGGCCATTGAGATCGCCGACGGCTTCCTGAAAACCATCGATTCCTGCCGGGCAGACATGGGCGCCTTGCAGAACCGCCTGGAATCCTGCATTGCCAACCAGGAAAACGTCATTGAGAATGTGAGCGACGCCCGGAGCCGGATCCGGGACTGCGACTATGCCTCTGAGATCGCCCAGCAGACCAAGCTGAACATCCTCCAGCAGAGCGCCGCCTCCATCCTCTCCCATGCCAACATGAAGCCCCAGACAGTCCTGAGCCTGCTGCAACCCGCATAGGGATAAGGGATAAGGAATAAGAGCCAAGGGTTAAAGGATGAGACCTGGGTAAGGGAGTGATGGCAGATCTGACCCGAGACAGAGGATCTGATTGGCGGCCCCGGGATCAGTCTCTTCTCCTGCTCATGATCAGGAACAGCTACCGTCAGTAGCAACGGCAGCAGATCAGATAGATCAGATGCTTCCCGGGAAAATGATCAGGTATCATAAGCGGCAGCAGAAAGCCCGGCTCCCCGAAGGGGCACCGGCACTTTTGCCAAATATACCTGTTAAATCAACTGGTTATGCCGATTTTGGATGGGCAAAAGATGGGTAATCGGGGTAGAAAACAGCACCGCAGAGTGTGGTTCTAAGTGCTGTGTTTGGATGGGCAAAAAGGAAAGGAGATGGGCAGGATGGGAGGATTATTCGCTTTGGGGAGTGACTTCCCATTCCTCGTGCTGAAGAAGTGCAGCCAGGAACTGCAGAGTCATGTCTTCATGGTAAACCTGCTTCCCCTTGTGCCAGATCTCAGAGTCAAAACCGCCGGCAGTCCGGAAGTATCTCACCTGCCATCCCTTGAATTTCTTGTTGGTCAGAACAACCTCATCAGTTTCCCGGAAATAACCGGTGGCGTTGCAAAGTCTCATATCTCACTCCGTGCTGGTAAGTCGGTAGACCTCATAAACCCGGCAGAAACTACCATTTGCTTTGCATAAGATCTTCTCAATAAAAAAGGGTACCAAAAGGCACCCTTTTATCTGATATGATATTTTTACAATTATTGATTTGTGTTTATTTTGTTGTCAATCATGTTTCTCAAATCAGTATATTTGTAAGCAATCCAGTAAGGAACAAAGAAACATCCTCCGAAACCACAGCAAACAAAAACCTGAATGCGTGGCCCGGGGTCCCTGGTCGGAACGGATTTTTGCAGATCCGGGACGGTAGGTTGACCCAGGGATCAAAAATGTGAGTTTATTCAAGTTTTGGTTTATCGTATATTCGCCAGTCGCCAGACTAGATTTTATTAAATTTTTGCCCATAAAAAGTATCGGATTTATATCAGTCAATCGCGATTTGTGAATAACATCTCATTTTTGATTTTATTAAAAATAAAAGCCCCTCTCCCTTTTGTTTTGAGATAGGATATTTTGCTAATTAAACTATCTTTTGGAGGATTACGTTAGTCGTTTTTGTAATTCGCATACGATTCCGCACCATGGGTTACCTCCCCCTACGTCAGCAATCAGGCGATTCGCATGAAACTTTATGATACAGGGGATACGTATTATG
>CACZLZ010000015.1 GCA_902782145.1 uncultured Aeromonadales bacterium
TTTCTCACAGCTTCATCCTTTATCGTTGACTTGCTCTTTCTTACCTATTTCTAAGTAAGCTTGTTTGCTGTCACCAAATCCAGATTTTGCTGTTCCCCCCAGGGTCATCATCACTTCAGACATCGCTGCCCTCCGCTTTTTTCTCCCTGGAAGCACTCTCTAATCTCTGAATCCGGTGCCCACACAGATTGTCTTTTCCGCTTTGTTAAAGAACTTCCGGAACCCCTTCAAACTCTGAGGCTTTCCTCAGGCTTTCCGTTCCGTGCCGCCTTTCATCCGGCGACAGGTGCATATTCTAGTCCCTTTTTTGCGACTTGCAACACCTTTTTGCAAAAGGAATTTAAATTCTTGATCAATAGTTCATTTTTTAATCAATCACAATAATACATCTTCTGACGCGCTCTAATTCTCTTGCCGAGGATCCAAGACAGGTATTCTGTGAGTCCCGGAAACGAAAAACTCCGCCGGACGGCGGAGAATTTCATCATGCAATGTTTTGTCAGATCAGGTTCAGAACTTGTTGAAGATCTTAGCCTCTTCCATGCACTCGCCGCGGATAGGACAACTTCCCGCATGGGCGTTTACGATGCCTGCGGTTTTCATAAACGCAAGACAGACAGTCGGAGTGGTGTAAGTGAAACCGTTGTCCTTGAGGCCTTTGCTCATCTCAGTGGCTATTTTCAGAAGGTCCTCTTCTGATTTGCCGCCAATGATCACCTTGCCCTCAGAAAAGGACCAGCAGAACTCGGAGAACGACTTACCTTCCGCCATCATCTTGTTAAAGGCCTTGGCATTGTTGACTAGGGACTTCAGAACCTGCTTGTTCTTGTTTATTCCGCCCTTGTAGTTCTCCTGCTTCTCCTTTTCCTTCTCGTCAGCAACAATCTTGTCAATCTGCTCATTTGAGAATTCAACCAGTTTGTCAGGATCAAATCCGGCAAAAAGCGACCGGTAATTCTCTCTGGTTTCCAAGAAAGAGAACTGGGATGTGTCCATGCCCTCAACCTCAATGGTTTTCTTCTTGAAACCGGTGGCTACAAGAGCATGCAGACAAAGTTTCTCAAAAAGTTCATTGCTGTCAATGCAGGGGTGCCCCCACTCGAAATCATGAAAATTCTGAATTGTGGGATCCTTGCTCGCCCATTCGCATGTGTCTGCCATTTTTCCTCACTTAGACGCTGTTCATTGTGTTCGGTGCCATCCCAGGGCACCAGCCGTTTTTCGGCAGCTCTGTGGATCTTCCTATGTTGAGATTGCAAAACTGACGGTGTCTCAAGACAGACTCAGATGTGTCTTATCCAGGGAAACTGAAACAGCAACGCAATACCGTTTCCGGACCTTATCAGCAGATCACACACTCATCCACATATCTCATTCTATCCCAGCGGGCCACTCCAAAATTGTTGCCACCTCTAAAAATTTCACAAAAATTGAAAGACTCCATTGTGAGTTCCGGCGTGATTTCCGCTTGTGCCAGCGGAAGTACTCCCGCCGATGAGAGACGGCGGCAATCCTGCCGAAAAGCATCTGAAGCCTGAATAGTTGCCCTCAGAAACAAAAAAGCCCCACTCGAGGTGGGGCAATGTAGCATAGTTCCGTTGGAACAGTTTTCAGTTGTCAGAGGCCCGCAGATAAATCTGGACCAGAAGCCTGAGCATCTGAACATAGATGAAGACCACAGTGATCAGGAGCGAAACCGCACAGTACCACTCAAAATCCTTGTTGAGCTGCTCTGCCTCACCATTTTCAATCATCTGGAGATCAAGAACCAGACAAAAAGAGCCGTAAATCAGCATGAACAAGGTGATCCCTATGGCAATCCAGCTGGCATTGCTCAGGGCAAACAAGGTGTTGCCCAAATCCTTGAAGAAGAACATCGTCACAAGGTTGATGACGAGCAGTCCAAGAAAGGCAAAGGACATTACCGTGAAGACTGTTTTGAAAGTCTCATTAACCTTAATGAGCCCGGTCTTGTAGGCCACGGTAACACCGCCAAGCAGTGCCAGTGTGGCAAAAAGAGCCTCAGTGGCCACTCCCGGAACTAGGGAGTTGCAGGCAAAAACAAGGGCGGAAATGGCTAGACCTTCACAGATGGCATACGGGAAAGCAATGTACTTGGCCGCATCCACTTTAAACACCATTACCAGCACCATGATAACAGCAGCCAAACCGCAGACACCGGAAAGCGTAAACAGCAAATTGGGGCTGATCTCCATGAATGAAGGGATGAGAGCGCCCAGAGCCACAACCAAAGTCAGATAAGCGGTCTTGGTAATAGCCCCGGATGAAGTCATGACCTCACCGGAATTTATACCGCCCAAACTGCGGGCTTTGCTCAGAGTGCTTTCATTCAGATACACTGAGTTCTGCCCCCTGCCAAGTAATGCGTTAGCCATCTTTTCTCCTCAATACAAAGTTCAAGACAATTTCTAGAAAAATAGCATTTTTCAGGCTGTCAATCAAATAATTTGATCTGCCACGATCCGGCAGAAATAAACATCTTCCCGCAAACAAAATGACCTGCATAGAACGCAGGCCATCAGACGGTAAATTCATGAAAGCTTTCTCTGACGAGATCCAAGAACCCAGTTTCCGGTTCGGCAGCCCAGCTTTCTGAAATTAGTGATCCGGTCCCTTGTCCTCCAGCGGCTTCATTTCCGTCACCCCGTAGGCAGTCACCTGATTACGGCCGTTCTTCTTGGAATAATACAGGCAGTTGTCAGTGTTGATCAGCCAGTCCTTGGCAGAGGCTGTGTCTTTCTCCAGCTGGCAGAGCCCCACGCTAATGGTGAACTTGATGACCATGTTTTCATAGTGAACCACAATCGCCTCAACGGCTTTGCGCAGACGCTCGGCCACGGTAATCGACTTGATGACATCTGAATCCAGCAGAATGATGGCAAACTCTTCGCCGCCGTAACGGCCTGCCACGTCTGTCGACCGGAGATGGCTTTTAAGGGTCTCGGAAAGTTTCCGCAACACAGCATCACCGGCTGGGTGCCCGTAGGTGTCATTCACCTTCTTGAAGAAATCGATGTCCATCATCATCAGAGTGACATCAATTGGCTTGCGCTGGTATCGGTTGTATTCCTGGGAGAGACACTCCTGCCAGTAAGCTCGGTTGTAAAGTTTGGTCAGACCGTCGGTAATTGACAGTTGGCGCAACTGCTCATTGGCCTTGTGCAGTCCTAACTGGTTGGAGGCACTATCAGTGACATCGTAGACGATAATGCAGATCTGGGATACACCGCCATGAATGGACTTCAGAGGCATGACCGTAACATTCTGGTACATGTACTCGCTCATTCCTGTAAAGGGACGGGTGGCCTTAAACTGGAACAGGTACTGTCTCTGCTCCCAGGTGCTGAACACCGGAGTCCTCAAGACAATGGCGTCTTCAACCTTCTTTTCCAGCCACTCCCTGGGGAGGTTCTTGACGTAGTCAAACATGCACTTTTCATGGATTGCCGCACCGTTGATACCGCTGTGGTTTTCCATGAACCCGTTCCACACCAGAACCTTGTAATCCATATCCAGGACGACAAGTCCCACCTCAAGAGACTGGAGGATATCTAAAAGCCAGTGAAAATCTTCAAACTCAATTGGCGCTGACGACATAGCAAACACCCCCTGGTAGCAACGACCTAAATGTAACTCAGCCTTTCCGTCAGAGACGGCACAGCATCGTCAGAGAACAGAAGGAAAAGAACACATTCCACATCCCTGGCAGGAATTGAGTATTTCATTTTCACATTCAGGATTTTTTTGTTGATCAGATTCGGCGAGAGCAACTGTATGGACTCGTTCAGCCGGACGATGGCCGGGTGGGAGCGGGTAAACTGTGCTCCCAGGAACTCACCAACACCATTCATCAGAGTCGAAAGAAGAAGATTGCTGATGTCAATGATGGCGGCCGTTCTGCTTTCTACACTGTCCCTCTCATCCAGAATGATGCTCAGCATATTGCTGACACACTCGCCGGAAAAAGAAAGCAGGACCTCTCCGTTCATGTCAGAGCCTACAAAGCCGGTGCTTATGAGGATATCATCAGGATCAACAGTCAGCCCCTTCAGAGCCGCATAAATCTCCTCGCCGGTCTTATGGGACACTTCCGGAATGGGCAGGTTGATAAAGATGTTCAGCAGATCGGCAAGCTGCTTGGCAGCCTGACCGGTGGAAATGTTGATGACTTCCTGTAGCTTGTCCATGTAAGTGATCCCGTTCCAGGATCCCTTGACATTGCTGTCGGTGGCAGGGGAATCTTGAGACTCCACAATTTCAGCCAGACCGTATTTGTCCAGGACCTGAAACAGCAGGTTCACATCCAAAGGCTTCTTCAGGTAAGCCAAAGCACCCAGGGACATGATGCGCTTTTCTGCAGTGCTCTGTATGTCTCCGGTAATGACTATGACCAGAATGTCGTACTGGTTCTTCTTGATCTCCTCCAAGACCTGGTAGCCGTCCATGTTGGGCATATTCAGGTCAAGAAACATCAGTTCACCGAATCCGCTCTTGATCAACTCAATGGCCTGAGCTCCGTCCGATGCCTCCTTAAGATTGGTCTTAAGGTTGGCCGGTATAGCTCTGATGAGTTGAGCCCGTGCGAATTTTGAATCATCACAGACGATAACGCTTAAGCTCATGACTTCTCGAAACAAACAAAAAATCACTTTATTGTACTAATTATGAGTCCATGATTTTTTGACGTGCATATGATTTATTCAAAACAGATCCGGCTTCCAAAACCAGGTGTCGTCTGATACAAAAATACCCGGAAATTCCGGGTATTTGCAAGGTGTTTAGGGTACCTGTGGCTCAGATAAGGGAAATATCGGCAACCCTCAGGAAGAGGTTACGGAGCTCGCTCAGAATAGCGAGTCGGTTCCCCCGAACCTTCTCATCATCTGCATTCACAAGCACCTTCTCAAAGAAGGTGTCCACAGGCTGCCGCAACTGGGCCAGTTGTTCAAGGGCTGCGTCATAGTTCTTCTGTTCAAAGACCGGCTCCAGATCGCGGCAGGACTTTTCCAGGATCTCAAACAGCACCTTCTCCGCATCTTCAGACAGAAGCCCGGCATCAGGATTCTGAGGGATCGCTCCGCCTGCCTTTGAAAGAATATTTGAAACTCTCTTGTTCGCTGCGCTAAGTGCCTCAGCAGCAGGGTTGCTGGTAAACCGGTTAACAGCCTCCACTCTTCTGTGGAAGTCATAGGGTCTGGTTGGTCTCCGGGCAAGAACCGAGAGCACGATCTCTGACTTGATGCCCACATCCTGATAAATAGCCCTGAATCTTCCCAGGACATAATCAACAACCTCTTTCTCAACATTGGCATTGCTGAGCTTGTCTCCATAAAGAGAGCGGGACTTGGAAACTATGTCCTCCAGATCCAGATCGTAGCCCTTCTCAACAATAATCCTCAGCAGGCCTATGGCAGAGCGCCTGAGGCCAAAGGGGTCCTTGTCACCCTTAGGAGAAAGATTGATGCCAATAATGCCAACCAGAGTGTCTACCTTGTCGGCGATGCTTACAGATGCTGAGACATCGGTGGAAGGAATGCAGTCACCAGCAAATCTGGGCATGTACTGCTCAAACATGGAAAGGGCAACATCCTCAGGCTCACCGTCAAGACGAGCATAGTGCATGCCCATAACACCCTGGGTATCCGTGAACTCGGTGACCATTGAAGTGACCAGATCACATTTGGATAGCAGACCAGCTCTGGATGCCAGCGCAGGATCTGCCCCAATCTTAGATGCGATGTATTCTGCAAGTGAGGAGATCCGTTCCGACCTTTCCTTCAAGGAACCAAGCTGCTTCTGGAACATAACGGAGCTCAGCGCATCAAGCCGTGAGGCCAGAGTGGTCTTCCTGTCGGTGTTGAAGAAGAATTCGGCATCAGAGAGTCTTGGTCTGACAACCCTTTCATTTCCGGCGATAACCTGGGACTTATCCTTGGAAACAATGTTGGAAACAAAAATGAAATTAGGAAGAAGCTTGCCGTCTGAGGAGTACACCGGAAAATACTTCTGATCCCCTTTCATGGTGTAAACCAAGGCCTCAGGAGGAACCTCCAGAAACTTCTCTTCAAAACTTGCAGTTAGGACACAGGGATACTCCACCAGAGAGGTCACCTCATTTAGAAGGGACTCATCAAGATCAGCCTCTCCTCCGAGGCTTGCGGCCTGCTCCTTAACGGAGGAAAGGATCATCTGGTATCTCTTGTCATAATCGGCAATAACAGAGCCTTCAGTTTCAAGTACTGAGAGATAGTCATCAGCAGAGGCAATCTCCAGTTCCTGCTTTCCCATGAATCGGTGACCACGTACAGTACGGGAGGATTTGATCCCGAACATTTCCAGATCTACCAGTTGAGAGCCGTAAAGCACACAGAGGGTGTGAACCGGCCTGACAAACTCAAATCTGGTTGCCCCCCAGTGCATCATTTTGGGAACAGGCAGGCTCTTAACAGCATTGGAAAGGATCTGCTCCAGCACCTGGTAAATGGTGAATCCCTTCACCTTGGCCTTGAACAGAAGCCACTCACCTTTGTCAGTCTTAACAGTCTCAGCCTGATCAAGAGTGATCCCGGTTGACTTAGCCCAGCCCAGAGCGGCAGGAGTGGGATTACCATCCTTATAAGCGGCTGCCACGGAAGGTCCCTTCTTCTCAACAATCCTGTCTTCCTGGCTTTCATCCACATTGTAGGCAATCAAGGCAAGACGGCGGGGAGAAGCAAACCATTTAACAGAATCAAAACCAAGCCCAAAAGCATTCAGATCCTTTGAAAAACTTTCGGCAAATGCTGTAGCCAGTTTCTTCAATGCTTTGGGAGGGAGTTCCTCTGTGCCAAGTTCAACTAAAAGATTCTGCTTATTCATTATTTGTTATCCTTACACATGGGAAATCCAAGTGCCTCACGGGAAGCATAGTAAGCTTCCGCAACGGCCTTAGATAAGGTTCTGATCCGGAGAATATAACGCTGCCTTTCAGTTACAGAAATGGCATGTCTGGCATCGAGAAGATTGAATGAGTGAGCCGCCTTAAGGATCCTTTCATATGCAGGAAGAGGAAGTTTGTTTTCCAGGCTGAGAAGATAGTTACACTCCTTTTCATTCTGATCAAACATCTTGAAAAGGAAATCCACATCCGCATGCTCAAAGTTATAAGCGGACTGCTCAACCTCATTCTGATGAAATATGTCACCATAGGTGACCGGACCATTGGGACCAACAGTCCATACCAGGTCATATACACTATTAACCTGCTGAACATACATGGCAAGACGCTCAAGACCGTAGGTAATTTCACCGGTGACAGGGAAACATTCTAGGCCGCCAACCTGCTGGAAGTAAGTAAACTGGCTTACTTCCATGCCATTCAGCCAGACTTCCCAGCCAAGGCCCCAGGCACCAAGAGTCGGGTTTTCCCAGTTGTCTTCAACAAACCGGATGTCATGGACAGTAGGATCAAACCCAAGCATTTTCAGAGACTCAAGGTAAAGCTCCTGAATATTGTCCGGAGACGGCTTAAGAACCACCTGAAACTGATAATAATGCTGAAGCCTGTTGGGGTTCTCGCCATACCTGCCATCAGTCGGTCTTCTTGAAGGCTGAACATAGGCAGCCCTATGAGGTTCCGGGCCAATAGCCCTGAGGAAAGTCATAGGATGGGAAGTTCCTGCTCCAACCTCAAGGTCAAAAGGCTGGGAAATAACGCACCCGTTTCTGGACCAGAAATCCTGTAGGGTGAAGATAAGACCCTGAAAAGTCTTAATATCGTAAGTGTTGGCCATCTGACAAACCTAAAACTAAAAAAATTGTTTATATTTTACCACAGACCAACCTCATTCTGTGATCCGGATTAAACCAAGCACAACCTTTCAACAGTCCCAAAAGATCTAAAGCACCTGTAGACTAACATTCATAAAACTATCTCCTCTACCCTACCCTACTTTGAAAAGTTTGAAATTGCAACAAAGAAAGAACTGTCCTCTCACAATACTGATGACGTGTTCAGGTAATTTAAACTTCAAGAGCAGTGGTGAATTTTCAGAAGATAACCAGGTCTTAACTTGAGTGTGAAAAGCCTTATCTTCAAAAGGATTTCTTAAAAACATTTCCAAAAGTCAAATCGCATAAAAATCTGGCTTATGGAAAAATGTCTGTCTAGTACATAGACTCAGATTCAAACCTAGGAACCAGATTGTTTTCAAGATCCTTAAAGTATACGGTTATGACATTTTATCGGTGTGGCGATCTCTGCCATTTACAAGGTTGCTTGTTTAGACTTTGCAAGAAGGGCACTACTACTGTCAGTCTTCTTAAAAGGTCTCTCTAACACCAAATGTTGCAATCATCTTGATTGCTATGAAACACGTTTCACGTGAAACAATCAGACGTCATCCGATCAGAAGTTTCACGTGAAACATCGAAGATGTACATGTGTCATAGGTCCCAAAGCATCGTCTTCAAATCACAGTGTTGTTTCACGTGAAACAATTGAATGTTCCAGAGTAAGAAGAAGTTTCAACCCTTTTTGATCACTGAAAGCAAACACATTTACAGCCGACCTACTCTGTTCCCTTGATGATCCAACATAAAAGAGCTTATGAAATAAAGTATGTCTTTGAGTGCTTCAAATTATCTCTTCATGTAAGAGTATTGTTCCACGTGAAACACTTGAAACATGAAACTTGCAACGTTACAAACAAGCATCAAACGTTCTGGTTAAGCGGAACCAAGCACATTCAAAGTCATTCTACCAATGCGCTTTGATTGTTCCACATGAAACACTAACGTAGGACTACGATCTTAAGGACATAATCTTATCGCCTTCACGTCAGATCATTGTTCCACGTGAAACACTTGAAACTTGAAACATGCAACTTTACAAGCAAGCATCAAACGTTCTGGTTCAGCGGAGCCAAGCACAATCAAAGTCATGCTACCAATGCGCTTTGATAGTTCCACATGAAACACTAACGTAAGACTACGATCTGAAGTACATAAACTTATCGCCTTCACGTCAGATCATTGTTCCACGTGAAACAGGTGGTTCCATTAACTAAGTATAAAGAATACGTCTGGATGAACAATTTCATCCGAACTCATTCAACGGCTTTACCCTACCCTTTATAAGGTACACGTTAATCACTGACTAAAAGCCGTGCCTATAAGAACTCAAAACCCTTCTTCAAAGCAATCCATTGTTCCACGTGAAACACTTGTTAGTTCGCACTTGAAACAACAATAACACTTACTAAAGATCCAAACCAAACGAACTCAATCCATGACTTTAAGATTACTTTTCCGGCGATGTTCCACATGAAACAAGTTCACCTCATGCAACAAAACAGTTCAAGTGGCATCATAAGATCATGCTCTATATAGCCTCACCTAATCAGTCCAGTTTTGAGCGATGGGTGACGTTTCACATAGAGTATCATTTGGAGAAAATCGATCATCTCGAAAATCAGCGCTTCTGGACTTTCTATGGATCCTTTGAAAGAAACATGCTCATGGCAGTATGGTTGCACAAACATAAGTTTCACGTGAAACACGGAAGAGAACATATAGTTTTCATCCCAGGTTGAGCTTTTGCAGGATAGTTGCTTAAGAGTCGCTCAATGAAATGACTCATATAACTTTATTCTGACATAACCGCGCTAAATTTTTCACCTCTACCCTACTGTTCTGAACTCTCCAAAAAAATCATCAGAACTAACGTTGGAATATGACCTAAGATGCTCAATGACGCTTATGTTCAGTTTCTCAACAGTAACTACGATTTGAAATTTGCCTTTTCTTCAGCAGACAGTTTGGGTAAATTTCATTATGTGATCAAGGTAATACAAATTTAAGGTGCAAGTTAAGAGGGTAAGGCGTTATCATCACAGTGATCCTTTTATGGCGAGCAAGCACAAATGGATCGGGTCACAGGAAGAGCGGCGAAACTACATCCTGTGACCACCCATCTGGCCTCTGGCAGTCTCTATCCCCCGATCTTATATTTTATATTCCCCCTCTCTGCTACACGATCCCAAGAGCCCGTGCCCGTTTTGACACCCGCGTCAAATTTAAGCTCGTTTTCTGACCAGGGAGAGCGCCGTCTGGCTCCTGGTGTCAGCCCTGCTTACCAAGGATCGGGGGTGCGAGGGGACGTTTATGGTAAAAATGGCCCGGGAAGGATGGAGAATGGTAATTTGGGGGTGGGATGGACGGTGGGTGGGATCTTGGGGGTGATGGCGAGAGGGGGTATGATCACGAAAAAGAAGATTTGATGATCACGTTTTTGTGGAACGGACGATCAGAAATTTGTATTGATAATGCTTAGATTTTGTAGATTTTCCAACAGTCTGTGAGCAAATCAAGTTCCCACTCCCCTACTCTATCTCACCCCCCACAACCAAACTATCTCGCCGGGCAATATTTCATGCCCGGATCTGACTGCAAGTATCAGATCTAATTAAACTAATCTTCTATTGCAGAAAATCAAATGGTCACTTAAGGCACAGACTAAGCCCACAGCAGACACTATGAAAAGTTGACTTAGGGAATTCTTTACAAGCACAAGGTAAAAAAAAGGCCGGCAGATTCTGCCGGTCCCAAAGGTGAATTTCAGTGAAATTCTAAATCTTAGTAATCGAGATTTGCCTCATTGGCATGTTGCTCAATGTAGGATCTTCTGAAGGCAACATCATCGCCCATAAAGCTGCTGAACCAGGTATTGGCCTCGTTAGCATCCTCGATAGTTACCTGCTTCAGGATCCGGGTCTCAGGATCCATGGTGGTGGAGAACAACTGATCAGCATTCATTTCACCAAGTCCTTTGTAACGCTGAATACTTACAGCCTTAGAGGCCCGGCTCATGAGAATATTAACCGCCTCGACAAAGTTGCTTACAGGTACCTTGTCTCCCTTCTTTATGACCAGGTAGGCCGTGCTTTCAGCCAAATCATTCAGTTCCTTATACTCCCGGGCAATGGAATAGTACTTGAACTTGGACTGATCGCCATCAGTGAAGTAATTTTTATCCGAAGGAATGAAGCAGTACAGTGGGTTCTCAACCAGGTTCTCATCGATGATCTGCTCACTTACAACACCGTATGAGGTGACCTTGGCCAGAGGGTAATACTTCACTGCCCCCTCTGCATCAGTCTTCTCAGTGACACTGAAGGAGAACAGCGTTACAAAATCCCCGGTATTCTGATAAAGCTTGGCAAAGTCATCTGTCCACTTCTGGATCTTCTCCTTATCTGCAAAGGAAGACACCGTCAGTGGCTCCACGTAGATAAGGTTATTGACGATCTTCTCGTGGAAACCGTAATTGGTCACCAGCCTGTTCATGCAGGACTTAGTACGAAGATAATTCTGGATTGCCGTAAACAGAACCGAAGAGTCGATAGAAGGTGCGCTTTCACTTGGATGGTAAGCAACATCCTCCACAGCAATGTTGATAAGGCGGTCATCCCGTTCAAAATCATCCTTGACATAGAAACGGTTCTTGCTTGAGTCACCGCCCACCGTCAGCAGGTACAGGGGAGGCTGGGCAAGATAGACATAACCCTTCTCAATAAGCTCAGGCATCTGCCGAAAGAAGAATGTCAGCAGAAGAACGGCGATATGAGCACCGTCAACGTCAGCATCAGTCATGATGATGATCTTGTGATACTTCATATCATCGATGTTGAAACCGCCCTCGTCTGCGGTGGAAGGAACATCATCCTTGGAGTCTCTTCTGGCATCCTTGATCCCGCAGCCAAAGGCCAGGATCATGTTTATGATCTCCTGGGAGGAAAGCATCTTCTCAATTGTTGCCTTCTCTACATTGAGGATCTTGCCCCGCAGCGGAAGAATGGCCTGGGTTCTGGGGTCACGGCCACTCTTGGCAGATCCGCCTGCTGAATTACCCTCTACCAGGAAAATCTCACGGTGGGCAGGATTCTTGTCGATACAGTCAGACAGTTTGCCTGCCAGACCTCCGCCGACTACCCCCTTCTTCCGCACCACTTCCCTGGCTTTGCGGGCAGCCTCTCTGGCACGGGCAGCCTCCTGCATCTTGCCAACAATGATCTTGGCATCCTTGGGATTTTCCTCGAGAAAATCTTTGAAACGGTCGCTCATGGTCTTGTCCACGGCCGTTCTTACCTCGGAGCTGACAAGTTTGTCCTTGGTCTGGGATGAGAATTTGGGATCCGGAACCTTAACAGAAATAACAGCAGTGAGACCCTCACGGCAGTCATCACCAGTGGTCTGAATGCCTTCCTTGCGGGAAGAGGTGGTCTTGCCGGAATTGGAATTGGATTCGATGTAATTGTTAAGGGTCTTGGTCAGAGCGCTGCGGAAACCGGAAAGGTGGGTGCCACCGTCACGCTGGGGAATGTTGTTGGTGAAGCAGATAACCTTCTCATCATAACCGTCATTCCACTGAACGGCGATTTCAACCGTAATGTTGTCCTCGGTCTGCTCGGAGAAATAAAAAGTCTTCTCATGAATTACATTCTTATTGGTGTTCAGAAAGGAGACAAAGCCCTTGATACCATCCTCATGATGGAAGATCTCATGCTTGTCTTCCTTGCGCTCATCCACCAGTTCAATCCTGACGCCGGAATTCAGGAAACTCAGTTCCCGGATGCGGACAGCAAGGACTTCATACCGGAAATTGATATCCGAGAAAATCTCTGGGCTGGGCCAGAACCTGATTTCAGTGCCAGTCTCGTCAGAGTCACCAACAACTGCAAGGGGAGCAACCGGAGTGCCTCCGGAAGTATAGGTCTGCTGATATTTGTGCCCCTGGCGCCAGATGGTCAGGATCAGCTTGTCGGAGAGGGCATTAACAACTGACACACCCACGCCATGAAGACCGCCGGAAACCTTGTAGGAGTTGTTGTCAAACTTGCCGCCGGCATGGAGCACCGTCATGATAACCTCAGCAGCAGACACACCCTCCTCAGGATGAATGTCCACAGGAATGCCGCGGCCGTTGTCCCGGACACTGACGGAGCCGTCTTTGTGGATCTTGACCGTGATCAGGGTGCAATACCCTGCCAGTGCCTCATCAATGGAGTTGTCGACAACCTCGTAGACCATATGATGAAGACCAGATCCGTCATCGGTGTCTCCAATATACATGCCGGGTCTTTTTCTGACAGCTTCAAGTCCCTTGAGCACCTTAATGCTGTCAGCATTGTACTCAGAGCCCTCTGCCGGATTTTCCTGTTCTGCCATTATGGTTACCTTTTGGTTATTACATTATTGTCCAATTCAAAAATGTCACATGAACCTTTTTGAAAAAATCGGGTTTCACTCTCGTCAATTGCAGTGATAAAAACCTGCCCCCTGAGAGAGAACAGATAGTCTGCCAGTTTTTCGCGTTTGGACTGGTCAAGTTCTGAAGCAAAATCATCCAGCAGAAACATGCAGTCGGTCCCGCAGTCTTTTTCATGAAAACAGCACTGGGAAAGACGGAGAGAACAGAGAAGAAGTTTCAGCTGTCCCCTGGAAAGGACATCCTGAACCTGACTGTGATCAACGGTGATGCGCAAATCCGCCCTCTGCGGGCCAAAGGATGTGAATCCCTGCATACGGTCCCGCTCATAACTGTTCTTAAGTTGCTGGGCAAGCCCCTTTTTCTGATCCCAACCGGAATAAAGGGAAAAGCCAAATTCATATTCGGGAAGAAAATCCCGGCAGATCCTGCTGACCGTGTCAGTTATATCCTCTACATACAGACGGCGGGCTTCCTGGAGTGCTTCGGCATGGACAACCAGTTCGGCATCAAGAGCGTCAATGTAATCATATGAGATATTCATTTTTAGATAAGCATTGCGCTGTTTGAGGATCCGCCTGAATTTGCTCCAGTGGTCGTAAAAGTCGTCACTGTGATAGAAAGCACCCCAGTCAATGAAAGAGCGGCGCTCTGCCGGAGATCCCGTAAGAAGCTCAATGTCTGCCGGATGAATAACCCTGGCGGGTGATATCCGGGCAAGATCGGACAGCCGCGTAAGTTTCTCACCGTCCAGGACAATCTCAAAAGTCCCTGCCCCGCGCTTGATCCCGATCCGCCTGGTATCATTGCAACCGAAGAGCACAAACTCCTCTGCTCCGCTGTTTACCGCCGAATCAGGTCTGGCGGTGCGGAAGGACTTACCCACACAGAGAAAGGAGACGGCCTCAAGCAGCGAACTCTTACCGGAGCCATTAGCACCGATGATGATATTCATGCTATGGTGGGGCTCAAAGGATGCGCTCTGAAAGTTACGGAAAGCAGTCATCCGGATCTGTGAGAAGGCCATTGAAATCTCAGCGGGCAAGCCTCAACGGCTCATTAAAAAACATCATAATCAATCGCTAAATTATAGCAAAATTCACGTTGTAAATCGATCTGCCAACAGTTGGAAGAGTCCTTAGGATCAGACATTTTTGAAGATCCGAATGAAATGGATTGAGGAATTTTTCACATTAAGATCCATCATAAGACAATCAAAAAATTGTGCACAAAGACACAAGTTCAAAACCCGCGGCCAAATCCAATAAAAAAGGGATCCGCATAAAACGGATCCCCAGGATCATGAATAACAAATTTACGGAGTCTGTGATATCAGAGCTGAACAAGCATGATGATGAACTTTTCAGAGCAGTAATTGTTGTTCTCAATAGGCTCAATAACCGAGGACTTGTCGGTCAGGCAGAAAAGAACATCTTTGCAGGCAAGGCATTCCAGCACACTGGTGAGATACAGGCCGTTAATGGCAAAATGAAGATCCTGGCAGTCGCACTCAGGAAGGGGAAGCGTGCATGAAGAGGCTTCCTGGCTGGCATTCCTGGTCTTGAGGATCATCATCTGATCCTTGATATCAACGATCATTTTGCCCTTGTCCTCAGCCGTCAGCAGAACCTGGGCACTCTTCACTGCGGCAATCCAGGATTCTCGGTCAATCTTGATCTTGGCCTTGATCTGTTTCTCATTGGGAAAGACATGGTCCCCGTCGATGCACTTGTCATCAATCAGCTTGGTCACGAATGTGAATGACCCAGTGGTGAATTTGGCATAAGTCTGGCCCAGGGTAACTGTGATAGATGAGTCATCAGCGGCAATAAGTTTTCTGAGGGCGTTGATGCCATTCTTGGCAATGATAACCGAAGCAGTCTTCTCATCATCCTCTTCATTCAGGAGATCCATGGAGTAGAAGGAAAGACGGTGGGAATCGGAGGCGACACAGTGAAGCCTCTTGCTCTTCAGGGTAACATTGAGACCATTGAGAAAATGACGGACATCATCACTGGCCATGGCAAAAGCGGTGGCAGACAGAATGTCGGACAGTTCCCCCTGGGTAATATCGAAAGCCACTCGCGAGTCAACTTTTGTCATATTGGGGTAAAGATTGGCATCAAAAGTATTAATTTCATACTGATTGCTGCCATGAGTGGCGGTAAGTTTGCCGACAATAGTATCCACAGCGAAATAAATGCGGTCGTCATCCGGAGCCACCTTTCTGCCGGAATCTGACTTGCAGATGCTGTTAAGAGAGGCGGCAGGCACTGCCGCCTTTCCATACTCAGTCACCTGCAGCAGACTGGAGGGAATATCAACCATCATTTCAGACTCGTCATTGGCACTGACGAGTCTGAGCCGGTCCTCATCAAGATCCATCAGCACATTTTTCAGGATAGTTTTGTTTCCCTTATAACTCTGTGCCAGGGGAGCAATCATGTTCAGATACTTCAGAATGTCCGATTTTAGAACTGAAAATTCCATTGTTTCCTCTCAAAGCAAAGAACTACACATTGAGTAGTTCAATAATAGAATGATAATCACTGCTTACCTTCTGATCATTCTTGATTTTCTGATTCATGTTCTTACAGGCGGTAATAACAGTTGAATGGTGCTTGCCACCAAACATCTCACCCACTTCCTGAAAACTCTTCTGGGTAAGGTTTCTGATGATGAACATGGCAAGGTTACGGGGATATGCCACTGACTGGTAGCGCTTGTCGCTCTTCAACTGGGCAATGGTCACATGAAACTTCTCTGCCACCACCCGCATGATCTCATCAGCGTTCACCAGACGCTCCCGGGACTGGATCTGGACAGACAGAGCCTCCTTGGCAATATCCATAGTGACAGTATTGGTTTTATTGAACTCGCAGGCGGTGAGACAGTTCTTCAGTGCACCTTCAATCTCCCGGACATTTGCGGTCACAATCCTGGCGATAAACATCTGCACTTCCTGGGGAATTTTCAGTTTAATATCCCGGGCCTTGGAGCCGATGATGGCAATACGCTCCTCATACTGGGGAGGCTCTATCTCAAAAGTAAGCCCTTCAGAAAGACGGGATGTTATCCGGGCATCCAACTTTTCAATTTCCTTGGGGTAAGTGTCGCAGGTGACAACAATCTGCCTGAGGTTTTCAAACAGGTTCTTGATGATGTAGAAAATCTGCTCCTGGGTTTTTTCTCCCTTGGCAATGAACTGAATGTCATCCAGAAGAAGGACATCCGCACTGGAGTAAAAGTCCTGGAGTTCTTCCAGTTTACTGCTTTTTGACTGAGTCTGATTGCTGCCGAAGATCTGGGTGAAATCCTGGAGAAAGTCACTGCCGTTCACATAAACCACGCGGCTGCTGGTATTTCGGCAGATCTCGTTGCCAATGGCATAAAGTAGGTGGGTTTTGCCCAGTCCGGGCTTTCCCAAAAGAATGAGGGGATTACTCGATGTGTTGCCCGGATCCCTGGCGACATTCTGTGCAGCCCTCAGGGCTACGCTGTTGGAACTGCCCATGACAAAGTTGTTGAAAGTCTTGGACTTGAACATCCCGCTTTTGTCTTTTTGGGAGCCGTTTTTGGAACGCTGGAAAATATCAATGCAGTTGTCACGGCGTGATGACGGCCGGCTAGTCTCAGAATTCTCCCGAAGATGGATCTGCCTGGGATTATTATGGACGGGAGTAGCAGGTGTTTCATGCTTTGCCGGAGAAGGAGCGGGCGTATTCGGCGCAGGCTCAATTCTGTCCACTCTCTGTACAGAAACTTTATTAACAATTTTATTGACATTCTGAGGGGTGACCGAATTGGTCAGATCCGGGGCACCCTTCATAGTCAGAACAAGACCGCCGGATGTGTCCCCGCCGGAAACCTTGGTGTAGGCTTCCACGATCATGTTCAGATAAACCTTTTCGATATACTTGTAAATCATGGCATTAGGACAGATGATCACAAGTTTGCCTTCATTGTTTTCGGCAATTAAAGGCTCTATCCACAGATTCATCTTGAAGCTGTCAATCTTTGAACCAAGGATTTCCTTGATCCGGGACCAAACATCCATAAAACACCCATCAGTCACGATCGGATAAGGCCTGGCTGGCCTCAAAGACCCCGCGGCAGGCAGAAAAACAGCCGGATCCTAACAGGCGGAGCATAACCGCACCCCGAACGGATCCGGAACAGACAGAGGAAACTGACTGACAAAACAGCCTGCATACAGCGTTACAGCATGAATAAGATCCTGACCGGCGAAACGGTTCCCGGAGAGAGGAATTCATGCGTGGCAGGCAGAGGAATAAAAGACAGTCAGAAGAGCATAACTGCAGTCGTAGAGCGTGAAACACGTCTGCAAGATAATAACGCAGACTGCCGGATCTGATCCGGACAGGAGCGCAGAAAATTTATCCACATAAATTATCCACAACAGATCGACTTTCTCAAAGCGATTTTTTAGCAAGAATTGTGGATAAAACCCTTGATTTTTCCCTTCGTCCGTAAAGCCCGGAGATGGGTTCACAACACTTGACCAGGGGAGATGCTACAGATCAGAACCCAAAACCGGCGGTGTTTTCTCCAGGTGCTCCCCGTCAGACCGTCTCAGGACGGCTATCTGACCGGAAAACACCACACTGGCAGAAGATCCCGGATGCGCCCAATGCCTCCCTGCCCTACTCACCTTTATCTTACTCTGCTTTGCTTTGCTTTGCTCTGCCCTGCCCGTCTCTTCTCTGACAGACACAGTTGCCTGCTGCCAGTTCTGCCCGGAACCACCCTGTTGTCTGCTACAGGGCCATCACCTGCTGCCATTGCCATCAGTTACAGATCGGCAAACGCTGAACATGGAAAACAGCCCCCGCGCTGGTCCATACCATCACGGGATCCGGTCTGTTCCACCATCAGTCAATCCCGCCCAAACAGGACGGCCCTGCTAGCAAATCTTAATCCGAGAGGAAACAGGTCCCGCCGCTGTGAAAGCAAAGCAACGTGAAAGCAAACAGAATTGGCAGGAGTTACCGGGATCCGGAAATTGGCTGTCTGAAAGCAGGATCACAATTTAAGTTGATATTTATTTTCACGATGGTAAAATTCAACTGCTTTCCCTGTCCTCAGATGGGGAACGGTCGGTTTTGCCGAATTTTTTTACCAGTTAATGTAAGCGGAGATCACTATGAAGCGCACTTACCAGCCCTCAGTAATCAAACGCGTTCGTACCCACGGCTTCCGCAGCCGTATGGCAACTGCTGACGGCCGCAAGGTTCTGTCCCGCCGCCGTGCCAAGGGTCGCGCACGTTTGACCACTGTTTAATGGCCAACCTTAATTTCCAGCGGGAGTTACGCATCGTAACTCCCCGTCAGTACGACAACGTCTTCAAAAACCCTCTCAAAGCCTCTTCCCCTGCCCTCACCATCCTTGCCTGCACCAATGATCTGCCCCATCTGCGGCTGGGTCTGATTGTGCCCAAAAAGGTCTTGGCCAAAGCTGTGGACCGCAACCGGATCAAGCGGCTCTGCCGCAACTTCTTCCGTCTCCATCAGCACACTGCCCAGCCCCTGGATTACGTGGTGATCGCCAAGGGAGGGATCAGGAGCATGGAGAACAGTGACGTGGTGGCTCTCCTGGAGAAACTATGTACAGTAATCTCTCGCCGCTACAAAAAGCAGGCATCTGGCTCATCATCCTCTACCAGAAAACCCTCAGCAAAGTCATCGGAGGATGCTGCCGCTTCTCCCCAACCTGCTCCGAATACACCAAGCAGGCCATAGCAATCCACGGCTTCTTCAAGGGCTGTGCCCTGGGAGCCTGGCGGATCCTTCGCTGCAATCCCCTGAATCCCGGCGGCTTTGATCCCGTTCCACCCCGGAAGATCAAAAAGAAAAACTACGACTGAGCGGGAAACACCAGTCCCGGCATGACCGAGACAAACTGCCGTTCTCTCCTCCCTCCGCTGTCATTCCGCTTTCCCGGAATCGGTCCCTCCAGCGTTCTTTTCCCGCCGCGCCGATACCTTTGCCCAAGCCCGGCAAATACCCCGGCAAATTGCAAGATCAGCGCTTTTTATATATAATCGCCATTATTTTTGCAGGATCGATCACAACTTTTACTAACTGATCCTTACCAAAAGAACATTAACATCCGGCGATATTATGGAAAACACCCGCAATTTCTGCTTTATGATCATGTGCGTCACGGCAATCATGCTGTTCATGGCATGGAACGGTGACCAGGAAAATCTGATCAGAAAAGCTAATCAGCCTGCCGCAGTCAGGATCTCAGAGGTCAAGACCTCCGAAATAGAGAACCTGATAAATGTGGTGACCGATGTATATGACATCACTGTCAATCTGAACGGCGGAGACATAATCGAAGCCAAGCTGAAGGACTACCACAAGACGGTTGAAGACAGTTCTCCCATCTCCCTGCTTCAGACATCATCAGACTTCCGCTACACCCTGATGACCGGACTCACTGAGAAGAACGGTCCCGACAACAGCAACGGCAGGGCTTCCTACACTTCCCCCAGCAAGAGCTATTCCATGGGCAACAGCGACACCCTGGAAGTGCCCATGCACTATGAAAAGGACGGGATCACCTACGAAAAGAAGCTCGTCTTCCACCGCGGGCGCTATGACATCGACATCAATTACAACGTCAGCAACGGAACCGGTGAGACCATAACCGTGCGGCCCTTCGGCAGCATCTACCAGACCGTTGCCCTGCCCCAGACCGAGGACACTCCCCTGTTCATGGTGAGTTCCTTCCGCGGTGCCGCCTACTCTTCCGACAACTCCAAATACTCCAAAAAGACCCTTGAGGAGCTGGGGGAAAGCGAGGAGCTGACCAAGGATCACATCTTCACCAACGGCGGCTGGGTCAGCATGATCCAGCACTATTTCGCTGTGGCCTTCATTGGCGGCGGTGATGTCAGAAACGAGATCTTCAGCCAGAGCGCTGCCTCCGGCCGGGCCTCGATCATCGGTCTTTACGGCTCAAAGGTGGACATTCCCCCGGGATCCACCGCCTCCATCACCAACAAGGCCTGGGTCGGACCCAAACTGCAGAAGGAGATGGACGGGATCGCCCAGCATCTGGGCCTGACCGTGGACTACGGCTGGCTGTGGTTCATATCCGAGATAATCGTCAGCCTGATGAAGTTCATCTACTCCCTGGTGGGGAACTGGGGCGTGGCCATCATCGCCATCACTTTCATTGTGCGCGGCCTCCTCTACCCTCTCACCAAAGCCCAGTACAAGTCCATGGCCAAGATGAAGCTGATTGCCCCCAAGCTGCAGGAGCTCCGGGAACGCTACCAGTCTGATCCCCAGGGCATGCAGAGAGCCACCATGGAGCTGTACCAGAAAGAGAAGGTCAATCCCCTGTCCGGATGTCTGCCCATCTTCCTGCAGATGCCCATCTTCATTGCCCTGTACTGGGCCCTGATGGAGGCTGTGGAGCTCAGGCAGTCCCCCTTTGTCTTCTGGATAAAGGATCTTTCCGTGAATGATCCCTTCTTCATTCTGCCCCTGCTTTACGGCCTTACCATGTATCTGGTCCAGCGCATGAGCCAGAGCAACATGCAGATGGTAAGCCCCCTGCAGAAGAAGATCTTCCTGGCCATGCCCATCATTTTCACCCTGATGTTCATGACCTTCCCTGCAGGTCTAACCCTGTACTGGACAGTGTCCAACATCTTCACCCTGATACAGATGAAGTTCATCTACCAGCACCTGGAAAAGATTGGTCTGCATACCAGGACACCCAAGGCCAAGGCCTGACGGCCAGCCGGAGCGCACTGAGGGAAAGCGGAATTGCAAAATTCCGCTTTTTTGTGGGCAGATGCCAGAAACGGACAGAAAACCGCCAGCCAGGACACGAAACCATGAATGACAGCAGAACCATTGCAGCCGTGGCAACCCCCCGGGGCTCCGGGGGGATCGGCATCATCCGGATCTCCGGCGCCGCCGCGGGAAATTGCGCCGAGGCGGTTATCGGCCATATTCCCCGGCCGCGATATGCCGAGTATGTACCCTTCCGCCTGGAGGACGGCACGGTGCTTGACCGGGGGATCGCCTTGTTTTTCCCCTCCCCCCACAGCTACACCGGAGAAGATGTGCTGGAGCTGCAGTGCCACGGGGGCCCTGCGGTGCTGGATCAGCTGCTGGAAATGGTTCTCCATGTACCCTCAGTCAGGCACGCCTCCCCCGGGGAATTCACCCAGCGGGCCTTTCTGAATGACAAAATCGACCTGGTGCAGGCTGAGGCCGTGGCCGATCTCATCGAGGCCGGCTCCGTTCAGGCTGCCCGGGCGGCAGCCAACTCACTCCAGGGAGAGTTCTCCCGGACAGTGAACCTTCTGACGGAAAAACTGACCGATCTGAGGATCTTCATAGAGGCCTGCCTGGACTTTCCGGATGAGGACGGGGTTGATCACCTGAGTAGCGGCGATGTTTCCGGGCACATCGGGGAACTTCTGGAGAATATCCGTGCTGTGAGGCGGTCCGCCGCCAATGGCGCCGTGCTCAGGGACGGCATGAAAATAGCCTTGGCCGGCAGGCCCAACGCCGGCAAATCAAGCATCCTCAACCGTCTCTCCGGCAGGGATGCGGCTATAGTGTCCGACACCGCCGGAACAACCCGGGATGTGCTCCGGGAAGAGATCAGCATTGACGGCATGCCACTGAGGATCATAGACACCGCAGGTCTTAGGGAAACCAGCGAAGGAGTGGAGAAAATCGGCATAGAAAGAGCCTGGAAGGAGATCTGCGGGGCTGACCGGGTGCTCCTGGTACTGGATCTCACCGCTGGATCCGGGGAAAACCGCAGGATTTACCAGGAGGTTCTGTCCGGGATCCCGGACCGGTCGAAACTGTGCATTGTGATGAACAAAAGCGATCTGGAGCATGCCAGTCCGGCAGATCTGTTCCCCGGCGAGACGGTCATCACCATCTCTGCCCGCACAGGAGAAGGGATCGGGGAACTCAAGGAGCACCTGAAAAAGGCTATGGGATATGAATCCAACCCTGAAGGGCTGTTCACTGCCCGCCGCCGGCATCTGGACGCCCTGGACAGCACTGAATCCTGCCTGCTCCGGGCCCGGGAACAGATCCTGAACAACGGATCCCCGGAACTGGCCGCTGAGGATCTCCGCCAGGCTCAGGAGTTCCTGGGGGAAATAACCGGCAGATTCACCTCGGATGATCTTCTGGGAAAGATTTTCGGATCCTTCTGCATAGGCAAGTGACACCCGACACTGACCAGGCATCTCCTGCTGAGAAAGAAAATGAAGGGAGGGTTTAGAAAGACACTTTCAGCAGTTCAGCGCAGGGCACAGACTTCAGATGCAGCAGCCCTGCGCAGCTCCGCTCAGCCGATGGAGTTGAGGCTGTTGACGCCGAAGGCCACGATCACCACAGCCAGGATCACCACCAGGACCATCATGATCAGACCGACCTTGGACTTTTCTGCTGTCTGGTGATCCTCCTCCACCCTCTTTTTGACATTGAGGGAGGCAGAATTCCGGCTGAACTCGTTCTCTGACGGCTCAGGATCAGCGTCAATATCAAACTTCGGCTGGTGCTTGGGCTGTTCCCGGCTCTCATTCTCCCTGATGACCGAATGGGCGTTTTCTTGATCCTTGCTGAGGGTGAAACTGCTGCTCACACCGAAGGAGACCACCTTCGGCTCGCTGTCCTGCTCCGGGGCATTCTCCGGCTCAGGTTCGTTCTTAAGTTCAGGTTCTGGCTCAGGCACCGGAGCAGGAGCCGGCTTGAACTCCGGGACACTATCCGCAGCAGACACCAGATCTTCCTCAGGAGGGACCTCCATGGCAACTGACACCGTAACCGGCTCACCCAGGGAGGAATCCTCCCCTCCATCGGCGGATGATGGGGCGAACATGGAGGCAAACTGCAGATCCTCAGAATGCGCCCCGGCCTGGGGTGCGGTCTGGGAATGCTCCTGCACGCCAGGAAAAGCAGACTTTGAACTCTCCGGGGCAAAGGTGCCGGCTGCAGACACCGACTCTTCCGGAGTTTTGTCCAGAGTCAGTGTCCGAGCAGGAGAGGAGGAAGCAAAGGGAGCACCCAAAGGCGGCTGCCGAGGCTTCTGGACCTGGGGCTCTGGCTGCACTGCCTGGAACGGGGCCGGGGACGCCTGACTCTGGGGAGCCTGCTGGAATTCCTCCCTCCGGGCGGACTCTTTCCTCTCCTCATCACTGAGGATCTCCTCAGGAGCTTTCTCCAGTTCATCCACCAGGCTGTCCCGGGCCAGCACCTGCCTTTCCTTCGGCATGCCGGGCTTGGGGGCTTTTCTGACATCCTCCTTACCGGCGGCCTTCTTGGCTTCCTTCTTGTATTCCAGGAGCAACCGGGCCAGTTCATAGTCATCAGACAGTTTCTTCAGGGTGGCCTCTGTGGTTGAGGGGTTGCCTGCGGAGGTCTTTTCAATGACAGGAAGTCCTGCATCCTCATAAACAGCCTTGATAAGCTGTTTGTTGGAGAGCAGGTTGAACTTGTAACCTACTATCTGAAAAATCCTGGATTCAATGTCTTTTGTGCTGGCCATGAAAACAACCTGTCAGAAAATCTTAAACTCGCCTTAATTCTTATCAATTCTAATCTAGTTTCCCGCAAAAAAATCAGCGTCAGAACAAATCTTTCACCAGTTCTCCGCATTCTTCATTCCATACCCTGCTGAGGGCGCTGACAAGCTCGCCAAAGCCGTCATCCTCCTGCCGCACTCGTCGGAAAAACCGTCCCTGCCGGATCTTGCCCTCTGCCGAGTAGACATAGGAGCCCTCAAGCTCCGCATAGCCATCTTCGGTGCCGTTGAACCTGCGGACAGCCACGCTCAGATGGTTGTCATTCTCCATGCCGGAGGGCCGGAGATCCGCTGTCAGGGCAACAATCCCGGGACCGGTTTCCTCGTTGATCCTGTCCGCCAGGATCCCCTGCATCTGAATGCCCACGCTTTCGGACCAGAGATTGTTCTTGGCCACCACCAGCAGATTGCCGGAATAGTAGGCTATGCCACCGTTGTCAATAAAGGACGGAACCGACACCTTTACCGTCACGGTGCGGCATCCCTGGCACTGCTTGGCCGTCAGGCTCTGCTGCACCGGCATTCCGGACAGGGTGTAATAGGATGTCCGCTCCGGCGGCACCGAACTGCAGCCGCTGACAGCAAGCAGCGGCAGAGCCAACATCAAAACTCTCTTGCAAATCATTCTCATCTGGTCTTCCTTCCTGCCCTGGGCCTTTCATCACCGCCGTCATCGCCGAATATGTAGCGGTTGGGCTGCTCATTGGTCTTCTGCATCACCGGGGAAACACTGCGGAGAGTATCCCGGATCCCGGAAAGAAGTCCGGTGAGCTCAGTGTACATTTCCGAATGCTCGGAATAGGAGTCCAATGTCTTCTGGATCTGGATCAGTGTCTTGTTGATGGAGTTCACCACCGACACCCGGTTCTTGTCATTGGTCATGTGCTCAAGGTTGGAAGCCAGCTGCTTCAGTTCCCGGATGGCACCTGTCAGCTCATCAAGCATGCGGTTGAGGTTATTGCTGGTACCCTTAAAGTCAAGGGTGTTGAGGTTATCCAGCAGATCCCCCACCTTCTTCTGGATGGACGCAAGACCCGCAGTGTTAAAGCTGGGGATGACCTTGTAGTCCCTGAAGGCGGTGTTCACATTCATGACCGGCTCGTCCTTGGGATAGCTCAGGGTCACAAGCATGTTGCCGCCGATGAGGCCGTCACTGCCCACACTGGCAGACAGGCCATGGCTGATGGCCGTTTCAACCTTGCGCTTGAACTGATCGAAGGACATGTGATCCTCAGGATCGACCATCTCCTTGTAAATTCTGACGATGACCGGGATCATTATCCTTGAGGCATCCTCAAACAGGAACTCGTTGTCGTAGTTGCTGTCAATGACCTCACCCACCTGTATGCCCAGGTGCATGACCTTGCTTCCCGCTTCCAGGGTGTGGGATGAGCCGTCCAGGAGAATGGCATACTCCACATACTGGGAAAGATCCCGGCTGCGGGCGTCGCTCTCCCGCTCATAAAGGGAGAACAACTGGTGGCTTTTGGCCTGGGGGCCTGGTGCCACATCCCTGGGGATGTCAAAGGAGATGCCGCCGTTGATGAAGTTGTCAATGGATGCCACCCGCACATTGATCCCGCCGGGCCCGATGCTCATGTCCAGGGCTGAGGTGTACCAGAACTTGGTGTTGGCGGTCACCAGGGAGTCATAGGGACTGTAGACAAAGCCCAGATGCTCCATGTGCCGGTGCTTCATGGAAAACTCCGACTTCACCACCACGCCCACCTCATAGCCGTGGTAGGTGATCCGCTGGCCTACCAAGGAGTTGCTGGTGGATGAATAATCCTTGAGTAGCACATACAGTCCCTTGGTCTGGCTGCCGATGGTGACAATCTCATCCATGAGATCGTAACGGGTGCGCCGGCCCTTGGCCGTTCCGGGATACATCTCAATGAAGACGCCGCTGAGCAGTGTCTCCAGACCGCTGATCCCCTGGGAATTGATACGGGGCTTCACCAGAGCCAGTTTGGTGTCCGCCCTCAGCAGGGGATCCGCCTGCCGGTTCATCACCGCCTTGAGTTCCACCTTGCTGAAGTCATCTGACAGGGACACCTTGACGATCTTACCCACGGTGACACTGTGGTACTTGATCTCCGTCTTGCCGGCCACAATGCTGTCAGCACTGTCAGCATAAATGAAGATGGTCTCCCCGATGGAGGAGAAGTGGCGGTAAAGCAGGAACACGCCAATGAGAATGGCCACAATGGGCACCAGCCAGATGGCAGACAGGTTTTTTAAGTTGTTTTTTCCCAGCACAGTCTCACTCCGATTCTTTCTGTCCGGCGGCAGCAGTCTCGCCTTTAGGGTTCTCCCACAGGTACCTGGAATCGAAGCTGTTGGCAGACAGCATGGTGAGGACCACCACAGCGCAGAAGGACAGCGCCGCAGCCCCAGGGTAAATGGACATCAGGGAACCCATCTTGATCATGGCGGTCAGGATGGCCACCACAAAAACATCAACCATGGACCACTTGCCGATAAACTCAGTCAGATGGTACAGCCTGGTTTTGTACTTGTTGCTTTTGAAGCGGTGAAAGTAAATGCAGTAGCACAGGCTGAGGAGGATGGCGATTTTGACGATGGGCACCGCAATGCTGGCCACAAAAATCACTATGGCCACAGGATATGAGCCGGTTTCCCACATGTAAATCACACCATCGAAGATCGTGGACTCCGTTGCGCTGCCCATGTATTCGGTGATCATGATGGGCATGGTGTTGGCCGGAACGTACATGATCATGGCGGCAACCAGAAAGGCGATGCACCGCTGCTGGGAATTCTTCTTCCGGGCCTCCACCCGGCCCCCGCAGGAGCAGCAGACCGTCGACTGGCTGCTGTTCATGGCCTCACAGATCTCACAGCGGACATAGCCGCACTCGTTCGCCCTCCGGCCTGCCAGGCGGGACAGCCAGAGGAAGTTGTCCCGGTGCACCAGTTTGCCCCACACAAACCCCTGATCCACCGATGAAACCACCTTCACATAGAAGAAGATGAAGATGCAGAAGCAGTAAAAGCCCCCCTCAAGGCTCATGTCCACCATGGAGATAAGCTTCACCATGCTCACCAGGGTGGCCACCATGAAGACTTCGATCATGCTCCATTCCTTCAGCCGGAAGAACAGCCGCGCAAGGAGCCTGAGCCAGCGTGGGTTACGCCCTGAAAGGAAGCAGCCGTAAATCACCGCCACCATCAGGAGGCATATAAAAGGGAAAAGCTGCATGCAGCAGTAGATGAACACTCCCAGGAGCCGGAAGTCCTCATCAACGATGGCCGTGACCGTCTCCCGGATGTTCATCTCCACGGTGATCCCGCCCATGGTGATCTTCATGAAGGGCATGATCTCCACACACAGGAACAGGAACATGGACACCAGGGAATAGACAAAGGGCAGAAGCAGAGGTTGCCGGCAGAGGCCGGTGATGGTGGATCCGCAGACATCACAGGTGAAACGGCGCCCTTCAACAACCTCGGGAACATGAATTACCGTGTCACAGTAGGGACAGATCTCCACATGCTCACTGATCTTCTCTGGGGTGTTGCTCATCTCTGCCCTGAAAGCTCGGCCGTGTGCCACCCCGGGAGGATCTAGCCCTGGCTTTCCCAGAGCCGCCGCCGGTGGCGCTTGCGGCGATTTACCATCATGAAATCCGTCCCATTTTAACAAAATCCCCACGTTATAATAACAGGATCCGGCTGAGCCGGCGCGAACGCCGCCGGGAAACTGGCCGTGGTCCCCAGGAAAGACGGGGGATCGGATCACATACGGCAAGGAGGAAACAGAATGTCCGCTTCAGGGGAATGGGATCTTTTCTGCGTGGTGGTGGACAACTTCGGCGACATCGGTGTCACCTGGCGCCTGGCCCGGGAACTGTCCCGGAAGGGCAGGAAAGTGCGGATCTTCACCGACAGGCCGGACGTGCTGGCCAGAATAGAGAGCAGTGCCGATCCCGGTCTTCCGTCCCAGATCCTGCCCGGAGGGACAGAACTCATCCGCTGGGATCCGGACACCGACTTTTCCAGGATAACCCCGGCGGCCAACGTGGTTGAGATGTTCGCCTGTTCCCTGCCGGACGTGTATATCGGGAGAATGGCCCTCGACTGCCTCTGGATCAACCTTGAGTACCTGTCCGCAGAGGACTGGGTGGAGGGTTGCCACCGGATGAAGTCCATGGAAAAGGGCAGGATCAAGTACTTCTTCTTTCCCGGCTTCTCCTGCAAAACCGGGGGACTCAACTTTGAGGACGGGGAATTCCTGGACCACCCGGCCCCGGCGCCCCAGGCGGAGCGCTTCCTGCAGGCAGCCCGGGAGATCGGCGGAAAGGAGGGCAGAAAGCCCTTCACCGCCAGTGTGTTCACCTACCGGAATCCCGCCCTGGAGGATCTGGTGTGCCTCTCCGCCCCCGGAGACGGCGCTACGCCGGTGTTCATTGTCCCTGAAGGACTCTTCCTGGAGGGACTGCTGGCCAGCAGGGGCTCCAGCCTTGAGACCTCAGATCCCGATCCCCTGGGAGACGGCAGGTGCCGCCTGCTGGCTGCACCATCAGGAAACCGCATCCTCACTGTGCCCATGACCGACTTGGACAACTATGACGCCCTGCTCAGGGGATGCGACTTCAACTTCGTCCGGGGGGAGGACTCCTTTGTGCGGGCCCAGCTTGCCGGCAGGCCCTTTGCCTGGAACATCTACCCCCAGGAGAGGGAAATCCACCTGGTGAAGCTGAAATCCTTCCTGGAAAGGTACACCCGGGATCTAGATCGGGAAACGGCAGGACTGATGACCGAGTTCTCCATGGCCCTGAACACCGGTGGATCCGCCGATCTTCAGCGTCTTTTTCCCCTGGTTGCCGACATGGTTCCCACAGTGGACAAACATGCGGCCAAATGGCGGGAAGCACTGCTGCGCAACGGCTCTCTGGCAGCAAACCTCATCACATTTGCTGACCAGATCCAAAAATCGTATAATTAGCGCGACGGCCTGGTGCCGGATCAACAGTTTCAGACCTCCGGAACATCCGGAGGTTTCCGCATAAAATCAACAACTTATTAAGAGAAAGTCATATGAAAATCGCACAGGAAATCCGCGCCGGCAATGTGATCATGGTTGGCAAGGACCCCATGATCGTCCAGAAGAGCGAATTCAACAAATCCGGCCGCAACGCCGCAGTCTGCAAGATGAAGCTCAAGAACCTCCTCACCGGCACCGGCACTGAAATGGTGTTCAAGGCTGATGACAAGATGGAGGACATCATTCTTGAGAAGAAGGAATGCACCTACTCCTACTACAGTGATCCCATGTACGTGTTCATGGACACCGAGTACAACCAGTATGAGGTAGAGAAGGAGAACCTGGGCGACGCCGTGAACTATATAGTTGACGGCATGGAGGACGTGTGCACGGTAACCTTCTACAACGGCAGGGCCATATCCGTGGAACTTCCCATCACCATCGTCCGTGAGGTTGAGTACACCGAGCCCTCAGTCCGCGGTGACACCTCCGGCCGCGTAACCAAGCCCGCCCGCCTGGCCGGCACCGGTTACGAGATCACTGTTGCCGACTTCGTTGAGAACGGCGACAAGATCGAAATTGACACCAGAACCAATGAGTTCAAGAAGCGCCTGAAGTAACCCCGGCGCGCGGGATCAGACAAGGCCACTGCCCCCGGAGGGATCAGTGGCTTTTTATATGCCGGGATCTGTCTGATCTCGGCCTGGTTAAGATCTGTGCTGATCAGTACACTTTTTATACTGATCAGTTCACAAATTGATCTGATCAGTATGTGAAACGTACTGATCAAAGACGTCAGCAAACTGCGGACAAAAGAAAAAGCCCCGAAAAACCCTCATTTTGACAGCAGTGAGATCAGAGCAAGATCAGAAGTATCCCGCAGTCGCTGATCCCTCTCTGATCTCTGATCAGATCAGTACCCGGCTGATCTATCCTCATTAATCAGCCCCCTAACAGTAACAAGAACAATTTAAAAAATATTAATAAAAAAAATAAAAAAGACCCGTCGCCCCCCGGCATCTCCCGCCGGGCCGGCTCACACCGCCGGAGGATCCCATGAAGCAATCATTCACCTTTGACGTCATCGTCATCGGCGGAGGCCACGCCGGCATCGAGGCTGCCTCCGCCGCCGCCAGGTGCGGATCCCGCACCCTGCTTATAACCCACAACATCGACACCATCGGACAGATGTCCTGCAACCCGGCCATCGGCGGCATTGGCAAGGGGCACCTGGTCCGAGAGATCGACGCCATGGGCGGGATCATGGGCCAAGCCATTGACCGGGCCGGTATCCAGTTTAGAATCCTAAACTCCTCCAAGGGTCCAGCAGTCAAGGCAACCAGAGCCCAAGCCGACAAACAGCTCTACCGGAAGATCGTACTAGAAATGCTGGGAACAATCGAAAACCTGCAGATCTTCCAGCAGCCGGTTACCGATATCACCTTGCACAACGGAGCCGTCACCGGTGTGACCACCTCAGCCGGCATAACCTTCAGCGCCCAGGTCGTGATCCTAACTGCCGGCACCTTCCTCAACGGACTCATCCATGTGGGCCTGACCCACTATGAGGGTGGCAGAGCCGGAGATCCGGCTTCAGTGCGTCTGGCCAGCAGGCTGAGAGAACTGGGAATAAAAACAGGCAGGCTCAAAACCGGCACCCCGGCAAGGATCGACTGCCGAACCATCAACTTTGACATCCTGCCCAAACAGTTCTCCGATGATCCCCTGCCCGTATTCAGTTTCCTGGGCAAACCCGAGGATCACCCCCAGCAGGTGCCCTGCTATATAACAGCCACCAATGCCAGAACCCATGAGATCATCCGGAACAACCTGGACCGCAGCCCACTATATTCCGGCGTCATTCACAGCGTGGGACCCCGGTACTGTCCTTCCATAGAGGATAAGGTCATGCGCTACCCGGACAAGGACTCCCACCAGATATACCTGGAGCCCGAAGGTCTGACCTCCGGTGAGTACTATCCCAACGGGATCTCCACCTCCCTGCCCTTTGACGTGCAGCTGGAGATCATCCATTCCATGAAGGGGCTGGAGAATGCCCGGATCATGAAACCGGCCTATGCCATTGAATATGACTACTATGATCCCACTGAACTCAGAAGCTGCATGGAGAACCGCTGCATCCGGAATCTGTTCTTCGCAGGGCAGATAAACGGCACCACGGGGTATGAGGAGGCTGCAGCCCAGGGCATGCTGGCTGGCATCAATGCATCCCTCAGGGTCCAAGGCAAGGAAGGCTGGTGTCCAGGAAGAAGCGAAGCCTATGCCGGTGTGCTGATGGACGATCTCACCACCCTGGGAACCACGGAGCCTTACCGGATGTTCACCTCCAGAGCTGAATACCGGCTGCTGCTACGGGAGGACAATGCAGACGAAAGACTTACCCCCATCGCCCGGAAACTGAACATGATCTCTGAAGAGAGATGGCGCGTGTTCTGCGAAAAGCAGGAGCAGATAGCCCGGGAAAAACAGCGTCTGGCCAGCACCCATGTGGGTCCCGAGTCGGCGGTTACTGCCGGCCTGAACCGCCACCTGGACAAGCCCCTGGCCAAATCCTGTTCTCTGGAGGAGATCCTCAGACGGCCAGAGATGACCTATGCCAGACTCTGTGAGATCTTCCCGCCTCCTGAAGCCACCTGTGATCAGGCAGCCCAGCAGATCGAGGATCAGATCAAATACGCCGGCTACATCTCCCGGGAGCAGGAAAGCATCGAGAGAAGCCGCAAGAACGAGAACACCTATCTGCCCGAGGACTGCGACTATGCAGCCATTCCCGGGATCTCCGTGGAAATAGCCTCCAAACTCAACAAGTTCAAGCCTGAGACCATCGGCAAGGCAGCAAGGATCTCCGGAGTAACTCCGGCTGCCATCTCAATGCTGCTGGTGCACCTGAAAAAGAAAGGACTCCTGGGAAGGAAAAACGGATGAGAGACCGACTAGAGAAACAACTTGAAACTGGGCTAGCTAAACTGGATCTGAGTCTTTCCCCAAAGCAGATCGGAGATCTGGTGTCCTTTGTCCTGCTCCTGGAGAAGTGGAACCGCTCCTTCAATCTGACATCTGTGCAAAACCCGGAAGAGATGATAAGCCGGCATGTGCTGGACAGTCTGGCCATTGCCCCTCACCTCCAGGGAAACACCTTCGCCGATGTGGGATCCGGTCCGGGCATACCCGGGATCCCCCTGGCAGAGGTGTTTCCGGAAAGACATTTCACCCTCATCGACTCCCGGGGCAAAAGATCCGCCTTTCAGCGCCAGGCGGTGATCACCCTGGGGCTCAAAAACGTCAGTGTCCTGAACATCCGGGCAGAAGACTACCAGGGCGAACCTTTCCAGGGGATCATCTCCCGGGCCTTCGCCTCCCTGGCGGATTTTGATCGGCTCTGCTGTGCCATGGGCAGTGATGACACTCTGTTTTACGCCATGAAGGGTAAGGTCTCCGAAGAGGAAAAGGCCGTCCTCCAGGAAAGGATCGTCTCCGTAAGCGCTCTGAATGTCCCGGGAACCGATGCCGCCAGAAGTCTCGTGGTGTTCCGGAACAACTCCAAAACTTGAACTCCGGAGCCCGGACCAGTCCGCCCCCTGCAAATACTGCACGGGAGTGTGATACAATTAACATTTACTGACAGCAGGAGCCGCAAGGACCACTGTTCAGACGCGCCTCCATTCTCCTTAGTTGCAATGCGCCGCTCAGGGAAAAGGCACCTCAAGAACAAAGAACACCAGTCACAGGATCCCCGGGGACGGAAATGGGCAAGGTAGTTGTAATTTCTAATCAGAAAGGCGGTGTGGGCAAAACCACCACCTGCGTCAATCTGGCCGCTTCCATAGCTGCCGCCAACAAGAAGGTTCTGCTGGTGGACATCGATCCTCAGGGCAACGCCACCACCGCATCCGGCGTTGACAAGTTCGACCTGGCCCACACCATCCAGAATGTGCTCACCGACAAAATGCCGGTGCGGGATGTCATCATCAGCAAGGAGCAGACCAGCGGAGGCTATGATCTCCTGCCCTCCAACGGCGACGTGGCTTCCTGCGAGGTCACCCTCATCAACGAGATCGCCCGGGAGCAGATCCTCAACAATGCCTTGAACCAGGTCAAAAACGACTACGACTACATCTTCATCGACTGTCCTCCCTCCCTGAGTCTTCTTACCGTCAACGGCATGTGCGCGGCAGACTCGGTCATCGTCCCCATGCAGTGCGAGTTCTTTGCCCTGGAGGGTCTGACGGATCTCATTGCCATCATTGGCAAACTGTCTCAAGCAGTTAACCCGCGCCTTAAAATCGACGGGATCCTGCGCACCATGTATGACAACCGCAACAAGCTGGGATCCGAAGTCTCCAACCAGCTGAGAACCTACTTCGGAGACAAACTCTACCGCACCGTGATCCCCCGCAATGTCAAACTGGCCGAGGCTCCCAGCTTTGGAAAGCCCGCCTATTACTACGACCGCAAGTCCCTGGGCTCCAAGGCCTACCTGGCTCTGGCCGGGGAGATCCTCAAGCGTGAGGAGCGGGATCAGCAGAGGGCCGCAGCGGTGTGAGGCTGCCAGGACCCGCTGAACAGGCCAGAATCCTCTTTCCGAAGACCTCCGCCGCTGGAGGTCTTTCTGTTTGCACTGTGAGCAAAAAAGCAGTTTTCACTAACATTTTCTGACAAAAGCACATTGATTTTAGTGACGGTAAAAAAGCGGATGGTTTAGAATAACCGCGGAGACGTGGTTCCCAGGGAGAAAAACGCGCATGGGCAAATTGGGCATGGGGCTGGACAAAATGCTTTCCAATGCCGGGATCAGCAGCCAGCCGGCAGAGACGGAGGGCGCCGTTAGGATCGTCAATTCTCAGGATATCAAGGACGATTCCCTGATAAGGATCCCCACAGGAGCACTGATCCCCAGTCAGTTTCAGCCCCGTCGCACCATGGATCCCGAATCCCTGGAAGAACTGGCTTCCTCCATCCGCCGCCAGGGGATCATCCAGCCCATCGCCGTAAGGAAAACCCAGGACGGCAAGTTTGAGATCCTCGCCGGTGAAAGACGCTGGCGGGCGGCCCAAAAGGCAGGACTCACAGAAGTCCCGGCGGTGGTCATGAATGCCGACGACCGCAACGCCATGGCCATTGCGGTCATTGAGAACATGCAGCGGCAGAACCTGAATGCCATTGAGGAGTCGGAGGCCCTGCAGCGCATCTCCGATCAGCTTGCCCTCACCCATGAGCAGATTGGCGAGATGATCGGCAAGTCCCGCTCCCAGGTCACCAACCTCCTGCGTCTGGGGAGCCTGACCCTTCCGGTCAAGAAACTGGTCATGGACGGTCAACTGGACATGGGGCATGCCCGTGCCCTGCTGTCCATTGAGGATCCCGCCCTGCAACAGGAGGCCGGCGAGCATGCCGCCAAAAAGCAGATGAGCGTCCGGGAAACCGAATCTTATGTGAACAAACTTCTCCAAAGACCGGCTAAGGATGAGAAGCCCCACACGGTCAAGGATCAGAACCTGGTGGAATGGGAAAACCGGATCTGCCAGACCGTAGGCTGCTCCCGGGTGAAGCTTATGCCCGGCAACAACGGATCCGGCAAGCTGGTTATGTCCTACAAGGACGCTGCAGAGCTGGAGAAGCTCATGGGGTTCATCAACCGCCAGGCTGAATGAGCAGGACGGATCCCCCCGGAGAGAAACCCTGGGGCAGCACCGATCCTGCTGATGGTTTTCTGCGGCAGCAGATCGGCGTCATGGCCGCCTGTGCTGCCCTGGTACAGGTTCTGCTGAGCCCGCTTTGTTTTTTTCTCCCAGACCGGAGCAGGTTCCTGGCCTCAAGCCTGGTGGGTAGCGCGATCTTCATTGCCGTCTACGGACTCCACGCCCTCTCCTGCCTTGGCAGGATGAACTGGATGTCTCCCCAGGCCTTTGCTGCAAGGATCTTTTCCGGTTTCCTCATCAAAATCGTGCTGACGGCCGGGCTCTTCTGCTTTGCCTGCCGCCACGGGGATCTGGATCTGCGTTTTGCCGCTGGATCCTTTGCCGCATCTGCGCTTTTATGCTCCTTTGCTGGGGCATGGGTGGCGGTGATCAGAATGAAATGACATCAGGAGTTTTTTCTCATATGTCGGACAACAGTGAAAAAGACGTTCACCAGTACATAGAACACCATCTTCACTTCCTGCAGGTGGATTTGCGTGACGGAACCGTGGTCAATGCCGTGACCAAGGACGGTCAGCCCTGCCACGTGACGGACATACTCACCTTCAACGGCTGCAAGGCCGCCCACACATCCAAGGATGCCGGTCCGGCTCCGCTGATCAACCCCCACACTGTGAATGTTGACTCCCTCCTGGTGTCCTTTGTCCTGGGCGCGCTGTTCATCGGCCTCTTTGCCGCCGTGGCCAGAAAGTTCACCACTACTGGCAAGCCCGGCAAACTGCAGACCATGGTGGAGATGGCGGTGCTGTTTATCGACGGCAACGTCAAGTCCATTTTCACCCGGCGCAGCCGTCTCATTGCCCCGGTGGCCATCACCTCTTTCATTTGGATCCTGCTGATGAACATCATGGATCTGATCCCCGTGGACTGGGTTCCGGATCTCGCAGGGCTCCTGGGAGTGCCTTACTTCAGGGTCCTGCCCACCGCCGACGCCAATATCACCATGTCCATGGCAGTCAGCGTTTTTGTCCTGATGTTCTGGTACACCTTCACCCGCAAGGGCGTTATGGGCTTCGTCAAGGATATAACACTGCATCCCTTCAACCATCCGGTGATGATCCCCTTCAACTTCATGCTGGAGTCCATCTCCCTGCTTTCCAAGCCCATTTCACTGGGTCTGCGTCTTTTCGGCAACATGTTCGCCGGAGAGATGATCTTCATCATGATCGCCCTGCTGAACACTGCCGGCACCTTCTACACCCAGCCCCTTCTCAGTGTTCCCTGGGCCATTTTCCACATCCTCATCATCTGCCTGCAGGCATTCATCTTCATGATGCTGACTGTGGTGTACCTCGCCTCTGCGGCAGATGAGAACGAATGATATTTTTCAGTTTTCTTCACCCTTTTAGGAGTTAAAAATGGAAGAGTTAAAGGTAATCGGCGCCGGTCTTATGATGGGTCTGGCGGCTCTTGGCGGCGGTATCGGCCTGGGTGTCCTGGGCGGACGTTTTCTTGAGGCCGCAGCCCGTCAACCGGATCTGGAAAAGTCCCTGATGGTCAAATTCTTCCTCAGCGCCGGTCTTACTGACGCCATTCCCATGATTAGCCTGGCTTTCGGTCTTCTGCTGGTGTTCGGAGTGTTCTAATCCGCCTTTCCGCGAGGATCTAAGAGATGGAATTGAATTGGACATTTATCGGCCAGACAATTGAGTTTGTTATTTTTGTCTGGCTGTGCCTCAAGTATGTCTGGCCGCCGATAATGGCAGGCATTGAGCAGCGCCAGAAGGAGATCGGCGAAGGTCTGGAAGCCGCCGAGCGCGGCAGAAAGAGCCTTGAGGTTGCCCGTAACAACGCTGCGGAGCAGATCAAGGCCACCAAGAAGGAGGTGGCGGAGATCATGGAGCAGGCCAACAAACGCCAGGCAAAAATCCTTGATGATGCCCGTGCCGCCGCCAACGAGGAGCGGCTCAAGATCATTGAGCAGGCCCGTGAGGAGGCTGAGGCCGAGGCCAACCGGGTCAAGGAGAAACTCCGCCGGGAGATGGCTGAACTGGCTGTCAGGGGTGCTGAGAAGATCATCCGCAAGAATGTTGATCAGAACACCACCAGCAGCATCATCAGCGAACTGGTGGCCGGTGCCAAGCGTTAGTCATTCAGCGGAAGATTGACATGTCAGAGTATGCAACTATAGCCCGCCCCTATGCCCAGGCCGCCTTTGACTTCGCCAAGGAGCACAGCGCAGTTGACCAGTGGCTCTTCATGATTGACTTCATGAGCCAGGCCGTCAGCAACGAGGAAGTGGCTTCATTCATTGACTCCTCTGCGGGCAATGCCTCGGTCACGTCCCTGCTGCTCCGGCTTTCCGAGGGCTATGTGGACGGCTATGGTCAGAACTTCCTCCGTCAGCTGGTGGAAAACCACCGTCTGAAGGCCCTTCCGGACATTCTGGCGGAATTCAGGCGCCTCAAGGATGAGGATGAGCGGATCCTCCATGCTGAGGTGGTTTCGGCTGAGCCACTTCCGGATGCAGAGATGGCAAGGATCACGGCTTTCCTCAAAGACAAGTACAGCCGCACCGTGAGCGCCGTGAACACCGTGGACGAAAGCATCCTGGGAGGAGTGGTCATCAAGACCCCGGATGAGATCATAGATGCCAGTGTCAGAAGCCGCATTGACGAGCTTGCCCTGGCACTGAAATCCTAAGAGAAGGAACAAAGATGCAAGAAAAGAAGTCGCTGAACTCCACTGAAATTGCCAGTCTCATAAAGGAGAGGATTGAGCAGTTCAGCACGGAGGCCAAATCCAAAAATGTGGGCACCATTGTGTCAGTTTCCGACGGCATTCTCCGGATCAGCGGTCTGACAGATGTCATGTCCGGTGAGATGATCCAGCTCCCCGGCGAACTCTACGGCCTGGCCCTCAATCTGGAGCGGGACTACGTGGGCGCCATTGTCCTGGGTCCCAGTGACGAGATCTCCGAGGGCATGCAGGCAAGCTGCACCGGCAAGATCCTCCAGGTTCCCGTGGGCCGCGGACTTCTGGGCCGGGTGGTGAACACCCTGGGCCAGCCCATTGACGGCAAGGGCGCCGTAGAGGCGGAAAAGTTTGCCCCCATTGAGGTTATTGCCCCCGGCGTTATTGATCGCCAGTCAGTCTCCCAGCCCATCCAGACCGGATACAAGTCCGTTGACTCCATGATCCCCATCGGCCGCGGCCAGCGTGAGCTCATCATCGGTGACCGCCAGGTGGGCAAGACGGCTCTGGCCATTGACACCATAATCAACCAGAAGAACGCCGGCGTTAAGTGCGTTTATGTGGCCATCGGCCAGAAGGCCTCAACCATTGCCAATGTGGTGCGCAAGCTTGAGGAGCACGGAGCTCTGTCCAACACCATTGTGGTGGTGGCTTCCGCCTCCGAGTCTGCCTCCCTCCAGTACCTTGCCCCCTATGCCGGATGCGCCATGGGAGAGTTCTTCCGGGACAACGGCGAGGATGCTTTGATTGTCTATGACGATCTGTCCAAGCATGCCGTTGCCTACCGCCAGATTTCACTGCTGTTGCGCCGTCCGCCTGGACGTGAGGCTTATCCTGGTGACGTCTTCTACCTCCACTCCAGACTTCTGGAGCGTGCAGCCCGGGTCAACGAGGCCTATGTTGAGAGGATCACCGGCGGCAAGGTGAAGGGCAAGACAGGTTCCCTGACGGCTCTTCCCATCATAGAAACCCAGGCAGGCGACGTTTCGGCATTCATTCCCACCAACGTCATTTCCATTACCGACGGCCAGATCTTCCTGACCACCCAGTCCTTCAATGCCGGACTTAGGCCGGCTGTGGATCCGGGCATTTCCGTGTCCCGTGTGGGCGGTGCGGCTCAGACCAAGATCATGAAGAAGCTGTCAGGCGGCATTAGAACGGCCCTGGCCCAGTACCGGGAATTGGCTGCCTTCTCCCAGTTCTCCTCGGATCTGGACAGTGCCACCAAGGCCCAGCTCAGCCACGGCCAGAAAGTCACTGAGCTCATGAAGCAGAAGCAGTACTCACCTCTGACCGTTGCCCAACAGGCTCTGATCCTGTATGCGGTTGATCACGGGTACCTGGATGAAGTGGAAGTGGCGAATGTGGGTGACTTTGAAAAGAGGCTCCTTTCCTTTGCCGATTCCAGCTATGGAGACTTCATGAAGGAGCTCAGTGAGCGCGGCCAGTACTCACCTGAGGTTGAGAGCAAACTCACCGCGCTTCTGGATGACTTTTCCAAGACCAACTGATCCCGGAGACAAGGATGGCAAGCGCAAAGGAAATCCGAACCAAGATCTCCAGTGTCAAAAGCACGCAGAAGATCACCAGCGCCATGCAGATGGTTGCCGCCTCCAAAATGAAGAAGACTCAGGATCGCAAGGCTGCGGCATATCCCTATGCCCACATGATGCGGCGGGTGATCCACAACATTGCGGCCAGCGGCACCAACTACGATCATCCCTATCTTAAGGAGAGGGATGTCCGCTCTGTGGGCTACCTGATCATCTCCACCGACCGGGGACTGTGCGGCGGTCTGAACATCAACCTCTTCAAGAGTGTTCTCACCGAGATGAAGGCTTTCAGCGACAGCGGGGTCAAGGTGTCCCTGGCCCTGGTGGGTGCCAAGGCCTGCAGCTTCTTTGCCAGTCTCGGCTGTGATGTGGTGGCCCATGTTTCCGGCATGGGGGACAATCCCTCCATTGAGAAACTCATTGGCACGGTGCGGGTCATGCTGGAAGCCTATGACAGGGCGGAGATTGACAAACTGTTCATTGTCTACAATGAATTTGTCAACACCATGAGCCAGAAGGTAAAGATCAGGCAGATGCTTCCCCTTCCCAAGCGGGATGAGACCACGGAAAAGGGCAGTTGGGACTATATTTACGAACCCGATCCCAAGATCCTGTTTGACACCATTCTCAAAAGGTATGTGGAGTCCCAGGTCTACCAGGCCGTGGTTGAGAATCTGGCCAGCGAGCAGGCCGCCAGAATGATGGCCATGAAGTCAGCCACCGACAATGCAGAGGCTCTGGTCAGCGATCTGCAGCTTGTTTACAACAAAGCCCGTCAGGCAGGCATCACCCAGGAACTGACTGAGATAGTTTCCGGCGCCGCAGCCGTTTGATAAGGATTTAATTATGAAAAAAGGTGTGATAGTCCAGATTATTGGCGCCGTTGTGGATGTCCAGTTCCAGGAGAAGGAAGTCCCCAAGGTGTACAACGCCCTCAAGGTGATCACCGAAGGTCCCATGGAGGGCCTGGTGCTGGAGGTGCAGCAGCAGATCGGCGGCGGAGTGGTGCGGTGCATCACCATGGGTGCCTCCGATGGTCTGCGCCGGGGTGACGAGGTGGCCGACACTGAGGCCGGCATCAAGATCCCCGTGGGTCAGGAGACCCTGGGCCGCATCATGAATGTGCTGGGCACTCCCGTTGACGAGCAGGGTCCCATCGGTGAGAAGGAGCGCTGGGAGATCCACCGGGCTGCCCCTTCCTATGAGGAGCAGTCCAACACCACAGAGCTGTTGGAAACTGGCATCAAGGTTATTGACCTCATCTGCCCCTTTGCCAAGGGCGGCAAGGTCGGCCTGTTCGGCGGCGCCGGCGTGGGCAAGACCGTGAACATGATGGAGCTCATCAACAACATTGCCAAGGCCCATTCCGGTCTTTCGGTGTTCACCGGCGTGGGTGAGCGCACCCGTGAGGGCAATGACTTCTACTACGAGATGAAGGAGTCCAAGGTTCTGGACAAGGTGTCCATGGTTTACGGTCAGATGAACGAGCCTCCTGGAAACCGTCTCCGCGTGGCCCTCACCGGTCTTACCATTGCGGAAAAGTTCCGTGACGAAGGCAAGGACGTCCTCCTGTTCATTGACAATATTTACCGTTACACCCTGGCAGGCACCGAGGTGTCGGCTCTGCTGGGCCGTATGCCGTCAGCTGTGGGCTATCAGCCTACCCTGGCTGAGGAAATGGGCGCCCTCCAGGAGCGTATTGCCTCCACCAGGAAGGGATCTATCACTTCAGTGCAGGCGGTGTATGTTCCCGCCGATGACCTGACCGATCCCAGCCCGGCCACCACCTTTGCCCACCTTGACGCCACTATTGTGCTTTCGCGCCAGATTGCTTCCCTGGGCATCTATCCGGCTGTGGATCCCCTGGACTCCACCTCCCGCCAGCTGGATCCCCAGATTGTGGGCCAGGAGCATTATGAGACCGCCCGCGACGTGCAGTCAGTGCTGCAGCGCTACAAGGAACTGAAGGACATTATTGCGATCCTGGGCATGGATGAACTGTCTGAGAATGACAAACTCACGGTGGCCCGGGCCCGCAAGATCGAGCGCTTCCTGTCCCAGCCCTTCAATGTGGCTGAGGTGTTCACCGGCAAGCCCGGCAAGTATGTTTCCCTGAAGGACACCATCAGGGGCTTCCGCGGGATCATCGACGGCCAGTATGATGATCTGCCGGAGCAGGCTTTCTACATGGTGGGAACCATTGAGGAAGCTGTTGAGAAGGCCGGCAATCTTGACAAGTAAGTGACGGGAGGATCCATGGCTGAGGAGCTGATGCAGTTCAAACTGGACATTGTCAGTGCGGAAAAGAAACTCTTCTCCGGAGATGTGCGGACTATGCAGATCACCGGTGTGGAGGGTCAGCTGGGCATCCGGCATGGACACACGCCGCTGCTTACCATGATCAAGCCGGGACGGATCTCCTTCACCACCATTGACGGCAAGGAAGAGGTTCTCTATCTTTCCGGCGGGATCCTGGAAGTTCAGCCCACCCGGGTCACAGTGTTGTCCGACACGGCCATCCGCGCTGATGAGATTGATGCCGCCAAGGCGGAGGCAGCGGTCAAGGCGGCCCGGGAGAAGATTGAGTCCAAATCCGATGATGTGGACTATGCATCGGCCATTATTGAACTGTCCAAGGCCATGGCCCAGCTCAGGGTGGTTGAGATCACCAGGGGCGGTCGGCGCTGAGACCGAATGGGGCTCAGGAAAAGAATATCAGCGGGGGATCGGAAGATCTCCCTTTTTTTGCCTGTGACCCAAGTTTTTTCCTGGGTAGTTCCAGGGCACCGGGAACGTGTCGCCAGTGCCGTCCCTGATAAGCTTTGAGTGTGTGTGACTGGACTGGGCTGGAACGGACTGGTGAATTAAGGCCGGATCCAGGGCAGGGCAGGGCAGGGCAGAGACTGGCAATGCAGACCTGGTAGTAAGGTAAGGGCAGGGCGAGCTGATCGGAGCGGCGCCGGGCAGACAGCCGCCGCATTGCGTTGTTTTTCAGTCACAGTAGACCGTCCGCAGTTCCCCGGGACCGTGGCACATGAGCCTGCTCAGGAGTGTTTTCAGCCCGTAAACGGGCAGTTGTCAGAGGTATTTATGGCAGAAATCTATGATTCCGTATCCCAGCTGGTTGGCAGAACGCCCATGATCCGCGCATCCAGTTTTGCCAGAAGGACCGGGATCCTGGCCGATCTGCTGGTCAAGGCGGAATCCTTCAATCCCAGCGGCAGCAGCAAGGATCGGATAGCCGTCGCCATGCTGGATGATGCTGAGCGCAAGGGTCTTCTCAACCGGAACTCGGTGATCATTGAGCCCACCTCCGGCAACGCCGGCGTGAGCCTGGCTATGATTGCGGCCGTCAGGGGCTACCGCATCATCATCACCATGCCGGACAACATGAGCATTGAAAGACGGAATTTCATCCGGGCCTACGGTGCTGAGATTGAGCTTACCCCGGCAGCCAAGGGCATGAAGGGGGCCATTGAAAGGGCAGAGGAACTGGCCCGAAGCCTTCCGGGCAGCTTTGTCCCGGGACAGTTTGAGAACAGTTCCAACCCCAGGGCGCATTTTGACACCACCGGTCCGGAGATCTGGGAGCAGACCGACGGTAAGATTGACTTCTTCATTGCCGGGATCGGCACTGGGGGAACATTGTCGGGAGCCGGGGAATACCTCAAGTCCAAAAACCGGGATATCCGGATCATCGGCGTTGAGCCGGCCTCTTCCCCGGTGCTGACCAAGGGCTTTGCCGGACCCCACAAGATTCAAGGGCTGGGAGCTGGTTTTGTGCCCAAAACCCTGAACACCCAGGTGTGTGATGAGTTCATTGCGGTGGGCAATGAGGATGCCGCGGAGGCCACAAGACAGTTTGTGCGCACTGAGGGGATCTTCGTGGGGATCTCCTCCGGTGCCGCGCTGCATGCTGCTAAGGTGCTGGCAGCCAGGACGGAGAACCTGGGCAAGACCATTGTGGCTCTTCTGCCGGACTGTGGTGACAGGTATCTCTCAACCAGTCTTTTCACGGACTGATCATGAAGCCGGCCCCCCATCCCGTGGTGTCCGGACTTCCATCACCTTTCATCTCTTCTTTCCTGCCTGCCGGATCCTGCCTGACTGGTGAGCAGGATCCCCTGCAGAAGTCTCCGGATCCATGCCGGATCCGGCAGTGAAACGCCGTCAGATCACGTAGTCGTTGCCCACCAGGCTGTTTTTCCGGTCAACAATGTCCTGGATGGTGATGCTTTCCAGGAATTTGGTCACCGTCTCCCGTAGCTCTTCCCAGATAAATGCGGTGTAGTCCTCCTGTCCATCCTTCTTGTCGTCACTGTCGTTGTTCGCTGGAGTGGTGAGGGTGCCGTCTGTCAGTTCCAGGATCTCGGCCACTGTGTAGGAGGAGGGCTCCCGGCTGAGTTTGTAGCCCCCCTGGGTTCCCCGGTTCACCTGCAGGATGTTGGGCCGGTTCAGGGAGGATATGATCTGCTCCAGGTACTTCTTGGAGATCCCCTGGCGGTTGGCAATGTCTTTTAGGGCCACGAATCCGCCGTCGTTGTGCTCTGCAAGATCGACAAATATGCGCAGGGCATATCTTCCCTTGGTTGTGATTTTCACTGTTTTTATCCCTTGTAATGTCTTTGTCAGAATTGATGTGATTATATACTATTTCTATAGGTTTTATATGATATTTCATGTTTTTCCGGGTGAACATTTTCCGTACAGGGGTATTCTGTTTCCAGAGCCGGAATTTACGGTGTGAGATCCTTGTTGCCGGTTGCAAATTCTGAGTGGCGGCACTGTTGGCAACTGCCGTTTTGCTATAATGGAAGCGTTATGGTCCTGGGATCTGCAGGCCTTTCCACTGTGCGGAAAATCAGTTATTTCTCCTCTTTCAGTCTTTTGGTACGAATATGTCTCTTGAAATTGTCATTCTTGCCGCAGGCAAGGGAACCAGAATGAAGTCTGACAAGCCCAAGGTGTTGCACCAGCTTGCCGGACGACCGATGATCAGTCATGTTCTGGACACGGCAAGAAAACTGGAGCCCGCCAGGATTGCCGTGGTGTGCGGTTTCGGGGAGGAGCAGATAAGAAGTGCCCTGCAGGCAGATGACATTGTCTTTGTCAGGCAGGAGGAGCAACTGGGAACCGGCCATGCTGTGATGCAGGCCTTGCCGGTGCTGGATCCCGCAGCTACCGTGCTGGTGCTTTATGGCGACACACCACTCATCTCCGAGGATTCCCTCCGGCGTCTGATTGCTGCCGCCGGCAGTGACAGTCTGGCAGTGCTCACCGCGGTGACCGACCGTCCTGCGGGTCTTGGCCGGATTGTGCGGGATGACAGAGGCTCCTTCCTCCGCATTGTGGAGGAGAAGGATGCCACCGAGGAGGAGAAGAAGATCCGGGAGATCAACACCGGAGTCTGCTGTGGTCCTGTGTCCCTGTTCCGGGATCATCTGGGGGCAGTTGGCAATGACAATGCCCAGAAGGAATACTATCTGGTGGATCTCTTTGCCATTGCCCTGAACAAGGGGATCCATGTTGCCACCTGTGAGGTCTCCGATGAACGGGAAAAACTCGGGATCAACGATCATGCCCAGCAGGCCTTACTGGAGCGGATTGTCCAGGAGCGCCAGGCAGAGGCTCTCATGGCCCAGGGTGTCACCATCATTGATCCTCGGAGATTCGATCTGCGTGGAAGCCTCACCTGCGGAAAGGATGTGGTCATCGACATCAATGTGGTATTTGAGGGCAATGTGAAGCTGGGTGACAACGTGCGGATCGGCGCCGGCTGTGTCATCAGCAACTGCGAGATAGCTGCGGGATCGGTTATCAGCCCCTACAGCGTCCTGGAGTCGTCAACCATGGGCCGGGAAAACACCCTTGGGCCCTTCTGCCATCTCCGTCCCGGCTGTAGCCTTGCTGACAGGGTTCATGTGGGCAACTTTGTGGAGGCTAAGAAGTCATCCCTGGGGGAGGGAACCAAAGCCGGTCATCTCACCTACATTGGTGACAGCGAAGTCGGAGCCAATGTGAATTTTGGTGCCGGCACCATCACCTGCAATTATGACGGGGCCAACAAGCACCGCACGGTTATCGGCAATGATGTGTTCATCGGATCTGACACCCAGCTGGTGGCACCGGTGGAAATCGGCAATGGATCCACCCTGGGGGCGGGATCCACCATAACCAAGAAGGTTGGTGAGAATGAACTGGTCATAACCAGGGTTCCCCAGAGACATATCAAGGGTTGGAACAGGCCGAAGAAAGCGTCTGATAGATGAGGTGTTTGCAATGTGCGGAATAGTTGGTGCCGTAGCCCAAAGAGATGTGGCTGAAATTCTGCTGGAAGGTCTGAAGCGTCTGGAGTACAGAGGCTATGACTCGGCCGGCATTGCGGTGATCTGCGACGGTAAGCTTGCCAGGATCAGAAGTCTGGGCAAGGTTGCCGAACTGGAGGAAAAGGTCAAGGCAAACCCTCTTCCCGGCTCTCTGGGCATTGCCCACACCAGATGGGCCACCCACGGCAAGCCCTCTGAGAAGAATGCCCATCCCCATGTGTCTGGCACTGTTGCCCTGGTGCATAACGGCATTATTGAGAACTATTCCGTCCTCAAGGAGCAACTGGTGGAGCAGGGATATCAGTTTGAGTCGGATACCGACACTGAGGTCATGGCCCACATGATCCACCGGTTTAGGAGCCAGGGGTGCGATCTGCTGACAGCCGTCCAGAAGACCGTCGGCGAACTCAGGGGAGCATACGGAACTGCGGTCATTGACAGTAGCGAGCCTGGGGTCATGGTGGCTGCCCGCTGCGGATCCCCACTGGTTATCGGTCTGGGCATAGGGGAGAATTTCCTGGCATCCGATCAGCTGGCACTGCTTCCGGTTACTCACCGGTTTATCTTCCTGGAAGAGGGTGATGTGGCCCGGATCACCCGCCGCAGTGTGGAGATTTACGATGCCGCCGGAAACCGGGTGGAGCGCAAGTCCGCAGTTTCCAATGTGGAGAATGACGCAGCCGACAAGAACGGCTTCACCCATTTCATGCTTAAGGAAATTTACGAACAGCCTGACGCCGTCCGGAAAACCATTGAATCCCGGGCTACCCGAGAACATTTTGTTCCGGAGTCCTTTGGAGTCAGGGCCCGGGAACTGTTCTCCCAGATCAATCATGTTCAGATAGTCGCCTGCGGCACCTCTTACCATGCGGGTCTGGTGGCCCGGTACTGGCTTGAGGAGTATGCCGGGGTTTCCTGCAGTGTTGAGATCGCCTCAGAATACCGTTACCGCAAATCGGTGACGGTTCCTGGAAGCCTTCTGGTGACACTGTCCCAGTCAGGTGAAACCGCAGACACCCTGGAGGCTCTCAGGCTTTCCAAGAAACAGGGCTATTCTGCCACTCTGGCCATCTGCAATGTGCCGGGATCCTCCCTGGTCCGGGAATCCGATCTGTGCTTTATGACACGGGCCGGCGCAGAAATCGGTGTGGCCTCCACCAAGGCTTTCCTCACCCAGCTGGCAGCATTGCTTCTTCTGGTCGGATCCATTGGTGTGTGTAAGGGATCCATTGACGGGGAAAAGGAGAAGAAACTGCTGGCTGCCCTGTTCTCCCTGCCGGACAAGATTGGCTCTATTCTCCAGATGGACAGTGAGTTGGAAGAACTCGCCGGCCGCTTCCGCAAGAAGACCAGCTGTCTGTTTCTCGGCAGGGGTGATGAGTGGCCCATCGCTATGGAAGGCGCCCTGAAACTCAAGGAGATCAGTTATATCCATGCCGAGGCCTATGCGGCAGGAGAGCTCAAGCATGGTCCCATCGCCCTGATTGATGAGAACATGCCGGTCATCATTGTCGCCCCCACCAATGATCTGCTGGAGAAACTCAAGTCCAATATTGAATCCGTCCGGGCCAGAAACGGTGAAATCTATGTTTTTGCCGACAAGAACGCCGGTTTTGAGAAATCTTTGGTGGATGCCAAAAACTGCCATGTGATATCCATGCCCACCTCCGATGAGGTAGCGGCCCCGGTGCTTTACACTGTTCCCCTGCAGTTGCTGGCCTATCATGTGGCGGTTCTGAAGGGCACAGATGTGGATCAGCCCCGCAATCTTGCCAAGAGCGTCACTGTGGAATAAGGCCAGGATCCAAGAACCTGGCATGATGGCGCGGATCCTTTTCGCAGACTGACTGCTCCAGGGCTGAGGTAAGTCAGAGACATTTTCAGGCTTTCCTGAAGAATGAGCGGTCAGACTCCGGTCCATCAGCCGGGATCCACCCTGGCAAAGAAGAGAAACCGCATACATGCGGCCGCAGGAACCTGCCAGCGGCAGGGAGCAACAGGATCAGACAAGCACCAGAGTCCGGAGGAAGTTTATGTTTAAACTTGATGGCACCAAGGTATGCAAGTTCCAGCAGAAAATGGAACGCCGGGAAACCATTGCTGCGGTGCTGGAGGATCTGGCAAAGTCCGGACTTATGGGAGCATGTCCTGACGGGGATCCCTGTGAGGTCATCAGCACCTATAACCTGGGCGGCGGCGTGGCTGTTATGATGCTTGACTATTCGTTCTGCCATCTGGCCTCGCGGAATGACTTCAAGATCTATTACTTTGTCAGGGGCTTCGGGCAGGAAGATGGCAGCACGGTGAATGTGGCCATCTGCTTTGTTTCCAAGAGTCCCACCCATGAGAGAAATTTTGAGCGGATTGCCAAAGTCGTCTTTAACATGGGAGACGGGGTCTTCTTTGACACCGAAAGAACAGTGGAGGAAATCTGCTCCTGGGTGATGGGTGAATCCAGGGTGGGCAAATACATCAGTATCATGCAGCCCAAAGTTCCGGTGGTTGCAGCGAATATTGAGGTGAGGAATGCGGCTGAAGTACTTCAGAACGCATTTCCTGAAATCATCCAGGATTCGGATATGATCATTTCACCGGTGCTTCTGTCTGACTCTGTCATGTGCGAGGTCCGGTTCAATTTCAATGCTGACTGCACTGTGCTGGCACCGGTGGTGTTTGAACATGAGGGCAGGAAGGGCATTGTGCTGCTGGTGGTGGCGGGCAGGGACGGACTTTATCTTTCACTGCTGAACACTCTGTCGGTGGCTGCCAGTTATGATCGGAAGTCCATGATTGGTGTTTCACGTGAAACCCTGCAGAAGTATTTGTCTGATCTCCCCCTCAAGATCACACCTTCCGACAGGAACAGACTTATAAAGCTCAGGGAAGTAGCCTCGCCCGATGATGAATGGCATCAGATCGTGATCAGCATTATCAACGAGCACGGACTTCATGCCCGACCTGCCGCGGTGCTGAGCAAAATAGCCCGGATGTTCAAATGCCCGGTCTGGATCCGCAGGGAGAATGACAGCGTAAGTTCCCCGGTCAATGCCAAGGATTTTATGCAGATCGTCACCATGAATATCGAATGCGGTGACAGAGTGGTCGTCAGTTCATCAGGCGACAACTCTGGCAGGGCCCTTGAACTTATTGCCGAAGCCGCAGAGCAGGGCTTCACAGGTGAGTTTTACCAGAAAGTTCTGGGACGCCTTAAATTCACCCTGGACGATGATTAGCAGGACCGACTGTCAGTCCTGCCCCCTGAAAAAGAAAAAGGCAGTATCCAACTGCCTCTTGTCTTCTGTCCGAAAGACTATGGTTTTGCTGTTTCTCCGGCTTGCTGCTGGAGAACTGCTGGCCTTCTCTGACTATTCCTGACCTTCCTTCTCAGTCCCCGCACTGTCAGAACTGCCCTGGGCCTTCTCCATGGCTTCATAAATGGTTTTCAGATTGTATTCCAGCACCTTCTCATAACTGTTGGCAAAATCCTCAGATGAGACTGACTCTGCATACAGTTCACCGCCGATAAAGGCATCTGTTTCTGACACCAGCTTCCGTGCATAGGCGGTATTGGCAATGTTCTCCACGAAAACCACCCTGATTGCGGATCTCCGGATCTGATCTATCATGCCGGCAAGGATCTTGGCCGATATTTCCTCCTCATCGTTCATTCCCTTAATGGGATGAAATTCAAGGTCAAAGTCCCGGGCCAGATAGCCGAAGGCATCATGGGCGGTGATGGCGCGTCTGGCGGCAGGGGATAGGCTTTTAAATTTGCCCTGGTACTTTTCAGCAATGAGGGCGATCCTCTGCTTGTAACTTTTGGCGTTGTCCTTGAAGGTGTTGCAGTTCGCCGGCATTTCACCGCAGACAGCATAGGTTATGTTGTCGATGTAAACGGGCGCATTGTAGGGACTATTCCAGCCATGGGGATCTGAGGCGCCGTTTTTGCGGATCAGTTTGATCCCCTTGGAAGCTTCCACCCAGTGAATTTTGTCTGTGTTCAGACGGGTAAGCCATCCTTCAAGATTAAGGCCATTGGCGATAAACAGATCGCTTTTGCTGATAGTCTTCAGATCGGAGGGCTTGGGGCTGAAAGCATGCAGTTCCTCCCCAGGTCCGATCAGACTCTGAACTTCAGCACGGTCACCGGTTATCTCTTTTGTCATGTCCGCAAGGATGGTGTTGGCGGTGACTATTTTGATGTTTTCCGCTTGGGCTGCACCGGGAAGGAGCAGCAGAAGAAGGGACAGTTTTTTCAGGAATCCAAATGTTTTAGATGGTAGATTTTCCATAGCAGACCTCCGTTGGTTCCGCACAGAACCGAGATCATATAGACCAGGCCAAGGGTAATGATGATCACCGGGGATGTCGGATAGTTGAAATGAAAGGAAAGAATTATGCCGGAGTAGCAGGCAAAGGAGGCAACCAGAGGGCTTAGGATGCAGCAGAAGAGAAGGCTGTTGAACCACAGTCTTGAGATGGCTGCGGGCAGGATCAGGATCCCCACAGCCATGAGCGTGCCGATGGTTTGAAAGCCGGATATCAGATTCAGCACCACCAGGATCATGAAGATCATGTGATAGATATGGCCGTTGATGCCGTTCTGCCTGAGAAAGTCGGGATCCACGCAGTCCATGAGGAAGGGGCGGCGGATAACGGTCATGGTCACCACCGTGATTGCGGCTATTGCGGACAGCAGGTACAGGCATTCTTCATTGATGGCCAAAAGGGAGCCAAAAAGAATGCTCAGAAGATCTATGTTGCTGCCGTTAAGGGAAATGATCAGAACTCCAAGAGCCAGGGAAACCATGTAGAAAACGGCCAGGGAACTGTCCTCTCCGTTCCTGGTGATCCGGGATACCAGACCGGAGAGCACGATGACGATGCTGCCGGCAATGAATCCGCCCACAGTCATGGCTGTGACGGAAAGCCCGGCAACGGCGTAGCCGACGGCAACGCCGGGAAGAATGGCATGGGAAATGGCGTCACCGGTTAGGCTTATTTTCTTCAGTATGAGGAACAGCCCCAGTAGCGGGGCGGAAAGGGACACAAGGGCACAGGCCAGAAGCGCCTGGAGCATGAATTCATATTCATAAAAGGGGGCAATGAGAACTTCAAACATTGTTAGGCGTGTCAGTTTTCAGTTTTTTCTTGTTCACAGTGTTCGTGTTCATCTTTGCGCTGGCAGACGCCGGCGTTGGGATTCACAGCCATGTCCAGGGAGAAGGTTTTCAGAATGGTTTCTTCTGTAAGTATGTCAGAGGTTTTTCCACTGGCCACAATTTCCCTGGCCAGGGCCACTGTATAGGGGAAATGATCCTTCACCAGATTCAGATCATGCATTACGGCGATGACGGTCTTTCCCCTGCTGTTCCACTCCTTCAGGAGTTCAATCAGTTCTGCTGTGGTTTTCTGATCCACGGCACTGAAAGGTTCATCCAGCAGGAGCAGTTCAGGTTGCTGCAGGTAAAGCCGGGCAAACTGGACCCTCTGAAACTGTCCGCCGGAGAGGGTTGACAGATACTTGTTCTGGAAGCCTTCCAGATGGACGGTTTTGAGGGCGTTTCTGACAGCATCCTTGCTGATCCTGCCAAAAAGACCGACCTGGCGGAACAGGGCTGAGCTTACGAAGAAACCCACTGAGACGGGAAAATCCCGGTTAGTGCTGTAAAGCTGGGATATATAACCAATCTTCCTGAAGGAGTTGGTTATGGATCCGTCCATGGGCTTAACCTGGTCAATGATGGTTTTCAGGAGGGTGGATTTTCCTCCTCCGTTGGGACCAATGAGGGCAATCATCTGACCAGGCTCAACAGTCATGTTCAGGTGGTGAATGACAGGATGACGGTCATAACCGACGGTGAGGTTGTTCAGTGAAAGCATTTGCCGGTTCTAAATCAGATCTGTGAACTGTGGGGGAGCAGTTTGCTCCTGCTTATATTTGAGTGTTTTACGGTCGTAACTGCGGATGACGGACTATTTTAGCAGAAGATTGTTAGGCCCTGATAAGCAAAAAAAAACGGAACAATTTCCTGTTCCGTTTCTGACATTCTGATGTCAACAGTGAGCCTGTTAGCCGCCCATAAGTCCTGATGAACCGCCGATGAGGGTCGAAATGAGCTTTTTGTTGGTGCTCTTCGGTGCAGCCGGCTGAGCAGGTTGCGCAACCTGGGGCTGAGGAGCCTGGGCTACCTGAGGCTGAGGCATAGGCTGAGGGGCTGGTTTCATGGCAGCAGGAGCTCCCTGAGGCTTGATGGCACCGGTGCTTTCCATTCTCTGCAGTCTGTAGCCCAGGTTCTTGGCATATTCCACAACCGGATCAATGCTGGGATCATTGGAAAGCAGGGCAACCTCGTTTTCAGGATCCATAAGGAAGAGGCCAAGCTGGAAAGAGAGAATGCGGTTGTACTCTTCGTCCGTGTTGGTCTGAAACTGAAGGAAGTCAATTTTCAGGTTGCACTGGGACTGCAGGAAGAGCAACTGGGAAACCATCTCGAGCGGCATGCTGTTCTGACCGCCGCCAACAACCATCTTAACCTGTTGAAAATGGCTCATTATGTCCGCTGACAGTTGCTGTGACGCACCTTTTCCTATAACTAAAATTCTTTCAGCCATAGCAAATTCCCATCCTTTTTCTGTGTTTTAGATTCTTCTTTCGGTTTCTACAAGTGCACTTCCGGCTTGTGTCAGTACGAGCACTGTTTTGTTTCATTATAACCACCGGGCCATGGGCACTTAAAAAATTTGAGTAAACTTTATGACTTTTATCAAAAATTGCTGGGAAGCCCGGTTTTGGTGCTGAAATTTTGCAAAATCTGTTCAGATCATGGTCACTGATCTGGCAGGCAACAATTGCTGAATGTGGTAATTCTGAGTGCAGGATCCTTAAGTTTTTGAAAAATCCTTGCAGTCGAAAAGCACTATGTGTAGTTCAGAGGTGAAGTTTGGCAAAACGGTGTTTTGACAAGTGATTATCCAGTGTATGTTGAAAAATATGGGTAATTATGTAACATAATGACGTGGTAATGATAAAATTTAATGAAGACAGAGATTTGTCATGAAAACCGGGCTGGTAACTGCATGTTTTTGTTTGATTTTGACCTAGATCTTTGATATTAATAGGCAGTTATGCTCTCTTTCATGCAGATGGTTTTGCTTCTCGCAGGTCTTGAAGGGCGTTTCTGAATGTCAGTTTGTTCAGTCAAAACTCTGCAATTGCGTATTAACGTCAGGAAGTTGTGACGGAACTGACTTTCAGTAGAGTGCAGGGATCAACTAGAGAAGAATTCTGTGCTGTGCTCTTCTTTTTGCACTGTCCAGTTGCTAGCGTTTTGACCATTTTTGACTGCTTTAGACTGCAATGATCTCCGGGGAGCGCAGGTTTGTTATCACTGATTTTGTTGTTAGGAATTTTCTATGAAGGGCATCATCCTTGCTGCCGGTGCTGGTTCCAGACTTTACCCAGCGTCATCTGCTATTTCAAAGATCCTGCTTCCGGTCTACGACAAACCGATGATTTACTATCCTCTCTGCACTCTGATGCTTGCTAACATCAGGGATATTCAGATCATTACCACTGAGCGGGATCAGCGGAACTTCGTGGAGGTTCTCGGAGACGGCTCATGTTTTGGTCTGAACATCTCCTATGCGGTTCAGGAGGTTCCCAAGGGTATTGTGGATGCCTTCATGATCGCTGAGGACTTTATCCGGGGTGACAAGTGCTGCCTTACCCTGGGAGACAACATTTTCCATGGAATGAACTTCATTCATATGCTTCACCGTGCTGCCAGCCGTGAAACCGGAGCCACGGTTTTCGGCTATCTGGTGCGGGATCCGTCCCGGTTTGGTGTGGTGGAGTTTGATGAGAGCGGTAAAGTCCTTTCACTGGAGGAGAAACCCGAGCATCCAAAATCAGACTATGCGGTGACCGGTCTGTACTTTTATGATTCCAGTGTGTGTGACTATGCCCGTGTGGTGAGACCATCTCCTAGGGGGGAACTTGAGATAACTGACCTTAACAAGATGTACCTTGCCAGAGGACAGCTTAATGTGGAGATCCTGGGACGTGGCTTTGCCTGGCTGGACACCGGGACGTTTGACTCACTGCTGCAGGCCAGTAATTTTGTCCAGTCAATGGAACTTAACACCGGCGTCAAGATCGCTTGTCTGGAAGAGGTTGCCTACAACAACGGCTTCCTCACCGCAGATGAGATCATGAACAACATCAAGAACAAGAAGTCCAATGGCTATTATGACTATGTGACTAATGTTATCAGTAGACCAAGGGTTCCGCTTGAGTCTAAACTACGGTCCAGATAATTGACTCATGTGAGAGGTGTAGGGGATGTTTGTTCTCAGGCAACTGGGCTTACTGCTGTTCCTCAGTTTTTTTATGGCGGGATCTTCCCTGGCGGTGACCCCGGCCGAGTTTGCTGAAACCGGTTTGCTGGAGGCTGGTGCCATCCTGTTTGGTTTTGGTGTCCTTTTGCTCTTTATTCCCAAATTCACCAAGACCGGCATCATCCTCACGCTGCTGGGCAACCTGGCCGTTGTTTCAAGGATCCTTTTTCAGCCTGAGATCATCAAGTACGTGGAAGGTCACGGGATAGGGCAGTTTATTGAAAACCTGAGCCGGGATGATCTGAGGCTGTACTTTGGGATCATAACTGTAGTCCTGGCTGCCGTTCTGTTCTTCATCGGTGTTTTAAAGACCTTTCTGTGGCGGTCTTTCTGGCATCTTTTCGGTTTCTACAAGACTCCCGAGGAGAAGGATGCCGAAATTGAAAACCGGAAGCGCCGTATTGAGCAGAAGATAAACCGCGGTGAGATGGACAGCATCGGTCAGAAGTCAGAAAGTCCGGCACCAACAATGAAAGAGACTACAGCAGCCGCAGTATCTTCTGCGGTCGCCATGGCCTCAACTGCTGCTGATGAGACGGTTGTCGCTGATGAAAATGCGGCAGGACGGGAAGCCGTGGAGAGGGAAAACATCGCAGTCAATGAGGAAGCCAGAAACCAGGCACGGCTGAATGAAGATGTTTTTGCCTATGATCATGACATCTCCTTTGATCTGGATAAGGTCGGTTCCATCGTTCTCGACTCTGAGGACGAAAGGCTAAGGTGACCTGGGATAAGGCCAAAAAGTGTGATAATGCTCAAAAATTAGGCTAACAGATAAAGACCTGCAAAAAGGTGTTGCAAGTCGCAAAAAAGGGACTAGAATATGCACCTGTCGC
>CACZLZ010000016.1 GCA_902782145.1 uncultured Aeromonadales bacterium
CGGCAGCATCAGCAGTCCCGACAACTCCGGCACCGTCAGCAGTCCCGGCGACATCGGCAGTCACGGCACCAGTCCCGGCAACATCGGCTGCATCAGCAGTCCCGGCACCGGTTCCGGTAGCGTCAGCAGTCTTGGCGGCTCCAGCAATATCAGTTTTCCCCGCACCGGCTCCTGTCCGCTCCCCAGTCCCGGCATCCGCACCGGGATCTCCAGTTGCCAGATCGCGGCCAGATCCGCTGTCCCCGGGAAAGATCCGCTCTTCCGGGGACAGATCACCGGCACCGGACGTGGCTCCCGTGATCAGATCCTCCTCTGCCCTGCCCTCCTGCCCGGGGGTGCCTGGCTCATGCTTCCCGGTCGGGTTCACAGCGGGATCACCCTTCTCCGGTGCCCGGGGCAGTTACCGCCTCCGGGGCAGCAGCCGCCTCCGGCACTGCCGGCAACCCCAGCAGTTCCCTGATCTCCGGTATGGCAGCCACCTTTTCCCGGCCCGGGAGATCCGGCTCCCCCAGCACCTGGCTTAAGATCTGCCGCCGCCAGGGGGTGCTGAGCATTTCCGGCAGATGCAGCAGATGCCGATCTTCACAGGACAGCCACACCGTAAGCTCCTTCTGGCGCCGCTTGGATCCGGCCCGCTGATCCTCAATGCCCCTGGAGGCGCAGAAAGCGGCCAGGCGCTCCCGGTAACTGGCGACAAACTGGACGGCAAACAGCTCTGAATTCATGGATGCGGAGCTGATCCCGGCGGGATCGGCGTGACGGTCAAAGAGGATGTTCAGGATCTCCCGGCCAAACTCCCGGGAGGCCCGCCAGTGAAGCCCGGCCTTCTCCAGGGAGGCGGTGTTGCGGAAGGTGCCCGTAGCCAGCACCGGCAGCAGGCTGTCGGGGAAGATCCGCCTTAAGGGGATGTTTTTCCGGGAGGCGGTCTCCTGGCGGAAGTTCACCAGTGCCCGGAGGCGGATGCGCGCTTCAAGCCCCATGCCCGGTGTCACGTGCTCAAGATAGGAGGAGGCGGGATCAAACTCATCGTGGCACCGCTCCACCCCCAGAGCCAGATCCTGCCGGTAGCAGTCCGTGTTTCCCCGCTCCTCCAGGAGGGCGGAAAGGATGTCATGGAGGCGCAGCAGATGGTACACATCCATGGCTGCATAGCGGATCTGCTTCTGGTTCAAGGGCCGGGACATCCAGATGCTGGTGGTCTGATCCTTGAGTACTTCCACATGAAGGTATTTGTCAGCGGCCGCGGCCAGACCCTGTTTGCTGGAATCCCCCACAAAGGAGAGCATGATCTGCAGATCGTCAATGTTCCGTGGCAGGGCTCCGGCACAGTGCCGGATGAGATCCAGATCCTCCCGCATGGAAAAGAAGATGAACAGGCAAGGAGAGCTGATCAGGGCCTGCCAGAAGGATCCGGCGGCGTCGCCCCGGAGGGCCACCAGATCAATGATGTACACCTCCCTGCCGTCATAAAGCTGCACCAGGGACGCCAGGGGATGCAGGGTGTCGATCTTCACAAACTCCGTGTCGATGCCCACCCGGCAGCCGGAGGCCAGCATCTCAAGCACCGGCTGGATCTTTCCGGGAGTGTCCACATACACCGGGCTCACACCCGCCGCCACCTCAGGCATTGATGTTCCTCCTGTCCTTTTCCCTTTCCTTTTCCCGCTCCATCTCCCGGAGTCTGTTCCGCAGGATCTTGCCCACATTGGACTTGGGCAGGCTGTCCACAAACTCCACATATTTGGGGATCTTGTAATGGGCCAGATATTTCTGGCAGAACTCCGTGAGCTCCTGGGAGGTGAGGCCGGGATCCTTCCGCACCACAAAAACCTTCACCCGCTCCCCGCTGCCCGGATCCCTGACGCCGATAGCCGCCGCCTCCACCACCTTGGAGTTGGTGGCGATGACCTCCTCAATCTCGTTGGGATAGACATTGAAGCCCGACACCAGGATCATGTCCTTCTTCCGATCCACCAGGCGGATGAAGCGGTTCTCCAGCCACACCCCGATGTCCCCGGAGTGAAACCAACCGTCAGTGAAAGATCCCCGGGTGTCCGCATCCCGGTACCAGTAGCCCCGGCACACCTGGGGTCCCCGGATCCACAGCTCCCCGGGCTCATTCATGGCGGTGATCTCCTTGCCCTCCGGATCCACGATCCGCACCTCGGTGTAACTCACGGGACGGCCGATGTTGCCGGTGTAGATCTTCTGATCTGCCGGGCCCACGCACACCAGGGGTGAGCATTCAGTCATGCCGTAGCCCTCCAAAATGAAGGTGCCGGTGATCTTCTGCCAGCGCTCCGCCACCGCCTTCTGCACTGCGCAGCCGCCGCCCACCACCAGCTTCAGGGTGCTGAAATCAATGGAGGGGAAGTCGGGACTGAAGGTCAGGGCGTTGAACAGGGTGTTGACCCCGGTGATCACCGTGGGGCGGAAACTGCGGATGGATCGGACCAGGGCGGGGATCTTCCGGGGATCCACGATAAGGCAGCTGCAGCCGCCGATCCGGGAGGTGAGCAGGAAGTTGATAGTCAGGGCAAAGACATGGTAAAGGGGCAGCGCCGACATGATCCGCTCCCGGCCCTCCTCCAGGATGCTGCCGTACTCCAGCAGTGTCTGCTCAATGTTGGACAGCAGGTTGGCATGGGTGAGGATGGCGCCCTTGGGGATCCCCGTGGTGCCCCCGGTGTACTGCAGAAAGGCGATGTCTCCGGAATCCGGATGCACCATGTCCGCCGGGGAGGACTGACCCAGCTTCAGGGCCTGGCGGAAGGTTCTGAAAGTGCGCAGGTTCCGGAGCCCCTCTCCGGTGCGGTGCACCAGGTAGTTGATCTTGTTCAGGAAAAAGGCCGACGCCCGGCCCCGCATGTCACCGATCCGGGCCACCACCACATGGCGCACCAGGGTGTAGTCCATGATCTCCGCCAAACGTCCGGCGAAGTTCTCCAGGATCACCACGGCAGTGACCCCGGCGTCCAGGAGCTGATAATGCATCTCCCGGGAGGTGTACTGGGGATTGACGTTGACCACCGTGAGTCCGGCCCTGAGGGAGGCGATGATGGCCACAGGCATCTGGATGATGTTGGGCATCACCATGGCAATGCGGTCCCCCTTCCGCATGCCCAGCACATTGATGAGATAGGAGGAGAAGGCAGCGGCCATGCGGTCAATCTCCCCGTAGGTCAGTGAGACGCCCATGCCCTCCAGCATGGGACGGTCAGCCCAGGCCGAGCAAACATGGGTGAACATGTCGGCCAGGGAGCGGTAGGGAAGCCTGAGCTTTCCGCCCCCGGGGGAATTGGTGGAGTCATCACTGGTGCTGTGCATACAAATCGCGCCACTATGGATTGGCGCCGCCGCTGAATGAAAAGAGTGAGCCCGGCTCCCCGGGCCGGCGGAGTGTATGGACACAGCCCGCCCCCGTGATTTTGATCCAGATCCCCTGTCCATGGCAAGCAAAGCGGTGCCGCCACATGGCAAAACATAACCACAGTCAAAAAACCGGGATGGACAGGCGCCATGGAGAGGTGGAGGGATCCCCAAGACCGGGAGTGCTGCGCCGTGCCGGAAGACGGAAGCCGCCGGTGTCCCGGCAGTCTGTGAGAGCGGCGATTCGGTCCGGACGGACACAGGATCTTAATCCCTGCACATGGTGTCATACCGGGAGCTGAGACCGTACCGTAATGGGATCGGTGATCTAAGCCGGATCCTCCGGGAAGCGATCCGGCGGTCACAAAATTCCATGGAGAAACCTGCCTGCCGGTAACATGATCTGTCAGGGACAGGCTATCATCCGGTAAGGAAACACGCTGATGAAAGCCGGATCAGTGTCCGATAATTCCATGGAAAAAGTAGTCATGAGGTCAGAAAACTCCATGAAAAAAGTAGCCTGACTGATATAAAACTCCATGGAAAAAAGCTGGCTGGCTGACAGAAATTCCATGGAAAAAGCTGAAAAACTGACAGAAACTCCATGGAAAAAGCTGAAAAACTGACAGAAACTCCATGGAAAAAGCTGAAAAACTGACAGAAACTCCATGGAAAAAGTTGTCATCCCCATCCAGAAACTCGCTGGAGAAACAGCCGCCTGTCCGGAAATCCGAGTCCGGAAATCCGCCTGCAAGCCAATGCCCGCCGGAAAAGATGCCATCATCAGCAGCATCTGGTCAGCACCGGAACCGCTGCCCCTGATCCGGACTGTCCTCTGATCCGGATCAGCGGTCAAACCGGGTTTTCATCATCCCGGAGCCGCCACCCAGAGGATGCGTTGCTATCCCGCCTGCCAACCAGCTCCGTCTACTGGCTCACTGATCATGGAGATCCAATGCTGGAACGAAAAACTGACCGCATCCTCCGGGAATGGAAGTCCCAGCCCGGACACCGGCCCCTGATCATCAGGGGTTGTCCCCGGTGCGGCAAAACCTTTTCAGTGCAGAAGTTTGCCCGGGAAAACTATGCCAGGATCATCAGCCTCAGTTGCAGGGAAAACCCGGATCTGGCCGCTGCCCTTGCCGGCAGGACAGATCCGGACTCCATCCTCCTTAGGCTCTCGGCGCTGCTTCCTCCGCCGGTGAACTTTGTCCCGGGGAACACGCTCCTGATCTTCAGGGAGATCCAGGAATGCCCCGGTGCCTGGGCCGCCCTCAGGCTCCTCAGCCAGAACGGAAGGTTTGACGTGATCGGCACCAGCTCCTTTCCAGAAGCCGGGGATGTCTTGCAGTCCTCCGCCGCAGATCCGGACAACCGGGAGACGGTCCGGATCATGCACCCCCTGGACTTTGAAGAGTTTCTCCTGGCCCAGGGCATCGGTGATCAGCACATCGCACTGCTCGCCGATGCCCTGAAGTCGGAAAACCCCGTGCCCGAAGCTTTGCACTGCCGCATGAGGGAACTGCTCCTGCTGTATGCGGTCACCGGGGGCATGCCAGAGGCGGTGGAGTGCCTGCTGGAGACCCATAACCTGCGCCTGGTGCGGGAGATCCAGCAGGACATCATCGGATCTTTCCTGGACAGCCCTCTCCGGCAAACCGGAGCCTTTACCGCCCACTCATCCTCCGGATCCCGCAGCCGGTCCCTTGTCCGGGAATGCCTACTGTCCGTTCCGGATCACCTCAGCCGGGAGAACCGGAAATTCCAGTATGCCCGGGTACGGAAAGGCGGAACCGCAGCGCAGTTTGCCGCCAGCCTCCGGTGGCTGGAGGAGGCCGGGATCATTGTCCGGTGCCACAACCTTGCCCGCTTGGAACTGCCCCTGGAAGACAGCGTCCTGCCGGAAAGCTTCAAGATCTACATGCAGGACACGGGGCTGTTCGTCAGCATGCTTGATGATCGGCTCCCCGCCGCCATTCTTCAGGGCAGCCTTGCGGGGAACAATGGCGCCGTTGCCGAGGCCCTGGCGGCTGATATCCTCAACAAATTGGACCTCCGGCTATGCTACTACCGCCGGAAGTCAGGCCTGACTGTTGACTTAGTCCTCCCGTACCAGGGCGAATGCCTCCTGATAGAGATCCGCAAAACCACGGGGAACGCAAAGGCACTCCGAATGGTTCTGGCCCGCCAGGACGGACACCCGGTGGCCGGCGCCTTCAAGTTCGGGGACTGGAACATCAGCCGGCAGGGAAGGATCCTGCGCCTGCCGTGGTACATGATGTTCCTGCTGAAGCCATCCGGGGACGGAGACTGATTCGGTACCAAGGCAAGGATCGTGGTCGGATCCTGATCATGAGGATCCCGATCATGATAACGAGCCTGCTCCTGCCCTTTTTCTGATCGGCGGGATCAGGATCCTGCAAAGCCGGGCACAAGTCCGTCCCCAGACCACACGGGGAGCTGCGCACCATTGATGATCGGCAACGACCCGGAGCATGGATCCCGCCCGCCCGGGAGAGCCCCTCCCGGACTTCTGCCAGCCCCGCACGGAGATCCGCTTCAGCTGATCCCCCGGTCCCGGCAGACGATCTCCCAGGCCACATTGATGGCCTTGGTCATCTCGGTGCATTTGGCCACCGACTCCGAGGACAGACCCAGGGACATGGCCTTGTCCGGATGATAGCGGGCAAGAAGCCGGCGGTAGGTCCGGCGGAGGGTGTCATCCGGATCATTCCGGGAGCACTGGAGGGTGACATAGGCCTGGCGGATCTCATCCGTGGTGCTGTCCAGGGACTCACTCTTCCGGCCGCTTCTTCCCCGGTCACTGCGGGATCCCCCTGCCCCGTTACGCTGCTCCTGCCAGGAGCCGTCCCGCCGGGGCTCCTCCTGGTGCCGCCGGTAACGGCGGGACCGGAGGATCTCGCTGCTCACATAGTCCCCCTCCGTCTCATCCAGGAGAAGATCATATCTGGCAGCCATGGCCGCAAAGAGCCCATCAGCAATCTGGCGGCTGATCCCCAGGCATTCGGCAAGACTGCGGAAGTAGCGCTGCTCCCCGGCGGTGACATGCTCGTCATAAAAAAGCGGGGTGGTCACCAAAGCCAGAAAGCCCCGGGCAAACCTCAGTCCCCGGCGGGGGATCTCCCCCCGGCCCACCAGACGGCTGATCTCAGGAAGGGTCAGACCTGCACCCCGAACTATGTGGCCGGCGGCAGCCGCCGCCTGTCTCCGGGGGAGGGCAAGCTGATAGAAGATCTCGTCAACGCACAGCTGCCGGAACTGATCATCGCTGGAGCATATGGCCAGACTCTTGCCCAGAACCACAAATATGCTCTGGAGCATTTCCTCAGAGATCTCCAGACCCTGAAACAGCCAGGCATATTCGGCATCCTCCGGCCGGGAACTGGCACCTCCCCCGTTAGGATCGAACTCAGCCTGCTCCCGCCGGGAGGAATTCCCATCCGGCTGTGACCCGCCGTCCTGCTCCCCCGCCAGCTCCGGATCCCAGTCAAAAAACCTGTTCAGGGAAAGGAAGGCCTCACGGTACCGGGGCATGCAATAATAACGCCAGACTGCCATGAAGAGCCCCACACACAAGGCGCTCAGGAAAACCGTACTGACACCGAAGCCACAGGCGATGCCCACCCGGGGAACAATGAAGGCCGGCACCAGCACCAGGGTGGCCGATGCCCGGGCGTCCACCATGTAGTGGGCGCTGTTGCTCTTAAACTCCAGGGCCACCATAAGCACTGCCGCCAGGATCCCGTACACCACGTAAGGGGTGCCCAAATCTGCAGCGGAAAAAACGGTGAACAGCAGAAGGGCGAAGAGGGAAACAACTCCGGCCAGCCCCAGGATCACCGTGGCCCCAAGATCCAGGATCCTTAAGAGGCGCAGGATCCCCGGGGACGCCCGGGTGCCCCGGGGATCCAGTGCATACCGGAGAAACTGCAGTCCCGGGATCCACAGGATGGCAACCAGGAGCAGAAAAACGATCAGATGATCGTCATAGAGCAGGTAAAAAGGCTCCAGCAGGTTCATGCAGGCCTCCGGTTACAGGTGAGTGATCTCACGGATCTCAGGTTCAGACTCAGGAGCAGGATCCGGTCCCCTCATAAGGGATCTTCCTGGCTTCCCGCGCCCTGGCGCTCAGGAGATGGATCCAGACCCGAACGGATCCGGGCAATACGGTCCTCAGCCAGGCGCCACCCCATGAAAAGATTGATATCCTCCAGGGCGTCAGCAATACGTCCGGAGAAATCCCGGTTCTCCGCCAGTTCCCGGAGCAGCAGCGGCCGAACGGTATCTCTGTCCAGGCATCTTTGCCGCCGGACCGCGTAGGATAGACCCAGGACGGCATTGGCCCGGATCCGGGGATCCAGATCAGACAGGAGCCGTACGCATATCGCAACGGCCTTCCGGGGATCTGGCAACAGTTCACCCACCCTGAGTGGCAACAGCAGACGCTCCTCAGCACTGCCCTCCCGAAGGATCCGTCTGGCCTCAGCAAAGGTGACCTCCACCAGGGAACGATAGATCATGCCATCACTGACCTCACCGATGCCGGTCAAACCACTGAAGGTAGGAGAATGCATGTCACTTGGTTTATTTAAATGTCTTAAGTCCTAAAGTGGTTGTCATAATCTTGTAGCATACCATAATGAGTGGCGAAAATTTTTCGACCCCAAAAGATCCTTATGCAGTCTATACTTTTAGCACTTAAAAAATTTTGCAAAAACCCAAAATTCCTGCTGGTAAATTCACTAACGGTCAGTTCAATATTCAAAGGATAAATAGTTATCATAGCGAGCATAAAAATTTAACAAATTTTCATTTCCATAGCGTAGCCACAAAGTATCTTAACAACTATGTGGTATACCACAACTTTGTTAATATCGCTAAAGAGACTTTTAGTGAAAAACTTGATATTTTAAAGAACTTTGTATTCTCAACTGTGTGCAACACAAGAGAATACAGGATTGTTTTAAGAATTCAATTTCTGTTTAATACTTTGTAATTATTTCTGCATAAAAATCAAGTACTCTTTATTATCATCATTTCTAGTCCATTCATTAGTCCACTTCATTCCTGCCATTACATTTTTTTTATAATCTATTTCATATATATTTTTTAAAGAACCATTTTCATTTACAATATCAATCAATTCTTCTTTGGTTGCTCTACCTCCAGAACTATATGATAGTAAAATATAATTGGCATCAGTTGAATCTATAAGTCGTTTTAAAGATTGCATTGCAATATAATGACCAGTATCATCTTTTCTGAACTCTTCAAACACTGATGCACTAACCGTATCTCTTGAATCTTCCCTTCTATTTACTTTACCAAATAACTTCGGTTTATCATTTAAAATTACACTTGTCCAAAAATGATAATAGGAATTATAACGAACTCTGCTAGGTGGCATTTTTTCATTATTTGAACCATAAGGCGGATCAAAATATGCAAAATCATAATGACAATTTTTAATAACATTAAAAACGTCGTTTTTGATAACATTATTATTTGAATGAATGTTAAATCTTTTTGGTAAGACTAAATATAGATCGTTACTTGATCTAGGAGACCATTTTGCTAAGTAAGAGGAAAAATGACCAATCGTACTGTCAACCTTATCAAGTGCTAAAATTAGCGAGGTTAATAAAACCGATTTATCCACTTTATCGAGTTTTAAATTTTCTATTTCTTCACGAATAACATCTAATTTTTGCATATTCTTGCGTTTGAATGGCTTTTTAGAGTCATCATCATATCCACCATAATTCTCCGTAAACCAACCATCGCAAGGTGTCAAATTATTCAAATGATCTATCAAATTTTGATAAAATGAATCATCTTTTCCTTTCATTAAATAGCAATTACCGAATACCTCTGACCAACAAGAAATATCATTACATGTTGTATCATATCCCATTTGTGCAAACATCTGGCTAACTCTAGTAGTTCCGCTAAAACCATCAAGTACAGTTTTGATATTAGGTTGAGATTTGATAATGCTTTCTATATAAGGAAGTAATTTTAATTTTGAACCAGCATATTTAATACCTTCAGTTTCTAAAGGCAAAGATTTATTATCAAAATTAGAACTTTTGAACAATTCTAACTGACACATATAATTACTCCTTGTTATCTCTCAGTGTATTTATATGAGTTTGAAGTTCTTCTTTTATTGTTTTATGAATTTTTTCTTCAGCGAGCAATGCTAAAGAAAAAACTTCAACAAGGGTTTTATTGTGTTTATAATTTATCCAACCTGTTATTGAGATAAAATAATCACTTGCCCTTTGTGTATTTGTCCACAATCCTCTTTGTAGAGCATTTGCAGTTTTACCACCATATCTAATTTCAAAAATATATTTATTATCTTCATTAAAGAACTGAATTACAGGGTGTTTCCTTCTACCATTATCTATTGATTTTGTATCGCAATTATAAATTTCATTTGTGTCTACAAAAACTATTTTATTTATTTCCTTTAATGCTTTTTCATAATCAAAAATCATAATGTTACATTTATTATCATTTTCGTTATATATAAGAGGCATTACATTGATATTAGTAGAATTTTTTATTACATCTAAATTAAGAATTCTTGTTATAATTTCTTTTTTATCAATAATATGTGGATTATTGTTAAAAAGTTTTTTCACTTCAGTATATAATTTAGAATCTTTATCCGTGGATAATTGTAAAGGTCCGGTTCCATATGCTTTTAAACTTATAGGGATGTTTACATTTGTGAGTTCATTTATTACAAGTATATCTTCTTCATGTTCTTTTGATCTGAATAAATCTTTTCCTACATGTTTGCTTTTGAAGTCATACATAAACTGATTAATAAATTCTGAAATACCAATTTCTGCTAAATCTCCATGAGTTTTATTTCCTATTAATCTCATTGAAAATATGTTAGATAATGTAGTTGTTATTAATTCTGGTCTTTTAGATATTAGTAATTGTAATCTTTTAATAAAATCATAATAATCATTTAAATTTGACATTTTGTTAATCTCTTTACGAGGATAAATTTTTAGTATTATAGTTATTATTGTGGCTCATACATAAGTTTTGCATAGTTATTCTGTATCATAAAAAGCTTCACACTTCAACAAAAACTTCGCTGTTTTAGTACCAAGCACATCAAAACTTCTGGATTGACAACATTCACCTGTCTTGAACGGCCCCCTTTTCCAGATCCTTCGACCCTATCTGATCTCTTATTCACTAATGCACTCAGTTCATAACATGGATCAGGCGGGTTACTGGATTCCTCAACACGAAACCAACCAAAAAAAAACGGCGGCTCCGGAAGCATCCCGGAAAACCGCCGTCAAACCCCGGCGGGATCTGCCCCCCAGGTGAAGTCAGCACCGGTCACGGGCAGCAGGATAAACACCGCCCGGCGGCCGGATGAGACCGGATCAGTTGTCCTCGTTGTAGAGCTCCAGATCCGTGAGACCCTCGTTCCAGGCCTTCACGGCCTTGGCATCATCTGATCGCTGGCGGTCCAGATACTCCAGATAAGCCTGATCAATATCCCCGGTGACATATTCCCCAGTGAACACCGAAGTCTCAAACTCCTCCAGGGCGGGATTCTCCGTGCGCACCGCCTTCTCCAGATCGGCCAGATCCTGGTAAATGAGCCCGTCGGCCCCGATAAGATGGCAGATCTCATCATTGGTGCGACCGTAGGCGATAAGCTCATTGCTGGTGGGCATGTCGATGCCATAGACATTGGGATAGCGGATCTCCGGCGCAGCGGAGGCGAAGTACACCTTCTCCGCCCCGGCCTCCCGGGCCAGATCGATGATCTGCCCGCTGGTGGTGCCCCGAACGATGGAGTCATCCACCAGCAGAACCTTCTTGCCCCTGAACTCAGACTTGATGGCGTTGAGCTTGCTGCGCACAGACTTCTTCCGCTGCTTCTGGCCGGGCATGATGAAGGTGCGGCCGATATAACGGTTCTTCACAAAGCCCTGGCGGTACTGGATCCCCAGGTACTTGGCGATCTCCAGGGCCACATCGCAGGAGGTCTCAGGAATGGGGATGATCACGTCGATGTCCAGATCCGGCCACTGGCGCTTGATCTTCTCCCCCAGGAGCCGGCCCATGTTCACCCGGGAGGCGTAGACCGACACGTCGTTCAGGAAGGAGTCCGGCCGGGCAAAATAGACATACTCAAAGATGCAGGGACGCAGGCGCACGTTCTCACAGCACCTGCGGGAATGGAAGGTCCCGTCCTCGGTGATGTAGATGGCCTCACCCGGCTCCACATCCCGCTCCAGGGTGAACCCCAGAATATCCAGGGCCACGCTCTCCGAGGCCACCATGTACTCCCGGGTGCCGTCCTTCAGCTGCCGGGAGCCGAACACCAGGGGGCGGATCCCGTTGGGATCCCGGAAGGCCACCATGCCGCCGCCGATGATCAGGGACACCACCGCATAGGCGCCCCGGATCTTGGAGTTCACCGCCGTCACCGCAGTGAAGATATCGTCCGGTGTGGGCTGGGAGTTGCCGCACTTCTCCAGTTCATAGGCGAAGACATTCAGCAGGAGCTCCGAGTCGGAGCTGGTGTTGATATGGCGCCTTGCCACCCGGGCCAGCTTCTCCCTGAGTTCCCGGGCATTGGTCAGGTTGCCGTTGTGGGCCAGAGCCATGCCGAAGGGGGAGTTCACATAAAAGGGCTGGGCCTCGGCGGCGCTGGAGGATCCCGCAGTGGGATAGCGCACATGACCGATGCCGATGTTGCCCCGGAGACGGTGCATGTGCCTGGTCTCAAACACATCCTTCACCAGACCGTTGGCCTTGCGCTGCCTGAAGTTGCCGTTGTCCAGGGTCAGGATCCCCGCAGCGTCCTGCCCCCGGTGCTGCAGCACCGTCAGAGCGTCATAAAGGGACTGATTCACAGGCGTCCTGCCCACGATGCCCGCTATTCCACACATAAAACACCTGCCGTGTATACGCCAAAAAGAAAAAAAGCCGGATCGCTCCGGCACAGGAAAACCTAGCGGCTCTCCCGGAGGATCCGCTCCACGTCCTCGGGATTGATCTTGGAGGGATCAATCTCAATCTTGCCGTCCTCGCCCACGGTCACCGCCCCGGACAGGGAACTGGCGTCAGCGCCGGATGTGCCTCCGTCAGGGGCATGGATCAGGCCGCCGCCGCCCGAGGAAAGGGCATGATCGGCTCCCTGGGTGTGATCCCCCAGGTTGCTGATGACGTCGGTGACAATCTCACCCACGTTGATCTTGTCAAAAAACCAGAAGACCACCTTGTTAAATTCGGGGATGAAGGCCGACTTCTCCCAAAAGGGCATCTTCTGCACAAAGGAGAGGAAACCGATGCTGAACAGCAGCTGGCATGCCGCCAGGCACGCACAGACGATCATGATCCCCCTGAGGGCCCCGAAGCACATGCCCAGGATCCGGTCAGTAACGCTCAGGACCCCGTCGGCCTTGCGCAGCAGGCGCACCACCTGGTAGATGATGAGAAAGCCCAGCAGCAAAGTGGTGACGAAAAGGATGAGAATGGAAGCGGGAACCCGGAAGTCCGCCTGCATGGAGGACATCAGGGAACTCTGGGACAGATCATAATAGAAGAACTTGGCCACGGCGAAGGCCAGGAACCAGTTGATCAGGGACAGACACTCCCTGAGGAAGCCGTTGATGATGCTCAGCAGGGTGGACGCAGCCACCACTGCCACTATGACCCAGTCAACCCAAACCAATTCCATGGGGGACAGTCCTACCTGATCTCCGTGGCGCCCCGCATATAGGGCACAAGAACCTCCGGCACCCGGATGCTGCCGTCCTCATTCTGATAGTTCTCCAGCACCGCCACCAGAGCACGGCCCACGGCAAGCCCAGATCCGTTCAGGGTGTGCACCAGCACATTCTTCCCGCCCTTCTTTACCCGGGCCTGCATTCTCCGGGCCTGGAAGTCCGTGCAGTTGGAGCAGGAGGAGATCTCCCGGTAGGTGTTCTGGGCGGGGAGCCACACCTCCAGATCATAAGTCTTGGCAGCGGAGAAGCCCATGTCACCGGTGCTCAGGGCCACCACCCGGTAGGGGAGCTCCAGACGCCGGAGCACCTCCTCGGCATCAGCAGTCAGCTGCTCCAGAGCCTCCCAGGATTTCTCAGGATCCACAATCTGCACCATCTCCACCTTGTCGAACTGATGCATACGGATAAGACCCCGGGTGTCCTTGCCGGCAGAGCCGGCCTCTGACCGGAAGCAGGGGGTGTGGGCGGTCACTTTGAGGGGAAGATCACCCTCATCCAGGATCTTGCCCGCCACCAAGTTGGTCAGGGGAACCTCGGCGGTGGGGATCAGGCAGAAACGCCGGGACACCCCGTCAGGCTCGCAGGTGCCGTCAAGACTGGTGTGGAACAGATCCTCCTTGAACTTGGGCAGCTGGCCGGTGCCGGTGAGGGTCCGGGCATTGACCAGATAGGGCACACAGCACTCAGTGTAGCCCTGCTCCTCCACATGGAGATCCAGCATGAACTGGGACAATGCCCGGTGGAGCCGGGCCACAGGGCCCCGCATCACCGCAAAGCGGGCACCGGCCAGACTGGAGGCGGTGTCAAAGTCCAGTCCGCCCAGGGCCTCGCCCAGGGCCACATGATCCTTCACCGGGAAGCTGAAGGTCCGGGGAGTGCCCCAGCGGCGCACCTCCACATTGAAGGAGTCGTCTGCCCCAAGGGGCACCGAGGGATCCGGCAGATTGGGCACTGTCAGGGCATATTCCTCGATCTTGGCCAGCACTTCGTCCTGGCGTTTCTTGATCTCGTCAAGGCGCTCACCGATCCGGGAGACCTCCTCCAGGATCTGGTTGGTGTCCTCTCCCCGGCGCTTGGCCTCGCCGATGGCTTTGGACATGGAATTGCGCTTGGCCTGAAGCTCCTGGGTGCCGGTCTGCAGTTCCCGGCGCTGCTCCTCCAGAGAAGAGAGCATCTGGGTGTCCAGAGTGAAGTTACGGGTGGCAAGGCGCTGTGCGGCCTCCTGCATGTCTGACCGGAAATATTTTGGATCAATCATAAGGGGGAAAGAACGGAAAAAACGAAAAATCTGACAGGCGTCATTTTAGCAGAAAAAGCACAGCCGGACACGGGGAAAACCGGAGGAAATTTTTGGGTCCCCGGCGGAGAAAGGACGGCCCCGGGAAACGGGAGGCAGAGAGGATGCGGGCTTCCGAACCGCCCGGGGAAGATCCCGGAAGCATGCCGTGAGAATGCCACCGCCACGGCCGGGAAAGGTCACTGCTACCCCGCCGGGAAAGGCACTGTCACACTGCCACGAAGGTGCACGATCAGTCGCCCCGGAAAAGCACACGGTCTCCCTGCCGGGAAAAGAAGCACAGTCACCACTGCCGGGAAAGGACACAGTCACTCCGCCCCGTGAAAGATACGGGGGCCTGGCAGGAAAGGGGCTGCCCCGCCCGGGAGTGGAGTGTTGTCAGGCACCAGAGGGTGAGGACGGGGAAGAAGAAGAGTCCGGTGGGGATCCGGCACCAGCCGCCTCATCCAGGGCCCTGAGCTCCGCCAGTTTCTGCCGGATCCTGGCCTCAGTGCCCCGATCGGTGGGCTGGTAGAAGGACACCTGCCCCAGCTCCGGGGGCAAATAAGTCTCCCCGGCGGCATAGGCCCCGGGCTCGTCATGGGGATAACGGTAGCCCTTGTGGTAGCCCAGCTCCTCCATCAGCGCCGTGGGGGCGTTGCGCAGGTGCATGGGCACCTCCAGCTCCCCGGAGGCGGCGGCGGCCTCCCGGGCGGCATGCCAGGCCAGGTACACCGCATTGCTCTTGGGGGCGGCAGCCAGGTACACCAGGGCCTGGGCAATGGCCCGCTCCCCCTCGGCCGCCCCCACCCGCTCAAAGCAGTCCCAGGCGTTCAGGGCCACCCGCATGGCGTTGGGATCTGCATTGCCCACATCCTCCGAGGCAATGGCCAGAAGACGCCGGGCCACATAGAGGGGATCCCCGCCGCCCTCCAGGATCCGGGCATACCAGTAAAGGGCGGCATCAGGACAGGATCCCCGGACGGACTTGTGCAGAGCTGAGATCAGGTTGTAATACTGCTCCCCCTTCCGGTCGTAGGCAGCCGGGCGCCGGCCCAGGACCTGGCGCACCAGATCCAAGGTGACGGCGGCGGTGCCGTCCTCCCCGGTCTCCGCCAGATCCCCCAGGGCCTCCAGGAAGTTCAGGGCCCGCCGGGCGTCCCCGCAGGAGAAATCCACCAGGCACTCCAGGGCACCCTCCTGGAACACCAGGCGCCGCTCCCGGATCCAGGGATCCTGTTCCAGGGCCCGGGTGATCACAGAGAGGATCTCCTCCCGGGTCAGGGACTTGAGCACATAGACCCGAAGCCTTGACAGCAGTGCACTGTTCAGTTCAAAGGAGGGGTTCTCGGTGGTGGCACCGATGAAGAAGATGGTGCCGTCCTCAATGAAGGGCAGGAAAGCGTCCTGCTGGGACTTGTTGAACCGGTGGACCTCATCCACAAAGAGCACCGTGCGCTGACCGGCCAGACGGTTCTTCCGGGCCGCCTCCACCGCCTCCCGGATATCCTTGATCCCGGAGGTGACGGCGGAGATCTTCCGGACTGCGGCCCGGGCCCGGGAGGCCATCATCTCCGCCAGGGTGGTCTTCCCGGTGCCCGGAGGACCCCACAGGACCATGGACTGGCAGGCGCCGGACTCCAGTACCCGCCGCAGGGGACGCCCGGGACCCAGGATATGGCTCTGGCCCGCATACTCCTCCAATGTCCGGGGACGCATCCGGGCGGCCAGGGGGGCAAAGAGGAGGCTGTCACCGGCGGCGCCGGCTGTGCTGTCACCCGCGCCGGAGCCTTCATCACCCGCATACTCCCGGGCCGGGGAGGGATCCGGGGCGGCGGCAGCCGGAGCCGGGGCAAAAAGTTCGTTGTCCATGTCAGCGCCGATCATCCACGGTGACGCCCTCGGGCATGAGGAACACAAACTCCACCGAGGGCACGGTGCGGTAAAACTTCCTGCCGGTGAGCTTGTACACCGCCCGCTGGCCGCCGGGATCCCGGGACTCCACTGTTGAGAGGCCCTCCTCGTCAAAGGCCAGGCGGTAGACGCTGCCGTCCTTCCGGTCCCGCTCCGCCACCAGGAACACATCCCGGGAGGGGGATTCAATTGTAAATTGGCTGAAATCCCGGCTCTTCCGATCCAGGACGATCCAGAAAGGGGAGGATTTCCGGAGCTCCTCCATGGAATAAACCGTCACCTGATCCAGGGACTTCTCATAGTAGTGCACGTCCCTGCCGTTGCACACCAGCTGGCTCTCCTCGGGCTTTGAGGTGTCAATGCGGAAGGAGGAGGTGTCGGAGTTCAGCTTGAACCGGCCCTCAGAGCGCTCCAGCTCCAGGCCGTCCTCGTCGTAAACCTCCTGGACAAAGCCCGCATCCAGACCGTGGAGATCTGCCATCCGGGCGCTGAAGGCCGCCTCGGGAGACTGGGATCCGGCCAGGGCCGGGGATCCGGAGATCAGGAAGGTGCCGGCCAGCAGAGCGGCGGAAAAGAGACGGCGGAGGAATAACATAACTCATCTCCTGCATGATCAGGCCCCGGAGTCGGATCTCCCGGCGCCGGGGCGGAAAAATAAGGAAAAGAAAAAGAGGGACGGGAGCAGGGCGGGCGCCGGATCGGCAGATCCGGGATGCACTGCTCCCTCCCGGAGCGTCACTGCCCCAACTGCTCCAAGTAACTATCGTCAATCAGCACCTTGCGCTTGCCGGCCTGGTTCATGGGCTGGGAGATCAGACCCGCCTCCTCCAGCTCGTAAATCAGTTTGGAGGCCCGAGGATAGCCGATCCCCATCCTGGTCTGGAGCACTGAAGTGGAGGCCCGCCGGGTTTCCAGGATCACCCTGACTGCCTGATCAAACAGTTCGTCCTTGCCGGCAGCGGCAGTCCGGGCCTGGACCTCAGTCTTCTCACTGGGCAGGGCGTTCTCCTCGGTGACCTCATCGTCCAGGATGTTGTCCACATACTCCGGGGTGCCCCGGCTCTTCCAGAAGTCCACAATCCGGTCAATCTCCCCTCCGGACACATAGGCGCCGTGAATACGCATGGGCGTGTTGGATCCTGTGGGTGAGAACAGCATGTCACCGTTGCCCAGCAGGGACTCGGCGCCGGTCTGCTCAATGATGATCCGCGACTCCAGCTGGCTGGACACGGTGAAGGACATCCGGGAGGGAATGTTGCTCTTGATGATGCCCGTGAGCACATCCGCCCGGGGGGACTGGGTGGCAATGATCATGTGGATCCCGGCGGCCCGGGCCTTCTGGGCCAGACGGGCAATGAGCTCCTCCACCTTCTTGCCGATCTGCATCATCATGTCCGCCAGCTCATCGATGACCAGGACAATGTAAGGCAGCTTGCCCAGATAAGGGCGCTTGTCCGACAGTTGGGCTGTGGGCTCCCACAGGGGATCCGGAATGGGCTCCCGGTTGCGGATGGCCAGTAGCACCTTCTCATTGTAGCCGTCAAAGTTCTTCACATTGATCCGGGACATGAGCCGGTAGCGGCGTTCCATCTCCCCCACGCACCACCGGATGGCACTGGTGGCATCCTTCATGTCCGTCACCACCGGGGTCAGCAGGTGGGGGATCCCCTCATAGGAGGAGAACTCCAGCATTTTGGGATCAATGAGGATCATCCGCAGATCATCCGGGGTGGACTTGTAGAGCATGGACAGGATCATGCCGTTGACACCCACCGACTTGCCGGAACCGGTGGTTCCGGCCACCAGCAGATGGGGCATCTTGGCCAGGTTCATGGCCTGGGGCTTGCCCACCACATCGCACCCCAGACCGCAGGTGAGCCGATCCTTCCTGCTCCGGAAATTGTCGCTGTCCAAGAGCTCCCGGAAATACACCGTCTGGCGCTTGGGGTTGGGGATCTCCAGGCCCACATAGGAGGTTCCGGGGATCACATCCACCACCCGGACGGACTTCACCATGAGCACCCGGGCCAGATCGTTGCGGATCCCCACCAATTTGGACACCTTGGTGCCCGGGGACAGGGTAAGATGGAACTGGGTGATCACCGGGCCCACGGCTGCGCCGGACACGGTCACCGAGATCCGGTACTCACTGAGTTTCTCCTCGATCATCCGGCTGAGGAGGTCAATCTCCTCCTGGGTCATCCGGGAGGGTTTGGGAGGTACAGGATCCAGCAGCTCCACCGAAGGGAGATCATGGGGGTTGTAGGTGCCCCGGAGGCGGAACAGCAGATCCGGGGTGATCTCCTCATGCAGGGAGGTGAAGTAGTCGTCGGTCCGGACAGTACCGGCGGAGCCGGAGGATCCCGGGAACCCGGGCGCTGCCCCGGCGGCAGGGCCGGCGGCGGAAACCGAGGCCGAACCAGCACTGGAAGACAGGCTCCGGGAGTTGTAGTCATCGTCCAGAACCGACTTCTGGCCGGGAGGCAGGAAGTCCGGAATGTCATCCAGATCCATGGCCTCCGCCGCCAGGATGGCGTTGCCGGTGTCATCCCCGGCAAAGGAGCCGGTGTTCCGGGACACCTGCTGGCTCCCGTCATCCAGGGAGGAACGGGAAGGGAAAGTCACACTGAAGCCGCTGCCGGAGGCAGAGGCGGAAGAGGCGCCGGAAGAGTTCCCAACCCCGGCAGCGGCAAAGCCTGAGTCCCCGGAGGACAGATCAAAGTCCGGCTCCGGATCGCCAGAGGACATACCCCGGAAGGAGATCTCCGGCGGGGTGTCCGGGGCAGTGCCGGCGGCAGATGAGGACGCTCCGGGGACAGGGCCGGAGGAACTCCGGAGATCCTGAGTCCAGAGGGCGGGATCGGCGCCGTCATTCTCCCCTGCCCTGCCGGAAGGGGCGCCACCGGCGGCGCTGTCCTCCTCCAGAGGGGCCCAGAAATCAGAGCTGTCAAAAGAGCTGCCACCGTCCGGGGAAGAACTGTCACCGGCAAAGGCGCTGTCAGCGGCCGATCCGGCGCCGGCACTCCAGGCAACAGCAGGAGATCCCCCCGGGAGATCGGCGGTCACCACGCCATCCCGATCAGGGGATCTCCCGGTCCGCATGGCGGCGGAGGCAGTGGCAGCAGCCTCAGGCTCCGAAGATCTGGAGGAGGTGAAGCGCCCCATGTCCCCCAGGGGAATGTCCAGATCATCAGCCCAGGGATCAGGCTCTGCCCGATCTGGTTCGCCAGACTCCAGGGCCATCCCTGAGACCGGTGCGGCTGATCCCGAAGACATGATCCGGCCGGAGTCGGCAGGAGCAGCAGAAACGGCTGCGGCGGCGGCAACTGCCGGCACCGGGGAAAAGGTGCCGGCTGCCCCCGGGGCGGAGGCCGCCTCCCCGGAAGACACGGCGCCGGCCACGGCTCCCGCAGGCGCAGCACCGGTAGCCGATCCCGTGATCCCGCCTGCCATGGTGCCGCCAGGGACACCCGCCACATCACCGCCCGGGGCACCCGTCGATACGGCACCAACACCGGAGGCGGCCGGAGCGGCCGATCCTCCCCGGCTCCCGGCGCGCTCCTTCACCTCGCTCTTCAGCAGGGGGTAGTCATCATCATCGTAGGAGGTGGAGCCGGCATAGCGGATCTCCGCATCATCCCGGAGGTACACCGCAAAGCCGGTCTCCGGATCAAACACCGTGGGCTCTCCAGAGTCCTCACCGCCCTCCTCAGCCTCCGCCAGGAAGATGCGGCTTTGGCGGTTGGCCTCCAGTTGCATCTCCGCCTTGCGCCGCTCCTTCCATGCCCGGTGGTACACAGCGGCAAAGAACAGCCCGCCCACGGCGTCGCACAGGGACAGCAGGGAGATCCCGGTGAACAGGGGCACCGAGCACACCAGAAGCGCCAGGAACAGCACTGAGGCCCCCAGTTCTCCCAGGCTGCCGATGGTCACCCCGGCCAGAATGTTGCCAGCCACGCCCCCGGACAGGAAGTCCCCGTGCTCCACATTCATGCTCACCAGGGCCAGGGTGGAGCAGATCATCATCACATAGCCCAGGATCCGGAGCCCCAGGGTGAAGAAATCCACGTCAAAAATGTTGAAGCGCCGGACAAAGAGGCAGAAGCCCACATAGATCACCGTCAGGGGGACCAGGAAAGCGCCCCAGCCCAGGAGGAAGAACAGCAGATCGGCAACCAGGGCGCCAACAGAGCCCATGAGGTTCCGGATCTGGGCCCCGGGAGCGGCAGTCTGGGACCAGCCGGGATCAGCGGGGTCATGGGACCACAGGGCCAGCAGCAGAAAGAGTGAGATAAAGAGAAGGATGATGAAGGCGGACTCAAAAATCCGTCTCGCACCGCTGAGCCTTTCCAGTTTGTTGCCGCCTTCAGCCATCAGGATCATCTTCACCCCCGGGAAAAACACATGCCGGGATCCCCGCCGCCCCCACGGGCAGATCCGGCGCCCAAAAGGCGGATCAGATCCCCCGGGGAATGCGGAAGGCAATCCCGTGACAGGACATGTATTTTAACAGTTACCGGGGGAAAAAGGCAGACGGGGACACAGCCTCCGGGGACGCCGGATGCGGTCACGGTGTGAAGACCCGGAGCAGGATCCGAAGACCTGCGGACAGGGCCTGGGTTCAGGCACAGAAAGCCGCCTGCGCCCGGTCAGCGGACGGGCACAGCAGGGATCAGCCGTAAGGCGGGATCTTCAGGGGATCAGGGGAAAACCATGGACGGCAGACCGGGGGAGCCCGGCTTCAGCCGGAGATGCTCAGCGGGCTCTGAACACAATGCGGCCCTTGCTGAGATCATAAGGGGTCAGCTGCACCGTCACCTTGTCACCGGTGAGGATGCGGATGTAGTTCTTTCTCATCTTGCCGGAAATGTGGGCCACAATCTCGTGACCGTTGTCCAGCTGGACTCTGAAGGTGGTATTGGGCAGGGTCTCAATAATGGTTCCCTGCATTTCTATGCTGTCTTCCTTGGACATATAGCCTCTGAGTGAAAAAAAGTTGAGTTATCATGCCAAAACTCAATTCCAAAGTAAAGTTTTTTGTGCGCTGACCGACATTTCCGGAATTTGACCGCCACTAGCACCAGAAGATCGGGTGCGGAAAAGGTCCTCCCTGCATGATCCTATGTCCCGTCTTCCCTGCCCTCCCCAACCGGAGGATCCTGCCCCTGACTGACCGGCAGATCCTACGTTGTTATGGCCTGTCCTGTCCGTTCTGTCCGGCCCCGCCCGGCGTGCGCCGCACCGCTGCGATCTGTCCGGACGTTCCTGTCCTGCCCGCACCTCTGATAGCGGATGGCAGATCTGCCAGGCACCGTCACCACCGGATGGTGTCATCCTCCCGGATCAGCCGGTTCAGACGATCCCTGACCCCCGCCTCGTCACGCTCAATGGAGGCAAAGAAGTTATCCAGCCTGCCGGTGACCTCCCGGTGCAGGCGGTCCAGGGCTTCGGCATACTTGTCCCGGTACAGATCCTTCCGCCAGAACATGGAGAACAGGCCGCCGGTGAGGACGGTCAGCACCAGGGTGGCCACATACTCGGCAAAAGAGCCGTCCCAGGCATCCGCGGGGGTGAGCTGCTCGTCAGCCATGAGGCTGGCAAACTCTATGCCGCACTTTTTAAGATCCAGACCCGTGTAGCCCTCAATGACGTTTTTGCACAGGCTGTTGATCTGGAGGGAATTCTCCTCAAAGATCCGGTACACCTCCTGGGAGCGGCTTTTGTAGCAGTCCGCCGAGTGCCGGTTCAGTTTCCGGTTCAGATCCTCACTGTAGACGGTGAAGAAGCCGGCCTCATCGTCAAAATACTCCATGGAGGATCTCTTGGCCTCCTCCAGGGCCTGGGCCATGGAAGACCGCATGTTGCTGATGAGGTGCTGGAAAAGGTTTTTCCTCAGGTTCTGGCAGATCTCCTGGAACAGCTCCTTTCTGCCGGCAGTCGCCGTGACCCGGCCGTTTCGGAGCTTTTTGCTGACGGACTCGATCTCAATCCTGGGGGCGTCAGGATAGCTGGTCCCCAGGACCTCATGGGCTGCCTTCTTCTCCGCCTCGGAGCACAGCCCCCATTTGGTCATGGCAAAGATCAGGGGGTAGCCCTCAGCAATGATCCCGTCCAGAATGTGGGTCCGCTCAAATTCGTCCAGCCGCGACTGCTTGGCGTCATAGCAGTAGATCACCGTGTGGATCCAGTCCTTCACATCGGGATTGCGCCCGGTGCGGGCCAGCTCGTCCTTGAGGTTTTCTAGCCACTCCCCGGCCTTGTCCGGCTCCAGGCCCCAGCTGTCCCAGACCACAATCTCCATGTTCCGGAACATGAAAGGATGGTGGCGGTGGAGTCCCCTAGCGGTCACCGGCCTTCCCGCCTTGGCCAGGGCAACCTCCTGACCGTAAAGATAGTTGACCAGGGTTGACTTCCCGGCCCCGCTTTTCCCCAGGATCAGGATGTTGGTGGCAAACTTCTTATGGCGCATGGCCTTTCCTCCCTGTTGTACGCACATCCATGTCTCCTGCCCTTCAGAGATCCCGTCCGGCATTTCCGTGAGCACTGACTTCGCCCTCCGTCTCCGGCCCTGCAGAAGCATTCCTGCCCGGCTGGTTCTCCCTGGGCTGCTCCGGTCGGTCGGCCTGTTCTACTCTTCCTGGACCTGTCCGGCGCACATCTGCTGGCGGATGACGGGACTGCGGAGAGATATCACCACTGGATGGTGTCGTCCCCCCGGATCAGCTGGTTCAGACGGTCCCGAACCACTGCATCGACACGCTCAATGAAAACGAAGAAGTGAACCAGCCTTAAGGTGACCTCCCAGTGCAGGCGGCCCAGGGCCTCGGCATACTTGTCCCGGTACAGATCCTTACGACTCTTCCCCCAGAACATGAGGGACAAGCCGACGGGACCAAAAAAACTCAGCAGGACGTTCTTCAGGATGTGCGGTCCCGTGGTGGACACAAACTCGGCAAAGGAGCCGTCCCAGGCATCATCGGGAGTGAGCAGATCGTCAGCCATAAGGCTGGCAAACTCTATGCCGCACTTTTTAAGATCCAGACCTGTGTAGCCCTCAATGACGTTTTTGCACAAGTTGTTGATCTGGAGTAAATTCTCCTCAAAGATCCGGTACACCTCCTGGCAGCGGCTTTTGTAGCAGTCCGCCGTGTGCCGGTTCAGTTTCCCGATCAGCTCCTCACTGTAGACGGTGAAGAAGCCGGCCTCATCGTCAAAATACTCCATGGAGGCTCTCTTGGCCTCCGCCAAAGCCTGAACCATGGAGGATCGCGTATTGCTGATGAGGTGCGAGAAAAGGTTTTTCCTCAGGTTCTGGCAGATCTCCTGGAACAGCTCCTTTCTGCCAGCAGTCACCGTGACCCGGCCGTTTCGGAGCTTTTTGCTGACGGACTCGATCTCAATCCTGGGGGCGTCAGGATAGCTGGTCTCCAGGACCTCATGGGCTGCCTTCTTCTCCGCCTCGGAGCACAGTCCCCATTTGGTCATGGCAAAGATCAGGGGGTAGCCCTCGGCAATGATCCCGTCCAGAATGTGGGTCCGCTCAAAGTCGTCCAGCCGCGACTGCTTGGCGTCATAGCAGTAGATCACCGTGTGGATCCAGTCCTTCACATCGGGATTGCGCCCGGTGCGGGCCAGCTCATCTTTGAGATTTTTCAGCCACTCCCCGGCCTTGTCCGGCTCCAGGCCCCAGCTGTCCCAGACCACAATCTCCATGTTCCGGAACATGAAAGGATGGTGGGGGTGGAGTCCCCTGGCGGTCACCGGTCTTCCCGCCTTGGCCAGGGCAACCTCCTGACCATAGAGATAGTTGACCAGGGTTGACTTCCCGGCCCCGCTTTTCCCCAGGATCAGGATGTTGGTGGTGGCTAACTTCTCATGGCACATGGTCTTTCCTCCAAGTTGTACGCGCATCCGGATCTCATCATACTCCTCAGAGATCCCGTCCGGCATTTCCGTAAGCACTGACTTCACCGTCCGGCATTTCCGTGAGCACAGACTTCACCCTTCGTCTCCGGCCCTGCAAAAGCCTTCCTGCCCGGGCCGGGATCCGGAAGGGAACTCATTCACCCGATCCGCCCGTGGCAGGCCCCGCGCCTTAAGGCTGGTCCGGATCCCGGCAGATCCACAAAGCCGGGCGCACCAGGGCGAAGGGATAGCTGACGGCGTTGCCCCCGGGGCTGACAGCCCCGTTCTCACTGACGCCGGCAGCCTTGTTCTCCAGTCCCCCTGGGCTCCTGAGCCACCAGAAGGATCCCCCGCTGACCCCCACCCGGCAGCCGCGGCTGACAGCCAGGTCTGTGCCCTGGCAGATCCGCTGGGCATTCTTCAGTCCCAGGTCCCGGATCTCCTCCAGGCTCAGGCAGAAGATCTGATCCTCCGTTACACTGCCCCCGGGGATCCCCTTTTCCCGGTTACCGGGATTCTGGAGCACGGAGTGGCGGATCCGGGCCCTTTCCCCGGGGGAAAAGGCCGCCGTCAGAAAAGAGCTGTTCAGCCACCGGCGCAGATCACAGTGCTCCCAGTCCACAGCCTCGTCCCGGGAATGGAAGGAGGCAGTTTCCAGCCCGCGGCAGCTCAGCAAAAGGATCATGCCGGACTCCTGCCGGACCACCAGCCACTCAATGGGCTCCGGGGATCCGCTCCGGGACTGGCGGAAAGTGCCGAACCTCATGGTTTCCCCCAGAAGGAGCTCAGGATACCGGGTGCCGGCTATGCTGATGGTGCCCGGCTCAGCCCTCCGGGAGGCCAGATCCATAAGGCCCCTGATCTCCGGCCCCAGCACCGGGTTTCCTGAAAGGGCTTCCAGGGCACGCCGGTGCACCGTGACAAAATCCCGGATCCTGCCGGGCCGGTCCCTCTCACCCGCTGTCAGATCCCGGAGATAGCCGGCAGCATCTTCTGAGGACGGGAAGGTGAGGTAGTCAAGGCTCACCACGTCCCCGGCGGCCCGCAGCACCCGCTCCAGAAGATCCTTCAGATCCCCGTGGCGCATCAGCTCCCGGATCTCCCGCTCATGGAAGCCCACGAAATCCCGGAAATACCCCGGCTGCTCCCGGATCCCCGCCAGCATCTCCTCCAGAAAAGAAGCCAGATCTTCCCGGGACGGAAACAGCCGATCCCCCAGCATCACACTCTGCGCCATTCTCTCCTCCAGCTCCCTGCACCAGTCCCGGATCCACACCTGCCGGCAGACACTCTTCAAGGCGTCCCGGTAGCGGAGCAGCAGATCCCGCACCACATAGCCCCGGCGATCAGACGGCAGCGCATCAATACTGCGGATCATGTCTCCGCCGTCCAGGAAGAAGTAGTCCCCGTCGCCGAACTCCGCCCGTGAATAGCGGTCAAGGACGCCCTGGACCGCCGCGGCACATTCTTTTCCCCCGAAGGCCCGGACATAGAAGGCCAGCTCCTCCCGGATCTCCCCGGTGAACTTCAGAAAGGCCCCCGGATCCCGGGATGCCAGCTCATCCATGACCCGGGCAAAGTCTGCCGGGCTCTCATAAATCCGTCCACCGGCGGCCATCCGGGAGTTCCCGGAAACGGCATAGCCGAAAAGCAGCACCGTCTCATTCCGGCCGCATCCCAGGGCCGCAGCCTGGCTGCGGATCTGCTGGAGCAGTTCAGCCAGATCCGGATCCCCGAGCACCTCCCGGGCATAAAAATCCCCCAGGGATCCGGCGGCAAAGGCATGGGCTGCCAGGAAGATCTCCCGATCCTTCCCCGGATCCGCTCCCCCGGATCCGCTGCCGTCCTCCCCTCCGGCCAGACGGAGGGCCAGGGCCGCATCCACGGCCCGGCTGCCAAACTCTTCCAGGCTCCCGAACTCCTCCCCGCCGGCGCACAGCATCCTCAGTTCCGGAGCCAGCCGGTATGCCAGCTCGCAGACAATCCCCGGATCCCCGCCGTCGGGGGAAGACTCAAGCCTTTCGGCGGCCTGACGGCACAGCTGCCCCATCTCCGGATCCAGCAGGGAGAAATGATAGGACAGGATCCCCCGTCCCAGCTCCTTAAGGCCCGCCTCCGGATGCAGCAGGAGGGAGCGGCAGAGCTCCGGCACCGAGGTGTGCCGGATCCCCATGAAAGTATAGGGCAGCGTCTCCATGGTCCGGCCCGGGCTGGCGCCGGCCGCCCCGGGCACCGGCCGTGGTTTGCCCTCCAGCCAGCACTGGACCTCCTCATAGCCCCACCGCCGGTTGGGATTGTCCCGATCGTGGCGGCCGGAAATATCCCGGTAGGTCAGACCCAGCACCAGATCCCTAAGATCCGGGGGGAAATCCTCCGGAAAGGAGATGGTGCTGATCATGGTCAGCCGGGACAGTTCCTCCTCAGAGGCGGCGCTGCCGGCAAAGGGGGTGTGTCCCGTGAGCAGCTCATAGACAGTGATCCCGAAAGCAAAGTAGTCCGAGCTCAGGCTGAAGACGCCATGGACAACCTCCGGGGCGGCATATCCCGGAGTCAGGGAGCCTGAACCGACCACCAGGGTCTGTCCCCCGGAGTCTGCGCTGATCCCGAAATCCGTCAGAAGAATATGCTCCCCCTCCGGATCGGGGATCAGGTTGGCTGGTTTCAGATCCCGGTGCAGGATCCCCAGTTCATGGATGGCCCTGAGCCCCTCATTCACCGAGGGGATGATCAGTTTCCTGAGTTCATCCGGGGAAAAGCACTCCCCGGAGCGCAGCACCTCCCCCAGGTTGGGACCGGGATAGTAGGGCCGGACCGCATACTGGTGCCCCTCATATTCTCCGGTCAGGAGCACCGGGGCCACCCAGGGGCTCCGGAGATCCTTCAGCTTGGCCACCACCTTCGGATCCAGAGAGCCCTTCCGGCGGTAGAGCTTCAGCACATACTCTTGGGATCCGCCCTCTCCGCCGCCCCCGTCCCAGGAAGCCAGATAGATATCAGCCTCCCCGGAGCACACCGGCAGCCGGGATCTGATCTGGCACGGACCCACGGTGATCCCGGTGAGATCCGGCACCGCCTCGCTTTCCGTGGACATCCGGGTACGGTTCAGCCGGGCCCGGAAATCGTCATTAATCCTGGTGACGGACATGGGCAAATCCTCATCTGAACATGACTGTCTGACATCGGGGCTGCCGGGCACCCCGGATCTCCCGGAAGATACCGGGATCCGATCCGGCCCGGCAGCAACCCGGTGACAGCCGAAAGAAGGCGGGAGCGCCACCCGGCCCGGAGTTTCCCGGATCCGGAGCCGTCCCGGGGACGGGGCAGCACATCCGGTCAGTCCCCGGACTCAGCCTCCCCGGCAGCCTGGGGCTCCTGATCGGCATCATCCCCGGCAGACTCCGTCTCCAAAACAGCATCTTCCCCGTCAGGATCGCCGTCCAGCTCCGCCAGATCCAGGCTCATCCGGCACAGGAGTTCCCCGGTGATCCGGACGCACTGCTTCAGGTAACCGCAGATCGCCACCTCCGGCTCCTTCTCCAGGTAGTCCGGATCCATAGGCCAGCACTCCCCGGTCTCCCGGGCCAGGACACGGTCCACCTGCTCACCTGGCTCCCCCAGAAGCAGGCACAGGAACTCATCCTCAGTCAGGCTGTCCCCCAGAGCCACCGCCTTCATGATCCGGCGCTTCTTCTCCTCATCCTGAAAATCCTGCTCCAGGCTCCCGGCAGTGATCCGGGGAAGCTCCGGACAGAGCCTGCCCCCGCAGATCCCGTCCAGGAGGCGGTTGCCGGTGTTCAGTAAGACGATGATCTCATCGAGTTTGGTCATCAGCATATCCCTGCCCTCCAGGGTGAGGGTTCCCAGGCGCTCCTGGAAAGCCTTCTCAGATCCGGGATCTGCACTCTCCTGGGCTGCGGGATCCATATCCTCATCCTTTACCAGAAGCTCATCCAGGGCATCCATCTGCCGGATCTCCGTGTCCAGGACCGCAATCACCGCAGCCATGCCGGCGGAGGAGAGTTTGTCCGAAAGATCATAGACATCCTCAATCCCGTGCATGCGCATCAGTTCCTTCTCCTGCTCCAGGACTGCCGCAATCTGGCTGCTGCCGCAGTGGGGGCAGATCATGGCGGCGGGCTTGCTCTTGCCGCAGACAATACAGGTTCCGTTTGCTTTCATTTTCTTCTATCTCCAGTTCGTACCAAAAAAAACACTGTCCGATCCCGGGTGCCGGGGCTGTTGGCCCCCGCCGCCGGATCCGGGGATCTGTCAGCCCGGATCCCCGCCGTAAGACTCAGCTATGGCGGGGGACATGTCCCCAGGAGCAGAGACGGCGCCCCGGATCTAAAGCTCACGCCCGGCTCGTCCCAGGTTCAGCCCCGGCCTCACCGGCAAGAGTCAGCAGTGCCTCTCCCAGTTCACCCAGCTCCCGGGCCAATGTCCCGGAACGGGAACTGAGGTAGCAGGACACCAGCTGTGGTCCCCGGAGAAGGGCCAGCTCAGAGTCCGTGGCACCGGACTCCCGCAGTTCCCGCACCATAAACTCCCGGTCATCCTCACTCCCGGCGCTGTCCAGCATCTCCTGCAGGCTCAGTTCCTGGACGTAAGGGCAAAGCCGGCAGCCGGCGGCCGTCTCCAGAAGCCGGTTGGCGCAGTTCACCATGAAGGTCATCCGGCTGTATGCCGCGGCATCCCGTTCAAGATCCGCCTGCAACTCCTCCTCATCCTCCCCGGGAAACATGGCGCTGATCAGGAAGTCCTCCATCTCCTGCCCGTCTTCGGCATTCATGGCCTGCTCCAGGATGCCGGCGAGGTGATCCGTCACTTCCTCATCCTGATCTGCGAGCCGGGCTCTGAACTCGGCGGGAGCACTTATGCACCTGCCGGCGAACAGGAGCAGATCCCCGGACTCCTCCACAAGGCCGTGCTTCCTGAACAGATCCTCCGCTTTCCGGGAAAGAGCCGCAAACTGGTTCCCGCCGCAGTGGGGACACACCATGGAGGGACTCATCTTCCAGCCGCACTGCAGACAGCTGACCTCATCCACGCCCATGCTGGCAGAAGACGGGCGGAGTAGCTCCTCAGGTGACACGGTGCCGGATGGCGCCTGATCAGCCGCCGGCGCCCCGGCGCCGGATCCCGGCCTCATGCCGGATCCTCCTCATCCAGCCCCTTTTCCTTCCAGTCCCGGGCCTCCTTGGCGTACTTCTTCACATTTTCAATGAAACTGTCCCCGAAAAAGTCGCTGAAATTGACCGCCAGGCCCGCAAGCTCCCGTTCACACATCATGCGGCAGGTCTCGTTCAAGGCCTTGCCCAGGCCGTAGGTCAGGCTGAAGGCCACCGAGGCGTTGACGATCCCGCCCATGATCTGCCCGATCCCGGGAATGAACTTGATAATGTTGCCGGCAACAAACCGCCCCAGCATGGGTAAGATCTGATCGATGCAGGCCGCCTTCAGCAGGTTCTGCATCTGATTCATGTTCCAGACACTGAGGATCCGGCCCACCATGGCCAGCTGGACAGGGGTTATGATGGCGGCGTCTGAGAAGGGCACCGGGGAGACGGCTGCGGTTCCGGCCATGGCCGAGTACTCCCGGGTGAGTTTGACGCAGTAGTCGTATTTCCGGTCAAAGGCCCGGCCGCAGGCGATCATGAAGGCATCCTTCCTTGACTCCTCCAGGTTGCCCAGGGTCCACTCATAGAGGGCGTCAATTCCCATGCCGGAGGTGTCAATCTCATGGGCCACCATGGGATCCGTGGAGCTTTCAAACACCGCCGTGTCCGATCCCGTGGCGGACTTCACCGTGTCCGCCAGCACATCTGAATCCTCCTGGCTGCACATGTCCGCCTGGGTCAGGATCACGGCAATGGGACGCCGGCGGGTCCTGAACTCCTTTATCACGCTGATGTCAGCGTCGGTAACCCGGGCCCCGGCAGAGCTGATGCAGTACCAGATGATGTCCACGGGATTGCCGTTTTCATCCTGCCGATCCATGAAGTCCGTGATGATGGAGAAATAGTCCTGGCCCTCGCCGCCGCTGCCGAAGTTGGCCCCGGTCTCGTAACCCTCGGAGTCATGGATGATCACAGGAATATCCTCAGCCTGGATCTCCCGGATCCCCCGGGTCTGGGGGCGGCCGCTGCCGGCAGCACACACATCACGCTTGAATACCAGGTTGCACAGCGTGCTTTTGCCGCATCCGGTGGATCCGGCCAGCAGGATCCGGGGCTTGTCCAGGGAGCTGACAAACTTTTGCATCTCGTTTTTGATGTCGCTTTTGACGTTTTCAGTGTCAAGCATGGGAAGTTCCTCCTTCAGAGTGAAAATTGATGCAGCATGGGGGATGCACAGATCGGCGGCTCAGGGCAAGATGGAAGAGCCTCCGAGCCTCCCGATGCCTGTCCGGCTCCCGTCCCCCGGCTCCGGGATCCGCTTTGGCGATCCGGCAGAAAACTGACCGGATGCGCCCTCATTGAACCGGTTCCGGAGCAGTTCCCGGACGCCAGTCATGTCCGGGGCCGGAACGGCGGGGAGACGGTAACAGCAGGATCGCCAGATCCAGGGACTCCGGCACGCTTAGGATCCTACGAAGAAAACTGTTCATAATATGGATAGTTTTCCCTTCATTCCCGCCCTGTCCGGTCCGTCATTCCGGATCCTATCCGGGAATGCCGGAGTCAGCCACCGGTGACGCCGCCATATGCGATGAAGTTCATAACCCAGGCGCCCCGGTGCCGGAAGGCAGGATAGCTCACCCTATTGGCGGAATAATAAACAGCCATCAATCCATGAGACGGATAGTTATCCCCTAAGATCATCCATGGAGTTTTCCCGGATCAGACACAGCTCCGGAAAACAGTGCCATGATCCGGCTCCGGCAGCATTTTCCGGAGACCGGATGCTCTACAATCTCAATGGAGGCACGATCTGCCAGATCAGTGCCAGGCAACAGAGGAGATACCATGCCAAGAAAAATTGACGAGGACGCAACCACAGGCAACAAACTGCTGCGGCTGTTCCGGAAACTGATGTTCACCCACAGCAAGCTGTACGTGGCGGATCTGGCCAGGGAGCTGAACTGCTCCCGGCAGACGGTCACCCGGCTGCTGAATGAGATCGAGAATGTGATGGGAAGCCAGCTGCAGTCAGGACTGGACAGCAACCGCAAATGGTACCAGTACAGCCATGACGGCCTGCCGGTTCCGGGACTGGAGATGGAGGAGCTCAGGCTCCTGAGCGTCTGCCGGGATCTGGCAGATCCCTACATCAGCGATGAGATCAGGGATCGGCTGGATCGGTTCATCATCGACACCACCGTGGCCCTCTTGGGAGACGATGGGTTTGCCAGGGACTATCAGAAGATCCTGGCCCCGGACTACCGGTTCTCCAGCAAGGGAACCCTTGACTACACGCCCCATGCCGCCACCATCGCCACACTGGAGAACGCCATCCGCAACGGCACCATTCTGAAGATCACCTACAGCTCCCAGAACAGTTCGGCGGTAAAGGAGATCATCTTTGCCCCCCGGAGGTTTGTCTGCCAGAGCGGCACTCTGTACGTCATCGGCTCAAGCCTCACCGGCGACATGTCAGCCATTGAAAAGCTCCGCTCCCTGGCGGTCCACCGGATCAGCCGCCTGGAGGACACCGGCCAGAAATGCCAGCTTCCCCAGCCCGACGCCGATCTGGGGGACTTCGGTCTGCCCTGGAGCAGCAGACTGTGCACCTTTGTCATAACCTTCAGGCCCTCCAGCGCCGTGGCCTACGTCAAGGAGCGCATGTGGTGCAGCACCCAGGAGTTCAGGGATCTGCCCGACGGCGGCTTGGAACTCACCCTGAAGACCAAAAGCGGCCCGGAGGTGATCTCCTGGTGCCGGGGATTCGGGGACTGTGTGACCTCAGTGACCATCAACGGCCAGAAGGTCGCCAATATCATGAGCAATGATATCTTCCGGCAGATGTGAGTCCGGAAGAGGAGGGAAAAAGCGTGGAGGAGGGAAAAAGCGTGGAGGAGGGAAAAAGCGTGGAGCAGTGAACCGGCACCGTGCCTGAACTGCACTGCCCGATTGCCAAGCCGGAAGATCGGGGCCGGACGTTTCCAAGAAAAGATCCTGCCTCCCGGACTCAGCCCCCAGACAGCCGTCTCCAGGATCTCAGTTCCCAGACAGCCGTCTCCGGGATCTCAGTTCCCGGCCTCCTGGCGGGGACGCCCGATGCTGACAAGTTCCCGGATCTGCTCCTCCACACCTCCGGCGGGATCCGGGAAGATCACCCCGGGCTCCTTGAAGGAGGTCTCAGGCCAGGCCTGACCCCACTTGGCCAGCAGTTTCCGGAAGAACTTCCGGGGATATTCCCGGCAGCCCAGGGAGGCGGTGTGATCATTGAGGATCTGGGAGTCGATGTAGCGGAACCCGTAGCGGCGGCAGTGAAGCACAAAGGCATAAAAGGCCAGCTTGGAGGTGTTGCTCTCCCGGCTGAACATGGACTCCCCGCAGAAGATCCGGCCCACGCACAGGCCGTACAGTCCCCCCACCAGCTCGTCCTCCTGGTTGAACACCCCGGCAGAGACGAAGTTGGGCATGCTGGCATACAGCCGGGGAAAATCCTCCCCGATCCAGCCGTCACCATCCTTCCGGGGAATGTTCCGGCAGTTTTCCACAATCTCCTGCTTCCGGGTGTTGATCCGCACCTGGTACCGGCCGGGGCAGGATCGCAGGAACTTCACCATGCTCCGGGAGATCTTGATCTCATTCAGATCAAACAGCGCCCGCTGCCGGGGACAACCCAGGATCAGATACCCGGGACGCTTTTCCGAGGCCATGGGAAAGATCCCCTGGGAATACATCTCCATAAGGATCAGCTGATCCAGCCCCTCACAGGGAGTGAGGACGTAGTCCTTGTCCTTGAAATAGTCCACAAGCCCCATGGCCGCTCCCGTCTTCAACCAGCCGCTCCTCCGGAGCGGTCGATCCGCCGCTCTGCTGATCATTCTGATCCGCTGATCGTAAATCATCAGATCCGCCGCTACCCTGCGCCGCCGACCCGCCGATCCTCAGATCCGCTGTACGCCGCTCCCCGGCTCATAGCATGGAGAGATAATGCTCCGCATCCAGGGCAGCCATGCAGCCGCTGCCGGCGGCCACCACCGCCTGCTGATAGCGGGCGTTGGCCACGTCCCCTGCGGCGAAGAGCCCCGGCACCGCCGTGGCGGTGGCATGCTCCGGATCCCCGGCCAGGGGGATGTACCCCCGATCCAGCTCCAGCAGTCCCTCAAGATAGCCGGTGTTGGGCACATGGCCCACGGCCTCAAACACGCCGTCCGTCGCCAGCACCGACTCCTCACCGGTCACCGTGTCCCGGATCCGGACGCCCTCCAGGCTCTCACCCCCGACAAACTCCAGGGGCACCTTGGAAAGGTGCAGGCTGATCCTGCCCTCACCGGCGGCGGACATCAGCTTGTCAGTAAGGATCTTCTCGCAGCGGAACTCATTGCGCCGGTGCACCAGGCTGGTCTTTGCCCCCAGGCCGGCAAGGTAAAGGGCATCGGTGACGGCGGTGTTGCCCCCGCCGATGACCACCACCCGCTTCTTCCGGAAGAAGAAGCCGTCACAGGTGGCGCAGGCGGAGATCCCGGATCCCCGGAACCGATCCTCACCGGGGATCCCCAGATATCTGGCGGAGGATCCCGTGGCGGCAATGACGCTGCGGGCTGTGAGCACCTCACCGCCTGCCATATGGAGACTGAACACCCCGTCCTCCCGGGTCAGGGTGCTGACGCTGTCCTGGAGGATCTCCACGTCAAACTTCCGCACATGCTCCAGCAGGGACTCCATGAGCTCAAAGCCCGAAGGGAAATGATGGGCCCCGGGCCAGTTCTCCACCCCGGAGCTCTGGGTCAGCTGCCCGCCCTGGAGCAGTCCGGCCACCAGCAGGGGCTCAAGCCCTGCCCTGGCGGCGTAAATGGCGGCAGTGCACCCCGCCGGGCCCGAGCCGATAACAATGACATTCCTCAAAGCCATGAACTTCTCCTTGATGACATGACAGGACGGTGCCGGGATCCGGGAAGATCCGCCGGCGGGAAAGGATCAAGCCCCAGGACGGCGCCCAGGGCACGGGATGTTAGTGGGATCCCCCGGCTCTCCGGGGGATGGGTTGCAGTGACAGGTGCCGCCGGTTCAGGACTTCTCCCCCGGGCTTCCGGCGTCTCCGGCAGCGCATTCCTGGCTCACCGTCTCAGCAGGCTTCTCCGGGGTGGCGGGCTTGTCCACCGTAAGGGCTCCCTCAGGGATCTCCTCGGTCGGCGCGGCATTGGACACATAGCTGAAGGCGAACTCCTTGCCGTCATAGTCAATGGAGACCTGGCCGCCGTACAGCAGGCTGCCGAAGAGGATCTCCCGGGCCAGCTCCTTGTGCACGGCGTTCCTGATGGCCCGGCGCATGGGACGGGCGCCCATGCTGCGGTCATAACCCCGGCGCACCAGCTCCTTCCGGGCCGCAGGGCTGATCGTGGCCTCCACGTTCTTCTCCCTGAGCTGGCGTTCCAGTTCAGACCACATCTTGTCAAAGACCATCTCCACCACTTCCGGCGACAGGTTGTTGAACCACACCACCGCATCCAGGCGGTTCCGGAACTCCGGGGAGAAGGCCTGGCGGATGGCGGAGGCGGAGTCAAAGCTGGAGCTGCCGGCGGTAAAGCCGATGGAGCCCCGCTCGATCTCGCTGGCGCCGCAGTTGGTGGTCATGACAATGATGGTGTTGCGGAAGTTCACGGTGATCCCGATGCCGTCGGTGACCATGCCGTTGTCCATGATCTGCAGCAGCACGTTGTAAATGGAGGGATGTGCCTTCTCCAGCTCGTCAAAGAGCACCACGCTCCGGGGCTCATTCTTCACCTGGTTGGTCAGAATGCCGCCTTCACTGTAACCCACATAGCCCGGAGGGGATCCCAGAAGTTTGGACACGGTGAACTCGCTGGAATACTCGGACATGTCCAGGCGGATCAGCTTCATCCGCAGAAGGTTGGCCAGCTGGATCACAATCTCCGTCTTGCCCACGCCCGTGGGGCCGGCAAAGAGGAAGCTGCCCACAGGCCGGGTCACATTGTCCAGGCCGGAGCGGTTCATGATCACGGCATCCACCACCGCTGACACCGCCTCATCCTGGCCGAAGATCCGCTTCAGCAGGTTGGGCCGCAGATCCCGGTACAATGCCGAATCGTCATCCCGGGCACTCACGGGCATCTTCAGGATCCGGGAGAAGGCCTGAGCCACCTCGTCCTCGGAGATCTCGTGGATCTCCTGGCTGTCAGGCTGGCGGCTGATCCGGAAGAAGGATCCGATCTCGTCCATGACGTCAAAGGCCTTGTCCGGCAGGAAGCGGTTGTACATGTACTTCTCGGACATCTGCACAATCTTTTTGATCACGCTGTCGGAGTAGCGCACCCCGTGGAACTTCTCATACTGCTCCCGGGACTTGGACAGGATCTCAAAGGTCTCCCCTGCCGTGGGGGGATTGAGATCCAGCTTGTGGAAGCGCCGGGCAAAGCCGGCATCCTTGGAGAAGATCCGGTTGTAGTCCTTGAAGGACGTGGTGGCAATGCAGTGGAGATCGCCCCGGAGAAGATCCGCCTGGATCATGGAGGCCCCGGTGGCGGATTCCGAGGAGTTGGTGCTGAACAGCTGCTGCACGTCGTCAATAAACAGGATGCACCGTTCCCGGCCCTTGATGAAGGAGGAGACCGCCTTCATGCGCTTCTCATAGTCGCCCCGGAACTGGGTGCCGGAAATGACCCCCACCGCATCCAGGGAATACACCGTGAAGTCCTTGAGGAAGGGGGGCACCTTCTGATGGACAATGTTCCAGGCCACCCCCTCCGCCAGGGCCGTCTTCCCCACCCCGGGCTCACCGGCGATGAGCACGTTGTTCTTCCGGCGCCGGCCCAGAACCTCGTAGATCCGCTGCAGATCCTGATCCCGGCCCACCAGGGGCTCGATCTTTCCCTTCATGACCTGATCATTCAGACAGGAAAGGCAGGTGGCCAGCTCCTCGGGCACTGCGGAGTCCTCCCCCTGGGCGGGGGTCCGGGCGGTCCGGGATCCTTGCTCCCCGGTGCTGCCAGCAGCGCCCTGGGCTCCCTGGGCACCGGCGTCCCGGCCGTGGAGCCGGGCGCAGTATTTCCTGACATTGGCCCGGGAGATGTCCAGGCTCTGGGTCAGCAGCAGGGACACAAAGCTGTCCCGCTCCGGGAACATGGCGTCCAAAGCGTCCAGGCCGTAGATCTCCGTGCGGTTGGAATACTGGGCCACAAACACCGCCCGCTCCAGCACCCGCTTGAAGGAGGCCGAGGGCCGGGGCTTCCGGGACTCCTGGATCCGGGGATACTCGCTGACAATGTGGTCATAGATCACGTCCATGATGGCGGCCAGATCATACCCCTCGCTCTCAAAGAAGCCCATGACCTCAGTGTCGGTGTCCAGGAGGGCGTAAAGCAGGTGATCTATGGAAACGATGCTGCTGAAGAACTTGGTCGACGCCAGCTCCTCAGCCCTGCTCACCGCCTTCTGCAGCATCTCACTCTCATTCATGTCCTACTCCTCCACGGTGCACACCAGCGGATAGCCCTGGGCTCTGGCCTGCTCGGTGACCTCCGCCACCTTGGTCTCGGCCACCTCCTTGCTGTACTGGCCCACCACGGCACTGCCCTGGCTGTGCACAGCATAGGCCAGGGTCTGGGCTGTGGCCTGATCCTTGTCAAAAATGTCCATCAGGGCCTGGATGACAAAGTCAAAGGTGGTCACATCGTCGTTGTACATGATCACATTGAATCTGGGCACCTTGGGACTTTTGATCTTGGTTGCCACGGCAACATCCGTCTGCCGTTCCTTTTCCATAGCCATAACTGCCTCCGCCGTCTGTGCTCCCCCTGATCTCAGCGGGAAACAATTGCAATCCTGTCTTCATTATAACCCGAAAGGGCACCAATTGCGCCCGGAGACGGCATGCCAGTCCCCCGCCATCTCCGGCGGATGGGAGGCGTTCCCATGAGGTGTCTCCACAGGGCGGCACTTACCGGATTGGAAAATTCTTCATATACGTCAGAATCAGCCGATATTGTCCCGGTGCCGCCGGTGCTTTTCTGAATTTCTGTCGATAAGATGTACATTTTTAGACATAGCACATAATTTTCTGCACATTCACCGGATTTATCAGGGAAGGCGCCAGATTTTCTGACAGATTTGCACCATTCTGCGGAAAACGCCGAAATTTTGCGGTAAAATCAGCATGCTTCCCCGCCGGAATCCAGGATCGGACAGACCAGGAAGGCGGGAAAGCCGGGACGGAAGGGAATCCGTCCGGGAACAGATTCAAGGAAGGATTGTTATGGCAACCGGAAAAACCAAATGGTTCAACAATGTCAAGGGGTTCGGGTTCATCACCCCGGATGACGGCTCCGAGGAGGTCTTTGTCCATTACTCGGCCATCAGAGCGGAAGGCTTCAGGACATTGAAGCCCCGGGATGCGGTGGAATACCAGGTGGTGCGCACCGAAAGGGGGCTCCATGCGGTGGATCTGATCCCTCTGGGAAAGAGCGGATCCGCTCACGGCAGTGCCGGCGGTGACAGCAGGGAAGATCGGCAGGAAGATCAGGAAAGGCAGCGGGAAGAACAGTTGGCAGCAGTGACGCTGGAAGAACAGCAGAGCTGACTCTGGCAGGACGGCAGATCAGCCCCGGGACGGAATACCCTGAACCAGATCTGAACCAGATCAGCAGGCAAGTTCAGGATCACAAGCAGGATCCGGATGCCGGATCATTACCCGGGAACCAGAACTCTGCCATCGTCTCCCTGCCAGGGAACCAAGGCTCAGCGGACGTCTCCCTGCCCGTAAACCCCTGCCCGGAAACTGGACTCAGCGGCTGTCTACCTGCCCGGATCCGGGGCTCAGCCTCCGGCTCCGGAGACAGTCCGGGATCCCGGGACACTCTCACCCGGAGATCTTGCTCCGCCCTCCTTCCCGGCGATCCGGCCGCCGGCGGCGGAAAAGCTTCCCATCAGACAGCGGCACACCTGCTCCCCCAGGTCACAGCGGCAGGCCAAAAGGTTCATCCTCTGCCGGCCCTGCCAGCGTTCCTGGCTCAGGATCCCGCCCCCCGGGGCTCTGAGTTTCGCATCCATACCCGCAAGCACCTCCGCCTCCGGGATGTCCCGGGAGAACTCCCCCAGGATCACCGGACGGTCCCCGCCCACCTCCAGGGGCACCAGGGCCACCACACAGCTTTCCGGGGAGAACTCCACCTCCGGCTGGTACACCCCGCCCATGCGCCATTTCAGCCGGGACAGCATCAGGGAGACAAACAGCTCCAGGATGTTGGGAACCAGGGGCATGGACTCCATCACCGACCGGAGAATGTCTGTCAGCATCACCGAGGCCACCGTGAGCCGCCCCTCCTCCAGGCTCTCCAGGAGGGATCCCGAGTCCAGCAGCTGGGGCATGGATCGGGCCCATTCCTGCTCCCGGATCAGGAAGTACATGGAATAGGACATGACAAAGTTGGGCACTGCGGCCACGGTCTCGCCGTCGGCCGCTGTGATGGATCCCAGGAACCCCCGGCACAGTAGCACGCACCAGATGTTCTCCGGGGCCCCCACCTCCTGGATATCACCCCGGAAAAACTCCCGGGTGAACCGCACCGATCTCCCCTCCAGCACCTGGATCAGTTCCTGCTGGTAGTTCCAGTCCATGCCGGAGACCAGGCGTAAGAACTCCCGATCATCCCCGCTGCCCGTCTGCAGGGGGAACACCGGGGATCCGGTGATCAGGGAGCTCATCACATGCCGGGGGTTCATCATGCCCAGCCCCCCGTTCTGGTAGCCCTCATACCAGCTGCACAGCAGATCACCGGTCACCGGGGATCCGATCCTGGAGGCCAGCTCCTCCGTCTCCTGCCGGGTGAAGCCGAAAAACTCCCCCAGAAGCTCCGGATCCAGCATGGTGCTTTCCCGGAAGGAGGGCAGCATGGAGATCCCGTCAGAGTTCCGGGGCACCGGGGATCGGCCCGTGAGCAGCACCAGGGAGAAGAACCGCCGTCCCCGGGGCGTCTCCAGCAGATCCGTCAGGAAGCGCCGCCAGCGCTCACGGCTCCCGGGCGTCCCCTGGAACAGGAGCAGATCCCAGTCATCCACCACCAGCACATACCGCCTGCCGGGCTCAGCCATCCCCACTTTCTCCAGGGCCGGGATCATGGGATCCCCCGGAGTCACCTCCCAGTCCCGGAGGATCCCGGGATACAGCTCTGCCAGCTCCCGCACCACCAGATACTGGACAAACCAGCAGGGATCCCCCAGCATCACATTCTCCTGGCGCACAAACTCCTGGCAGATCCCGTCAATCCAGCGCATATCCAGAAATATCACGTCATGGCGGTTCATGTGCCGGGTGTGATCCTCCGGGATCACCCGCCGGGTCCGGGGGCCAGATCTGCGGATCACCGGCTCGAGGGTGAAGGCGCCCACCGGGGCGGGACGGGTGGAACGGCCCGGATCCCAGGCGGGGATCTCCCCTGCCCCGTTCCCGGTCACTGTCCCTGCCCCGGCTCCGATCCCTGTCCCTGTCCCTGATCCTGCCCCGTCTGCCGGAACGCCGGAGGCTGGGTAGAAGGCGGAAGAAGAAGAGGATATGCCGGGACTGGCGCCGCTCGCACTGGCAGGGGCGGCGCCACCACCATCCGGAGCTCCCCCGGGAATCCGGGCCACCGCCATACCGGAGAAGAAATCCGATCCGTCGGTGCCCCGGGAAAAGAAGTCCGTAACCATGGCGCAGATCCGGCTCTTGCCCCAGCCGGAAGGCCGGGACACGGCCAGAAAGCCCTCCGGGGTGTCCAGACGGCTGATGAGCTCCCTGAGCAGGAGGCTCTTGTCCACCAGGAAGCGCCGGATCTCAGGGGCGCCCATGGGGCGGATGAAATACTGTATTTCCGGATTTACAATGCCGCGCAATTGCAGCCTCCATGGCAACTGCGGCCCCATGCCGCAGGCTCCGGGACATCCGGAGCATTCTGTCAAGTTTAACCCCAAATCCCCCTGTGGCAAGGATCCGGAATGTGGCGGGATCAAATTCCGGGAAAAAAAGACGCGGGATCCCGGAAGGCCACAAGGCCCTGCCTGGGATCCCGCGTCCGGGGATCAGCCCCGCAGAGGGGGATCAGATCACATCCTGGCGATGATCTCTGAAGCGAACTCGGAGCAGCGGATCTCCGTGGCGTTCTCCATCAGCCGGGCAAAGTCATAGGTGACCCGCTTGGCGGCAATGGCCTGCTCCATGCCCCTGATGATGAGATCAGCAGCCTCGGTCCAGCCCATGTGGCGGAGCATCATCTCAGCGGAGAGGATGATGGAGCCGGGGTTGACCTTGTCCATGCCGGTGTATTTGGGAGCGGTGCCATGGGTGGCCTCGAACATGGCGCAGGTGCTGCCGATGTTGGCCCCCGGGGCGATGCCGATGCCGCCCACCTGGGCTGCCAGGGCGTCGGACATGTAGTCGCCGTTGAGGTTCAGGGTGGCGATGACGTCATACTCCGCCGGACGCAGCAGGATCTGCTGCAGGAAGGCGTCGGCAATGCAGTCCTTGATCACGATGCTGTCGCCGGTCTCCGGATTCTTCACCGTCATCCAGGGGCCGCCGTCCAGGGGAGTGCCGCCAAACTGCTCCCGGGCAACCTCATAGCCCCACTCCTTGAAGGCGCCTTCGGTGAACTTCATGATGTTCCCCTTGTGCACCAGGGTCACGGACTTCCGGCGGTTGGCAATGGCATACTCAATGGCAGCCTTCACCAGCCTCTGGGTGCCCTCCTTGGACACAGGCTTGACGCCCACGCCGCAGTCCTGCTCAAAACGGATCTTGGTGACGCCCATCTGCTCCTTCAGGAAAGAGATCAGCTTCCCGGCCTCGGGGGTTCCGGCCTTCCACTCAATGCCCGCGTAGATATCCTCGCTGTTCTCCCGGAAGATCACCATGTCCACCAGCTCAGGATGCTTCACCGGGCTGGGCACACCCTGGAAATAGCGCACCGGGCGCAGGCAGATGTACAGATCCAGGTTCTGCCGCAGAGCCACGTTCAGGGAGCGGATCCCGCCGCCGATGGGGGTGGTCAGGGGTCCTTTGATGGAGACCACATACTCCTGGAGCAGATCCAGGGTCTCCTGGGGGAGCCAGACGTCGCTGCCGTAGACCCGGGTGGCCTTCTCACCGGCGTAGATCTCCATCCAGCTGATCTTCCGGTCGCCGCCGTAGGCCTTGGCCACCGCCGCGTCCACCACCCGGATCATGGCCGGGGTGATGTCGCTGCCGATGCCGTCACCCTCAATGAAGGGGATGATGGGGTTGCCGGGAACATTCAGGGTCCCGCCGGCGCCCAGGGTGATCTTCTCTCCCTGTGCGGGAACCGTAACCTTGCTGCTCATATGAAAACTCCATGCAAACTCGCTGAAAAACACCGGGCATTATATCATCATGCGGGATCATTCGGCAGGGATCCGCCGCCCCCCGGCCCCTGATGCGAAACAGTGCGCAATCTGCTAAAATCAGTGCCCGTAGCGTTCCCGGATCCGGGCGGGCGGCAGTGCTCATCCCCGTCCCCAGCATCAGGGAAGGCAGCAGGACCGGGACGGCAGGGCCGGCCCGGGGGGATCCGCCCCGGCAGGTGCAGAGCAATGAAGGGAAAAGTGGTGGTAGGCATGTCCGGAGGGGTGGACTCCTCAGTGGCGGCTTACCTGCTGAAGGAGCAGGGATGGGATGTCACCGGCCTCTTCATGAAGAACTGGGAGGAGGACGACACCAGCGGCCTGTGCACCGCCGCTGCGGATCTGGCCGACGCCCAGGCGGTGTGCGACCGCCTGGGGATTGAGCTGAAGACCGTGAACTTCGCCACGGAATACTGGGACAGCGTGTTCGAGTTCTTCCTGGAGGAGTACCGCTCAGGCCGGACCCCCAACCCCGACGTGCTGTGCAACAGCCAGATCAAGTTCAAACACTTCATGGACTACGCCCTGGACGTGCTGGGGGCCGACTGCATCGCCACCGGGCATTTTGCCTCCCGGGATCAGGATCCCGCCACCGGCAGGTACCGTCTGCTCCGGGGCCTGGACGTAGCCAAAGATCAGAGTTATTTCCTCCACGCCGTCAGCCATGAGCGCATCGCCCGGACACTGTTTCCCGTGGGGGACATGATCAAGAAGACGGAAGTAAGGCCCCTGGCCGCCCGGCTGGGCCTGGCCACCGCCGCCAAAAAGGACAGCACCGGGATCTGCTTCATCGGGGAGCGCCGCTTCCGGGAGTTCCTCAGCCGTTTCCTCCCTGCCACCCCGGGGAACATCGAAACCCCCGAGGGCCGGATCATCGGCCGCCACGACGGCCTCATGTTCCACACTCTGGGACAGCGGAAGGGACTGGGGATCGGCGGCACCCGGGACGGCAGCGGGGAGCCCTGGTTTGCCGCGGAGAAGGATCTGGAGCGGAATGTGCTCATTGCCGTCCAGGGAAAGGATCACCCCCTGCTCATGTCCACCGGCCTCACTGCCGGGAAGATGGCCTGGGTGAGCCGGCAGCCTCCGGAGGAGGAGTTCGCATGCACCGTGAAGATCCGGTACCGCCAGCAGGATATCCCCTGCACCGTCACCCCCCTGGATCCGGAAACCGTCAGCATCGTATTCTCCCGCCCCGTGTCCGCCGTGACCCCGGGGCAGTACGCCGTCCTCTACAGCGGCCGGGTGTGCCTGGGAGGCGGGATCATCACTGCAAGGACAAGGCTTGTTTGACATGGACATTAGCAAACTGACATATGCGCTGGCCGCGGCCGCCGAGGCCCTCTACCAGATCACCCTCATCAGCCACGGCCGGGAGGCTGACAGCCATACGGTGGGCGGTCTGCTGAAGGGGGTGCTCCGGACCGAAAGCGCTCTCTCCACCAGCATTTATCCCATGGAGATCCTGCGCCACGGCCTCCAGTACTTCAGCAATGAGCCCCACCTGGATCCTGCCATCCACCGGGAGATGAGCTACTACCTGGCCAGCATCCTGAAGCTCACGGGCATGTACCTGGAGGATCAGGCTGCCCGCACCTCCCTGGGAAACGAGATCCAGGGGATCAAGGAATCCCTGTCCGCCCAGACGGCCAAGACCGCCTATGTCAGCACCCGCCTTGCCGACTGGTATGCCCGGGAGATCTTCACCGGCCGGAACTTCAAGGTCATCATCTACGGCGATGAGCAGGTGCTGAAGGCCCCGGAGAACCTGTCCCGGATCCGGGCACTGCTGCTCTCCGCCCTGCGCTCCTGCGTGCTGTGGCGCCAGATGGGCGGCACCCAGATGAACATGCTCTTCGGCCGATCCAAAATGGCCGTCTGCGCCCGGCGCATGCTGGAGGTGCTCTGATCCCCTCCTAAAGGACCGCGGACCGCCCGGTGCGGCAGAGCCTGACCGCTCATGGCCGCCGTGAGCCTCCCCTTGCCAGAGCCCTGATCGCCCCTTACATCCCCCGGCAGGGCAGATCCTGCGGATCCCCTGCCGCCCCCGGAACCCCCGCAGCGGGCTCCGGGCACCCACAACAGAAAAACAGGAGTCAAACCCATGGAACTATCCTCCCTTACGGCGATTTCCCCCATCGATGGCCGCTACGCCGGCAAATGCGGCGGTCTCCGGGAAATCTTCTCGGAATACGGCCTCCTGAAGCGCCGGGTCCAGGTGGAGGTCACCTGGCTCAGAAAACTGGCCTCCTGCCCCGGGATCCCCGAGGTTCCCGCCCTCTCTCCGGACTCCGAGTCCCTGCTGGAGGGCCTGATCCGGGACTTCTCCCTGGAGGACGCCCAGAGGATCAAGGACATTGAGAAGGTCACCAACCACGACGTGAAGGCTGTGGAGTACTTCATCAAGGAGAAGATCGCCGCCTCCCCGGAACTGTCCCGGATCAGCGAGTTTGTGCACTTCGCCTGCACCTCCGAGGATATCAACAACAACTCCCATGGGCTCATGCTACTGGACGGACGGGATCAGGAGCTGCTGCCCCAGATGCGCCAGATCGTCAGTGCCGTCAGGGATCTGGCATACCGCTACCGGGATGTGCCCATGCTCTCCCGGACCCACGGCCAGCCCGCCACCCCCACCACCCTGGGCAAGGAGATGGCCAATGTCTGCTACCGCCTCCAGCGGCAGCTGCGGCAGGTGGAGAAAGTCCGGATCCTGGGTAAGATCAACGGCGCCGTGGGCAACCACAACGCCCACATGGTGGCTTATCCGGAAGTGGACTGGAAGACACTCTCCCAGGAGTTTGTCACCTCCCTGGGACTGGTGTGGAACCCCTACACCACCCAGATTGAGCCCCATGACTGCATCGCCGAGCTGTTCAACGCCGTCAGCCGGTTCAACACCGTGCTCCTGGACTTTGACCGGGATATCTGGGGCTACATCAGCATCGGCCACTTCCGCCAGAAGACTGTGGCCGGCGAGGTGGGATCCTCCACCATGCCCCACAAGGTGAACCCCATCGACTTTGAGAACTCCGAGGGCAACCTGGGCCTGGCCAACGCCGTGTTTGCCCATCTGGCCGCCAAGCTCCCCGTCTCCCGCTGGCAGCGGGATCTCACCGACAGCACCGTGCTCCGAAACATCGGTGTGGCCTTCGGCTACAGCCTGATCGCCTACCAGTCGGTGCTCAAGGGGATCTCCAAGCTGGAAGCCAACGAGGAGAGCCTGAAGAGGGATCTGGACAGCAACTGGGAGGTTCTGGCTGAGCCCATCCAGACGGTCATGCGCCGCTACGGGGTGGAGAAGCCCTATGAGAAGCTCAAGGCCCTGACCCGGGGACGGCGGGTGGATGCCAAGATCATGAGGGATTTTGTGACGGGGCTGGAGATCCCAGAAAAGGCTAAAAAGGCCCTGGCCGAACTGACCCCCGACAGTTACATCGGACGGGCAGTCCAGGCGGTGGATGAGCTGGACAGCAGTCTGGAGAAGATCTGATCTGCCATCCGGGGACTGTCCCCGGCACATCATCCCTGCCATGACTTCTGCGGCGGCTGTACATCAGCCGCCGCTTCCTTTTGGAGACGGGGGATCACAGACAGATCTTCTGGCCAGTAAGACGGGGCCGTCGGATCAAGGGATCAGGACAACCTAAAGCTTTCACTCCCGCCCCAGCAGCCAGTCGGGGAGATTGTGGATCCTGATCCCCTCGTAGTCATAGGTTCTGTGCCTGGTGCATGCCAGGATCATCTTCGGATAGGCATCCCTGATCTTGAGAAAGGGCTCATACTCCCGCTTAAAGGTCTCCGGCCGGGAAATGTCGTCACTCACCTGGATGTAGACCTTTTCGTTGCCCCTGAGGGCCACAAAATCCACTTCCTTCTGATACAGTTTGCCACCCAGACTTCATACCCGCGGCGTAGGAGTTCAATGCAGACAATGTTCTCATACATCCCGTCGTGATCAAGATTCCGCCTGCCAAGTCTGGCAAACCGGATTCCGTATCGCCAAGATAGTGCTTAACAGAGGTCTTTAGATATCTCCTACCGCGAATGTAGTATCAGCTTCCTGCTCCTGCATGATTTTATAAAGTCTTTATAATTTAAACCAGTTTTTCAATCAAGCACTGGTGATCCTTGGTCTTGGTGCTGTAATTTATTCCGACAAGTATGATATTTCTGTACTGGCCAACGTACCGTTTGAAATACTCTTGTTCCTTAATCTGCTTAATAGCTTCTTCGGCAGAGTCGTCGTACTTAAACTCAATCAGAATAAGAGGAGATGTTCCTTTTATCGTAGGTTCGTATACAAGATCAGCTCTGCCTTTACCGGCCTGTTCTTCCCGGTGAGAAATGTATTTTCCAAGAGTTGACCATAAAAGACCAGTCATTACGCAGTATGTAAGAGATTCTTCATCGTTATAGTCAAGAAGTGCAACAGCAGGGGAATTATGAACATCCTGAATCAGCGTTGCTGCGGTTGACGCATCAAGTTCCAATATGGCTTTGAGAAGGTTTTCTGAACGCCTGATGGTCTCCATTCGTTCATACCATTCCTGTTGTTTTATGATCCCTATTAATGCCCGTTTAATTTCCTTATTCGGAACATAGGCTAGTTTAAGCTCTTCATCCCCATCTATATCGGAGCATCCCAGATATCCCAGACATACTAAAAGACTGAATACATCGTTTTTGTCTTTTATGGTGACCATATCATTCTGGAAATTGGTGAAATCAAATTGTACTCTGGCACCTTCGATTAAATTCATGATGTCCTTTTTTATGCCGTCAAAATCCATGTTGATAAGTCGTACTACTTCTTCATTTGATGAAGTTTTACTCCAATAACTTTTACATTTACCATCATTGATGGCAGAAACAACAGAGTTGGGATTATAGATATCAATCCCATTTAGCTTATATCCCTCATACCATTCTTTCAGCTCCAGCAGTGATAATGTGCTGGTCGGTCTTTTCACAATATCGGCAACTTCATCTTCTGTGAAACCAAAATATTTTTCAAAAGGCTCAGGATCCAGCATATTATATTCATCAAAGCCGTTTAATGCAGATTGAGAGTTGTATTTCTTGATAGGAAGAATACCGGTAAGGTAAGCCAAAGCAAAACAATCCTGTCCACCATCGGCCTTAAATAAATTTTTTAACAGTTTAATAAATTTTTTCTGTAAGACTTCATCGTTGCGGTATTCGCGATATACCAGATCCCATTCATCCATAATAAAGATGAATTTGGTGTTTAAATCCTGAGTAATAGAAAGTAGAGTTTCCAGAAGACCGGTATTTTCAATTTGATGCTTTTCAAGACATGCTGAAAAAACATCGCTAGACTTTAATTCTTTAATTATTGAGTACTCAAGATAGTCAACCAGATCGTTAACACCTTCAACTTTCTGTTTTTTGTTGGTGTAGCCGTCAAACAATCCATCAATGGTGTTCATATCGATATAAAGTACATCATATTTATTAAGATGTTCTTCATAGCTGTCTTTCTTTGAAATTTTTAGGTCATCAAAAATTTTTTGCCCTTCATATCCTTTGGAATAATAAGCAGAAAGCATATGAGCTGTTACTGTTTTCCCAAATCTGCGGGGACGGGTTATAGCAAACAGGCGTTTAGCTGCATTGAGCTTTGCAGACATCTTTTCTATAAAATCTGTCTTATCTACAAAAATTTCAGAATTTTTGAATTTAACCAGTCTTATAAAGCTGTTATCCTTGTCAGGATTCAGAATGCTTCCCATGACTTTAACCTCCCCGAACTCAACATCATCGGCTGTCATTTTATCACAGCAACGAATTTTTATCCGTGATACAGGATGGAACTTCCTGTAAACAATTATCCAAGACGTTAATCTGTCAGTAATTTAACTAGTATCACCAAATTATTAAACTGTTATCTAATGCTTAATCTGTAGATAAGTCATTCTGTAGTTGCACAATAGCCCTTGTCTAAAAACAAGGTTAAATCAAAATAACATTTGTCTAGTTTAGACTAATAACATTTGTCCATTATGGAAGCTTCGCTTTCCTTAGTCGGGAGTACACCCCAAGTCCTGATTGAGTGCCTGAAAGGCAAAGAGATAGTGGATCCAGTCACCACCAAGTCTGAAGCAGTGCCGATTAACCATCCCCCTGCAATGCGTTTCCAACCAGTCTCTCCCCCAGTAGGAACGAATACGATTAACCAACATCTTTGATGCTATATGGTAGCCACTTTCTACTGGGGCAACTCTGATATCCGTAACTCCGTCAGTGGTAGCTACCTTCTGGAGTTTTTCTATCCACATTTCTCTCCTGATCCGTTTTCTGTTCGCAAGCAACATGGCAGCGGTCCTGGTCAGCACATGGGAATGCCTGTCCGCTGTCAGTTCCTGGCAACTGGCTTCATTGATGTCCTCCGGTGTGGGAAGCCTGTATTGCTGATCCTGCCACAGGGAAGTTTTTACCAGCGGACAGTCATATATGTCACAGGTGTTCACCAGAGCAAGTTGCCATATGAGTTTCCAGTAGTTTTCCCCATACCGCTCCAAATGCAGCGCCGGATCCCGGTGATGATCTTGATGTTCGTAGTACCCATGAGATCAAGCAGCCGCTGCATATACTCCGGCCTTTCGATACGCTTCATGACATCACTTCCGAAAATGAAATAATTTTTTAGTTTCGCACCTGGGTTCATGAACAGTGCCGAAAGCATGTCATACCTATGATGGCAGGTGCTGTCCCCTAACCTAACCAGCCCCGTTACTGAGAAGTTGAGGGATTTCCCCAGTGTGATTCCCAGAGGCCACTTCCGAAAATGAAATAATTTTTTAGTTTCGCACCTGGGTTCATGAACAGTGCCAAAAGCATGTCATACCTATGATGGCAGGACTATACCACGACCTGTCCCTTTCCGGGGAACTGGTAAACTGCCGAGGCTTTCCAGGAATTCCCCCCGGGCTCCCGGCACGCGCCTGATCAGGATGCCAGCAGTCCATCCTTCCCGCACATCCGGACAGGGGATGTTCGGGCAGCACCGGCTCTGACAGATGAGATCTGTGCCGTCACCCAGGGAAAATGGCAGCGCCCTAATGCTGAAAAGCCCCGCTTCTGCGGGGCTGTAATGCCACAGCCGGAGATCCGGCTCCTTCCGCAGTCTCAGAGTCTGGGAGGCGGCGGAAGGGCGTCACGACCTCCCGGAGGGGGAGGGGGCGCATGATGTCCTCCCTTGGGAGGAGGCGGCGCATGATGATGTCTACCCGGAGGGGGCGGAGGCGCATGATGATGTCTACCCGGAGGGGGCGGAGGCGCATGATGATGTCCTCCCGGAGGGGGCGGAGGCGCATGATGATGCCCGCCCGGAGGGGGCGGAGGCGCATGATGATGTCCACCCGGAGGGGGCGGAGGCGCATGATGCCCACCCGGAGGAGGCGGCGGCGCATGATGATGGTGTCCTCCAGGAGGCGGAGGAGGGGGAGGAAGGCGGGTGTCATGACACGGAGGCGGCATGGGGCCATTGTAATGACGCGGCTGAGGACCGTGCCTGCACGGAGGCGGACCTGCCAGAAGATCATTGACTCCCTGTCCCGCAAAGTCCCGGAAAAGGGACTGCAGGCTCTCCTGCCCTGCCTTTCCGGCATCCGCCACAACTAACTGAGTCAGACCGGAGGTGCTGAACTCAGTGTTCGTCACGGCTGCACCGGCGGTCGCAGAGACCGCAGTCAGAGCGGAGATCAGGGGAAGAAGCGCATACTTGAGTTTCATGCCCTGTTTCCTTTTGCCTAAGTGAAAAACGATAAAACCTCATGGGGGCTCATAACGCAGCAGACGATGATCTTCTGTGAGGAAGCCCCGCAACCGGCTTCAGCGTGGCCCCTGCTGGGCACCACCGCCACCGGAAACGCCACCCCTGAACTCCTGCTGCACAGGAGGATGCCGGGGATCCCCATGCCGGGGATCTGAATGATGAAGTCCGGTCCCGTCATGGTGAGCAGCCGGCCGCCGTGTCTCGCCGGGCTTCGGCTGATGAACATCTGGTCTGACGGTCTCACCGGGCCTCGGGTGATGGGCACCGGGCTTAACGGTTTCACCGGGCCTCGGGTGATGGACACCGGGCTTAACGGTCTCACCGGGCCTCGGGTGATGGACACCGGGCTTAACGGTCTCACCGGGCCTCGGGTGATGGGGTGATGGACACCGGGCTTAACGGTCTCACCGGGCCTCGGGTGATGGACACCGGGCTTAACGGTTTCACCGGGCCTCGGGTGATGGACACCGGGCCTAGGGTGATGGACACCGGGCTTCAAGGTATCGCCGGGCTTCGACTGGTGGACACCTGGCTTCAGGGTCTCCCCGGCCTTGGGACGGGGCGGCTGGGGACGGACATGGGCACTGCGGCTGGTTCCGGCCTTTGTCCGGCCATCAAGCCTTTCGAAGCGGGTCTCCGCCACCTGGATCCGGCCTAGATCTCCGATCTCATGATATCCCACGCTCCCTGGGGCTGGGGAATGCACCGCAGTCCCGGGTGCCGGGATCAGCACCTGGACTCCGCTTCCGGAATAAGCGTTTCCGGATCCGGTGACCGCCTCTGCACTGCCGGCACTGATCAGACTCAGGGCCGGGATCACTAGGAACAGAACTTTAAGATCCTTCCTCATACAGAAAATCTCCTTGCAGAACAGGTTCTGCTGCAAATGAAAACGGCGGATTGCCCTGATAAGCAGTCCGCCGCTGTGATCATGTTGTCAGGCCTGCAGCATGTCAGTGACGACGGGGACCCGGCTGGGCTCCGCCACCGCCACCAACACCGCCGCGGATACGGTGATCGCCACCGTCACGACCTCCTGACGGTCTGGATCCGCCGCCGTGATGTGCGCCTGGTCCGTCATGACGTCCACCACCGGAATGTCCGCCTGGAGTCGGCCTGGGACCAGGTCTGGGCCCGCTGCTGTGGGGACCGCCATGTCCGCCAGGGCGCATTCCCGGATGACCGCCAGGACCGCGGTGTCCACCGGGACCGAAGCCCTGGTGTCCGTGATGTCCGCCAGGTCCGTCATGATGGGGGCCATGATATCCACCGGGTCCGGGTCTCGGTCCGGGTCTCGGTCCGGGACCATGGTGGGGCCCATGATGACCATCATGATGGTAACGATGGTGGTGTGGAGGCGGAGGAGGCGGCGGGCCGCGGTGATGATGATGATATGACGGCTCGTAATCATAGTCGTCATAGTACAGATCGTCATCGATGACGATGCAGCCCGTCAGGCAGACGGCACATGCAAGTCCTATGGCAAGAAGAGTGGATTTCAGTTTCACGAATGTTCCTCAGAAAAGAAATTCAGGGATTGCCGGAACGCCGTCAGGATGTGAACCCGGAGGGCACAGTTCATGGCGGCTAGTCCGATTATAACACTGTTGACCAGGAAACAAAGCGGGCAGCCAGGGGAGATGCGTCTCAGCGGCGGTCCCGGCGGACATGTCCCTGATCTGCCTGATGCCTGTCGTGGCTGCGGGCATCATGGTGCCTGCTGTCATGGCCGGAGCTGTCTTTATGACGGGTGTCATGGGGGCGGCTGTCATGATGCCGATCGTCGTGACGGCTGTCATGGTGCCTGTCATCATGGTGCCGGCTGTCATGGTGCTTGTCATCATGGTGGTGTGAGGGGGGAGGCTCATGATGGTGATGACGGGGCCCGTCATCATAGTCATAGTAGTCATCGTCTATGACCACACATCCCCCAAGACCCAGGGCCGAGGCAAAGAGCACCGGCACGAGAACACGCAAAGCTTTCATGGAAACACCTCTCTGGAAAACCGATCCGCCGGAGCAGATCCGGGAAAACGTGAACTGCCCCGGCCTTGACCGGCAGCAGAATGAAAGGAGGAGATCAGGGGGCAAGCCGGTCAATGTTCCAGCCGCTGTCCGACCGGGTGTACAGGAAGCGGTCATGGAGACGGTTCCGGCCGCCCTGCCAGAACTCCACCGAACAGTGCTCCACACGGTAACCGCCCCAGAAGGAAGGCAGGGGGATCCTTCCCTCCCGGAAGCGCTCCTTCATTTCAGCAAACTTGGACTCCAGGACCGAACGGGCGGAGATCACCGATGACTGGTGGGACACCCAGGCACCGATCTGGCTGTCCCGGGGACGGGAGGCAAAATAACTCATGACCTCCAGGCTCCCCAACTTTGATGCCCGTCCCTGGATGTGCACCTGACGCTCCAGGGGATACCAGGGGAACAGCAGGCTCACCGGACTTCCGGCGTCAATCTGCCGGGCCTTCCGGGAAGACAGGTTGGTGAAGAACACAAACCCCCGGTGATCAAACTTCTTCAGCAGCACCGATCGCTGGAAGGGCATGCCCTGGCCGTCCACCGTGGCCACCACCATGCCTGTGGGATCAGCCAAGGAGGCGTCCACTGCCTCCTTGAGCCACTTCTCAAAGAGGATCAGGGGATCCCCGGGCATATCCTCCCTGCGGAGGCTTCCCCGCTCATAGGAGCGGCGGATCCCGCTGATCTCCATGGCCACTCCGGCCTCAGATCCGGAAGCCGGCGCGGCACCCACTTTATCGATCACTTGATTGTTCTCTGAATCGCTCATGGCTCAGGCTGTGTCCCCTTCAGTCAATAACCGCGGCAACGTCTCCGGCTGCTCCCGGAGTTTCCCGTCTCCGGAAGCCCCGGAGTTCCCCGTCACCGGAACAGGCAGGTGTCCTCCGTACCGTCAAAATGGGTCTCATTGTAGAACACCATGGTGGCCAGCCGGTCAAACTCCTTGACCTTGTCGGCACGGGTGTCATTGTCCGCCGCCCGGCGGCGCAGGGCCCGGACCATGGAGGTCATCAGCTCGGTATTGGAGCCGAAGGCATGGACCATGCAGTTGCTGGCCAGATCAATCTCGTTGCGGATAATGTTGATCCCCACTTCATTGATCTCCTGCTCGGGAGTGTAGAACTGGGTCTTGAACAGATGCTGGTAGACCTGGGCCATCTGCATCATGGAGTTCCGCTGCATCTGAGTCAGGAAGGTCAGGGTCTCAATGTAGGACTCCACGTCATCCCGGATATCGTTGTGGTTGTCATCAAAACCCAGCAGATCCCCGCCACAGCCGGTCACGGCCGCCAGCCCCAGGAGCAGGATCCCCAGGAGGCGCCCCGCCCTCAGCGGCGCTGCCCCCGGCCTGCGGTTCCCCGGTCTTTCCTCTGCTCTGATCCCCGGCTCCATGCTCTCCTCTCCGGTCTCTGCTGTGACGATCTACCCCTGCCGTCTCCGGCGCCAAGGCCTGCGGCTCCCCGCCGGCGGTCCCGGCGATCCTCCGGGGGCACCAGACAGCCGCTGCCGGTGCCGATGAGGCGCTCAAGCCCCAGCTCCCGGAGGCGCTTTCGAATGATGTCCCAGTTCTCAGGGTCGTGGTAGCGCAGGATGGCCTTCTGGATCCGGCGCCGGATCTCCCCCCGGACACAGGGAACGACGGGGCTATTATCCTTTATTTTCAGCATGGGATCAAAGCCCGTCCAGTACATGGTGGTGGAGTCCGACAGGGGTGTGGGATAGAAGCTCTGGACCTGATCCACCTGGAGTCCCCGCTCCTTAAGCCACAGGGCCAGGGAGATCATGTCCTCATCCTCCGTGCCGGGGTGGGAGGCGATGAAATAGGGGATCATCACCTGCCGCCGGCCGGCCTCCTGGGAGCAGCGGAGGAAGATCCGCTCAAAATCCCGATAAGAAAGGGCCCCGGGCTTGTGCATGTGCCCCAGAACCCGGTCGGACATGTGCTCCGGAGCCACCTTTAGGTGACCGCTGACATGGTGCAGTGCCACCTCCCGGATGTAGTCGGGCCAGCACAGTGCCAGCTCCAGCCGGATCCCCGAAGAGATGAAGAGCCTCCGGACATGAGGGCTCTGCCGGAGCCGGCGGTACAGTTCCACCGCCGGGGACTGATCTGTGTCCAGGAAGCGGCAGATGTTGGGATAAAGGCAGGATCCCCGGCGGCAGGCTCCCATGGCCCGCCGGTTCCGGCAGCCCAGGCGGTACATGTTGGCTGAGGGCCCTCCCACATCGGTGATCACCCCGGCATACCCCGGCACCCGGCGGCTGATCTCGGCGATCTCCCGCTCAATGCTCTCCGGAGATCTGCTCTGGATGAACTTCCCCGCATGCAGGGCGATGGTGCAGAAGGCGCAGCCTCCAAAACACCCCCGCATGGCAGTCACCGAGGTCTTGATCATCTCATAGGCAGGGATGGTCTCAAGATAGGAGGGATGGGGACGGCGCATGAAGGGCAGATCGTAAACCAGGTCCATCTCCGGGGTCCCCAGGGGCCAGGGAGGCGGGTTGATCCACACGCCCCGGTCACCATGGCGCTGCAACAGGAAGGAAGCGCAGAAGGGATTGTTCTCCCGGCGGAGCAGGTGCATGGAATGGGCATAAAGGCGCCGATCCTCCCGGACATCCTCAAAGGAGGGCATCAGCACATAGCGCCGCCCGGAGGTGTCATCCGGAAAACCGTCCCGGATGCCCTGCTCTGCCGGATCCCCCTCGGTCCCGTCCCCGGGATCAGACGGCGCCGGGGCTTCCGCCTCCGGGGATTCCGCCCCGGGATCAGGGCTCTGCCCCGGTGCCTCCGGGATCGCCGGCTCTTCCCCGGCAGCCTTCCCGGGATCAGAGCCCTCCGGCAGGATCACCGGGGGGATCTCCGTCTCCGCCCCGGGCCGGGTTTCATCTGATCCCGGGATCCCCGGTGGCGGATCCCGGAGGATCACCGCCGAGCCCCGGATGTTCCAAATAGTACTTATCGTCTCCCCCCGGTGCAGGCGCAGGGCCAGCTCCGTCAGGGAGCGCTCCCCGCTGCCGTACAGCAGGATATCGGCCTTGGCATCGAAGATCAGCGCCCGCTTCACGGTGTCGGACCAGTAGTCGTAATGGGCGCAGCGTCTGAGGGAGGCCTCAATGCCCCCCACCGCCACGGGGATCCCCCGGTAGGCCTCCCGGCAGCGCTGGGCGTAGACCACCGCCGCCCGATCGGGACGGCGGCCGCTGACATTGCCCGGGGTGTAGGCGTCGTCATGGCGGATCTTCCGGTCAGCAGTGTAATGGTTCACCATGGAGTCCATGTTGCCGGCGGACACCCCCCAGAGCAACCGGGGCGGTCCCAGGCGCCTAAAGTCATCGCAGCTGCGCCAGTCAGGCTGGGCGATGATCCCCACCCTGAAGCCAAAGTGCTCCAGGGTGCGGCCCAGGATGGCGGCGGCAAAACTGGGATGATCCACATAGGCGTCCCCGGACACCAGGATCACATCGCACTGGCTCCAGCCCAGGCGGCGCATCTCCTCCCGGGACATGGGCAGGAAGTGATCCCCGCAAGCCGGGGGCTTGCCGGCAACAGGGAATGATGTCAGAGGCAGGGCGGCAAAGTCCACGGCAGCATCACCAGATATCAGGGATCGAAAAGGATGGGCATCCCGCCGCGGAAAGAAGATCCGGCAGGGAGAAGCGGAAGGGGAGCGCCGGATGGAAGCCGCAGCAAGTTGATCCGGCAGCAGAAAAAGGTGATCTCACCGGCGGATCTGCCGTCTGGCGGCGGCGGCGGCCAGATCCCGCTTGGAGCCCCGGCTGCGGTAGGAAATGCCCTCCAGCACGGAAAAGGCCAGTTCCTTGTCCTCCATGTGGCCGTAGTACTTCATAAAGCACTGGGTGGCCCACTCGGTGTTGCCCTCGTCAGCCACCAGTTCCCCCAGGGAGCGCCAGCTGTCAGGATAACTGGGGTTGATCTTCACCGCCGAGGTAAAACTGATGATGGCCTGCTTGCGGTTGCCGGACATGTGGTGGGCCCGGCCCAGCATGTCAAAGAGCTCATGATCCGTGGGGGCCAGGGCCTTGACCTGCTCCAGCATCCGGGCCGCCTCCAGGGGCTGCCCCTGATCCATGAACTCCAGAGCCTTGATCTTGGTGTCCAGCACATGCTCCTTGGCCTTCTCCGGGGAGGTGGTGACCACCGGCCGCAGGGCAGAGACCCCGGAGCCCTTGGAGGAGGTGCTGAAACGGCGCATCTCATCCTCGGTCAGCAGGTAAAGCTTGTCCGGCGGGGTGTCTATCATGGCCATGCGGATGCTGTCAGGAACTTTCCACTCCCGGTAGAAGTCGTTCATGGAAATGGACACCGCCCGGGCGTCCCGGGTGTCCTGGGAGTCATGGTTGGCCCGGTGCACCCCCATCCGGGCCCCGGGGAAGGCGGTCCGGGGAACACCCCCGGCGAAAATGGAAATGCAGGAGCTGAAGCAGTGCTTGCCCCGCTCCACTGCCGTGGCGATCCCGTTCTGGTGGAGGAACCGCCCCATGAGGACCCCCTCGGCCACCAGGCCCCCGTTGCTGTTCAGCAGGATGAGCTCCACCGGGGTGCCGCTGCGGCGCATGGCCTCCACCTCCTCCTTGAGGTTTTTGAAGTCCCCCTCGGTGACGTCCCCGTCATAATGCAGCGCCCCCCGGCCGTCACTGGTCACGGCCCGGGAGATCTCCGCCCCCAGGGCCGGAGCCGGCAGCAGGAGCGGCGCCAGGAGACCCGCCCCCAGAAGCAGGATCCGGGATCCGGAACAAAGAGCAGTTCTGATGAGCCTCTGGGTCTGCACCCCTCCCCCGAAAGCCATCCCGCACCTCCTGTGACAGACTGTGACCGGAATTCAGATTAATACTTTGCCCCCGCCCTGTCCACAGGGAAGGGAACAGGGCGTGAGCTTTTTTCCGGCGCCGTCACTCACTGCCCGGTGCCTCCTCCTGGATCCCCACTTTCTCCCGCAGCCGCACACCTCCTGCCCGGGTGGCAGCGCCCCGGCTGTGAGTAATGCCCCCGGCTCCGGGATCCTTTGCCGCTGTGGGCAGTCCCCGGGGCATGTGCTATAATCGGCGGCATTCAGAAACAGCCAGCAACATGGAGTCAGTTCGTGTCCCAGCAGAAACTTAACTACAAGGAAGCAGGCGTTGACATCGACGCCGGAGAGGCCCTGGTGGAGAAAATCAAGGGCGATGTGAAGAAGACCGCCCGTCCCGAGGTCATCGGAGGCCTGGGGGGCTACGGCGCCCTGTGCCGCATCCCTGCCGGGTACCGCAAGCCCGTGCTGGTCTCCGGAACCGACGGCGTGGGCACCAAGCTCAGGGTGGCCATTGACATGAACCGCCACGGCACCGTGGGCATCGATCTGGTGGCCATGTGCGTGAACGATCTGATCGTCCAGGGTGCCGAACCCCTGTTCTACCTGGACTACTACGCCACCGGGCACCTGAACGTGGATCAGGCCGCCCAGGTGATCTCCGGGATCTGCCGGGGCTGCGAGATGGCCGGCTGCGCCCTCATCGGCGGCGAGACCGCTGAAATGCCCGGCATGTATGCCAAGGGGGATTATGACATGGCAGGCTTCGCCGTGGGCGTGGTGGAAGAGGACGAGATCATAGACGGCAGCGCCGTCACCCCCGGGGACACCCTCATCGGCATCGCCTCCTCGGGCCCCCACTCCAACGGCTACTCCCTGATCAGGAAGATTGTGGAGGTCAGCGGCGCCGATCTCTCCCAGGAGTTTGACGGCCGGACCCTGGGCGAAGCACTGCTGGAGCCCACCAGGATTTATGTGAAGCCCCTGCTGAAGCTGATCAAGGCCCTGCCGGTGCACGCCCTGGCCCACATCACCGGCGGCGGCTTCTGGGACAACATTCCCCGGGTGCTGCCCGAGGGAACCAAGGCTGTCATCGACGGCACCTCCTGGCAGTGGCCCGCCATCTTCTCCTGGCTCCAGGAGAAGGGCAATGTGGACCGCCGGGAGATGTTCCGCACCTTCAACTGCGGCGTGGGCATGATCGCCGCAGTGCCATCTGACCGGGCTGCCGAAGCCGCAGAGCTCCTGAACGCCCAGGGGGAGAAGGCCTGGATCCTGGGATCCATCCAGCAGGCCGCCCCCGGGGAGGCCCAGGTGGAGATCCGGGACTGATCCCGAACCTTCCCCGTTTCACCAGCCCCGGGCATGTCCCGGGGATTTTTTCCGGCACACTCCATGGGCGGCATCACCTACCACATCCCCTGCCCCTCCTGCGGCAGGATCCATGAGATCACCACCGGGGTGAGCATGCTCTGCACCCCGCCTGCCCTCACCGTGTCCAGCCTCCACAACGGAGGCAGACCCCTGCTGGAATACCTGGTGGGCACTAAAAGGCTCCGCACCCAGACCTTCAGCCTCCTGGATCAGGGCTATGCCCTGGATCCGGGCTACGGCTACCGCCCCCACTACTGCCCCCGCTGCAAGCGGATCCTCACCCGCTTCCACTTCACCCTCACCTCCCCTGACGGCCAGAGCTGGGAGCCGGACTACCGGTGCTGGCGCTGCCGGGGCGGTCTTACTTGCATAATGCAAGACTCTTTTACCGATCTGGAGATCCTCTGCCCCTGCGGCACGGTCTTCCACCCGGATCCCGCACAGGATCCCGCTCCCGAGGAGTGGTCCTGATCTCCCTGCCCGTTCCCCGGACACTCCCACATCTTCCCCTTTTTGGCACCCTAACCCCCGGATCCTGTGGTGGTCTTTCCTGTTATATCACTCACAGAATTAAATTTTTCTCAAATTTTGACAAAAAAGATGTGGTTATAATGAATGTTGCCGCATATAACCTATAACCAAGAGCCCCTTTCCCGCATTTTGCAAAATGCAAACATCAAATCCGGAACTTTTGCAATATGCAAGACCGGACGCGGGATGGAGCCATGACGGCCAGGGCTTAAGGGATCACTGGCGGCACTGCCCCATGACGTTGATCAGCCACCGGAACAGCTTTAACCAGGACGATCAGAGACAGGACGATCAGAGAAATGACTTCAGAACCCAGCGGTAACGGAAAGCACTCCGAACACAATGCCGTGACCTCCTTCCTCCGCTACGACAAGACAGCTCCCCTGAAGGAGTGGAAACTCCTGATAGTAGATGACGAGGACGATGTCCACCGCATCAGCCGGCTCTCCCTGACGGGGATCCGCTATGACGGCATGAAGATCAGGTTCCTCTCCGCCTACTCCAAGGAGGAGGCGTGCCGGGTGCTGAAGGAGAATGACGACATCGCCCTGGTGCTGCTGGATGTGGTGATGGAGACCGATCACGCCGGACTGGACGTGGCCGCGTACATCCGCAACGATCTGCAGAACTACCTGACCCGGATCGTGCTGCGCACCGGACAGCCGGGACAGGCCCCGGAGGACGGGATCCTGGATCGCTTTGACATCGACGACTACCGGGAAAAGACAGATCTCACGGCCCAGAAGCTCAGGACCCTGGTGCGGAGTAACTTTCACGCCTACAAGGACAAGCGGGATCTGTGCCAGATCACCCACCGGATCATCAACATCAACGAGATCTCCCACGGGATCGTCAGCTGCGAAAGCATCTTTGAGGGCGCCCGCTACGTCTACCGCACCCTGGTGAAGCTGCTCACCGGAGTCACCGTGGACAGCGAGGATGACATGAAGGGGCACATCTTCTCCTTCATCAACGCCGGCGGTGACCACATCACCTACATTGACTACATAACCAGCGCCACCGTCCCCGAGGACAAACTGCCGGACAACATCATCCCCCGGACCATCCGGGAGAACCGGGCCCAGCACAGCGGCTGCCGCTACACCTTCATGAGCTCCGCCGACTTCCACGGCATGGTCTACTACATTGAGAACAGCGGGGACGAGCTTATCGAGTTTGATCAGGATATTGCCAACCTGCTCCAGGAGACTCTGTCCACCCACTACCGGAACATGTACCTCAATGATCTCATCAACCGCAACCAGCGGGAGATCATGTACCGGATCTGCGAGGTGGTGGAGACCCGGTCCAAGGAGTCGGGAGTCCATGTGAAGAGAGTGTCCGCCTACTGCGAGCTCCTGGCTCGGCTGTCCGGCATGCCCTCCAAGGACGTGGAGCTGCTGAAGAAAGCCGCACCCCTGCATGATCTGGGGAAGATCGCCATCCCCGATGAGATCCTGCACAAGCCCGGGAAGCTGAACGACTACGAGTGGCAGGTGATGAAGACCCACGCCCAGATCGGCTACGAGATGCTCAAGGACTCAGAGATCGAACTGTTCAACGTGGCGGCGGAAGTTGCCTTCTACCACCATGAGAAATGGAACGGCAAGGGCTACCCCAACGGCCTGGCCGGGGAGGCCATTCCCATCAACGGCCGGATCACTGCCATTGCCGACGTGTTCGACGCCCTGGCATCAGATCGCTGCTACAAGAAGAAGTGGCCCATGGACAAGATCTACACCCTGTTCAAGGAGGAGCGGGGACAGCACTTTGATCCCCACCTGTGCGATCTGTTCATCGAGCATTTTGACGAGTTTGTGGCCATCCGGGAAAGCCTGGACAGCGGTGAACTCACCGCTGAGGAGATGTTCCAGAACCTGGGGCCTCAGAAGCCCGCGCCGGAAGCCGGCTGATCCTGGCCCCTGCCGTTTCCTCCGGAGAAGAAGGTGACACACAGAGGAGGCGGACAGAAGGGAAGGGATGGGCTTTGCGCCCGTATTTTTGCATTCCTTGTTTGGTTCTGAGCCCGTCCGCCAAGGCGGGCTTTTTTGCGCCCTGATCAGCAGATCCCCAAAGGAGATCTGGTAGCAGGATCTGCCGCGGTCTGTCAGCCATGCGGGAGGAGCCCGCCCCGCCCTACTCTGCTCCAGGGGGCGCCATCATCACTCCCAGTAGGTCAGCCAGTTGGCCTTTCGGTGATCCTTGCTCTCCATTTCCCCCAGCTTGTCCATATGGGCCTTCAGCTCTGCCTCAGTGGGATGGATCACCTTCAGGGGACCATGGGCGATGGGCACCGGAGAAAGGATCCCCTCCGGCTCCTTGTCGAAGGACATGGACTTCTGTCCGCCAGTCATGGCCAGGTACACCTCCGCCAGGAGACGGGCGTCCAGGAGTGCGCCGTGCTGGGTGCGGCCGGAGTTGTCAATGTGGAAGAAATCGCACAGTGCGTCCAGGCTGTATTTGGCATGGCCGGGGCTCAGGCGCCGGGACTCGGAATAGGAGTCGACGATTTCCTTGCAGAACTTGTTCAGGGGTTCAGTGATGCCGGCCAGGCTCAGCTCCTGATCCAGAAAGCCCACGTCAAACTTGGCGTTGTGGATGATGAGCACCGCATCCCTGATGAAATCGATAAAGTCCCCGGCCACCTCCCGGAACTCCGGCTTGTCGGCCACAAACTCATCGGTGATCCCGTGAACCGAGATGGCCTCAGGATCGATTTTCATGCCCGGGTTCAGGAACTGACGGTATTCCCGGCCGGTGAAGTTGCGGCAGTCCACCTCCACCGCACCAATCTCAATCACCCGGTGGCCCACATGGGCCGGACCGGTGGCGGCCTTGCCGGTGGTTTCAGTATCCAGAAAAACACAGCGGATCTTGCTGATATCCATATGCTCAAGCCTCAGCTAACCAAAAAAGTGCTCTTTCACAAAAAAGGAGGGGATCTGACAGGGCAATTGTAGCAGACCGGAGGGGACAGCGGGATCCGGGGATCCCACATTCCCGGTGAGAAGTCTGCCGCCCCAACACCGTCCTTCTTCCGATCGGCGGCAGATCTCCCCAAAGGCGGGGCTGTTTGCAAAATGCCGGGGGTGTGCTATATTCATGCGCCGCCCGGGAGACAGCCTGTAAGGCCGGTCCCGGACTCCTCCGGGAGCCGCCCTCCCCGCCTGCCCGAGGGCACAACTTTCAACCCAATTCAGGAATGAGCAAAATGCTGACTAAATCCCAGATCACCTATCTCAGATCCCTTGCCCACAGCAAAAAGCCCGTGGTGCAGATCGGCAACAAGGGCGTCACCGACGAGGTGCTGAAGGAGATCACCACAAGCCTGGAGCACCATGAACTGATGAAGATCAAGGTGGCCGGCCTCACCCGGGACAACCAGGAAGAGGTGGCCGGTGAGCTCAGCTCCCGCTGCCATGCCGAGACCGTGCAGATCCTGGGCAAGATCATCACCCTGTTCCGCCAGCGGGAAAAGAACTCCGCCATCACCCTGCCCCGGGACTGACAGCCCCGAAAAAAGCAAAGGCCCGGACATCCCCCAGGGGACAGCCGGACCTCACAGCACCAGAGATCTGAAGCAGATCCCCGGGCGGGAATGCAGATCACTGTCTATCAGATGTACTGAATGTCCACAATCTCCATCTTGATGGTCCCTGCCGGAACACTGATGGACACCTCGTCATCCACCTCACGGCCGATAAGCCCCTTGGCAATGGGGGTGTAGACGGAGATGAGGTTGTTCTTCAGATCTGCCTCATCCTCACCCACAATCTTGTACACCACTTCCTTGTCCTGATCTGGACGGTAAACAGTCACCGTGCTGCCGAAGACCACCTTGCCGTCGTTCTTGATCTTGGTGATATCGATGATCTGGGCGTTGGAGAGTTTGCCCTCGATATCACGGATCCGGGCCTCAATCAGCCCCTGGTGCTCCCTGGCGGCATGATACTCGGCATTCTCCTTGAGATCGCCGTGCTCCCGGGCCTCAGCAATGTCCTGAACCACCTTGGGCCGCTCCACATTCTTCAGATTTTCCAGTTCAGCCCGAAGAAGCTCCGCTCCGCGCACTGTCATGGGTACCCTTTCCATATGCTCTTTTCCTCTGACGGCCAAGGCCGCTTGTTGTTGTAATGCCTAACAGATCGAGAGCGGAGGGGACAGGGATCTGCCGCCTCCGCAGGAGTGACCGCCGGCGATCACCGGTGAACAGTGTCCGCCGGGCGCAGATCACTTGCCGTTCTTGTCTTCGCCCAGGCTCTTGAAGAAGTCGGCGATGGCGGCGCCCCAGCTCTTCTTCTGGGGATTGTGGACAGCACTCTTGCTGCTGCCGTCACCCTCCAGGGAGGCTTCCAGTTCCCGGAACAGTTTCTTCTGCTGCTCATTCAGGTTCACTGGGGTCTCAACCCGCACCTGGACAAACAGATCACCCCGGGCATCGCTGCCGATGGCCCGGACACCTTTGCCCCGGAGACGGAACTGCTTCCCGGACTGGGTGCCCTCGGGGATCTTAAGCTCACCCCGGGTGCCGTCAATGGTGGGGATCTCCACCTTGCCGCCCAGGGCAGCCATGGTGAAACTGATGGGCATCTCACAGAACAGGTCATAGTCCCGGCGCTGGAAGATCTTGTGGGGCTTGATGAACACCTGCACCATAAGATCACCGGGGGTTCCGCCCCTGACACCGGCCTCGCCCTCGCCCCGCAGGCGGATCCTCTGCCCCTCGTCAATACCGGCAGGGATCTTGACGGTGAGAGTACGGCGCTTGCGCACCCGACCGTCGCCGCCGCAGGTCTTGCAGGGGTTCTTCACAGTCCGGCCGGTGCCCATGCAATGGGGACATTCCATGATCTGGGAAATGAATCCCCGGGACTGCTGGATCTGACCGGTGCCGTGACAGTACTGGCAGGCATCGTACTTGGCATCAGGGGTTTCACTGCCGGAGCCGCCGCACTTCTGGCAGGAGGAATAACTCTCAAACTCAATGTCCTTGGAGCACCCGGATACTGCCTCCTCCAGTGAGATCTCAATCCGGTAATTCAGATCACTGCCCCGGATGTCTGTAGATCGCCTCCGGCCACCACTGCGGCGGCCGAACATCTCGCCAAAGACACCGCCAAACAGATCCCCAAAATCCTCAAAACCGGCCCCACCGGCGCCACCGGCACCGCCGAAGCCGCCAAAGCCTCCGAAGCCGCCCTGGCCGAAACCAGTCTGGGGATCATTAGGATCAATGCCCTGATCAAACAGCTGCTTCTTCTGGGGATCAGAAAGAACCTCGTAGGCTTCCTTAACCTTCTTGAACTCCTCCTCAGCCTTCTTAGGATCATCAGGATTGCGATCCGGATGGTACTTCATGGCCAAATGGCGGTAGGCCTTCTTGATATCGGCCTCGGAGGCATCCTTGGAGACCCCCAGAATCTTGTAGTAATCCTTCTTCATAAACTCTCTCGCTCAAAACCGGAACACCGGAGCAGGACAGCTCAACAGATCCTGACACCGCAGGACGGGAAAACGCCCGGGACCTGCCCGGGACGTCTCAAGGCGCACCCCGTTGCCGGAGCGCGCCACCTCTCATGCTTGCGGTCAGGCCGCAGGATGGGAATTACTTCTCAGTGAACTCGCCGTCCACCACATCGTCGTCCTTGCCGGCGCCGGAGGACTGGGAGCCTGCGGACTCCTGCTGGCTGTCCTGGGACTGCTGGGATCCCTGGCTCTTGGCCTGGGCTGCCTGGGCCAGAGGCTGGGAAGCCTGCAACAGGGCATTGAACTTGTTGTCAATCTCTGCCTTGTCGCTGCCCTTGGTGGCAGTCTCCAGAGCGGCAATGGCGGACTCGATGTTGTCCTTGTCGCTAGGGTTCAGGGCTGATCCGTGCTCATCCAGCTGCTTGCGCACCTCGTGGATGGCATGATCAGCCTGGTTGCGGGCCTTGACCAGCTCCTCGAACTTCTTGTCCTCCTCGGCATTGGCCTCAGCCTCGCGGACCATCCTGTTAATGTCATCCTCGGAAAGTCCTGAGGAGGCCTTGATGGTGATGTTCTGCTCCTTGCCGGTCTTCTTGTCCTTGGCAGACACATGGAGGATGCCGTCGGCGTCGATGTCGAAGGTCACCTCAATCTGGGGCACGCCACGGGGTGCAGGAGGAATGCCGTCCAGGTTGAACTGGCCCAGGGACTTGTTCAGGTTGGCCTGCTTGCGCTCGCCCTGGAGCACATGAATGGTCACCGCACTCTGGTTGTCATCCGCAGTGGAGAAGATCTGGGACTTCTTGGTGGGGATGGTGGTGTTCTTCTCAATGAGAGTGGACATCACCTGGCCCAGGGTCTCAATGCCCAGAGACAGCGGGGTCACATCCAGCAGCAACACGTCATGCTTGTCGCCGGAGAGCACACCGCCCTGGATGGCAGCGCCCATGGCCACAGCCTCATCCGGGTTCACATCCTTGCGGGGCTGCTTGTGGAAGAAGTCACCCACCACCTTCTGCACCAGAGGCATACGGGTCTGACCGCCCACCAGGATCACGTCGTCAATCTCCTCCAGGGACTTCTTGGAGTCGGCAATGGCCTGGCGCACCGGAGCGATGGTCTTGAGGACAATATCCTCAACCAGGGACTCCAGCTTGGATCTGGTCATGCTCATCTGCAGGTGCTTGGGGCCAGTGGAATCGGCGGTGATGTAAGGCAGGTTGATCTCAGTGGACTGGGCTGAGGACAGCTCAATCTTGGCCTTCTCGGCAGCCTCCTTCAGACGCTGCAGGGCCAGCTGATCCTTGCGCAGATCAATGCCCTGCTCCCGCTGGAACTCGTCAGCCAGGTACTTGATCACGATGTTGTCGATGTCCTCACCGCCCAGGTGGGTGTCACCGTTGGTGGAAAGCACCTCGAAGGTCTTCTCGCCGTCAACCTCGTCAATCTCGATGATGGAGATATCAAAGGTGCCGCCGCCCAGGTCATACACGGCAATGGTCTTGTCGCCCTTGACATTGTTGACACCGTAGGCAAAGGCTGCGGCGGTGGGCTCATTGATGATGCGCTTTACATCCAGTCCGGCAATGCGACCGGCGTCCTTGGTTGCCTGGCGCTGGGCATCGTTGAAGTACGCGGGGACGGTGATGACGGCCTCGGTGACCTTCTCGCCCAGGATATCCTCGGCGGTCTTCTTCATCTTCTTCAGGACCTCAGCGGAGACCTGGGGAGGAGCCATCTTCTTGCCGTTGGCCTCAACCCATGCGTCACCGTTGTCATTCCTGATGATCTTGTAGGGCATAACCTCACGGTCACGCTTCACCTCAGCGTCATCATAGCGGCGGCCGATAAGACGCTTGATGGCATACAGGGTGTTTTCAGCGTTGGTGACAGCCTGTCTCTTGGCGGTGTCACCCACCAGGATCTCACCGTCCTTGTAGGCGATGATGGAAGGGGTTGTGCGGTGACCTTCGGAGTTCTCCAGAACCTTGGCCTGGTCGCCCTCAAGAACGGCCACGCAGGAATTGGTGGTTCCAAGATCGATACCTATAATCTTACCCATGATGTTTGTAACTCCTATATGAAAACTTTGCTGAAACTTGCAGAAAATCCGTTACTGCATTGTATATATGGACGCACTCCAAGATTTCAAACAGATCAGGGAAAAATTTCATCAAAGGAGCGGGTCTTCCCGCCCCCGGAAGGCCATAAAGCAAGACAGGGACAGGATCTGCGGGGTACAGGAAGTTCAGGGAAAATGTCAGAAAGATCTTCGTCCTAAGATGTGCCGTGCGTGTGACAGGGAGGATCCGGGAAGCGGTGGGACCAGAGCGGCACCGGATCAGACCGGGTGTCCAGAACTCCGGGAGAAGGCACCGCTGTCTGACCGCCATAGCCCAGGGCACCTCCGTCCGGGAGGAAGATCCGGGCTGGAAATCGGCATGCGGGGATCCACAGACGGGAAAGATGTTGCCCCACCGCCGCTGCCGGATAAACAGATCAGGAGATCAGATCAGCCAGATCAGGCAAGACCAGGCAGCCCGGTCAGAAATCACGGCAGGATCAGCCAGCGGGTCTCCGGGAGACCACCACCATGGCCGGGCGCAGCAGACGGCCCTTCCTAACATAGCCCTTCTGCAACACCCGGATCACCGTGTCCGCCGGCAGATCCCCGGACTCCTCAGTCTGCACCGCATTTTGGGTTGCGGGATCAAAGTGCTCTCCCTTAGGATCCAGCATTTCCACCCCGTGGCGGCTCAGGATCCGCTGCAGGGAACGCAGGATGAGCTCCACACCCTTGGTATTACCCTCATTGGCGGCACCGCCAGCTCCCAGGGAATCCAGGGCGCGCTCCAGATCATCCGCCACCCCCAGGAGATCCTCAGTGAATTCCTCCACGGTCTCATCCCGGGCGCGTGCGACATCCACAGGCGCCTGCTTCCTGAGGTTCTCCAGTTCCTCCCGGCATCTGGCAAGCTCATCCCCCAGCCGGCGGATCTCATTCTGTGGCTCCTCTTCAGAACCGGTCTCCCGGCTCTCCTCCAGGGACTCCCGTACTGAAGCATCCTGATCCCTGTCCTCTTCAGAAGAGACTCCCCCGTCTTCATTGTTCTCTGGGTTCTCCGGCTCATCTGGTCCGGTTTCCGGGCGATCCAGAACCTTCTCCAAAGCATCTGCCGCCTGGGCAAGTTCCCCAGTCCGGCTGCGGATAAGATCCGGATCAGTTCCCTGGCAGGCCGCCTCCAGCGCATCCGCCGCCGCAGCAGCCTGCTCCGCCTCCCGGAGTGCGCTCCCCCGGGGGATCTCCGCCAGCCGGGAGCGGATCTTTGTAAGTTCCTCCCGGGCACGGACTGCCAGGAGCATCGCCTCCTCGGCTCTCCGGGCCTGATGCTCCCAGGCTCTGGACTCCCGGCACATAGCCTCAGACTCCTCAGGAGAAAGTTCATGCGATTTGTGGACAGCAGTCCTGAGCTTCAGGCCGGAAATCTGCTCCCTGGCATGGACATGTAGCCGGGAGTACGGATCAACCTCCATGGTAATCTCAACCCGGGGCAGTCCCTGGCGGGCAGGCGGGATACCCTCCAAACTGTAGGTTGCCAATGACTCCATGGGAGAGCCGCTGCCATCCCCCTGGATCACATGCACCGGAAGGCTCTGCTGTCCATCATAGAATGTGGTGATGATGAAGGATTTTCTGGCCGGCAGCGGGGTATTCCGCGGCAGCACCGGCATCACTCCCCTGCCGGACACAATACCCAGATCATGGAACAGGACATCCACCAGAGCGGGGCCCTGAACACGTCCGTCCAGGATCCCTGCCTGTATAGCGGCCCCCCGCACTGCAGTCGTCAGCGGATCATGGCTGGGATCTGCTGAACTGTCCGGAAACATCCCGCCCACGATTGGCATCAGGGTCTGACCACCGGTTAAGATCACCTGATCCACCTCATGCCATTCAAGCCCTGCGTCATTCAGAGCCTGGATCATCAGTTCCTCAGTGCGCCGCACCACGCCAGCGGCTTCTGCCTCCAGTTCCTTCCGGCTCAGAGGAAGAGTCAGATCCTCGGAAAAGCCCAGACTGCGGGGCAGGATCACCTGGGCAGAGGAAGCGGAGGAAAGCTGCTTTTTGGCCTCCTCCACCGCCCGCAGAAAACTTGTCCTGAGATGCGGGCTGCCCAGAATATCAGTGCCACAACTCCTCAGGATCTGCGCTGCCAGGCGCCGGGATACAGCAAGATCAATGTCAACCCCGCCCAACTCCTGGGATCCGCTGACGGCAAGGATCCTGACCGCCTCCCGTCCACCCTGGAGTTCCCGGCGGAACAGTGCAAAATCAAAGTTGCCGGCACCCAGGCTGTACACCGCCCCGATACGAGAATCCTGCCGGTAGTTCCCGGAAGCCACCGCATCAATGGCAGCGGCCGATGCGGAGCTGATCAGGGTGATCTTCAGATCCGCAATGCGCCCGGCGTCCAGGATGCAGCTGCGCTGGGCACCTGTGAAACTGCCGGGCACAGCCACCACGGCCCGGGTGACATCCTCCCCCAAAGCCTGCCGGGCTGTGTGACTGAGTTTCCGGAGGATCTCTCCCAAGATCCGGGCTGGGGGAAGAGGCAGGGAACCGGCAAGCACCCGGACATCCCCCTTCTCCCCCGGAACCAGGTGCCAGGGGCGTGCGGATGACAGTTGACGGATCCTGGGCTCCCCGAAAGAACGGCCCGCCAGGGACAGCATCCCACGGAAGGAGCTCTCGGGATCTGCAGTCTCCCGGATGGCCGCAGCCCCACCTACCAGGATCCCGCTGCCGGTGATGGACACCGCCGATGGCATGCGCTCCTCGCCCCCCTGCTCAGAAAGCACCCGGATCTCTCCAGGAAGTGCCACGGCCACGGAGGAGAAGGAAGTGCCCAGATCCATGCCAACAGTCACGCCCATGCCCCATCTCCTCCTGTCGTTAAGTTGTCACCGCCTGCCAGAAATACCCGGACACCGTGCCTACCTGACACCGTACCACCGGACGGAAACAAGTGTAGCACCAGCGCTTCTGCTGTTCCCCGAAAGGGATCACACAAAAAAAAGCCGGCCCCGGCGGATCGGACAGTCGTTCCGGTCCCAGATCAAAAAGGCTGAACCTGATACGGAACACCAGAACCGTAACGCAGGCAAGTGTCAGCGTCAGCGCTGGCAATCCCGGCTACGCTATTGAAATGCGCTGAATCAGTGCCAGGCAGTAAGAACATCCGGTGCTGGCCGCCAAAACATGCAGGATGTGTTCCCGAAGTTAGATCTTATCAACCGCCTCCAACTAGACAGGCAGTCATGTTTAACATGCAGTCAGGATAAAAAAAATCTCCGGAAAAGCCCTTCCCGGAGATCTCTTGTCAGACTAAGGCACCCCTGGCGCCTCCTTTACCCGGCATCACGCCTGGGTGTCAACCTTGGCCTTGACCTTGGAGACCACCACCATGGCCGGACGGATATTGCGCCCGTTCAAGTTATAGCCCTTCTGCATCACGTCAATGACGGTGTTGGCCTCATACTCATCGGATTCCAGCATCTGGATGGCATGCTGGGTGGCCGGATCAAAGGGCTGTCCCCTGGGATCCAGTTGCTCCACACCGTGCTTTTCCAGCACCTTCATCAGGGACTTCAGGGTCAGTTCAACGCCCTTGTCAATGTTGGCAAAGTCCGCATTGGCATGATCTATGGATCCATAGGCCCGCTCCAAATTGTCGGCAACGTCCAGGAGATCCTTGGCAAAGGCCGTCAAGGCGAACTGGCGGTTTTTGTCCAGTTCCTTCTCTGTGCGCTTCCGCAGGTTGTCCATCTCAGCATAGGCTCTGAGCTCCGCATCCTTGGCCTTCTTCAGCTCAAGGGCCAGGGCCTCCAGTTTACGGGACATGCTGTCAGGAGCCTCGCCGCCGGCACTCTCCTGCTCTGCATCCCCCTGCGGCTCTGCGGATCCCTGGGGAGTCTCGTCAGCCACAAACTCACTGTCGATCTCTTTTTCTTCGTTATTGCTCTGCTCTTCGTCGGCCATTGCTTGCATTCCTCAAAAATAAAATTCCCGGCAGTCCTCCCGGCAACTGGAATTGGGAGGTCACTACCCACCTGTGTCAGATATGGGGACGGCAGGTGTTTTTTTCAAGGGAGCACCATGGAGAAACATCCCGCCTTCCACCAAAAAGGCAGCTGCCGCAAATGAGGCGAACCGGTGCAGACCGGCTCCCTGCCGGTCCGTCAGTCTGACGTTCTGTGACCTCCCGCCCGCTCTCTGATCTGCAGGCATTAAGGTGAAGCCGTGGCCGGTCATGCTGCCGCATTTCTGGCTCTCCTCCGTGAAGTCCAGCCGTCCACAGCCGCCTTGCGGTGCAAATCAGCCGGCAACCGTGTAAAATTGCGGCAGAAAGCGACAGTCAGCACCCTGTCAGCTCCCCGTGGCGGTTTCTTTCCCCATGAGCACGTACCGGAAGACCCGCCTGGAAGATGGAGGTAACACAGCATGGATTTCAGCAAACCCGTCATTCTGGGCCTTCCCCGGAAAGGCGACTCCTTCAAGGAGACCATCTGCCGCCTGGTGCGCTTTCTGCTGGGAAAGGGCTGCACGGTCTATGTGGAGCGGCGCATTGCCCGGGTCTACCATCTGACTGACGTGATCCCCGTAGATGCGGAAAACGCCGGCACCGTGGCTGATCTGGCCATTGTGGTGGGAGGCGACGGCAGCATGATCGGGGCCTCCCGCAACCTGGCCCGCACCGGAACCCCGGTCATCGGCGTTAACCGGGGACATCTGGGCTTCCTGACCGATCTCCGGCCCGACAGCTGCGAGCAGGATCTCCAGGAAGTGCTGTCCGGCGGCTATGTCACGGAAAAGCGCCCCCTGACAGATGTCTCCGTGTCCGAGGACGGCATTGTACTGGAGACCAGGCAGTTCCTCAACGAGGCGGTGATCCACCCCAAACAGATCGCCCATATGATCGAGTTTGAGGTCTTTATTGACAGCCGCTTCATGAACAGCATGAAGGCCGACGGTCTCATCGTCTCCTCCCCCACAGGATCCACCGCCTATGCCCTGTCCGCCGGAGGCCCCATCCTGACCCCGGATATCAGCGCCTACTGCCTCATCCCCATGTTCCCCCACACCCTGAGCAACCGCCCCATTGTCATCAGCGACTCCCGGGAGGTGACCGTGGACTTTCTGGGTGACGAGGGCAGCCGGGTCACCATTGACGGCCAGCAGTCCATCAACGTGTCCCCCCACCAGAAGATCTCGGTCAGAAAGAGCAGTTATGAGCTGACACTTATCCACCTGAAGGGCCACTCCTACTATGATATCCTCAGGGAGAAGCTGGGCTGGGGCTCCAAACTGTTCTGAACAACAGGAAAACACATGCTAACTCATCTGAACATCAGAAATTTTGCCATTGTCAGGGATCTGGACATCGACTTTAGGGAGGGGATGACCTCGGTTACCGGCGAAACCGGTGCCGGCAAGTCCATTGCCATTGATGCCCTGGGGCTGTGCCTGGGGGAACGGGCTGACGCCGGCTCCGTCCGCACCGGGGAATCCCGGGCGGAGATCAGCGCCCTGTTTGACATCACCGGCTCCGCCGCGGCGGAATCCTGGTTCGCCGATAACGGCATGGAACTGGAGGACAGCGAGGTACTGATCCGCCGCACCATCACCGCCGACGGCAAGTCCCGCTCGTATATCAACGGCACCCCGGCCACCCTGGCCCAGCTGAAGAGCCTGGGAGAGCTGCTGGTGATCATCCACGGCCAGCACGCCCACCAGCTGCTGTTCAAGCAGACCTACCAGACCGCCATCCTGGACCGCTTCGGGGGACTGCTGGACATCCGGCGCACCGTGGGAGCCGATGCCGGGGAGATCCGGAAACTTGAGGCTGAGCTTGCAGATCTGGAGCAGAGCCGGGAGCAGCGGGAGGCCCGCCGGGAGCTGCTGCGCTTCCAGCTGGAGGAGCTCCGGAAGGCAGAGCCCCGGGAGGGGGAGTACCAGGAGCTGGAGCAGGAGTACAACCGCCTGGCCAATGCCGACGAGATCTCCCGGATCTGCGGAGAAAGCCTCAACTTTCTCCAGGACGGGGAGCGCTTCTCCGCCCTGCATGCGGTGGAAAGCGCCCTGCAGTGCCTGCAGAAAGCCGCAGAAAAGGATCCCGGCAGCCTGGACAACGCCATCAATATGCTCAGCGACGCCCAGATCGCCATCCAGGAGAGCTATGACGAGATCCGGGGCTACAGCGGCAGCGTGGAGGCCGATCCCCAGAGGCTGGAGATCCTGGAGAAGCGCATTTCCCTGTATGAGTCCCTGGCCATGAAATACCATGTGGATCCCCGCCAGCTCTGGGAGCATCTGGGCAAACTGGAGCAGGAGTCCGCCTCCGTGGAGGACGCCGGAGAGGCCGGGGAAGCCCTCCGGCAGAAGCTGGAGGAGGCCCGGGTGCGCTATCTGAACTCCGCCCGGGAACTGTCCCGAGGACGGAAGAAGGCTGCGGAGGAGCTTGCCGGGCGGATCACCGCCCACATGCATGAGCTGGCCATGCCCCACGGGATCTTCACCATCACCGTGGACGCCGATGAGAAGGCTGCTCCCTCCCCCGGCGGCATGGACACAGTGCGCTTCCTGGTGAGCATCAACCCGGGACAGGAGGCCGGTCCCCTGAACGCCGTGGTCTCCGGCGGTGAACTCTCCCGGATCTCCCTGGCCATCCAGGAGATCCACGCCGAAAGGGTGCGCACACCCACCCTGATCTTCGACGAGGTGGACACGGGGATCTCCGGCCAGACCGCCAGCGTGGTGGGCCGGCTGCTGGCAAGCCTGGGGAACTCCGCCCAGGTGCTGTGCGTCACCCATCTGCCCCAGGTGGCCTCCCGGGCACGGCACCAGATGAAGGTGGAGAAGGAGGTCCGGGACGGCCGGACCGAGACCAGCATGCGGGAGCTCACCGGAGAGGAGCGGATCCGGGAGATCGCCCGGCTGCTCAGCGGGGATCAGGTGACCGACAACGCCCTGGCCAGCGCCCGGGATCTCCTGGAGGGGAACTGCTGATCACCGCCGGCGCCTGGGCATGGGATCATGTCCCCTGCCCGCCTGCCCGCCGATCTTCCCCTCCCCCGGACAGGAGAATTCCGGATCTCCCGTCCCGGAGCCTGCGGGCTCCGGCACTTTTGCAGATCATGTCCGGATGATATAATCTGCCGGAGGCCCGCCGGGGAAAACACCCCGGAGGATCAGCCCATGCCGAGGATCTGCCCCGGGGCAGACAGGCGCCGCTGATCCGGATCTGGCCCTCAGAACACTGCCGGGCTCGTCCCGGAACGGAAGGATCATGATAAGACTCATCTTGGCAGCCCTGGCCGGGCTCATCCTCATCACCGGTTGCATCTACCGGGTGGACGTCCCCCAGGGGAACTACCTGGAGCAGGAGCGGGTGAATCTGCTCCGGGTGAATATGACCCGGGAGCAGGTGCAGTATGTCCTGGGCACACCCATCACCATCGATCCCTTCAACAAGGATCGCTGGAACTATGTGTTCCTGATCCAGGAGGGCTGGGAGAAGCCGGTGCAGCGGAACCTGTTCGCCAACTTCCAGAACGGACGCCTGGTCTCCGTCACCGGGGACTTCGCCCCGGGTCCGGACTTCGGAACCCCCCTGGACTGAGAACCGGGGATCCGTTACCCAGGATCCCGGAGTCAGATCCCTGCCAGCGCCGGGCATAGTCCCGGCCTTGTTTTTTTTCTGCGCCTTAACTGCGCCACCCGGGGCCCAGTCCCCTGACAGCCCGCAATGCCCCACCCCAGTTCCGCCGCCATCATCCTCACCGCACTGCTCCTGATCTCCTGCGGCGAGCAGAAGCCGCCTCCCAGGCAGGAGATCCAGTTCCGCACCGAATACCTGGATGCGGTCACCGGCCGGAAGAGCCTGATCCTGGACGGCTACAGCTCCCTGGTGGCCAAACCCGTCTACGGCAGCGTCCGGAAGGAGAAGGGCAAGTTCATCTACACCATGCCGGATCTCCCGGATCTGATCACCGGTCCCGGAGTCCTGGCACCCCGTTACGACGCCTTCACGGCGGACTCAGTTCCCCGGAACGGGATCTACCGCCGCACGGTGTTCAAGATCTACTTCAGTTCAGATCCCCTCTCCCTGCATCAGTGGTACATCAGCAACCAGGGTCTCAACACCTATGATCCCCAGGGGTTCAACCAGGACGGCTCCCTGCAGTATCCCCGCCAGGGCTGGCGGGCAGACGGCAGGCCCGGCCTGGATCTGAATGTGGTTCCCGCCTGGAAGTCCGGAGCCACGGGCAAGGGCGTGGGGGTTATTGTCTATGACAGCGGGGTAGATCCCGGCAACCCGGATCTGGCCGGCGGCCTGCTGCTGGATCGGGCGGTGAACTTCATCACCGGCACCTACAGTCTGAAGTCCGAGGACTACGAGCGGAACCCCCACGGCACCAAGGTTGCAGGGATCATCGGCGCCCGGGCCCACAACAGCACCGGGATCCGGGGGATCGCCTACGAGAGCACCATCATTCCCTGGCGCTACAACAACGTCTGGGAGGACTACCTGCTCTTCGACTTCCCCCCGGAGGCCCGGGTGTTCCAGAACAGCGTGGGCAATGATCCCGGCAAGCTCATCAACACCGAGCCCTTCAACCCCTCCCTGCTGGATGCGGATCTGGTGTTCTTCCTGTCCAAGGGGAACTACTACACCGTCAACTACTATGAGGAGGAGCCCGCCACCGGCAACAGGGTGCTCCTGTATGCGGGGTGCGTGTTCTACCAGGTGAACTGCGCCGAAACCCCCAAGCTCTCCACCATGCCGGTGTACTACCCGGTGCTGGCGGGGGTCTCGGGAGTCAACGCCCTGGGAGTCCACATGGACTACGGCCAGATCCGCAAGTACTACATCGGCATCAACGCCAGTACGGGCTCCGACGTGATGTTCGTGGGCTTCAACTCCACCTCCAACTCCGGGATCAGCAAAGGCTCCCGGGGGATCTTCACCACCAGTCCCCCCATGGGCCGGGACAGCCAGGCACTGGAGCTCATGGAGCCCTTCCGGGAGAGCCCGGAGTACAGCGCCCACCATGACTTCTACTCCTCCGGAGATCCGGACAACCCCCGATCAGCCTACACCGGCAACTTCTGCGGCACCTCCGCCGCCGCCCCCATGCTCTCGGCGGTGGCGGCCCTGGTGCGGTCAGTCAACCCGGATCTGACCTGGGCCGACACCTATGACATACTGATCCGGTCCTCCTCCATAGATCGTCTGGCCCGGCGTCCCGAGATCCGGGACGACATGAACCTGTGGTTCCAGGACGGTGACCGTCTCACCGTGGAGCGTGCCCCCGAAGCCAACGCCGCGGGCTTTGTCCACAGCAACACCTACGGCTTCGGCCTGGTGGATGCCGCCCGGGCCGTGGAGCTGGCCCGCAACTACCATCACTCGGATCTCCAGACCGTGAACCGGGAGTTCCTGCGTCCGGCCCGGATCCCCATGAAGGGGCTGTCCTTTGCCGCAGCAGCCACCGTGGAAGCCGCCACCAGCCAGGTGTCCGGATCCACCGATGACAGCCGGAAGGTCTTTGCGGCGGTGCTGGAGCTGCCGCCCTCCTTCCTGGCCCGGTTTGAGAGCAAGGAAAATGCCTGCGCCAAGTCCCGGCGGGTGATCAGCGATGAGGACACCTTCTACAGGAACATCTACTTCAGCCGGGACTGCTGGATCTCGGATCTGACCTTCACCCAACTGGAGATCGAATCCCCCTCCGGGAAGATCAGCGTCATCAAGCCCATGGGATCCATGTACCTGATGATGAAGGATCTGGAGCACCCCCACCGCATCGAGTCCAAGGCCTTTTACGGCGAGGACATGCAGGGGGAGTGGAAGATCAGGGCCATCACCTCCCGGGGCGAGCGCTGGAAGGTGAGGTACAATGATCCGGAGCAGCGCATAACACTGAACCGCAGCGCGGAGCGGAGGGATCTGGTCACCGATGTGACCCTTGAGCTTTATCCCCTCACCGCAGGAGAGACACCATGAGACACCTTGCATTCCTGACAGCACTGTTCCTGCTGCCCCTGGCGGCAGCGGCTGAAGAGCCGGTGTACAACAACATCAACGGTGAACTGTACCGGATCATTCCCCTGGAGGAGTACCTGGCGGAGCACCCGGAGCTGGTGGAGAACACGGACTTCAACAGCCTCAAGGGGGAGCGGATCCTGGGGTTCGCCGAATCCCAGATCCGCACCGGCTGGCTCACTTCCAAGATCTCCTATATGTGCTGGCTGGAGAAATGCAACCCCATCGGCACGCCGGTGACCACCGTCAGCGACAAGAAGTTCACCTACATGATTGAGGCCGGCAACATGGATGACTGGGAGTTCATCATCCAGGTACTGAAAAGCGACGGCCGGGTACGCCTGGTGATGCCGGTGATCCTGGACGGGGAAATGGGCGAGGAGCACTGAGCCGGCGCCCGTACCGCCACCACCTGCACTCTGCGCCCTCATCCCGGCACCAGCCCTGCAGCACCCTCCCCCGCAACACCCCGGAGTTCACCATGACCAATCTGATCCACCACCCTCAGACCAGGGATGAGCTGAAAGCCCTGGCGGCAGATCCCCGGATCTGCCTGGGAGACATTGACACCTCCGCCATCACCGACATGACCGGGATCTTTCAGGATTCCCCCCGGAATGACTTCACCGGGATCGGATCCTGGGACACCAGTGCCGTCACCTGCATGGATCAGATGTTCAGCGACTGCCAGGCATTCAATGCCGACATATCCTCCTGGGACACCTCAAAGGTGACCAGCATGGAGGCCATGTTCCGCCATGCGTTGTCCTTCAACCAGCCCCTGGGACAGTGGGACGTGTCCCAGGTCCGAAGCATGAAGGAGATGTTCAACATGGCAATCGCCTTCGATCAGCCCCTGGAGAAGTGGGACGTGTCCTCGGTCACCACCATGAGCCGGATGTTTCAGAGCTGCGACAACTTCAACCAGCCCCTGGAGAAGTGGGACGTGTCCCATGTGCGGAACATGAGCCGGATGTTTCAGTGTTGCTACAACTTCAACCAGCCCCTGGCGGGATGGAACGTGTCCCATGTCACCGACATGTCGTATATGTTCCAGTACGACAACACCTTCAACCAGTCCCTGGAGAAATGGGATGTGTCCCATGTCAGGAAAATGAAATGCATGTTCCAGGGTGCCACAAGCTTTGATCAGCCCCTGGAGAAGTGGGATGTCTCCGCGGTGACCGACATGAACCGGATGTTCGCCCAAACGTCCTTCAACCAGCCCCTGGAGGACTGGGACGTGTCCCATGTCACCGACATGAGTGAGATGTTCATGTTCAATGACGCCTTTAACCAGCCTCTTGGGAAATGGGATGTCTCCGCTGTCACCACCATGAACAGCATGTTTGAGGGTGCGTACAGCTTCAACCAGGATATCAGCACCTGGGACACTTCCAAGGTCACCAACATGAGCTGTATGTTTGAGGGTGCCTGCGCCTTCTGCCAGCCCCTGGAGAGGTGGAATGTGGGCAGGGTCAGGCTCATGAGACGCATGTTCGCCGGTGCCGTCAGCTTCAACCAGCCCCTGGAAAGCTGGGACGTATCTGCCGTCACTGCCATGAGCGGCATGTTCGCCGGCTGCCTGAACTTCAACCAGCCCCTGGGGAAGTGGAATGTGGCCAAGGTCAGGTTCACCAACGAAATGTTCCGGGACTGCCACAGTTTCAACCAGCCTCTGAACAGCTGGAGGCTGCTGGGGGAGAACCTGAGCCAGATGTTCATGAACGCCAGTGCCTTCAACCAGCCCCTGGACTCCTGGGACATGTCTGAAGCCAAGGATCTGACGGAGATGTTCCGGGATGCGCTGTGCTTCAACCAGCCACTGTCAGACTGGCAGATCGCCGCCCGGATCAAGGTGAGCCGGATGTTCCTGGGCGCCATCGCCTACAACCAGGACATGAACCGGTGGCGCCTGTCCCGGAAGTACGCTGATGATCTCCTCGCCGGAGCAATGTCCTTCAGCCCGGAAAACTGCCTGCAGCTCTTCCGCAGGAAGAAGTGACCTTACCGGGATCTGGCACATATCCTGCCGGGCACGCCGCCCCGCCCGGCGCGGCACCTGGGCTGGCACCGCCGAACCGCGCCCCGGGGACAGGGACAAAAAAAACACCCCCCTGTCTGCACAGAGGGTGCCTGCACCAAAAGTGCTCCCTTATAACGGATCTTGACGGCGCTGCGCCGCCTTTTCGGTGCCGGGAGATCCAGAGCCGGAAAGCCCCGGGGACGTCTCAGCCCTTTCTCTTCCGGACCGACCGGGGATCTGCCGTCACCGGGCGCAGGATCTCAGCCCGATCCCCCTCCGCCACGGGATCATCCAGTTTCCGCATGCGTCCGTAACTGCCTATCTGCAGTTTCTCCAGCCGGAGTTCTGGGAAAACCGTCAGCAGGTGGCTGCGGCTGATCACACTCCGGAAGGTGTCCCCCTCCCGGAGCTCCACCCGCTCCTCATACTGTCTGAGGGTCTGGGCATAAACAACATCCACGGTTTTCCTGTCAGCCACTGCGCCTCCTGCCAGACCGCACAGACAGCGATCCGTTCATCCTGGGGATCCTATTTTGCAAACTCACTGGCCAGCCGAGCGATGATCAACTCCTCGTTGGTGGGGATCACCGTCACATAGCAGCTGGAATCCGGGGCGGAGATCACACCCCGGCCGCCCTTGTAGACCAGGGCTGCCTCATTTTTCTCCACATCCAGTTTGATCCCGAAGGGGGCCAGCAGTTCCATGACCCGACGGCGCATGCGGTAGGAGTTCTCACCGATACCACCGGTGAAGACAATGGCATCCACCCGGCCCAAGGGGACATAATAGGAAGCAATGAACTTGGCCAGACGGTAGCAGAACATATCAAAGGCCAGGGCGCACTTCTCATCCCCCTGCTCCCTGCCCTCGGTGATCCCCCGGAAATCTGAGGTCCTGCCGGAAATACCCAGCAGACCGGACTCCTTGTTGAGGATCTTGCACACCTCCTGGGCGGTGAGGCCCATATTGTCACACAGGAAGAAGATCACAGAAGGATCAATGGATCCGCTGCGGGTGCCCATCATCAGACCGTCCAGGGGTGTCAAGCCCATGGATGTGTCAATGCACTTGCCGTTCTTAACCGCGGAGATGGAAGCACCGTTGCCCAGGTGGCAGGTGATCACATTGAAGTTGTCCGGATCTGCTCCCATCTCCTTGCAGACCTCCCCTGCCACATAGTAATGACTGGTGCCGTGGGCACCGTAGCGGCGGATGCGGTTCTCGGTGTAGTATTTTTCGGGAATGGCAAAACGGAAGGCATATTCCGGCATGGTCTGGTGGAAAGCGGTGTCGAACACGCACACATGGGGAATGCCGGGAAACACCTTCCGGGCGGCTCTGATCCCCTGGAGGTGGGCGGGGTTGTGCAGAGGGGCGAAGGGAATGCACTTCTCAATGCCAGCCTCCACGGAGTCGTCCACCAGGGTGGGCTGGCTGTACAGATCACCGCCAGACACAATGCGGTGCCCCACAGCCACCAGGGAATCAAGGAGATCCTTATGACCGGCAAGGATGGTGTCCACCACAAAGTCAATGGCCCGGGCGTGATCGGCGCCGCTGCCCAGCATCTGCTCAGTCTTGGCCTCGCCGTCAAAAGCCCAGCTGATGCGGGCGTCATCCAGGGTCAGGGCCTCGGCAATGCCGCTGACAAAAACCCTGCCGTCCACTGGATTGACAATTGCGAACTTCACTGAGGAGCTGCCGCAGTTGACCACCAGAACCGTTTTATCTGTGTTGGTTGCCATGTTTCAAATCACCTGTCAAAAAAGAAAAAAAGATTTGCGGAGGCATCCGCATAACGAACCGGGGATCCGGAGGGAATGTCACCCTTGTGCCTACCGGATCTTAGCGGGAAGATTTTACCACAATTCCCGCCTCACTGCCCCGGAGGTTCGGAGGCGGGTGCGTTCCTGACAGAAATCCACTTTCCGAGAAAGCACCGCTCTCCCGAATGAGAGTCGGAAAGAAGATTTCCGATCACGTTACATTCTGCGGTGCTTCGTGCACCTGCAGGCTCCGGTTCACTACCCTCTGGCTCTTCAAGGTTGCCCGGTCTGATCCACCAGATCGGGAAAACAGATCTCCGCCTGTGGATCTCCGGTCTTTCACTGCTGCCAAGCCTGATCCAGGGAGTACCCATAACCGCAGCAAAAAATCCGGTAACCAGGTGATTTTGCCAGTTTACCCCACGTTTTTATGAAAAGTTTTATGATATTATCATCTGAATTGGATTAGCAGACTGAATTTGACTACTTATCCACAAACTACATTATGATCACGGAACGTCCGGATAATTTGAATGTTCTGCTGCTGCTTTGGTATTCCTAGCAAATATAGGGGGAATGTTAAATGGCTGATGGCTACAAGGAATTGCAAAGTGTTTTATGGGCAGGAGCAGATGTGCTTCGCTCCAAAATGGACGCAAACGAATATAAGGATTACCTGTTGAGTTTTGTGTTCTACAAGTATCTGTCTGATACCTTTCTCGCAAAAGTGTATGACGGGGTAGAAGGTGGCGAACCAAGTTCCATAGAAGAGGCACAGAGAGTATACGAAGAAGTAGCCAGGGGCGAGGATGCGGAAGAGATCCTGGCTGATTTGAAGGAGGACAATCTTTATGTGATTGATCCGTCCAGTACTTTTTATGCGCTTGCTCAAAATGCTGCCAATAACAGATTCAGAAGAGAGGATTTGCAAAGCGCGTTCAATGATATCCAAACATCACACCCACTTTTTGAAAATCTGTTCGCTGATGTTGATTTATACTCCAACCGGTTAGGTACGAATGACACAAAACAGAGCGCAACGGTTGCTGAACTCGTCACCGTGATCAATCAGGCTGATGTCCTTCATGCCAAGGGTGACGTGCTGGGAAATGCCTACGAATACCTCATTGGCCAATTTGCCTCAGAGACCGGAAAGAAGGCAGGAGAGTTTTATACCCCTGCCGGGCCCGCGGAAATTCTGACAAGAATCGCCATCTCCGGTCAGGAATCCAAAAGAGGGCTCCTGGTCTACGATCCTTGTATGGGCTCTGCCTCACTTCTTCTTGACGCACGAAAGTTTTCGAATTTCCCGCATGATGTGAAGTACTTCGGGCAGGAACTTATGATGTCCACCTATAATCTGGCGCGTATGAACATGTTCCTGCATGGTGTTGCGCCGGAAAATCAGCTTTTGCGCAATGGCGATACACTGGATGCGGACTGGCCGACAACGGAAGAGACGGAATTCGATATGGTGGTGATGAATCCGCCATATTCCGCAAAATGGTCTGCAAAACAGGGCTTTCTGTCAGATTCAAGATTTTCCGACTATGGTGTTTTAGCCCCCAAAAGCAAAGCTGATTATGCATTTCTTCTGCATGGTTTCTACCACCTGAAATCCACCGGAACAATGGGAATTGTTCTCCCTCATGGCGTGCTTTTCCGTGGCGGTGCTGAGAATAAAATAAGACAGAAACTCCTGGAGAACGGCTCAATTTACGCAGTGATTGGTCTGCCGGCAAACATGTTTTACAACACTTCGATCCCCACTTGCATTATCGTGTTGAAGAAGCACCGGATCGGAAGGGATGTTCTCTTCATTGACGCCTCACGAAATTTTGAGAAGAACAAGAATCAGAATGTAATGAAGCCCGAGCACATTGAACACGTTCTGGAGTTGTATAAAAACAGACAGGATGTAGAGAAAGAGGCTCACTTGGCTGATTTCGATGAAATTAAGGCAAATGACTTCAACCTGAACATACCCCGGTATGTTGACTCCAGCGAGGATGAGATCCCTGTGGCTCTGTCAGAAGTAAATGCCGATTTGGCGAACCTTAACAGTGAAATTGAAACCACAAAGGCTGCTATGATCTCAATGCTAAATGAATTAAGCACAGACGATGAATCCACTTTGTCAGCAGTAAACGACTTCATAAAACTGATGGAGGGCATCTGAAATGAGAACATACCCTAAGATAAGAATAAAAGGTTTCACTGACCCTTGGGAACAGCGTAAGTTATCAGAAGAGTTTTCCAATTTCATTGTCCCTATGAGAGATAAGCCCAAAGAATTTGGCGGGAATATTCCATGGACAAGAATTGAAGACATAGAAGGCAAATACCTGAACGGGTCTCTGTCAGGACAGTATGTTACGGAAGAAACTGTAAAAAAGATGAATTTGAAAATAATACCAAAGGATTCTTTAATTGTTTCATCAAGTGCGACTTTTGGCGTAGTTGCTGTAGTTAAAAACAATCTGATAACAAACCAAACATTCATCGGACTTGTTCCAAATGATAAAGAAACGTTGGATTACTGGTATTCATATTTTCAGTCAGATGAAGCAAGAATGTACATGAAATTGCAATCTGCAGGCTCCACAATATTTTATATTGCTAGAGAACATTTTGAAAATATGCCCATCACTGTTCCTACCAAAAAAGAAATGATAAAGATAGGAGCTTTCTTTTCCAATCTTGATGACCTTATTACCCTTCATCAGCGTAAGTGTGAGAGTTTGAAGCTTGTTAAAAAATCTTTTCTTGAAAAATTATTCCCGAAAGATGGTGAAATATTTCCAGAATTAAGATTTAAGGGCTTTACTGACCCTTGGGAACAGCGTAAGGTTTCCGATTTGTTTAGAGTTACCCGCGGGTATGTACTACCTGCAACGAAAACCGACGGTGTGGCAAGTGCTGAAAAACCATATCCCGTATATTCGTCTCAGACAAAAGATAACGGTTTATTAGGGTACTACCATAACTATCTCTACGAAAATGCAATTACGTGGACAACCGACGGGGCTAATGCTGGAACCGTTAATTATCGGGCCGGTAAGTTTTACTGCACCAATGTTTGTGGGGTTTTATTGTCCAGTGATGGATACGCAAATAAGATGGTAGCTGAAGCCCTGAGCGCCGTTGCTTGGAAACATGTTTCTAGGGTCGGTAACCCAAAATTGATGAACAATGTGATGTCTCAAATCGAGATATGTGTACCTAAATCCATAGAAGAGCAAAAACTTATTTCGGAATATCTTGACCAGATTGACAGGCTTATTACCCTTCATCAGCGTAAGTGCGACGCTCTGAAAAACGCAAAGAAATATTTTCTCCATAATATGTTTGTTTAGATTTTGCTCTTATTTTATTCTAATCAATTCGTTGAGATTGAGAAAAGTCGGAAAATTATATGAATCAACAAGAAACAGATTATATTTCATTAACTAACGACCTCCTTTTCTACATGGTGTTTACTAGAAATCTTTATGCCCTGCAAGGACTGCTCTCGGTTATGCTGAATATACCTGAGTCAAGCATTAAGCAGATAGAAGTGCAAAATCCAATGCAGTATTCAGAAGTTTTTGATTCAAAACTGACGGTCCTAGATTTGAAAGTCCATATGAACAACAACACCTACATTCTTGGTGAAGTTCAGGTCAGGAAGTTTGAACACTGGACCAATCGCACTCTGGGTTACGCCTGCAGACAAATTGCGGATCAGATCCATGGTAAATTTTCCTATTCAGACCTTGAACCTGTGATTCAGATTTCCATCATGGATTGCTCACTTTTCCCAGAGCATAAATGTTTCTTCGCCAAATATATTCTGAAGGATGAAGATGGATATCCTTATACGGATAAACTCCAATTCATCGTTATGGATCTCACCCAAATAGGCATAGCAACTGAAGATCAAAAGAAACAGGGACTTGTTGAATGGGCGATGGCATTTAAAGCTGGCTCGTGGGAAGAATTAAATAACATCACCAATCACAGTATAAAAGAGGCGGTAAAGACTATGAAACTTATCATGTCAGATCCAACAGAGAAGGAAAAGATCCGTATGCGTGAAGACGCTCGAAGGGACGAAATCACGCAATTGGAAGCAGCTAAAAGAATAGGAAAGGAAGAGGGAATAGAAGAAGGAATAGAGAAGAATAAGCGTGACAATGCCAGACGGATGAAGGAAGATGGCGTGGATGTAACTTTGATCTCAAAATACACCGGACTGACATCAGATCAGATTTCTCAACTTTAATGAGAGCTGAATCCGTGAGCACCCGGACGAGAAGGTAATCCGTTGCCAGCCCCAAAATCGTGTGACCGTGAAGGCCAATTGAAAAATGTGACTAAATTCATAAAATTGCTTTGGTATATTAAAGTAACCGGTTTTTATTTATTTGATCACCTGATTTTGAGCCGATTTCCGTGCTTGTTTCAGCAAAACAATTTTTCTTCAATACATGTTTCCCTCAGATAAATAAATATATTAGATACTCAATTTACATGCACACGTTTATAATAATAAATATAACTGCTTTCATATTTATTTGACAAGCTGGAGTTACTTTGCATGATATTATTCCATGCAGTAATGTAGAGGTAAAACTACCAGCTTTACGTTACTCTAGAAGATCACTGGATTTTGGGGCAGTTTTTTATACTACAACTGATTTTTCCCAATCTGAGAAATGGGCTAAACGTATTACAAATGTAAGACAATTTGGAAAACCTGTAATTTCAGTGTATGAAATTAGAGACAAAGATCTTGATCAACTTTCAATTTTAAAATTTAGTAGTGCGGACATTAGTTGGTTAAAACTGGTTGTAAAGTTTCGTACTGAATTAAATTTTGAATGCAACTATGATATTATCACAGGACCAGTAGCTAATGATAGAACCGTAGATGTAATTAATCAATACATCGCAGGTACCTATGATGACGACATTGCTCTTAGACTCCTTTTACCTATGCAATTAAAAGATCAGTGGACCTTAAAAACTGAGAAAGCACTTTCTTTATTATCATGGAAAGAGTTAATTGTACTATGATTAAGCAATTTCCTAATATCCTTTATTATTATGATCATGCGGTAACAGATTTAATGATGGAAAAGTACGGTTTTGATCGTATGGAAGTGCTAAGACGATTTGTTACATCAAAAACCCATAAATTATTAGAAGATTCTGAAAATGGTTTATCTTCATTCGGGTGCTATGGAATTTTTGATATTTGGGAATGCGAAGTTGTTACAGGTGACCCCGGTAATTCAATTTATATTCGAGGTGAATAATGAAGCTATCCCAAATTGATGAAGAAATGTGGTTTTTTATTTATTTGCTTGAACATTATGCTAAATTTAAGAACAGATTTACAGGAGATGTCTTACAGGAATGGGATAAACTAGGTATCACAAACGAAATTTATAATGGATATTTTCAGTATCACCAAGAACGAATAGAAAATGCGTTTAACGATATAGACAGTCTTGTTTCAACAGGCAAACATCTGCAAAGTACGCATATTCACTTGGGAACAGAGTAAGTTATATGAAGTTGCGGATTTCAATCCAAAATCTGAACTGCCTGAGACCTTTGAGTATGTTGACTTCGAATCTGTTATCGGAACGGAATGATATCTCACAGAACAGACGCAATGGATACAGCACCATCAAGGGCGCAAAGATTGGCACAGACGGGTGATGTATTCTTCGAAACTGTAAGACCATATCAGAGAAATAACTATTTGTTTGTAAAGCCTGATACTATCTATGTTTTTTACTGGATATGCGCTGCTGAAATCGAAGATAGATGCGCAGTTTCTTATGTGTTTTCTGCAGACAGATAGTTTTGTAAAGGTGTCTTTGGATAATTGCACAGGAACGAGTTATCCTGCAATAAATTCAAATAGCCTTTCAAATTTAGAGATTACTCTGCCAGTTTCAGAAGATGACCAAAGAAGAATTGGTAGTTTCATTACCAACATCGATAACCTCATTACCCTTCATCAGCGTAAGTGCTATACTCTGAAATCTGCAAAAATGCAATAATTCGTTCAAAATATGTTTGCATAGGATCCTCGAAATGGCTGAACTAGAATCAACAATTGAAAATAATTTAATAAATCAGCTTTGTCTCGGAGATTCGCAATGGGAGTACCGCGCTGATTTAAAAACAGAGTATGATCTCTGGACTAACTTCAAACAAATCCTCGAACAAAACAACAAAGCAAAGCTTAACGATCAGCCTCTTTCCGATTCAGAATTTGAACAGGTTAAGAATCAGATTTCCTTCGCTTCATTCTATGAAGCTGGCAAATGGCTCGTGGGGGAAAGCGGTCTTGTCCAGGTTCATGTCCAACGCGGCAACGACATTTTACATCTGACGGTTCTAAACCAGGAGCACATCTCAGGTGGAACAAGTGTTTACCAGGTGATCAACCAGTATCAGGCTTTGAAAGAAAATAGAGAGAATACTCTTTCCTCCAGAGACCGTCGCTTTGATGTGACGCTGCTGATTAACGGTCTTCCCATGATCCATATCGAGCTCAAAAACCGTGAACATTCTTATATGGACGGGTTCCGTCAAATCAAAAAGTACATTGCCGAAGGAAAATTTAAAGGAATTTTTTCGGCAGTTCAGATGTTTGTTGTCAGTAATGCCGCCAAGACCTGCTACTTCAGTGCAGCCAGGGACACCGAACTGAATGAGAAATTCATATCATGCTGGCTAGATGCTGATAACAAACCTGTTCATGACTATCTCGACTTCGCAAAGAAGGTTCTGAGGATCCCTCAAGCCCATGAAATGGTCTCCAAATACACCGTCCTGGACAATGACGCTAAAAGACTGTTGCTCCTGCGGCCTTACCAGATCCACGCAATAGAGGCCATGAGGTCCGCATCCAGAAGGGGCAAATCCGGCTATATATGGCATACCACCGGTTCCGGGAAAACCATGACCTCATACAAAGCCACAAGGAATCTGCTGATTGATATCCCCTCCATTGAGAAGACTGTTTTCCTGATCGACAGGAGGGATCTTGACAATCAGACCAAAATGGCCTTCCAGTCATATGCGGACAACGACAAGATAGATGTGGATGAAACGGATAACGTTACAGATCTTATAAAAAAACTGGGCAATGATGAGCGCCAGATGATCGTGACCACTATCCAGAAAATGCAGATCATGATTGGCCGCCGGCTTACTGAATCTCACCCGAAATACAAGAAAATCAGAGATCTGAAGGTAGCTTTTGTTGTTGATGAGTGCCACAGGACCATCACCCCCAAAACCAAGAGGGAATTCGAGAAATTTTTCAGCGGATCCCTTTGGTACGGTTTTACCGGGACTCCGAGATTCGCCGAGAATCCTTATCCGCAAATGGGCGATTTGCCCAGGACCACCGGATCCCTGTACGGAAACCGAAACAGCATGACCAGAGACGGCTCCGGGAACAAAACCATACAGGATGAGCCGCCCCTCCATAAATACACCATCAAGGATGCCGTTCATGATGATGCAGTGCTCGGCTTCATGATTGAGTATCTCGACAGTGCCGAGGACGGAGAACAGCCGGATTACGAAAGTGAAAATCACATGCTCACTGTCCTTAACACCATTCTCAACAAGTCCAACGTCAAGTTTGGCATCGAGAATGGCAGAGGGAAAACCTACGAGGCCATTCTGACCACCACCTCCATCAAGAAAGCCCAGAGATATTATGAACTTCTGAGGCAGATCAAAAACAGAGAAGGCAAGATCAGGATAAACGATAGGATACTGAAGATCCTTCCGGACTTTCCCAAATTCGCCATCACCTATTCGGTCACTGAAAATGACGAATGCTCCCATGTGAATCAGGACAAGATGAGCGAGTCCCTGAACGACTACAACATGATGTTCGGCACCCACTACGGCATCGAACAGATTAGCGCTTACAACACCAACCTAAATGACCGACTTGCGAGGAAGATTGACAGGTACAAGGCAAGAAATGAGCAACTGGATCTGGTTATTGTGGTTGACCGGTTGCTCACCGGTTTTGACGCTCCGTGTCTGTCGACTCTCTTCATAGACCGGCCACCGATGCAGTCCCACGACATAATCCAGGCACTGTCCAGAACCAACCGCCTCTTTGACCGGAGAAAGAAATACGGGCAGATAGTCACATTCCAGGCACATGAAGAGTTCAAAACAGCCGTTGATGATGCCCTGAAGCTGTTTTCAGCAGGAGGCATTGGCAAAGCCGTGGCTGGCGACTGGGATGAGACAGAAGCGGCTTTTATATCGTCCGTGGCGGATCTGCGTACCGTGGCAGTCACGCCTGACGTCATCCCCGGGTTCTCCAAAAAAGAAAAGATCCAATTCATTAACTGCTTTAAGAAGTTTGATTCACTGCTGACGCAATTAAGATGTTACACCAAATTTGAAGGTAAAAGCCTTGAGGATTATGGGATGTCCGAAAGGGAATATGAAGAGTATGCTGCGCATTTCCGCAATATAATTGAGGAGTTCAAGTCTGATGGTGAGCCTAAGCCTATGCCGGGAGGTGACGGTGGTGACGGCGGGGAGCCCACTCCTGTTGACACGGACTATGAGCCCATTGCGTACTGCCAGGTTACCATAGACTACGAATATATTATCAGTCTGATCCAGAACATGGTCTCGTCACTGGAGGAAGACAGTGAGGAGGACTTCAGATCCAAAATTGCGGAAATCCGCAGCTTCATTGCCGAGTTCAGCAAATCAAATGCCAAACTCGCTCACCTCATGTATCAGATCCTTGAAGGAATTGAGAAAGACAAGGCCGCATACAAGGGAAGGAATATTTCTGAAATCTTCATTGATATGAAAAATGATCTGGTTACCAGGATAGCTGACACTTTTTCCCAGAAATGGTTTGTGGACAAAGATGCGGTTCAGCATGCGTTAGAAAATCACCGGAATGGCACTATCCCGAATATCAGCGATCTTAAGAACAGACTTGACTACGAAAAATATAGGGAAAGCACTCCAGAGCCACTTAAAAAGCTAAAGGCAAAAGTAAACATGGTCAGCGAACTTGAGAAAATTATCAGGGAGGAGGTTATACCGCTTCAAATAGGCGTAAGCTACTAATCCTTATCCAAGATCTTTATTATAAGCAACAGTCAGATCCGAGGTAACCAGAATGCTGAAATCTATAGATGTGGGTGCCGAATTATTTCACGAATTAATAGAAAGCAACAGTTATTACGTAGATAAGACCCTCTTTTTAAGAACTGTTTTTAAAGAAAACACATCAAAGGTGATGCTCATCACCAGACCAAGACGTTTTGGCAAAACCCTCACCATGTCCACCTTCCACGACTTTTTGACTCTTGATCCTGAAAATCCGGGTGATCTTTCCCGGCAGCAAAAATGGTTTGCC
>CACZLZ010000017.1 GCA_902782145.1 uncultured Aeromonadales bacterium
GATGAGAAGGATCGGTTTAACCCCATGATGAATGCTGAGCCAGTAGCAGAGTCTTTCCAGAGAGTTCTTGACGGCATTCTGATTTTCCGGATCACAGAGATAAACTTCGTTTTTTAACCTCTTGAAATCATTAATGGCATCGGTTTTAAGTTTCGCACTGTCAGCAAGATAGTCAAACTCACAGAGCATCTTATATACGACGCTGCCCAGCTGACGGTAGGCTTCGGTAAAATTTTTGCCAAACACCGATTTAAGGGTAATAAATACCACCGGGAACTTTCCCATGTATTCAGTGCAGAATTCTTGGTCTTCAAAGATCTTGGTACTGGCAAACCATTTGTTTTGCCGGGAAAGATCACCCGGATTTTCAGGATCAAGAGACAGAAAGTCGTGGAAGGTGGACATGGTGAGGGTTTTGCCAAAACGCCTTGGCCTGGTGATGAGCATTACGTCTGACTTGTTCTCCTGAAACACAGTTCTGATAAAGAGAGTCTTGTCTACGTAATAACAGTCTTTTTCAATTAGCTTGTGAAAGATATCCGCGCCAATATCGATTGGCTTCAACATTCTGCGTACCTCTGAGTCTTATAGTCCACCGTAGAAGAGCCTTACGCTTGGCGCCTTGTGCTCTGCCCTTTGTTCACCCTTTGCTCCCCGAGGGGATCACTCCTTGCACCGCCATTTTTTCTGCTGCCCACAGTTCCTGTCTGGACCATGATAACGTTGGAAAATTCTCACAAAACAGGGGTTTTTGTCTGTATTATTAACGTTGGTGCCGGCAGGACACGGTTGTCCTGCCGGCTTAGCTGACTGGAGATCACCTCTGGCAGATCTGATGATCAGCCGATCTGGGGCTTTTCGTTCTCCGGCCTGTCTTCCAGTTCAATCAGCCTCTTCAGATGGGGTCCAAGGGCAGAGACTGAAGGCTCCCTCACTGCTTCCTCCAGAGTCCGGATCTCGGCGGCGGCCGCTGCCGGATCCTTCCAGGGGATGCTGCGGCGATCTTCCAGATAATGCCGGGCCAGCCCCATCATCTGGTAGATCAGGGTCATGGAGATGTGGATATCAGTCAGTGCCTTCAGGGCTTCCTGCATATAACCGGGCTCCCGTTTCTCCAGAGCGCTGTCGGCGATGCGCTGGGCCTTTTCAACCTGCTCCTCATTCCGGTAGCCCAGAACCTGGTTGGCATTGACAATGAGCTCCAGAGTCTCCCGGATCTGCATCTCCAGCTTCTCCACATTATGGGCGCTGTCAGCCCGATCCAGCTCCAGCAGCGCCCGGCGCACGTCGGCCAGCAGATGCATCTTGCCGTCTTCAGATCCCTTTTCGGCGTCATAGCGGGATCTGACGTCCTGCAGCAGGTTCCGGGCCTGGATCAGTTCGGTCTCCCCGGAGGCGGTGGTCTTTTCCAGATCTGCCGCCATGGTTTCAGCCTCATCCAGAAGACGGTCAATGTCCGTCAGTTCGGCTCCCTTGCGGTTGGCCACCTCAATGGGCTTCTCCACGGTCTCACCCGTCACCGGGAACATCACCTCAAGGATCATGTTTTGGGAGCGGTCCACCCGCACGGTGATATCCAGATCACTGCCGGCGGGGATCCGGGCACTGATGTCCTGGCCGGTGATGAGCACGTCAAACACATGATCGTTGTAGCAGGCCCGGGTGCCCTCGGCGTCATACTCACCCTGGTACACCGGAACCACCAGGCGGTCCGAGGCCACATCCGGGTTCAGATCCCGGGGCGTCTTCAGGCCGTTCTTGACCCCCACCGCCGGCAGGGTGCGGTTCTTTTCCAGGCCCTGGAGGGGCAGGTAGACATCCTTGCCCCGGGCTGTGTCCGTGGCCTCAATGCCAATGCCGTAGGGAAGGACCGTGCTGCCCACCTTGGTTCCCTGGAGGATGGTGATCTCATCCGGCAGGCATCTGAGGGGCCGGCCGGCACTGTCAGTGGCACTGATCCTGAAGGAGTTGGGTTTTCCTTCCATGAGGCTGCACTCTATCACATCCCCGGTGGTGTCGATGCTCACCCGGCCGCTGGACCAGGCGCCGTCGCTCCGGGTGAGCTCCAGGGTGATGCTGTCCCCGTCCAGACCCCGGCTCTGGGAGGCCAGAAGCTTCACCGACACGAACTCCTCGGTTTCCACGGAATTGGATTCATACTGCACCTTGAGAGCCGCCAGGGGCTGTTCACTGCCGCTGTCCGCCCCGGCCGCTGCTGTGGCGTCTATTTCCGTGTCCATGGAGGAGGCTGCCAGGGCTGCCCCTGCGGCCACGGCGGTCATGGGATCGATGGAGGTGTTGATCCGGTCGGTGATCTCCGCACTCAGGATCTCCCGGAGAATGGTGGACCGGGTGGGACCGCCCACCAGGATCAGGGAGGACAGTCCGTCTCCGGTGAGACTGTTACGCTCCAGGAGCCGCTGACAGATCCCTGCCGCCTTCCGGAAAAAGGGCTCAACTGCCGGGCGGATCTGATCCCGGGTGATCACCAGATCCAGCTCCAGGGCCTCGCCCTCATCATCCTCGCCGAACTCGTCCAGCTGGGAGGTGATGTCACACTCCTCCTTGAAGGACAGCTGGTTCTTGGCCTGCTCGGCATAGAACTTCAGGGCGTCCCGGAGGATCTCCCGGCGGGTGTCGTCGGCGAGGATCTCCTCGATGCTGTACTCCTTCTGCAGGTAAGGAATGAGGAGCTGATCCACAATGGCATAGTCCAGGTTCTTGCCCCCCAGGTAATTGTCGCCCTCGGTGTCCAGCACACGGAGGATCCCGTCCTCAGCGGTGAGCAGCGCAGCGTCAAAGGTGCCGCCGCCAAAGTCGAACACCAGCCACCGCCCGTCCTTCTCCTGGGAGTTGAGACCGTAGGCCAGGGCTGCGGCCACCGGCTCCTGGAGGAGTTCGCAGTGGGTGATCCCCGCCAGGGCGGCCGCCCTTTTGGTGGCGGCTATCTGATCGGACTTGAACTTGGCCGGGATGGTGATCACCGCCGCGGTGACATTCTCTCCGGAGACAAAGGACTTGAGAGTCTTCAGCACTTCCGCGGACAGCTCCTCGGAATTGTATTCCCGGTTCATGTTAGAGCTGTAGTAGCCGGTGCTCAGGCCCATGGTGCGCTTGAACTCCATGAACACGTTGAGCTTGCCCTGGTCCCACTTCTTGGTGGCCCGGGCTTTCTCTGAGCGATTGTCGTTGTAGGCGCTGTCACCCACCTTGATCACCTGCTTCCGGGTGAAGGCCACACAGGATGGCAGGGTGTCCTTCAGGGTGTCGGACTTCTTGATCACCGGGGTTCCGTTCTCCATGCAGCAGATGGCGGAGTTGGTGGTGCCCAGATCGATTCCGTAGCGCATTTTGACTGTGGTCATGGTTTATTTCCTCTGTGGATCTCCTGATGCCATATGGGGATGGCAGTGTCTGAACTGATGGGCCTGGGGGACATAGGGCCCAGGACATTTCCTTATGGGGCGCCGGTTTGGCATGTGCTCCGGCATATCAAAACAATGGGATGCCCGGGAGCAGGTACTGGAAACCGTGGCTGGCTGAACTGGCTGCCAGATCAGGGTGAGTAGCCAATCCACTCGCCTTCCATGCCGAAAATCACCATGCCGCCTTCGCCGTTCGGGTGCGCGAAGCCAATCCAGTCGCCTTCCTGATCAAAAATGGAGTAGCCGGCACTGTTGGGAACCCAGTACCCGATCCAGGTGTCCCCGTAAAACTGCAGCAGGATGCCTTTTTCCTCTGTGGGTACCAGTGATCCCCGCAGATCGCCTTCGGTATTGAAAAGCAGGTGTCCCTTCAGAGTGGAATTGTATTTGGGATTAAGGCGGGTGTTATAGTTGGGATTGATATTCGTGTTGTATTTGGGGTTGATGCCGGAATTGTATCTGGGGTTAATGCCCGAATTAAATTTGGGGTTGATATCGGAATTGAATTTCGGATTAATGCTGGAATTATACCGCGGATTGATGTCTGAATTGTACCTGGGATTAATACTGGAATTATAAGCAGGATTAATGTCCGAGTTGTACTTCGGATTAAGCTCTGAGGGAATAAATCCATGGGCACTGATAGAGAAGCCCAGCAATAACAGGATCAGAATTTTTGGCATATTTTTAACTTTCCCTCTCTCTACTATTAGAGAGCAGAAGAAATAAAAGGAATACCGAGATTAGTGTTCTTCTTCAATGAGTATCCAGCAAGCGCCATCTGTCGCAGAGAGCCAAAAATGGTGGTCAGCAGAGGAACGCATCACAACCTGTTTTTTTTCATCAATTCCCTGAAACTCTACAAATTCAGGCATCAACTCAAGCATGGTGAAAAGTGTTGCTTGCCAGTTGTTTTCAAGATTCTCAGGACAATTATAAGTAAGATTTGGAGCTCTGACATAATATTCTACTGAATTTTTACGGTCTCTGCTCTTTTTGTTTGTATTTGGATGCACACCGATTTCAAGTTCGATAGAAAAACGAAAATTCTTTTCAAAGTTCGGCGCAACCGATTCAGGATCAGTGGATTTAGGTATTAATTTAACACCAGTTCCGAATTCTACATTTATCGTACCACATTGGTCATATTCTACATAATCGTCAATGACAGATGCATTGCATGCTTCATCGTTGATATTTCTTTCATAGATACTATAACGACTGATTAATTCAATAATTTGTTTGTCATCCAACCGGTCAATTTTCTGTTTTAATTCCTCCAGTTTCTCTTGTTCAGCCTCTCTTAAAAGACCTGAATCTACGTAGGGATCTACCAGCGCAATAAATAGTTTACGGTATATTTCAGCTTCAGAACTATAAGCACCCTCTAATTGCAGCAGATTGTTAAGATACTTATGCCCAAACCTGTTGATAACTTTTTTAATCAGACGTTTGTCAGTTGCTGATAACTTTGGGTAGTTCCATATTTCTATTGACGGTCGTATAAATCTTGTGGTTACGATATCTGTGCTGTCGCCATTCACTAGCCTGTATACTGTATTTGCTGAAGAAATATCGCTCAGAAAAGGTATAACATCTGGCGTGTCAGCATAAGCCTGCAGTGAGAGGCACAAAAAACAGGAAGAATAAATAGTTGATAAACGCATGGTAAATGCCTCCGATAAAATTGAAAAATAAGCTGTTCTATTCACACCCTATATTTGGATTCTTCAAATGCGGTTTGGCTTTTTCTGTGGTTCTGCAGTTCCGCTTTCAGATTGCCGTATCATGGCGGCTCTCCTGATAGAGTGGCGTGTTCCTTTTCTTATTTCTAATTGCGTGAATGAGAAGTTTCCTTCTGTTTCAGATGTTCTGGGACACAGTGATCTGGGCGGCCTGGATCATCTGATCCTGGTAGTTGATCTGGGGCTTGATGACTCCGGTGATGATCCTGGTTCCCTCCTCCAGTTCCTCATCGGTGATGAAACTGGCGGTGACCTTCATGCCCTCGTTGTAGGGCATGCCCAGATAGTCGATGATCTCATATCCCCGGGCCCGGAGGTTGTCTCCGATCTGGGTGGCGGACTTGCTCAGCTGCTTGTAGCCCTTGATCTTGGGATCCATCCGGGACAGGGTGACCTTCATGAAAGCCAGCCGATCAGCCACTATCCGGACAATCTCATGCTGCTCCTGGAGCTGATCGGCGGCCGCTGCTGCTTTCCCGCTGTCAGGTGCAGATCCTCCGGCAGCAACCTCTTTGCCGGAGGCGGCTTCCTTCCGGAGCCGGATAAGCTCATCGTGGCTCTCCAGCAGTTTTGTGGTAAGTTCCGTGTTCTTCTCCAGGGCGGTTGCCAGGGCTGTCAGATCCAGGGAACTGAGACGCCGGAGCTCCTTCCGTGCCCGATCCAGTTCCCGCTGCATCCGGCGGCTCAGGCGGTTCTCCAGGAGGATGAACAGAACCCACAGCACACCGCCGCCGGCAGCCAGGAAGATCAGTCCGGCAATGATCCGGCGGAGGTAACTGCTCTCTCCGGTCTCTGCACTGGTCTCAGCACTGGTTATGGCGGCGCTGTCATTCTGGTCTCCGGCAGGGCTCCCGGAACTCCCGTTCTTCTTTTCAGAGATCCCGTCACTGGCGGCAGGGGAAGTTGTCCCGGAGGTCTGACTGCCGGAGGCCTGAGGCACCAGATCAGCGGAAGCATTATCAGAGCCATCTTCCGGGAACGGAGTTCCGGGGAGCAGATCCGGGATCAGGTAGAAGCCCGGAAAACTCAGAAGTCCGGTACCCGGGTCCTGAGCCTTTGACACCCCCTCCGTCGGCTCAGATCCTTCTGCAGGAACAGGAAGCAGGCAGATCCCCGGAGTGAGACATGATGGCGCAGCAGGTGCGGCGGCAGCCGGCGCTATGCAGTCATTCCGGGTTACCGGTCCGGGGGTGATGCTCCAACTGACCGGTGTTGCCGGGGAGATGGTTTCCTTCCGTGTTTGCGCGGGTACGCTTTCCCTGCCCTGGGGTGAGGAAGCATCACTGTTCCCTCTTTCAGGCGGCTGGGGGGCAGAGGCGGACTCCGCCGTCATACCGGTGCTGGAGTCTGGATTGGTGTTCGGAGCAGGCGGGGTGTCAGATCCCGAGGCGTCTGTTGGGGTGTCAGATCCCGAGGCGTCTGTTGGGGCGACAGATCCAGGGGCGTCTGTTGGGGCGACAGATCCAGGGGCGTCTGTTGGGGCGACAGATCCAGGGGCGTCTGTCAGGGTGTCGGCCGGCTGATGTTCCCTTTCCTGGGACTGGGCTGGAGTGCTTCTGGTTGCAGGCGTCTGATCCCCCTGCACTTTTGTCTGCTGATCCAGTCCGGGAGGATTGTTCTGATCCTGGATCTGAGTCTGAGCCTGAGTTTGAGATTGAGATTGTGATTGTGATTGAGCCTTATCCGGTTCCAGGATCTGGCTCAGATCCTGCCCCTGAACTACCCTCTGCTCCTCCACCTTGGACTTTTCCGCCGGTGCTCTCAGGCTTCCGTCTGCTGTCCTGGAGGATGCGGTAAGGTCGCTGGCTCCAGCCGGTTCTCGGGTCCCGGAGCTTACGGTTCCTAAGCCGGCATCTGGCGCAGGAGCTGCCGCTGACGGGGACCGCTCATGGCCTGAGACCGGCTCCTGGCCCATGCTCTGATTTTGGCTCAGACTCAGATTCAGATTCAGATTCTGACTCAGATTCTGACTCTGGTTTTGAACTGCGGACAGGGAACTGTCTGTCCCGGCGGCGGGATCCTGGGGATCCTGTGGCTGCTCATTGCCCCAGGCCAGGGAGGAGGCCCCGGCCAGGAGCATGGCGGCGGCAGCGGCGGCAGCCCCTCTCTTCAGGAGGGATGCGGGCTCAGTTCTTTTCGGATTTGCTGAATACATGGATTGCTCCGTCCAAAAGCTTTCTGATGCAGAAATTGATGAAGTTATGCCCCCTGAGCATGCGGACTACCCGGGGTGACCAGCGGTAATAGCACCTGACAAAGAGCCTTCCCGGCCGTGAGGTCAGCAGCACCCGGTCCCGGAAGCGCCTGAGGATCCTCACCTGGGGATGGTCGTAGTCACCGTAAACCAGGGTAGCGATGTAGCAGGGGCCGTCGCCGGAGGAGGAAGAGGTCCGGGATGGACCTGACTGGTAGTCTTTTGATGACATGCGCTCCCGCTGGGCATTCTCTTCTTTGAGCCTCTGCTGCCTTCGTCTCTCCTCCTCCTCTTTCGCCTTCTTCTGACGTTCCTGGCGGGTAGCATAGTTTTCCGGTGAGTATGACCAGGTTGCATAAACAAATATCTCGCCGAAGATCGGTGCCGCCAAAAGCTCCTTCACCTGCTGGAGGGTCTGGAAGATGGCGTCTGCTGCCTCTTTGGAGATCTTCAGATCGTTTTCCCTGAGGAACTGGAGGGAGCGGAGGATCTGATCCCTGCTGTCAGCGGCGGCGGTGCCAAATTCCTTAAGCCGCATGATTTTGGTGGAATTGGTGTACGCATACTCCATGGCACTGCCCGCCGCATTGAGCCTTTCGTGGATCTTGTTGTGCAGAACAACAAAAAAGGCGGAACAGGCCATGGACATGGCGCTGTGATCTCCGGACATGGCCAGGATCTTGCTCAGCAGCGGGAGCCCGTAATTTACCAGATCCCCAGGAGACATGTTTTCATCCAGGAGCTGGGAGAGGAGCTGCATCTGCCGTCCCGCCTCAATCTGAGCCCGGGTGATTTCTAGATCACTCATCTCCTCTTGGATGTGATCGGCAAAAATGTCGCTGACGCTGAGATCAAGGCACTTGCTGTAGAGATCCTTCAGCTGATCCAGCTGGCTTTCTGTGGGCGGATCGTCAAACCGGTTTTTGGCGGCAATACCATACTGCTCCATGATCTTCTGGAGGAGGCTGCCGGTGCGGTAAAGCAGAGGATCATCCTCAGGGAGCATTGCCTTCAGTTGGCGGAGCACCGGAAGGGCATCCTGGTGGAGGCCGCGGAAATCAGTCATCAGGGTGCTGAATCCCCTGTTGCCGCCGGCGATCTCGTTCTCCGGGAGACTGTACCGTTCGGCGATCTTCCGGAGTTCCTCAGCCGGGATCTGGGCGGTTTTCTGGCGGACATAGCCCATCTCCCAGGACAGATCGGCGCTGACATTCCCAGCGGCCTGCCGGAGGATCCGCTCAAGTTCTGTGGCTCCCCACTCCGCATTCATCAGATCCAGGAGAACCCGGGAGACGTCATTGGCGGTGAACTGGACATTAAGTCCGGTCTTGTCCCGGAAATCCGCCAGAAACCCTGCAAATTCCCCGGGATCCCGGATCATGCCCAGGAGGGCAGCCATACCCTCCGCATCATCATTCTGCAGAAAACAAAGCACTGCCAGATCCACCGCTGAGGAGAACTTTTTCCGCCGGCGCAGGATCTCTCGGGCCTTGTCCGGATTGCCGTTCCGGGCATGCTCCAGGGCGGTGGAGTCCACATGATCATTTTCGTAAAACCAGGTGAGCCGGGCCGGAAGGCACTCCTCGGCCACAGTCAGGGCGGCGGCGGCCTTTTCCGCAGTCTCTGCATTGCGCAGGATCTCACCGGGCAGGTAAGGCAGATCCAGGGGGAACTCCGCCTTCTTGCCCACACTGCTGTAAGCCTTGATCTTGCTGATCCGGGCTGTGCGCTCTTTAAGCTTGCTGCCGGTGGTTATGCCCAGAACGCAGTAGGGGTTCTGGCGGATGTACTTCAGCATCGGTTTCCTCCTGTGCCTGCTGTCTGGGTACAGGCATCTTCCGGGCTTGGGCGTTTTGCGTTTTGCAGTGACACAGAAAGGGGATCTTAAGCCAGTATGGCACCTCCGGCATTAATTTTGTCCTCTCCGGACTGCGGAATGTGATCCCTATGGTTATTGTGCCGGTTCCGGGAAAAGATCTGACGCACCATGGGCCCTGACAGAACCATCATGGATCATGGGTGGAGACAGGTCCAAAGAGCAGACTGATCCTGAGGCTCAGTAAGACTGGTCCCCGGGCAAGAACATGTCTTCCCAGGATCAGTCTTTGAGCTCATCCGCAAAGTTGAATGTACGGGACAAAGGTTGTATGACATGGGGCGGCGCAGAGTGCACAATGACCGGAGTGATCACACCTGACAGGTGAGCCCACCTGTCCTGGTTGATCCCAGATAAGCTGCCGGCAGCCGGTCTTCCGGCACCGGCCTGCTCTGCCGGATGCCTCCCCGCACCGGCACCGATCACGCGCCTGTTCTTTTCCCCTTTGGGATCTGGAGATTTCATGCCGTCTGCCTCATCAGTTTCAGTGCCGTCCTCTTCTTCCAGCTCCGCCTCACCGGACATGAACTCCCATCATAACCCTGGCAGTGGTGCCGCTGCTCTGCCCCAGGCGGCCGCCTCTTCTGATCCGGCAGCTCTTTCTGTGAGGGATCCCTCTGCCCCCCTTTCATCCTCCTCTGCTCTCCCCATCTCCACTGCTCTCTCGTCTTCCTCCGCCCTTCCCACTTCTGCCGCCTGGCTGGAGCATGTGGAACTGCTGGCCCGGTTCTGGATGCACCCGGATGCCTTCGGCGATCCCCCAGGGCTGTTTCCCACCTGGCGCCGGGATGACGGCACCCGGATCCGGGAGGATGATCCCCAGGAGGAATTGCCAGAAGCCGGCAGGATCCTGTGGCGGAAGCATTATGACGGCTGCGACTACACCCGGATGATGTCCCGGCAGACCTTTGCCTACGGGGCGCTGTTCAACCTTACCGGACGCCGGGAGTTCCTGGATCACCACCTGGAGGGTGTCGCCTTTCTCCGGGAGCATGCCCGGGATCCGAAGGGCGGTTTCTTCACCCGCTTCCGCCAGGGACAGCCGGTGCCTGAAGATCCTGCTGCCCGGACGTCCCAGGATCTGGCCTATGCCCTGGTGGGCCTTGCCATGAATGCCTACCTTACAGGCGATCCCGCCACCCTTGAGGTGATCCGTGAGACCTCAGATCTGCTGTTCCAGAACTACTGGATCCCGGGCTTTGGCTCCTGTCCCGGGTATGATGCCTTCCGGGATCATGGAACTGCTCCGGAGCCCAGCAGTCCGTCCCCCCACCCCTGCCCGCCCCATGTTCCCGGTGACTATCCCCGGGGCTGGCTGTCCTGGACTGCCGGTGACGATCCCGGATCCCCGCGGCCCCGGGCTGAGCTGGTGTCCCAGCTGGATCAGATCAACGCCTATATGCTCCTGTCCTGGCGCCTGCTTACCCGGGAGCACCGGCAGGTGTGGGAGCAGCGTCTCAGGAGCCTTCTGGACGCTATGCTCACCCTCTTCTACCGGCCGGAGGGCAACACCTTCCGGGACTGTCCTCAGGGGAGATCTGACCGCATCGGTGCCGGGAAGGATGTGCTGGATCACGGACACCGGGTGAAGTCCTTCTGGATGATCCTCCTTGCGGCTTTGGGGCTTGCGGCGCCGGATCTGGCCGCCTTTGCCCGGAAGGGCATGGCCCAGACATTGTCCGAGGCCCTGCAGCCCGGAGGTCGCAAATGGTTCCAGTCAGTCCTGGGAGGAGATGCTGACTGGTGGATCTATGCGGAGCTGGATCAGGCGGCCCTGACCCTGGCCCTGGAGGACGGCAGGCCGGTTCCCCTGACGGTGCGGACATTGCTGGAGGAGCATACTGATCGGCGTTTCGGGGAATGGCTTCTGGGCACCAAGACCCACTTCTGGCGCAACGGCTTTCATTCCACTGAGCACACCCTGGTGGGGATCCTGATCTCCGAGGCATTGCGCTGCCGGGACACGCAGCCCGGATCTCCCCAGCCGGCCGCTTGGAAAGAGGTTCCCTGGCTTGCCCGGGACCGTGAGGGCCGGATCTGCCCTGCCCTTTATTTTGCCCCTGTACCGGGAAGCAGGATGAACTTCACCCCCTATGTCTTCGGGGGTGAGACTGACCACACGGAGAAGACCTCTGATCCGGAGATCCTCCAGGCGGTGTTCCGGAAGATCACCCTCCCTGGAAAGGCCGGGGGTGCCACAGAATGAGTGTTTTGCAGGGAGGATGGCCCATGAAGGCACTTTGCAGGATCCTGGCGCTGACAGCATTGCTTGCCCCCGGGATGGTCCAGGGAGCCCAGATCACCCATGAGGCCGACGGGGACTTCGACTGGTATTTTGTCATCGGCGATCTGGAACTTGCTGACGGGGAGATCTTCCAGCGGCAGGTTCAGACCACCCTCCGGCCGGGGAAAACCGGTGCTGTGGTGCTCAACTCCGCCGGGGGGAACGTTGTGGCCTCCTATACCATGGTGAAGACCATTGTTGATCACGGTCTGGCCACCCTGGTACCCAAAACCGCCAGCTGTTACAGCGCCTGCTTTGCGATCTTCATGGCTGGCAGTGAGCGTCTGGCCCATCCCGGCAGCAACCTGGGTGTCCACCGCATCAGCGTGGACAGCCAGGATGATGTCCACGCCAAGGGCTTCTCCGTAGACATGGGTGAACTGTACCGGGCTCTTAATGTGCCGCCGGCCATCCGGCTTGCCATGCTGGAGACGCCCCCGTCGGAAATGTATGTCCTCTCCCAGGAGGAGAAGCGCCAGATCTCCACCATGGACACCTCCAGATTGTCTGCGCAGGAGGTCGGCAAACCATCCGGATCTGGAAGCCGGGAAAAACAGTGCGCTGATTTTGCCGACTGCATCGCCGTTCTGTTCCAGGTGGCCTCATCAGAAGATTACCGTATGGTGACGGAAATCCTCAGCCAAACCGTGGTGCCTGGCATTCTCCGCTTCACCCGGGATCGGTACGATCAGGAACAGCTCTCACTGCTGGAGGATATGGGCAGGGCCATCGGCCGGCAGACCGCCATCGCCGACTCCATTCTGGCCTCTGCCGGCATCACCGATGAGTACTCCGTGTACCGGGTGCGCAGTGCACTGCTTCTGAACGTGGCCCTGGAGCTTGCCCAGATGGATCCCGGTTTTGCCCAGGCCACGGAGAAGACCCAGACCAGCAACCCGCCGGTATTCGCCCGGTTCAGTGACATTCACAATCTGGCCTTCGCCGACCGCTACAATGAGCTCCGGGAACTGTGCCAGGCCGGGTTCTGCAACGAGGAGATGGTGAAGGATCAGGAGCGTTCCTGGATTGAGCGGAACAAGATCATGCTCAGAATGCACCAAAACTCCCCCTACGGGAAAATGGTGGGGGAGTTCATGATCGACCGCCAGATCCAGTTCATCAACACCTTGAAGTATGTCATCAGCAGCCGGATCAAGGGCCGCACCTATGCGTCCCGGTTTGACTTCAGCTCCCACCGGAGCCTCATGGGATCCGTGTCAGAACTCTTCAGCAGGTTTGACAGCCTGACAGAAACCGAGATCCGGCAGTACAACGCCGCCCTGGGGGCCTATGTCATTCCGTATCTGGAGTATGAACTCAAGTCTGCCGGATATGATGACAGCGAATTCAATGATCTGTCCCTCACCGGCGGCGCCTATGATCTGGTGTACCGGGAGCTTTTTGTCTCTTCCAGCCGCATGTTCTACGGCAGCGGCTACAACCGAGCCGCCACCGAGCAGGTGAAGCTGGAAGGCAAGATCATGCGGGTGGCCAACATGCTCATCCTGCTGCTCCGGGACAGTGAACTGGATGGGGCGACCTATTTCCGCTGCCATTCCCGGCGGTGCACCAGACAGGAGGCCGAGGCCATGTACCGTGGCTTTGAGGAAAACGTGAAGGATCTGTCCCGGCTGTGCAGCCGGAAGAAAAAGTGCAACGCCAAGCAGCTGGAGCGGATGCGGGGCGTCTATGTCCAGTATGACAAGCTCATCGGCAGACTGGCCAGCAAGCACCATGTGCCCAGTGTGGATCATGTCATGGCCATGGTGCGGATCTGGGCGGCCGGCCGGATGCGCCGGGATCTTGCTACCTTCAGCAAGTGAGGGACCGACAATGGTGTGTGCGCTGGGCTGATGTGCGGTACGTTGTCTGTTGGACCGACCCGGGCCGGAAGACCTTCGTCTTCACTTGGCTTAAGGAAAGCTCCGGAGTTACAGGACTATATGCCTAACCATACCACAGGGTGAAGAAAAAGAGCTCCGTTCAGCGGGTGGCGCAATTTAAGCCTCCTTCTCAGGCGGTCTGCCCCTTCTTTTGGGGGAAACTTCTTCTTTAGGCCGAGGTGTGCAAAGATCAAGTTTTGCTAACACATCAAATACAACTTCATCCGTATGAACCCAGAATTCATCTTGTGTCTGCGGGAGCGCCAAAGGTGCAGATCTCTTTCGCCAGGCTGAAGACAAATCATCCATCACGTCAGCATAACTCTGGTTTTTAAGCAAGCCAGAATCCTCAAAAAGCTTAACAATGCGGGCAGTTATAGTTGCCGCGATAAAATTGACAAATGCTGCACCGGTGGCACTAGAATCGTCCTTATCATTAGCAAAGTACCGGCATTCATCACTTTTATATTCCTGGAAAATCAGTTCCAGCAGCCTCTTTTTCCAATACCCTTGGTAAACGGTGAGGGGATCAAGATCGAAATCAGACTCAAATATCACTAAGTTTGCGTTCTCTCCTTTTTGGCTGTCATTTTCATTATTATTATCATTATCAGAGTCAGCGCTTTTCTCAGCTCCGGTCAACCGGGTTGCTTTTTTCTGGACCGCCAGTTCAGCATCACGAAAAGCATACAGGAAATGATCTGCCGAAATTTGTTTTTTGGAGTAGTGAAATTTGCCGGCAGGGTGTTCCAGAACTCCCTGGAGTGAAAGCATTTCGTTGTTTGCTATTCTGGGGTCATTCCCTTTGACCCGTCTGAGATAATGAGGGCTCAGTCTGTTTGGCAGTCCGTCTTTGACAGATCCGCACTGAAAGCCGCTGTCAGCAATAATGACACCTGCCTTTATATCGTTGTCCCGGATTAATGAGGCGTAAGAAAATGGATCAATACATGTGCCGGGAAAGATCTCAGCGCATAGCGGCTCCATACGTTCCAGATTGAAAGCGTATACCAGGTAACGATCCTTTGGGGATCGGTTCTTTGCCTCCTTATGGGAATATGATGACAGATCATTTGCCTCTGACGCTTCCTGTTTCAGGATCCCGGCAATGAGAATGTGATGATCTTCGGCAGTGCTGCTTATTCTTCGCTGATAAAATCCTTTGCGTCGCAGCCAGTCAGATCCCAAATCACTGTATAATCTGCCAATTGCATTTGGCGATAATGCGATGCCGGGATAAAAGATGGAGATGAATGTCCGGTTATACAGGATCGGCATTCTTTCTGCTGTCGTTCCTGGCCTTATCACTTTGATGGCAGCGATTGACATTATGGTATATGCCACTGCCGGATCATACACTTGCAAAAGATCCCTCAGCAGATCAGCGGACACTGCTTTGATCAAAGCAGCCGATCCATATGAAAGCATATCCGGGATCGGGCTCTGGTTGTTGGGCTTATTAGCCAGGGCCACAAATGCACCATTAATTATGTGGCCTATAACTTTTCCATTGTGGGGCTGGGGATTCTTTCCCGGGATCCATTTGATGGCTCCCCGTTCCCTTACAGCAAAGCGCTTAGGTCCGTCCCGGCCTCGATCTTCCACAATGGTGTTCTTGGGCCTTGGGACGGCCCGGATCTCAGGTGGTACCGGCATGATTTCTCCTGTCAAACTATAGACCTGTTATATCATAAAAGAACTATAGTAAAAGATTTTGATAAGTCTTTCTGCAGGTAAGCCGGATCGTCGGGATCAAAAATCCCCCTGAGAGGGAGATCTTTATCAGAGGGATCTTTTTTTTGACGTCTGACTGTTCAGGTGAACGCCGATCCTGGTCTGTCTGGGGTGCAAAACTCCCCTGGAGACGCTCAGCTCTGAGTTCCGCAGGTGGCGAACACTTGTACTGCTTAAGAAACTGCTTTCCTGCCAGGATCCGGCGTGCAGTTATCTATGGCTCGGTTTCCTCCTGCTCCATTTCCTCGTGCTCCTTTTTCCGCCGCCGCACGTTTTCTTCCGGCGTCAGCGGCCGGGACCATCACCCTGGTTATCCTGGCCATCAAAGGGATGCAGGAGCACATACCGGAGAACTGCTTCTGCCCTGTGCTGGCCTGCCCTCTTCCCTGCCCTGTCCTTTTTGTGGCAGGAGGCGGGCGGCAGGAGGCGGGATGTTACCGCCTTACGCCGGCACCACCTCTTCCTGGTTCAGCATGACCTCGTTGCCGATCCGGGACTTGGCAGATCCGGTGCGTTTGACCTTGCCATCGTCAGAGGTCTCGCTGACATAGCTTTCAATGGAATTCCGGATGGTCACGGTGATCCTTTCCAGCACTGCCATGGCTTTCGAACGATCTTCCCCTTTCTTGTTCAGGGCGTCATTGGTAAGCCGCTCCAGATTCTCCAGGAGCATCCGGATGCCGCCGTTGGCTTTGCCGGCAACATTGTTTCCCAGCTGCTGGGCATAACTGTTCAGGCCGTTTTGTACCAGGATGTGCTGGCACTGCTCCATGGTGGTCCTGACGGAAGCAGGCAACAGCTCCTTGCGGTTGCCCTCACCAGGTCCCCTCCGGGTGATGGATGTGACCAGGGACATGAGATGCTTGAAGGACTCCGACTTGTCATCGGGACGCTCCTTCCGGGTCTGCATGCCTGAGGCCCGGGAATTTTCCTCATCCTTCTTGGAGATAGTGCTGTTGTAGATCCCGTGGGTCTCGCACTTGAGGTACAGCCTCCGGGGCTCATTGTTGGCGGCCGGCAGGGTGAAATAATGGAAGGTGCGCATACCCCCCAGAAGACCGCCCATGTTCCTCTTGAAATCTATGCCCCGGGGCATGTTCAGGTGGCCGTCCACATTCTGGTGGTGGTAGGCCGGAGCATGGGTGGAGGTGCGCATGTAGATCTCCTTGCACCGATCCAGCCACTGGTAGATCCGTCCATTGGGATCTTCCACCGAGAAAGCTCCGCGCTCATTCAGCTCGCCCTTGCCCACGGTGGCGGCATGGAAGGCCAGGGTGACGCAGGCGGCATTCCTGAGGCTGGTCTCATAGCGGTGGCCCTCTCCGGCATACACTGCTTTGAGGATCTCCTGCCCCCGGGCGATCCGGGTGGCCAGGATGTTCTTAAATTCATCAAGGCTCCGGGGCCGATCAGCCGGAGGCGTGTCCATGAGCATGTCCTGGTAGTGCTCCTTCCGGAACTGGTAGGAGTGGCCGTTGACCTGCACCTCCAGCCGATCGGGCAGGTTGAAGGGGGGCGCATCCCCGGCGGCAGCGTTGGCCTGCTGCCGGGCCCTCTCATTGGCTGCGGCCTGGGTTTTACGGGCGGCGTTGAAGTCTATCCCTTCCTGAAGGCCGGATTTTTTCAGAGCCCGGGCGGTGAACTCCTCCAGATGGGTGATCTTGGTGACATTGTTCTCCGAGAAGATATCCATGGTTTTGGCGGCGCCGTTCAAGGGGATGGCAAGCCGGGCGCAGCCTTCGGCATCGATGGTCAGCTGGGCTCCGGAGTTGGTGGCCAGAAGCTGGAGGTTGTTCTGGGCCTCCTTTGACAGGGGCGAGTCGCAGTGGTAGATCACCTGATCCCCCTCCACATGGGCCCTCCAGGGGATCCGGGTCTCCTGGATCACCGACAGGTGGGTCAGGGGCGTCTTGCCGTTGGGGCTTATCCAGGTGGTGGGGGAAGTGAGCTTCTCCAGGTTCTCAATGGTCTCAATGGCCTTCTCCCGGACTTCCGGGGTCTGACTAGCCAGATCGTCATAGAGCCGCAGCTGGTTTTCCGTCACATTGAGCACCTTGTCCAGGTTGTCCCTAAACTCCTTCTCCTTGACGTCGATCTGGGCGGTGATATCTTCCCGCAGCTTCTTTTCCTCGGGGCTGATCCCTGCTTCTTTGGGATCAAAGGCCTTCCGGTAGGAATTGAACAACTCATCCGCCTTGCCGCTCTGCTTCATCTCCCTCAGATCCAGGACTCCCTGCAGTTTGGCAAAGCGGGTGTCGTCGTCAAAGACAGAGAAGTTTTTGAACCGGGGCTTGGTGGAGTAGCCGTAGGTGTCCTTGAAGGACAGGTTGTCGTCCACCTCCAGATGCCGGCCGTTGCCCTCCAGGGAGTGGCCGGGATCGATGGCAAAGAACTTGCCTTTGGCAAAGCCCTTGTTCTGACCCCGGGAGCCGATGGCGTCCCGGTCAGCGCTCACCAGGAAGAAGGCCTTGTATTTGCCGATCTTCTCCGCCTTCTCTCCCTTGGGGGGCACCACCACCCCGTCGGTGATGAAGCCCTTTTCCAGATCCTTGTAGCCGTCGGAGAACTTGGCCTCCAGCATGATCTTGGGATGCCCGTCGGAATACTTGCCCCGGACGATCCTGAGCTCCTGGGTGGGCACCCCGGACAGCCGGGACAGATCATTGGCCAGGGCCTCGGTCACCGCCCCCACGGAGGACTTGTCGGCGGTGGTGGCGGTCTGGAGCCGGTACAGCTGACCGAACTTCCGGCCGTTGATGATGCGCTCCGGGCGCATGAACTTGCCGGCGGAGGCGGCTCTCTTGTTCCTAACCTTGACGCCCTCGTTGTAGTCCAGTTTGACAATGTGCCGTTCGGTGAAGTGGCTGAACAGAGGGGACTTCTTATAGTCGGGATCATCCTTGTTCACCGCCAGGGCGGCATCCCGGATGGGAATGAACAGCTCTTTCTTCAGGTGCTGGAGATCTGCCGCCTGCCAGTTCTCCGGGGAGATCTGGGGGAATTTATCCTGGAAGGCCTGGTAAAGCTTGCTGTCAGACTTCTTCATCTCCCGCTCCAGGATGAAGTCTGCCAGGGCAGACATGGCAGCCGGGTGGGCCCGCCCGAATTTCAGGATCTGATCCCGGAGGCTGAGATCCTTGATCTTCGCCGCAGTCTCGGGGTATTTCTTCTTCAGATCCTCCAGGGCCTTCAGACTCTCATCTGATTCATAGTCCTGCATCATGCCCAGTGTGTCGGAGCTGGACCAGTCATTGGTGTAGATGAAGCCCGGCTCCACGCCGTTGGTCTTGAGCTTCACCAGCAGGGTGGGATTCTCAAAGGAGCGGTTGATCCGCTCCCCCACGCCCACCAGGCCCTTTTTGATCCGGTCCTCCACGGAGGTGGACTTGCGGTTGTACACGATACTCAGGTTTTTGAGACCCACAGGCTCCTTGTCGCCGCTGGCATGCTCCACATCCGTCCTGCCGGATAGGGTGTTGAGGGCCACGTTCTTCTTACCCTCGAGGGAGTTCTCCCGGGCGGCCAGCACAGTGGTGAGTTTGTCCTGGATGATCTCCTCGGCCCGTTTTGGAATGTCGGCGTCGTTGCTGATGGTGGCGCCCAGCTCAGATCGGTTGGCCAGTTCCCGGGCCACGGCCTCCCGGACTTCGGTATTGACCTCCCGGGGCAACTCCAGCATCCGGGGATCTGAATCCAGCTGGCGGTTGATCTCAGAGATCAGACGGTTGGCCTTGACGGTGTTCAGGCTGGAGAGGGTCTTTCTGATATCCATGACCCGAAGGGACTTGTGCAGCTGGCTCCGGGCCCCCAGGACGGTGTCAAAGGCATGCTCACCGAAGACGCCGTACTTCTTGGATAGGGCATCCCGGAAGGCCAGCATGGTCTGATCGTTTTTGGCTTTGGATCCTGAAAGGAACAGGTTGCCCAGCTTCGCCTTGTCACCGGCTGCATTGACCTCCACATCACGGAAGCCCACAGTCCATGAATTGGCGATGTTTTCAAATCTGGAAATGAGATCAGTCATGGTTTTCATCCTCTCCTGGAGACGGGCTGATGCTGTTGGTTCAAATCAGAAGGACACTGCCGTGCACCAGGCAGACAGGCGTTATCTGATCAGGATCCGGATCCGGATCCCTGGCTCGGGACACGGATCAGGGATAAAGGTTCATGTTGTGCAGCGCCCTCACGGTGTCATCCTTGGATGCGCTGTCATCTTCTTCCGGTGACATCAGGGCCTCAATCCTTTCCTTCCAGAGGCCGCACAGCTGAATGATCTTCTCCAGGGAGGACACAAACTCCCCGGGATCTGCCTCCAGACTCTCACCGTTGAAAAAATAGTTGTAGACCACCACTTCGCTGTTGTCCTCAATGCTGAAGTAGCCTCCGGCTGTGTCTTTGCCGAAAAGTCCGCCCACCAGCAGTTCCCTGTATACGCTCCGGGGAGCGTCCTGGGGCAACTGGCAGAGTTCCACAAAGCACAGCACTGTGTGCAGGTGCTCTACGAACTGCAGGTTGACGTTGAAGGTGTCGTCAACCCGGAAAGAGACCAGGCCACTGTCATCCGGGGTTATGGCGTCAATGCCGGTCTCCTGTTTGATGCTGCTGATGAATTTTTTGTAGTCATCCAAAGTCTTCATGTTCTGCCCTGCTCAGAGGTTGTGGGAATACTGAAAATGCCGCCGGTTCCGCTGTTAATTGTTTTTGTTGACAGCGTGATCCGGTGCCGGCCTGCCAGAAGTCCGCTTATCATGGCGGTTCGTCATGGCGGAGTCCCTGTTTCGACGTGACGGTTCATCAAGTTTGTCATGGCGAAAGGTGCCGGCGCTCCCACTGATGTTAGCACGGTTCACAATATCAACTGTGAACTCACTTCCAGATCCACGCCTGATTTCCGGTGCAGATCGCAAACCAGTGGGGCCAAAACGGCCGGGACTGCGGTTCAGATCGGTATTGGTTGCGAGGGAAGTCTCACCTTTGAACTGGCAAGGGTAATTCTCCCGGGCGGATCTGCATGGCAGTGCAGTCCATCTTCTGACCCTGTCTGAGGGGAAAACGGCTGAAGAGGAAAAAGGTGACAGATGAATTGACAGGGGGGATGAACATCCGTGATGCTGCTGTCACATGGCATGAAGGACGGGCATGACAAACTGGAGGGAGTTAGGAATTGAAGGAAAGGGAGTGGGAGTGGGAGAGATGGAAAGAGAGTGGGAGAGGGAGAGGGAAATGAAAAGGAAAATGGAAGGGGACTGTCAGGAAGGGAAGAAATGCAAGAAAAGAATGGTACGTCAGTAGCGAGTTGCGGCTCTGATAACCAGGTGCAGATCTGACAGGGGTCAGATCACAGGTTCGTGCCGAGGTGTATGATTGCCTTGGCATAGAGCATACCGGACAGGAGGCGGTTTTCGGCTGAAGAAAGCGGAGTTCACAGCGAGGTCAGGAGGTGCAAATATCAAGATTGGGTGCTGGGATGATCCACTATCACAATGCAAGTCGCTGCATTTCCTGCTTTCTTGTTCTTCTTCCTGGCATGTTGCTTAACTCTCACTCTAATCTGCATTCGGAGCAAGAACATCATGAGTTGCCTGAACATGATACAGATCGCCTTTTTTCTTACAGATCTGTCAGCCATAGCGGACTTTGTTCCGGACCCTTCTGCTAGGATTTCTGTATGTTAAATCCTGGAGTCGCCTGTTTTTCCTTCGATGTTGTGGATCTTTTCTACCCTTCGGCAACTTTCCTCCAGGTAGTGTCCGTTTTCTGTTTTTTTCTCTTACCCTGTCGGTGAACTCCATGCAAATGAAAAAGCTCTGCCCCCTGGCTGCTTTCTCCACCGCCCTGCTCCTTGGTTCCACAGCCCTGGCTTCCCCTTTTCTGTTCATGCCGGACATGGTCCCGGTGTGGAGGACGAAAGCTATCCCGGCGGGGATGCCAGGTGAGGGCAGTCTTTCCCTGCAGTTTGTTCAGGCTCTGAACCGGGCCTATCCCATTCCTTTTCTTGACCAGGTGCAGTTCGGGTTTATCCGCTCTGTTTATGATGAGCAGGGAAAGCCTGTAGGTGACAGCCTCAGTTACTACCAGGAGGCGTATGTTTGCGGCTCTGATCTGCATGCCCAGACTGTGAGGAAGGAAGGCGGAGGCTACGTCTTTGCCATTGCCCTCCGGGGACAGGAGCATGGCGCCACATGCTATTCCTCTGCCCTGATCTTTGACTATGATCTGACCGCAGGAGCTCTTGTGCCCCGTCCGGAACATCCCTGGCTGGGGGAGAGTGCCAGCTACTTCCCCGCCGGCAACGGAAACTTTTTCCGCCACATCGACGATGATGGCTCCCTCAGACTCACTGCTTCCGGGAGTACCGGGATCCTGAGTTATATCAATCTGGGGTATGCCTGGAACGGCCGGGACTATGTGCTGCAAAACGGCAGTCTGTCTCTCAGAAAGTCCGCCGTCAGTTCAGCCATTGAGGAACTGAAGCCCGATCACATGGCTTTGTATGACATTGACGGTGACGGCTACAAGGAGCTCTTTCTCTACAGTTCCTCAGGATCTGCTATGGCGGTTGCCGGACTCAGGGGACCGTCTTCATCCCAGGGTTTTCCGCCGGACGCTGAGAGTTTTTTCATTCTGTCTGCTCCTGAGCATGGCTTTGAACTGCGCAAGGGTATGCTCATCCTCCGCAGCGGCGGATCCGGGACATACAGCGAGGAGAAAGTGCGCCTGCAGAAGAGCCGGATCTTTTCACGCTGTCAGATCTTCCGCCAGGCCGCACCTCTTCCGCACTCCGGGGCAGATGCTGTCACAGATCCTGCCTCCAGTCATGCTGGAAGCAATGCTCCGTTATCCGGCAGCGCTGTGACGGAAGAACGGGCGACGGAGGTAACCGACGCGGATCCGCAACAGTGCCGAGACATGGACCGCCAGAACTCCATGGCGGAGCTTGTGAGGACTGAACTTGACTGGATCCCTCTGAAAGAGATCAGGATCCGCTGATGACACTCACAGATATGCCTATTCACCTCTTCCGCTTCCAGCCGGATCGGCTGCCCGGATCCTGTCATGCCACTCATGGGACGGATTATCCGGTCCCGGTTTCGGGTCACTGCAATTTGAGCCCCACATGATGTACCGGTCAGTGCCGCCATCTGACCAAACTGCGCAAAAGGAGCGCATCCATGAGTTGCTACCATCCCTGGACCCGATATGAACTGCTGAGACTGGTGAATGATCCTCAAATTGCACTCTCTGACATTGACACTTCCCTGATCAGGGACATGAGCGGGCTGTTCCGGCATTCACAGCGCAAGGACTTTTCCGGTATTGAAACCTGGGACACCTCCAGGGTTCTCACCATGGCCCATATGTTTGAGGGGGCCAGGTATTTCAACCATGACATCAGCTCCTGGAACACCTCCAAGGTCAAAAAGATGAACCGCATGTTCTGCGGAGCCACAGCTTTCAATCAGGAGCTCAGTTCCTGGGACACCTCCAATGTCATCACCATGGAGTCCATGTTCCGGTGTGCCTCCCATTTCAACGGGGATATCGGCACCTGGAACACCGCAAAGGTGACTGACATGAGTTCCATGTTTTGCGCCGCCGCGTCCTTCAGCCGGGATCTTGCCTGGGACACGTCCTGCGTCACCACCATGAGTTCCATGTTCAAGGAAGCTACTAAATTCAACGGCGATATCAGTTCCTGGAACACCTACCGGGTGGCCAAAATGAACTCCATGTTTAACGGAGCCGCGTCCTTCAGTCAGGATCTCAGTTCCTGGGATACCTCCCGCGTCACCTCTATGGAGTCCATGTTCCGGGGTGCCCGCTATTTCAACGGGAACATCGGCACCTGGAACACCGCAAAGGTGACTGACATGAGTTCCATGTTTCAGGATGCCGGATCATTCAATCAGGATCTGGCCTGGAACACGTCCAAAGTCGCCACCATGAACTCCATGTTTCAGAATGCCGAAAAATTCAACGGTGATATCAGTTCCTGGAACACCTCCAAGGTGATTGACATGACCTCCATGTTTAGCGGTGCCCGATCCTTTAGCCAGGAACTGCCCTGGAACACCTCCCAGGTAAAAAGTATGTGCGGTATGTTTATGGATGCCGTCTGCTTCAATGGGGACATAGGCTCCTGGGACACTTCTCAGACAGTCAATATGAGTTTCATGTTCAGCGGCGCCGTCAGTTTCAACCGCAGTCTGAACAGTTGGAATACCTCATCAGTCAGGGAGTTCTTCTGCATGTTCAGGGATGCCGTATCCTTCAACCACCCCCTAGACTGCTGGGATGTCTCCTCCTGCCACCGGTTCTGTTATATGTTTGAGGGTGCCATTTCCTTCAACCAGCCCCTGAACTCCTGGAACATGTCAAAGGCACAAGAGTGCACGGGCATGTTTTTGCGTGCTCTCGCTTTCAACAGCCCCCTGGACCGGTGGGACATGTCCTCCTGCAGATACTTTGGCGCCATGTTCCAGAACGCCGTCAACTTCAATCAGCCCTTAAACTCCTGGAACACCGCCAAAGCTGGGTACATGAATGATATGTTTTCCGGTGCCATCTCCTTCAACCAGCCCCTGAGATCCTGGAAGATCAAAAAGAACTGCTGTATGGAGCGGATGTTCTGCGGAGCCTTTTCCTTCCGCCAGGATCTCAGATCATGGTCTTTGCGTCTGCCTGAAGAACAGAAAAGGCGGAAATACTTTCTGGCCACGATCCTGGCCGGTGCTGCCATCACACCGGAAGAGGCCTTTTCCCTCCCTGAGAGCACCTGATCCCGGGAGAGCCGGGAGGATGCTCCGGCATATGTTCCGTCAGGAACGGCAGCTTTACTGGGAGGAGTTCTTCTGAATCCAGTGTTTGCCGCGGCCAATTTGGCGTTTGCAGCAACCGGAAAACGAAAAGAAGATCCCGGGAGCATGTCCTCCCAGGATCCCTGATATAAGATGGACGCAGATCCGGCAGATCTTCTTATTCCGGGATCCCCCGGATCCAGAGGAACCGATCCTCCTTCAGCCGCCGTCAGCGCAGGCTAGGCTGGGGAGTGCCCCCCTACAGTAAGCCTCAGAGGGCCTCGCCGTCCTCCTCGCCGGTTCTGATCCGCACCACCCTTTCCACGGGGGTGACGAAGATCTTGCCGTCGCCGATCTTGCCGGTGTGGGCGGCCTCAACAATGGCGCTGACGCAGGCGTCCACCATCCCGTCGGCCACCACAATCTCCACCTTGGTCTTGGGGAGGAAATCCACGGCATATTCGGCCCCCCGGTAGAGTTCCGTGTGGCCTTTCTGCCGTCCGAAGCCCTTCACATCCGTGACCGTCATGCCGGTCACGCCCTTTTCGCTCAGTGCTTCCCGGACGTCGTCAAGTTTAAAGGTCTTGATCACCGCTGATATTTTTTTCATGTTGCTTCTCCGCTGTTGTTCTGATTTCTGATCCTGAGCCCTGTCCGGCTGACCGTCCCGTCCCATCCCGGCTCTCGCACCGTTCGGGACGCCAGCCGGCTGCATGCTCTCTGTGATTTCCGCCACCGGCCGATCCGGACCGCAGGGCCCTCGATCATGCCGGGGCATGCCGCCTGTCAGCGGTTGTAAGCCCGCTCGCCATGGCTGGCCAGATCCAGGCCCTCACGCTCCTGATCCCGGGTCACCCGGACACCGGTGGTGAGTTTTGCCAGGAGGAAGCCCAGATAGGCCACCACACCGGTCCAGATCAGGGTAACTACCACTGAAACCAGCTGTCCCCAGACCTGCTCCAGGATCCCGGTGTTGTCACCGCCGAATCCGGTGCCTCCCAGGGAGGGAGCGCAGAACACACCGGTGAGGATGGCGCCCAGGATCCCGCCCAGACCGTGGATCCCGAACACGTCCAGGGAATCATCCACCCGGAGCATTTTCTTCAGACCGTTGACACCCCACAGGCACACGCCCCCGGCCAGCAGGCCGATGCAGATCCCGCCGCCGACACCCACAAAGCCGCAGGCAGGGGTTATGGCCACCAGGCCTGCCACAGCGCCGGAGCAGGCGCCCAGCATGGAGGCCTTGCCGCTCATCTTCCATTCCAGCAGAAGCCAGGACAGGGCCGCAGCCGCCGGGGCGGTCACCGTGTTCACAAAGGACAGGGCGGACACCCCGTCAGGAGTGAGCTCCGATCCGGCGTTGAAGCCGAACCAGCCGAACCACAGCAGGCAGGTGCCGATCATGGTCACCGTCAGGCTGTGGGGTGCCATGGCCTCCCGGCCGTAGCCGATCCTCCGGCCGATGAAGTAGGCACCCACCAGGGCACAGACCGCCGAGTTGATGTGCACCACTGTGCCGCCGGCAAAGTCCAGGACGCCGAAGGCACTGTCCAGCCAGCCGCCGCCCCAGACCATGTGCCAGGAGGGGATGAAGGCCAGGGTGAACCACACCGACAGGGCCACCATGAGACCGGAGAACTTGATCCGTTCCGCCAGTGCTCCCGGGATCAGGCAGGCAGCTATGGCCGCAAAGGCGCCCTGGAAGACGAAATAGTAGAGTTCGGAGAGGTTGTGGCTGTCCACGGTGTCCGGGGTTATCCCCGCCAGGAACAGCCGGGAAAAGTCACCGAAGAACTGGTGAATGAAGGAGCTTCCGGAAGAGGCGGAGGCCAGGGAGTAGCCGTAGATCGTCCACAGGAGGTAGATCATGCTGAAGGTGATCAGGGACTGAACCAGCACCGACAGCATGTTCTTGGCCCGGACCATGCCGCCGTAAAACAGGGCGATGCCCGGGATGGACATGATGATCACCAGCGCAGTGCAGATCATCACAAAGCCGTTGGCCACGGGATCGGCTGCTGGAGTCTCCCCGGCGGCAAGCACCGTTCCTGGAAGAGCCGCAGCCCCGAAGGCTGACAGTGAGAATGCCGTTCTTTTCATTTTGATTTCCTTAAAAGCCGCTCAGGTTATGCGCAAAGTGCGCAAAACCCAGACTGTTCACGGCAGTGCCGTGAAGGTATGAAAATGCCGGCAGACAATGGAAAAAACCGGATCCTGATAAGGGTGCCTGCTTTTCCTTGTCATTGGCAGTATAACTTAACAAAAATAGCGAGATCAAGAAATTAATTTAGAAAGTTAAGTCATCTTTTCTCAAATGCTAATTTTGTAAGGTGTTGAGGCTTAAAAACGATCCTGATCACGCTTGCCGGGCATGGCCTCACGGCAGATCGGCGTGCCGGGAAAGATGCCTTCGCATCTGCTACCAGCCTCCTCACCTCCATTTCATCTACATTCCTCACCGAGTTCACGTCAGCGCGTTCACGTCCGGCACTGTCATGAGTGACGGCGGACGGTCTCCAGATCCGGCATGATCCGGATTTTTTCGCTCCTGCACTTTGGGATTGCTTTCACGGGTTCCCTGATCCCTTATAATTGAACCGAGTGTGCTGGCGGAACGGGGTTCAGGGATCCTGCCGGAGGACTGGCTCCAGGCGGTGTCTGGTGGTTTGGCTGCAGGCGTGGCGCCGGAAGAGATGCTCTCCCGGTCAGCCCCTTGAACCATCTCCGGACTGCCGGACGGAATGATTTCCCGGCTGTGATCCTGTCTGGACATGCCGGGATCATGAAAAGGATCAGTTCCGGCGGAAGCAGGTCATTGGAACCAGTCCTGGAAAACCCTGGGTCCTGGTCTCTTGGAGCAGAGTTTCCTTGCCAGTTCCGGGGAAGAAATTCCTCTGCCCCGCCGAATCGCCGAGCTCAGCCCAGAAGATCTGTCACTTGCCGGAGGACTGCCGGATATGAAAAGCCCGTTTAGCCTGTTTAGTCCGTTAAGGATCTTAGCCTTGCTGCCGGTCCTGGCGGCGGCTTTTCTGAGCCCGGATCCTGCCTTGGCCCTCACCTGCCGGAGTGCTGCTGACTGCTATAATCAGGGGCTTGCTGCCGATGGGGCCATGCGTTACCGGGAAGCGGGAGCTTTCTACAGTCAGGGATGCGCCGGGAACAATGCCCTGGCCTGCACCAATCTGGGCTTTCTCTTTCAGCAGGGGAAAGGCGTCGGTGAGGATCTGGGGAAAGCCGCAGCCTACTATCAGAAGGGCTGCCAGTTGGGCAATGCCGTGGGGTGCGTCAACCTGGGGCTGATGTATGAGACGGGCAGCGGCGTAAAACGCAGTTACCGCGATGCCGCCGGCAGTTACAGCCGGGGCTGCGATCTGCAGAACGGCAACAGCTGCACCAATTACGGAGTCCTGGCGGAAAAAGGTCTGGGTCTGCGGGCAGATCCTGCCGTGGCTGCCGCCAGTTACGGGCTCGGATGCAATCTGGGCAATGTCACCGGCTGCAAGAATGCGGGGATCATTTATCTCCATGGCCGGGGCGTGCCCCAGGATAACCAGCGGGCCCGGGGCTTTTTTGTCCGTGGCTGCGCCATGAAAAACGGTGACTGCTGCTCCAACCTGGGATATATGTATGAAAAGGGTCTGCTGAAGGACAAGGATCTGAAGGCGGCCTGGAAGTATTACCAGCAGGGATGCAGTCTGGGGAGCGACGTCGGCTGCCGGAACCTGGCTCGCCGGGGAACTGAAAAGCCCAAGTCCTCCCAGGGGCCGCTGCAGGAGCTGGATCTGGACGACTACTGATCTCATGCCGGGGGCTTGCTGACAGTGCGGCAGACGGAATACGGAACACGGCACCGTTCATCTGGATCCCTTAATTCCTGACCCTATGCCGCCACTGTTTTTTTCTTTGCCGTTGTGCCAGGATGAATGACTGTGAAACTTAAATTTCTCAGTGCCTTGTTGCTCTCCTCTGCCCTTGCCTCTGCGGCCGCAGCCGCTCCTGACAGTGCTTCCGAAAAAGCCTGGCAGATCGGGGACATAGTTGAATTTGCTGATGTGGATCTGCCCGGCACATCCAGGATCCAGAAGGAGGACGGGGAATGCTTTCTGAGCAGTCCGACTGAGACGGTTCCCCTGCTGTGGAAGGTGGCGGAAACAGATCCTGAGGATGGCCGGATCCTGTTGGTGGCTCTCCACGGCATTAAAGCATCCTCCTATTGCCATCCGTCAGTTCTGGAGGATTCAGGAAGTTGCAGTTTTGCCGAAAGTGTCATTGCCGGAGACCACCTCAACGGTATGGAGACCAACAGTCTGAGGCAGTCCGTATCTGCTGAGGGACTGGAGCCCTATGACAGTGACAAAGGTCTCTATTTTTTCATCCTGAGTGCCCGAGAGGCTCTTAAGTACTTTCCCTCACCGGAGGAGCGGCTTCTCTATCCTATGCCGGCATCCTCACTCAGGCCCGGAAAGGCTGATCTGGATAGCCGACTCTATGGATGGTGGTGGCTCCGGGGAAATGAGAAGGATCAGCTGGTGCCCTTTGTAGACTTCAGCGGCCGGCTGCACCAGGAGGGCACACAGCCATTCCATGGCGGGGGGCTGATCCGCCCGGCTGTCTGGGTCAGGACCGATGCCTTTCCCGGTCACCGCAGTCCCCATGGCACCACTGTTACCATGGGCAGCTGGCCCCAGGCCAGCGCCACAGCCAAGTCTCCCCTGAAGTGGATCGTGCTTGCCGAGGATCGGGAGCAGCACCGACTTCTGGTGATCGCAGAGGAAGGCATTGAGTTCCTGCCCTTCGGCTCTGCTAACGCCGACATAGAATGGGATTGGAAAACATCACAGATCCGCACCTTCCTCAACAGGGATTTTTTACGGAAGGCCTTCACACCGGCGGAACAGAAGAGGATCCGTAAGAGCCGGGTGATCAGCAACTCCCTGATCTTTTCTGATGACTCCAAAGATACAGAGACAGAAGACAAAATCTTTCTTCCGGATGCCGCTTTGGTGATGCGATATATGCCTGAGTTTTCATTGCGGAACTCCAGGATCACTCCCTATGTCCGGGACAAGATCAAGAAGGCCTCATCTGCTGTAGACTATGAGATTGCACCCCTGATCCTTCTCCGGGAGCGGAGCCTGGGCATTGAATGCTATGACGGCTGCACAACCATGCAGCATCTGACAGAGGGCCATCTGAACACCGATGGCGAACGTCCGGCCTCTGAGTCCTTTGTGATCCGGCCGGTGATGTGGATCTCCGCGGAATAAGGAGGCGGCACTGCTGTCCCCGGAGCCGGCTCACCGGAGATGCCGATCCGGAGGCTTACCGGAAGATCTTTCCCCGCAGGCGCGGATCAGGCGGATCTTCTTACACCCCCGACGACTATCATAGCAGCGGAGGCAGCAGCAGCTGCGTTGGCGGCGGAGGCGGCGCCTTCAGATGAGCTCACTGGCGATCAGGACAGGAGGGCTCAGGAAGACGGAGTGCCTTCAGCGCATCAGTTGGATACAGTTTGTGCCGGTCCGGTTCCCCCGGGAACGGCCCTAAGCAGGAGATAACACATGATAAGTTCACTGTGCTTCAGGATCCTGAATTACTTTGACAAGAACACCTTCAGTTTCATGGGGCTGTGGATGCTGATCACCGGACTCATCACCGTCCCCCTGATGTATTTCTGGGATGATCTGTTCAACCCCACGGTGTTTCCCGCCCACAGCAGCGCGTTTTTCGTCAGCGACTACAGCGGGGTCCTCACCGATGACACCGAGGCCTACATTATCCGGATGGCCAAGGAGCTGGAATCCCAGACCAAGGCCCAGATAGTGGTAGCCACAGTCCCGGAAACCGGCGGCAAGACACTGGAGGACTACAGTCTGATCCTGGCCAACAGCTGGGGCATTGGTGACCGGGAACTGAACAACGGGATCCTGCTGCTGTTTGCCACCGAGCCTGTACGGGTCCGCCTGGAGGTGGGGCTGGGTCTTGAGGGCCGGCTGCCGGACGGCAAGGCCGGCAGGATCCTGGATGACTATGCCGTGAAGCCCAAGGCCGCCGGACACTGGAACATGGCGGCCCAGAACACCTTCAATGCCATTCTCCGGGAGATCCGGGAGGAATACCGGATCGGATCCGAGTTGCCCAAAGGCGCCGAGTTGTCTTTCCTAGCTGAGGAGCCGGAGACTGCCCCGGGGGTGAAAACCCGGGCAGACATGCCCTTTGTGCCGGATCCGGAGTTTGGGCAGAACAACGCCCAGGAACTGTCCCTTATTGATCACCTGAGCGTCTGGGGTGGACTGGCCATCATCTCAATGGTCATCAACTTTTTCACCATGCTCTTCGCCCTGGTCATAGTGGCTTTCATCCTGGAGTGGAAGGATCCCGCGGCTTACCGGAAGACCTTCATGGGCAAAAGCGGCGGTCACAGCTCCGGCGGATCCGGCAGGAGCAGCAGAGGCAGCAGCAGCCGGAGCTACAGCCATTCATCCTCCGGGCATCATGGCGGCGGGGGCCACTTTGGCGGCGGCGGCGCTTCCAGATAAGAATGCGGCTTCTATGCTGACATGTCCATTACAAAGCTGGTGCCAGACTGCTGTGTCCGGTCCTGTGCGGGCTGTTTGCCTTTATGATCCAGAGCATCTGGCGGCTGGAGTCTGTCCTGATCTGGTGATGCGAAAGGATTATCTGACACCAGAGCCATGACAGCCTCCCCCCTTGCCGGGGTTTGATTTGTTTTTACATTGAACTGATAACGCCAAATGTCTCAATTTCTCAAGTTCTGCTCCCTCTCAATGCTGGCAGCTGCGGTGATCCTGGCCGGCTGCTCCAGCAGCAAGCCCATGCCCAAGACCCAGGATGAAGAGTCATCGGTGCAGCTGCCCGATGATTATCCCCCTGCTCCGGCATCCTCCCCTGACGGTGTGAAGTATGTTTGGGCTCGCAGCGCCATTGCCCTGGAGGTGTACACCGGCTCTGCCCTGAATGTGTATGAGGATCGGGTGCACAATCTCATGGTGTGCATGTATCAGATGGCTGACATGAAAGGGGCAGATGTGAAGATCAACAACATCAAATCCGGTAGCCGGAAAGATCTGGAGGATCTCCTGAACTGCGAACCCTTTGATGAGACGGTGATCAATGCCCGGCGCTTTTTCCTGAAGCCCAGGATGCACCGGGTCTTCAAGTTTGATCGGGAGAAGGATGTGCGCTATGTGATGCTGGTGGCTGGGTATGCCACCAGTGAGGGGGCGGAGAACACTTTAAGCGTCAAGATCCCCCTGCTGTACGACCGGGACGGCATTATCTTCAAGGACGATCAGTATTCCGCAGCCACCCTCAAAATGCGGTTGTTCTTCGGTCAGAACCGGATGGAGAACCTGGTGGACGGTGAGAGGTTCACCGATATGGAGAACGCTGACAGTGCCAAGGAACTGAGCGAGGCTCTGGACGGGATTGTGGTGGACAGCGATGCGGTGGAGGGCAACTGCAAGGACGGGGCAAAGGCGCCTCCTGTAACACCCACACCTTACGGTGCCCCTGTGGAGCAGCCGGATCTGCCCCAAATCATAAAGGACTATTAACTATTAAAAGGGCACTTTATCAAAACTGGCTCTAATAAATGCAAGTTGGAAATTCCAGATCTCTGCAATTACAAAAACCAGAATTGCTCAGTTGGCAAAATTTTGAAACCAGGGAACCATGATGTCAGAAGCAGAAGTTGAATTATTAAATTCTCCTTATGGTGAGGTTTCATATGAATTGTTCCGCAAACACAAAAGAGCCTTTGCCGATAAAAGCGGGATCATAGAGACCCTGGATGATCTTGGCATGACCAGATATCCGGTACTGCTGCGTCCAAGACGGTTTGGCAAAAGCACCTTTGTTCATATGCTGAAGTGCTTTTATGACATATCATATGCGGACAGATACGACGAGATCTTTGCTCAAACGGATATTTATAAGAAAGATCTGCCAAGCCATAATGCGTATCATGTTCTGAATTTTAATTTTTCGGGTGTCTCAGGTCTTAAGGTAGATACCTTAATAAGAAGTTTCATTATCGCGGTTAAAAGCGGTATCAATGATTTTTTGGTTCGTTATCCAGATTGTGTTTTCAATCCCACTGAGGCCGAAATGGAAACGCCTTCTGGATTTCTTAAATCCTTCTTAGACGCCTATAAAAGATATCCTGCTAAAAAGTCTATCTACCTGATGATTGATGAATATGACAATTTTGCCAACAGCATACTCTCACAGGACTTGCATCTCTTCAAAGCCATCACCAGTACCGGCGGCTTTCTCAAGGATTTTTATGCAGCCATTAAAGAGGGGGCTGAGACTTGTATAGCCAAGACTTTTATTACCGGCGTATCGTCAGTGTCCCTTGATTCGCTGACATCCGGTTTTAATATCTCACTGAATATCACTTCAGATAAAAAGTTTAATACCTATGCCGGCTTTACTGAAAACGAACTTAAGAAATTAATACCTGAACTTGTTGATGTGCAAAAGATCGGTGTAACCACTGATGAAGTAATATCCAGCATGAAGCCAGTCTATGACGGATACTGCTTCTGCAGTGAAACGTCTGAAACAGTATATAACTCTTCCATGTGTCTGTATTATTTAGGCAAGATTAAAAGCAAAGGTGTTTTTCTTGCTCCAGAAGACTTCATGGATCCGGCTTCAGATCATGACGGCACCAAGCTACAGCAACTTTTTGCTATTGCCGAAAAAGGACTGGCGAACAGTATAATTGACACCTATTTAGCCGGCAGATCTTTCAGCGTTAAAAGCCTTGCGGAAAATATTAATTTAAACAAAACGGATAAGTATAGCGAGACACAACTGCTGTCCATGATGTATTATCTCGGCTATCTTACTATCGATCCCAAACTGTCAAAAAACAGCAAACTATCATTGAAGATCCCTAATATCTTCATGTCTAAACTCTTTGCGCAATGTACAGTTGATTTACGCCTGAAACCTAACCATCTGTTCAGAGATGAGGAACTGGATATATCGTCACTTCTGGATCTTGAAGACGATATTTCCTCCTTCGCCCGTTCCTGCACCGCATTTTTAAGCACCATCTTCACCAATCAGGTTCTCTCACACATGAGCGAAATGGCTTTGAATCTGGTGCTTCACGCCAAAATTGATTCCATGTTCTGTGTTTTTGCCGAGATGCAGAAGTCCCTCCGGGTTGTGGGCAAAGGTGAAAAGTATGCTGATCTGGTTATCACCGTGAATGACGGAACCGAGGACGAATGCATCTACCTCATTGAACTTAAGTATGCTGCCAAAAAGGAGGCGACTGAAGCCAAAGTTGCAAGTCTGAAAAAGGAAGCTACTGAACAGGTGCAGATGTACAAGACTGCCATTGAATTCAGGGATAAAACAGTTAAAGCCTATGCAATGATCTTTGCCGGATCAGAATGTGTGTACTGCGGGTAGTGACAGCCTTTGGAGCTTCTTAGGATTTCCGTTATTTGTTAATCAGTCAGTTAATATAAATTAATAATAATTCTAAATATCAAATATTAACTGTTCGATTAATAACACTTTTCTTTCTGCATTTCTGAAATTGGGCTTTCTTTCGATATCGCAAATAATTATATTGAATTTATAAACTACTTCTTCTATATTGTTCCAACCGGTAATTCCTGTTTCCCTACTTCCCGCCGTAGGTTATCCGGTAGCAGGAAATGCCCTTACCCAGGATCTCGTCATGGGCTCTTTCCTGCTCTTCGGCGGAGCCGAAAGGACCCACCAGGACCCGGTTCCAGGTGGTTTTGGCCTTTTTGCCGGAGGGAGCCTCTTTGATGCTAACCTGATATCCCCATGAGATCAGTTGCTGCTGTCTTTTCTCGGCACCGCTGCGGTTGCTGAAAGCTCCGCACTGCAGGATCCGGGTCTCCGGCTTCACTGGAGCCTCGGGCTTCTGCTCCGTCTTCTTCTTGGCTGGTTCCTGGGGCTTCCGGACAGGGGCATGAACCGCAGGCTTCTGGACCGGCGGCTCGGCGGGTTTGCTCCGATCCTTCCTGCCATCATCCAGATCCAGCGCCAGTTCGGTCTTCTTGTTCTGGACCAGGGGATCCGGTGCCCTGGCGGGAGCGTTCTCTGTTATCCCTTTGCCAGTCACCAGGGAGTGGATCTTCTGGCTGCTGTCAGTCTCAGTCTCTCCCAGTCCCACCAGATCCAGAGCCCAGGAAGACAGATCTGATCCGATCCTCTCCCAGCGGATGGCGCTCATCTGCATTCCGATGCTGTTCATGGTCAGCCGGAACACAAAGAAGATCACCACCATCCAGAGGATCAGGATGAGGAAGGGAATATTTCCGTAGCCCCTCATGCCTGCCTTTCCTCTCAGCCCTTTAAGCCGCTTCATATCTGAGCTCTGTCCTGCTTTTTCTGTAAGAGATCCTGCTGTGTGCAGACTCTGAAAAAATCAACAATACCGCTGTCCACCGGTTTTCCGGGAGATCCCGGGAACTCCTGGCACCCCCCGGGAGTTCTCGGGATCCAGGAAACCGGTCTGTCTGAACTGGGTTCAGATCCTGTCAATTCCCAGCATTACCCTGCGTTGCTTTGCCCTGTCTTGACCAGCCTGCCCTGCCCTGTTTTAACTTGCCTTGCGCTATCTTGGCCAGTCTGCCTGCCCTGAGTTCAGTCGCACTCCACAGCCTGATCCGGAACCCCCAGGGAGTTCTTGCTGTAGTCTGCGCTCCTGATCACCGTGTCCGCTGCCGGGCTCTTGTAATAGAGCCGGATCCACTGAACATTCAGTGCGTCCATGATGTTCTCCTTCCCCGGGAAGTCCCATGGGGCAAAGTCATGGTAGCCGCCGCTCTGGAACAGGGTGAAGAAGTCAGCAATGCCGTTGGGACCGTCAAAGTTCTTCCGGAGGCTGAACCCGTCGAAGTCAATGTCCAGTGTTGCCCCCTCGCACTCATCCTTCTTCCACTGGAAAGTCAGTGAGGTGTTGAAGTTGTAATTAGCCAGCCGGTGATCCTTCTCCTGGCAGTGGAAGGTCACCACAGCCGCATTGGGCAGTGTCCTGGCGTCGTCATTCACCAGGAAGGGGGATGTGGAGACGGTCAACTTCAGATCCTTGACTCCCAGCACCCGGCGGTAGACGCCCCGGCGGTTCAGGAAGGAGATGAAGGCGGGGGTGAATTGGATCTTCATGCCCTTGATATCCACCGGCTGATAGCCCCCGGCAGTGGCGGTGATGAAACCCTTCAGTCCCTCGTTCAGGAACTTGGTCACCAGGCCGTTGTCGGAGAACAGCTCCACATGATCATCGGAGAGCCTTGAAAGCACTTCATCCTCCCACTTCTGCTGCAAGGCGCAGCCAGCGGAGTCCAGGATCATGTGGTTCAGGTAATTCACCGTCTGGACATAGGGAATGGAGCCTGCCACCACCCGGCTGCGGCCGCCGCCTTTGCGGATCTCCTCATCCGTGGGCTTCAGGATCATTTCCACATCCGACAGGCTCTTCCGGAGTTTGGCGAAGATCCCGCTGTGATCACTGGTCTTCTCGCCGCCGTGGGCTGCGGCCAGATTCAGGGACTGCCGATCAGTGAGATCGGCGGAGGCCGCCTCCTTCAGGTTCTCAAAGTAATCATGGGTGGCGGTTGCCGCAGCGTCGATCTTATCCTTGACCTGTGCATTGACGTTGGCAATGTCAATGTTCTCCGCCATCTTCACGGCATGGCCTGCTCCTTTACGGATCTTCTCCAGGACCGATCCGTTCTGGCTCTGGGTGCCACCGTAGTTGTAAACGGCAATCTGCTCCGCCGTCATGTAGTCAATGTTGATGGGGACCTTTTTAGCGATGAAGGACAGCTCGTCATAGGCCCGGTCATACAGTTGGAAGAAGGGGTTGCGATCCAGATCGGCAAGGAGGGGCGCCACGCTCCGGCGCTCCGCAAGGGTGGATCCCTCGGCCGCCGACTCGAAGTTCTCCAGGAAGGTGACCCACTTCATGATGAAGTTGGAGGTGAAGTAGTCGTGGAAGATCCGCTTCTTCTGTTCCATGTTCACATAACTGCTGTCGTCCGGCAGGCTGTCCAGCATGGCGTCAATGTAATTGCTGCCCATGATGGTGAAGGTGCCGCCGAAGTTATACTGGGTCTGGGGATACCTGGTGGTGGGCAGAAAGGCGCCCACCCGGATGGCCGGCACCTTGGAGCTGGCCCAGCTGGCGATCCACTTGAAGTCGTGGTTCTCCTTCAGCAGGCGGTTCAGGGTGTCCTTCAGACTGCTGCAGTAGTCTGCCTCCTTGAAGTAGTTGTCCTGGTAGTCCATGTAGGCCTCCAGGATCTCCTGGCAGCGGTTCCGGTCATAGTTGCCACAGTTGATGTTGTTGCCGCTGATCATCATGAACCTGCTGTGGAACTGCTCCCTGAGCTTCTTGTCACGGTTTAGTGTCCCGGGCTTCAAGTTGTAATAACGATCCAGGAGGGAGAAGAACAGCAGAGCGTCCCCCAGGGCCTCATCTCGGGAGGAGATCAGGTTGTCGCTTTCGCTGGCGTCATCCTCCAGGGCGGCCTGGTGGCGGTTTTCTGCGATCCGCTTTTCCCAGTAGTCCTGGGACAGCAGATCTGACATGGTGTGCTCCCGGTAACTGTTCACCAGGTAGCGCCTGGCGGCATCCAGGGAGGCGTCCAGGGACTGGCGGGTGAGGGGCAGCTGCAGACGGTAGTTCAGGGAGGAAACAGTGTCCCGGATATCCTCCAGGAGCATGTGCTGGGCGTCCAGCCGACTTTCCCGGGTGATCCCGTGGATCTGGACGTTGCGGATCGCCCTTGCCAGCACGTCACACTGCTGCTCGCTGTAACTGGCACAGTAGCCCAGGTAGACCCCGAAGGCCACGGTGAAAAGACCCAGGGAGATCAGGGCCAGGTTGCCGCTGATGGTGCGCCACCTGAGGAACTCCGCCAGAGGCTGGTACAGTCCCCGGCTGTCGGGCATGATCCGGATGAAGATATCCTTCAGGAACATGCCCCGGCCCCCGAAGGCCGCCCGGGCCTCAGATGAGCGGACAAACTCCGGAGCGAACAGGGTGCGGCTCTCCCCGGTCTGCAGGGCCGAGGTCAGATAGATCCCCCGCAGCAGCGTCTTCTCCCGGTAGGCAGATCCGCTGAAGGCGGTGCGGACAAAGAGTCGGAGCCGCTCCCGGAGACAGAGGAAGTTCTCCATGAACAGGAGGGCCCCGGCCTTGGCCTCGCTGACCTGGCGCCGGGGTGAGGCCTCCCCGTCCCCGGTCATGATCAGGCTGAAGATCCCCTGACGGACAGAGTCAAACACATGATCCACCACCGCCGAGTGGCTCTCCTCCACGCTGGAGGTGTAGCCGAAGGCCCCGTCCTTCTCCTCAGGGCTGAGGAAGGACTGGAGGGAGGAGAAGCCGGTGAGGAGATCGGTCTTGGTGACGGTGAGATACACCGGGATCCGGGCCCCCAGGACCCGGGCCAGCCGGGCCACCCGTTCGGAGATGAACACCGCATACTTTTCCAGATCATCCTCGGTGGCGAAGGCCAGCTTGTCCATAGGCAGCGTGGCCATGATCCCGTTGATGGGCTCCCGGCGGCGGTAGGAGGCCACCTGGACCAGGAACTCCTTCCATTCGGTCTCGTCAATTTTCCCGTCCACCGGCACCGCATATTTGCCGGCGGTGTCGATGATCACTGCATTTTCAAAGAACCACCAGTCGCAGTTCCGGGTGGAGGCCACCCCGGGAACGGGGCCCACCTCGGGAATGGCGGAGTTCAGGCCGCAGTGGCCGATGCTGGAGGATTTGCCGGAATCCGTCTCGCCGAAGATCAGGTACCAGGGCAGCACATAGAGGGGATTGCCCTTCTTTCTGAGAGAGCTGCCCCGCATGGCGGCCACCGCCGCCAGCCACCGCTCCCTGAGATCTGTGAGCCGGGCCACCTCGTCGTTCCGGGCCTTTCTGAGCAGCAGATCGTCCTGGGCCACGATCTTCTCCACGAAGCGCTTCTGGCGCAGACGCCGGAGGAAGGTCACCAGGAAATAACTGAACACCAGGATCCCCAGGATCCCGGCGATAATGCCGATGGCCGTCAGCTCGGACTGCTGGTAGACCACCGTCACCAGATAGAAAATGCCAAAGGCGATGGCCAGGGCCAGGATCAGGGCCAGGACCAGCTTGATAAAGGACCACAGTACCCGGATCATCTCTTCAGGGCCTCCTGCATCTGATCAGCGGCCTTGCCGTCCATGAACTGCCGCACTCCCTCCCAGATCTCCGCGTGGCCCGACAGATAGTCATTCAGGCACAGGAGGGCAAAAACGAAGATCAGCAGCATCAGCACCGCGGCCACAATGGTGCTCCGATCCAGGTGGGACATATAACGGTTGGTACGGACCTTTTCCGCATCGTTGATCAGGACGATCCGGGAGGGGATCTCCAGGATCCCGTTCATCCGGGACCGGAGTTTTGCCAGATGATCGGGATCGTTCCAGAAGGAGCCTCTGAAGCCCAGGGCCAGGAGGCAGTTGTACAGGGTCAGGAGCTCCTTGGCTCCGGCATCCATCACCGAATAGCGGTCCAGCAATGCCTCCAGACGGATGAAGAACTCCTCGCCGCCGCAGTTGCTGCCGTAGTTGGCCAGCTGCTGCAGCTCCCAGACCCGGCCTCCGGTCATCATGCGCTCATCGGCAAACACCGTGAGGATGTATTTGGCCTCCTGGATGATCTCCTCGGGCAGGGACAGGTGCTCCAGGTTCCGGAGGCACTGTTCATACTGATCCATGACAAAGGAGGAATAGGAGGCGGGATCGCCGGAGAGCTTATCCGGGAGATCCGGGAGCATCAGTGCCGTAAGTAGCTGCTCAGAGGCGTTAAGTATCTGCATTAGTGTCTTGGTAGAAAATCATCAGAGCCGGCAACGCCGGACAAGCCGGGAGCGGCGGGAGGCGCCTGCCAGGATCCGGCGCACCGATCCTGGCGTTCAGGCATCCGGAGCGGAGCCGGGCGTCCGGCCCCTCATTGTACTACATTTGGCGCCTCTGCCACGTTCCGCAGCTCATAAGGAGCAGGAGCCGGGCGGGAGATCCGGCCGGGACAATCCCGCGGCGGGAACTGATGCCGGCGGGGATCCGGCCGGATGGTGTGCTCAGTAGTTCCGGACTACATAAAGCACCAGCTCCGCATCCTCCGGGGCGTTCCACAGCATGGCCAGGGTGCGGTTCTCCACGGCGTCCAGCCACAGTTCGCTGTTCCGATCCACATTCACATAAAAGCCCCGATCCAGGGCCGGCAGCCCCCCATGGACGCCGTCAGCCACGGAAATGGGTATTCCCGGCAGGGAACGCACCACCAGATCATTCATGGCCTCGGCGGAGCTGAGCTTGAGCTGCCGCCAGAAGGACAGGCTCAGCTTGTCCGGCTCCACGTCATGGCCGCTCATGGCCAGGAAGGCGTCATAACTGTCCAGCTTGGAGAGATCCGGGAGGGTGGCCGTCCAGATCCCGTTCTCACCCCGGACAAAGTGCACCGAGTACTCAGGACCCACACTCAGGCAGTTCAGGCACAGACGGATCTGCTCCCGGAGTTTGGCAAACACCGGGAAGAGATTGTCATGATCATAGGAGGGAAAACGGGTCTCCGCCGCCACGCTGCTCACATCATCACAGCCGGCGCTGAGCAGGGAGACGATCTTCACCAGCTCCCGCCACACATCTGCCGGATGGGCCTGCTTGAACTCCTGGATAGCCTGGACCGATCCCGAGGCCAGACACAGGTTGCTGATCACCCCCATGAGCATGATCTCGTAGGAGGAGAGCTTCGTGCTGCTGCGCAGGCGCTTGTATTTCTCAAAGACCCTGGTCTTGGAGAGGATCAGGGCGCTGATATCGCTCATGATCCCCTTCAGGGAGGGGGAGGTGTACAGATCCACCGTGGGGGGCGCATAGTCGTCGTTGAACACGATCCGGGAGCCGTCCCGGTAGACCTCGGCGATCTTGACTGTCACAAAGTCGGAAATATTCTCCAGCTCGCTGCCGAAGAAGATCCGCACATTGTACTTCATGAACTCCACATTCCCCGAAGCCTTGCCCCCGTACAGATCGTTCACCGTGTCCCCGCCGCTGACGGTGGTGAACCGGCTGTCGCACTCGGGATCCGGCGCCCCGTCAAAGGAGCGGCTGTTGTTGCCGTTTTCGGAGAACCTCCTGAGAGCCGCATGAACGGTCACGATCTCGCCGGAATCCAGCAGTTCATCAGGGATCCTCCTGGTGGTCAGGATGGCGTTGGCCCCCAGCACCGCACAGGCCCCGTCAGGAAACAGTATGGTGCCCTCAAAGGCCGCAATGCTCCCTCCTAAGAGGGCGTCGGTGCTGAGGTTCAGCTCCTCAGTGCCGTAGAAATACGGCTGCAGCCTCCGGCTGAGCTCCCGGAGCCGGTACTCGTCCCGGTGCACCTGGAGCTGGAAATGCTGGGGTCTGAGCAGCATGCCCTGACGGTAATTAATGAGTCCTCTGTCCAATTTGTGCTTCCTTGTCTGCGCCGGCAAGGCGGCTCTGATCATCTGATCCGTCCGTCTTCCGACCTGTTCTGCCGCTGTCTGTTTTTGCCGGCCTCTGGTATGGGTTCAGTCCCAACTGTAAATGCTCTTCCCTGGCTTTACGGTCAGACTGCTTCGGGGTTCAGTCCCGGCTGAAATGCTTTGCCCAGACTTTATGATCCAAGTGTTTCGGGTTTCATTACCTGCCAATCTGAGGACCCGGTGATCCTCACCAGTGTTCTCCGGAACGGCACAGTCCGGGGAAAAGGTTTTCCGGCATGAGGTCCTGAGGGTGATCCGTCTGGGGTGGTCCTTTACGCTGGATTGTCTGGAGTCGGCGGCGGCAGGCAGAACTCCCAAAACCGGCGGCAGTGCCATCACCTGCCGTCCGGAATGCCGGATCAGGAGACACCGCTCTTCCATCTGACGGCTGCCGCTCTCCCAGCGGCGCCGATGGCCGATCTGCCTGCTGGCACAGGATGGCAGGCAGGGCATGCTCTTGCAAACAGCCAGGGAAATGTCAGGCCTCTGCCTGCGCCGTCAGACGGATCACCCGGCACTCCATGGAGTCCTCCTCCGCCAGGCCTTCTCCCAGAAGGAGGGAGGAGGTCAGGCCCTTGAGCCGGACAAAAAAGGAGTCTTCCGAAGTCAGTGTGTTGGAGCAGCCCCAGGCCACATACTCTGTCTCCCCGGCGGAGAGCCGGGCGTCCTTCATGGGATGCTCCAGCACTGTGCGCTCGGGAAGGGAGCCCCGGGGACCTACGGCCTGAAAATCAATAGCACCTCCCAGGGCCGGATCAACGCCCAGAAGGACGCCCTTCCAGGTTTCACCCTGGCTGGGTCCGGCCTCAATCCAGATCCCCACCCCGCTCTGGAAACGGACGCAGATCCTGAGTTCCTGCTCATTCCATTTCTTGGCAATGGAAGTGCGCACTGCCAGCCGGGTGGTCAGCTTCTCCGGGGGACAGAACTCCGCTGCATCCGCCAAAAGCGGCGGCAGCGCCTGCTCCGGACCCACAATCAGCACCGGCAGCCGGCTCTTGCGCCAGGCCCGGGCTGACATCAAGGTCAGTGTCAGGCCGATCTGCTCATCAGAAGTCAGTTTCCGGGAAGCCAGGATCACCCAGGCGTCGGCCTTCTCAATTTCCCGGTGCGGCAGGACCCGGGTGAGATCCTTGTCCGTGGTGTCCCAGAAATGACCTTCCGCATCCATGCCAGCACTCTGGATCCCCTTCAGGATCCCGGCGGCTCCCGCCTCATCCTTGTCCATGGCGGAGAGAAAAATCTGCTTGCGGTTCATCTGTCTGCTCCTGTGTAAATTGCTGGGGATCGGAGTCACCGGTCCCACAAGGTTTGCTGGTGATGTCCAAAATCCCCGGAGGTTTTTGAGTGCGGCCTGTCCGCAGATCGCCGATCAGAGGGCGGAATTTCCGCAGATCAAAAGGCAGCCTGCCTGCAGAGCAAATTTCCGAACCTGGCACAGGTGATATAAGATCCTGCCAGGATACCGGAACCTTCAGACTGCCTGCGCCCGCTGACCCAGCTAAGCCTGCTAGGAACAGCAAGCGGCAGAGGCGCTTACGCCGCTGTAGCAGATCAGCACATGATCCCGGAGATCCCAGTCTCCGGGACGATCTGACGGCCACCCCTGAAGCGTGTCAGTTTCCGGCATCTTCCTCAGCGGCACCGTCATCACCGCCGGCGGCGGGAGCTTCAGCACCGGCAGCCTCCCCGGCGGCCAGGGCAAAATCCCCGTCATCCCCAAGGCTGATGCTGATGCACTCCGGCATGGCTCCGCCCTGGCCCATGCGCTCCAGCACAAAGGAGGAGAGCCGGGGCAGCAGGTTGACGTTAATGATGAAGTCCACATTCCGGGCACCGGTCTCCGCATCCTTGCAGCGATCGGCGATCTGGGCCTCAATCTCCGGAGTCCAGGTGAGCTTGACACCGTTGTTCTCCTTAAGGGTGGCGGCCAGCTTGCCCAGTTTGAGACCCGCAATCTCCCGGAGGGCCTCGGGCTTCAGGATCTGATAAGGGAGCACCGTCATGCGGGCCAGGAGGGCCGGCTTGAAGTGGTTGTTCAGGAGCGGCCTGATGGCTTCGTTCAGTGCTTCCGGTGTGCAGTCCGGATCGGCGCACATCTCGGTGATGATGTCCGTGGCCAGGTTGCTGGTCAGGAGGATCACAGTGTTGGAGAAGTTGATCTCCTTGCCCTCGCCATCGCTCAGGACACCCTTGTCAAACACCTGGTAGAAAATGTTCAGGATATCCGGATGGGCCTTCTCCACCTCATCCAGCAGCACCACACTGTAGGGCTGCTGCCTGACGGCTTCGGTGAGGACGCCGCCTTCGCCATAGCCCACATATCCCGGAGGAGATCCCACCAGACGGCTGACGGTGTGCTTCTCCTGGTACTCGCTCATGTTCACGGTGACCAGACTCCGCTGGCTGCCGAAAAGCTGCTCCGCCAGGGTGATGGCGGTCTGGGACTTGCCCACGCCGGAGGGACCAACCAGCAGGAACACGCCCAGGGGCTGGCAGGGGTTCCGGAGCCCCGACTTGGCATTCCGCATGGCTGTGGCCAGAGAGGACAGGGCGAAGTCCTGGCCCCGGATACTGCGGGAGAGGATCTCCCGGAGGTTCAGCACCGTGGAGATCTCGTCCCGGGCCATGCGTCCCAGAGGCACGCCAGTCCAGTCGGACACCACCTGGGCCACCAGATCACCGGTAACCTCATAATGGAGTTTGGGATTGTCACCCTGGATGGCCTTCAGGCGCTCTGCTGCCTCCCCCAGCTGCTTCCGGGCCTCATCTGGGGTCAGAGCCGGAGCACTTCCGCTGTCCTCCTCCCCGCCGGCGGTCTGTGCCGGAGCGGCGGCAGCTGTCGGCTCTGCCGCGGCTACGCCGGCTTCCGCAGTCTTCAGAGCCTGATCCAGGCGCTCCCTGGCGGCCACCACGTCGTTGACCGCCTTCAGCTCCTGCTGCCACTCCTCATGGGCTTTGGCATGCTCTGCCCTGACGGCTGTCAGCTCTTCATTAAGCTCCTCCAGGATCTTGGCGTCGGCCTTGGCGGTCTCACTGGCGGCTCCGGCGGAGTCGTTCTCCAGATCCCGCTTCAGGGAGGCTATGCGGCGCTCCAGAGCCTGGCAGCGGCGCAGCAGATCCTCCACGGCTCCCGGGGTGGCCCTGAGGTTCACCTTGACCCGGGCACAGGCGGTGTCCAGCAGATCGATGGCCTTGTCCGGCAGGAACCGGGCGGTGATGTAACGATCAGCCAGCTCAGCGGCGGTGTCCAGGGCATCATCCCGGATCACCACATGGTGAGCCTTCTCATAACTGGCCCTGAGTCCCCTGAGGATCAGGGCAGCAGTCTCCACCGTGGGCTCCGGGAGTTTCACCAGCTGGAAGCGCCGGGCCAGAGCCGGATCCTTTTCAAAATATTTTTTGTACTCGCTCCAGGTGGTGGCCGCACAGGTTCTGAGTTCGCCCCGGGCCAGGGCAGGCTTCAGCAGGTTGGCCGCATCTCCGGTGCCTGCGCTGCCACCGGCACCGATAAGGGTGTGGGCCTCGTCGATAAAGAGGATAATGGGCTTCAGGGATCCCTGGATCTCCTGGATCACGCCCCGCAAGCGGTTCTCAAACTCGCCTTTCATGCCCGCACCTGCGGAAAGCCGGGCCATGTCCAGCTCAATAAGGCTCACATCCTTCAGCATGTCCGGCACGTCGCCGGTGGCGATCCTCAGGGCCAGGCCCTCGATCACCGCCGTCTTGCCCACGCCGGGCTCACCCACCAGAATGGGATTGTTCTTGCGCCTCCGGGCAAGAATGTCCACCATCATCCGGATCTCGGCATCCCGGCCGAACACCGGATCAATCTTCCCTGCCCGGGCCTTCTTGGTGAAATCGTTGCAGAAGCGGTCAATGAAGCCCCCGGCGGCCGGTCCGGACTCCTGACTCTCCTGCCCCTGGGCCGGGGCGGCGGAAGGGGTGTCCATGGCGCTTTCCACGCTCTTAGTGGTCACGGCAGCAAAGTTCTCCCGGATCCGATCCGGGTTCAGGGTGCCCAGCAGGCGGAACCACTTCTCCTGGCCGTAGATCATGGGGTGATCCAGGATGGCCAGGATCACCGCACCCGAGCGCAGGGAGTTCATACCCAGATCCACAGAGGCAATAAGCCAGGCGTCGGACAGCAGATCCAAAAGCCGGGGGGAGAACACTGCCCTGCCCCCGTTGCCCACGGCATTGGAGTCCAGGGAATGGGACAGCTCCTTCATCAGGGAGCCGATAAGCTCCCGGTTGTTGTCCAGCAAAGTGCCCAGATCACCCTCGGGGCGCTCCAGCATCTTCATGAGGAAATGCTCGGGGGTCACCTCGTAGTTGGTGCGGGACACCGCCAGGCCGCAGGCGTCGTTCAGGGACGCGGAGCAGTAGGGGTTGAGTTTGCCTATCAGCTGTCTCAGATCTACTTTTACCATGGGAACCTCGCTCTGCCGGAACCTTCCGGCTCTGAAAAAAAATCTGCGGCCCCGGAGCCTTCCAGATCCCGGGGTGGGGATGAAACTGCCTGCGTGCCTACTGTCTGGAGCCGCCGGTTTAGCGGCTTAAAGATCTGGCAAGCCGGAAGAGAACCGTCTGTCTGGAGAATACCGCCTGTCCGGGTGAAACCAATCTGTCGGGGAAACAATCTGACTCTTTCACCCGGTGAGCCCGCGATCTGTCCAGGAAAACCTGTCGAACTCTTTCACCCGGGCCCCAGCACATCCCAACCTGTTCAGCGGATCCGCCAGACTCCTTTCATTCTACCTAATCACCGGATCCGGAATGTGGTGCGCCTTTGAAAAATGCGAAATCTCTCACAGGGGGAACGGGGAAATGGCGGCGCTGGGGACAGGGTTCCTGAGGATGGTTGGGAGGCTGGGTCTGGGACTGGGACTGGGTGGCAGGAGACAGCGTGCTCCCGTTTGGGTGAAGGCTGTGCCATGGGCCTGTGGGACAGCTGGTGGCTCCCGGACTCTCAGGGGAAGGCTGAACAAACTTGGATGTGTCCGCAAAAGGTGGACTGGCAGCACGGGAACTGGAGCCCGGAGGCGGTCAAAGCCGCGATCCTGCCTCTCAGTTTTTGCAATGGGGCAAACTAACCGGCGGCGAACTGCTGAACTGCCGCCGTTCAGATGTGGTCCCTCAAATGCCGTCATTCCCGCAGTAGACACATTCTGATCCGGCAAAGATCATGGCAAAAGGCCGGACAGTCTTCGCCCTGAATTCAAGAGCGTTCCGGTAACTGCGGATCTGATCGGTTGCCTCCCTTTGCAGAGACGCAATCTTGCTCTTCGTTGCTTTAGTTTTCGGTGCGTACTTCAACTCGAAAAGGTAGACACATTCACTGCTCTTGCCCTTGTTTACGGTGAGCACCAGATCCGCAAATTCTTCACCCTCACCGGGAACCCGGAGGGATTTCTGTAGTTCGGCAATAACTCCCCGGGCGGCGTTAAGTTTGGCATGCAGCACCAGGTTTAAGGCCATTTCACTCATGTGGGACAGCACCTGGTTAGTGAAGATACTGCTTAAAAACTCCGTGCAGGAAGCAGCAAATCCCGCCAGATCATCAGATCCTGCCAGAAGAGCTGACACATCAAGTTTCTGCTCCCGGAATATGCTGCTGGGTTTCAGGCGCAGATCCACCGTGCACTGGGCAAACAGCCGGGACATGAACAGATTCGGAATTTTCAGCATCAGTCCGTCATTGTCCGAGAGTTCGGGATCCAGGGTCAGGTAGCCCAGGTAATAAAGCATGGAAAGGAGCTGAACCTCGTTATACCGGGGGGATTTGCTCAGATTGATGTTTTCGGCCAGATCCGGCACATAGAACCGGTCACCGCTGAGGTAGGTGCTGATAATATCATCAGCCAGCTCATCATCGGCAAGCGCAAACAGGCTCTGCAGTTTGGAGCCGTCATGATCCGATGCCGGATCCATGTGTTTTTCCGGTGGAAGAACGGACCCCTTGTTCCTTACTTTGCTGAGGTAATAAAGGCACATGGAGGAGTTGAAGACGGTTTCCGTGGTCTCACTGCTGAAGCAGTAACCGTCGAAAAACGGCTTCATCCGGGAGATCAGTTCATCAGCGGTGGTGCCGATGCTTTGCACGTCCACCAGTTCTGGAATGAGTTTTTGCAGCTCCTTTTCCGTAAAACCAGCATAGGCGTTAAAACATTTGCATGCCGTGACGTTGAGGGAAATGTTAAAGCCCGATGTCAGGGAGTCCAGGGACACCGAGGACACCCCGGTGATGAAGGTTTTGGCGACAGAGGTCTTTGTTCCTTCCTTGACCGCCGCATAAAAATCCTTCAGGAACCCGCCGATGCTGGTGATGGTCCTGAACAACTCTAGATCCTGACAGAGAATGCTGTTGGCAAAATTGTCATATTCGTCAATCATCAGGTAAAGGGACTGCCGGGCAGGATATTCCTTGTAGGCGTTGAAAAAGGACTTGATGAAGTTTGCGGGCGTTGTTTCCTCAACATCTCTCGGGGCGAAACTAAAATCAGGATAGCGTGCCCTGAAATCGGCAATGCCGGTACGGATGGCAACGATGAAGCCATTCACCAGGGTTTGGAGATCATTTCCAGAAATGCCGGAAAAATCAAAATCCAGCACATGATAGGAGTTATGACTTGCCAGATGGTCACCGTAAATTGCGGTTTCAGCAAACAGTTCTTCATACCGGCCAGCATATGAAAGGTCATAGAAGCACTTGAGCATCTGGACAAAAGTGCTCTTCCCGAAACGCCGGGGACGGAGCAGCACGGGATAGGGCGTCATGTCGTTCCCATCCAGATCCCTGATGATCCCGCTCTTGTCGGCAAAGGCGCGGCTCTGCTGACGGAAGTTGGCATAGGCAACCACGCCATATGGTGAGTTCAGGAGTTTAACTACACTTTCTGACATACCGGAAACCTTGTTCAAAATCCTGCCTGGCATCCAGCCGCTGATCATCTGTTTGGATAAGTTCAGAAATCGGCTCTTTCTTCTGGGGAAAACTCTATGTCACGGCATGCTCACAGGAATATATAAAACGCTGCCCCTTTGATTATACTGCCGTGTGCTGATCAGGTTATTTCAGCTTTTTACCCACTACTGAGCATTCCTTTTTGCAGAAACAGATCCCATATGAAAAAACCGCTTTGATATCGTTTCTCTTTATGTGGGGATCTGCATATTTCTTGTGGATTATCTGCTCAACAGCATCCTGGGCAATCAGAACCTTGTCTTCATTTTCATCATCAGTCTGCTTCAGTTCCAAAATTACGATAATGCCTCTGTTCCTCTTTGACTTGATTATCAGATCTATGTAACCGTTGCCCGATTCAAAATTGGACTTCTGTTCTTGAATGAGGGTTTTGCCGTTTACCAGCAATCCATTCATAAAACCGTGATAATAGTTCTCCTTCGGGGCGTTCACCGCGAAATCTCTTATGGACACATATTTGGCCAGAAGCTCATTAAGATTGTCCTCAACCCCCTGAGCATCTCCCGTGAATAATCCTTTTAGCAGATTGGTGGTGCTATCCCTCATTACGTTATCATTGGCATAGAAATCCATGATTTTCGATCTGAAGCAATCTTTGATCTCTTCATTGGGAATATACAGTCTGAATTCATTCTTGCTGGCTGCTTTGTACTGAGGATCAAAGGTGAGATAGCCGCTGTAAAGCAGCAGAGTCCAAAAGTCATTTATGTTGTGGTTTTTTAAATCGCCGTAGCACAGTGCAGCTCTCACTTCTGCGACAATGGAATTGCCATCGAGAAGATCCTGCATCAGATCCACGTCTTCGGGCTCAATGTAACCCATGAATTCTTCGATGATCTCGTTACCGCTGGTGTTTATCCAGTAGTTGCCGGCGGTGATCTCTTTATTTTCCATGCCGACTTTGCGGTAATTGTCATTGCAGAAGTTCATCACATCCCATGGACAGTACATATGCTTGCTTCCAAAGAAATAGCCATCGTAATTCCTTTGGGCTACTTCCATATGGTTTTCAAGACCATAATATGCAAGAACCTTCGCAGACTCTTCCGGGGTAAAGCCGATCCCGGTGGATATGTCATCATCTCCGCTATCGAGGACCGAACAGATCAGAAGATTGTTCAGCCCGGTAAAAATACTTTCCTTGGCTGCTCGCAGACAGCCGGTGAGAACCGCTCTTTCAAGATGGGAATTGGTTTTCAGAGTGTCATTATAGAAGGGGCTGATAAGATTGATCATCTCATCGTAATAGCCATGATAAGCAGCTTTGGCAAGGGGCACATCGTATTCATCAATCAGCAGAATAGGTTTTACCTTATGATGTGATTGGAGAAGAGATGAAAGTGTCTGCAGTGATCCCGTCAAAAATGATTTATCAGATCTGTCACTAAGCTTTTCATAATTAATCAGATTGGCATACTGTTCCTTCTGTCTGTCGGTCAATGCCTTACTTGCTGCCAGATACTCAAACTGCAAGGCAAGTCTGTATATAAGAGCCGCAAACTGATTATAGGCATCATTAAAATTATCATGAACTATGGTTTTGAAAGACACAAAGATCACCGGGAACTTCCCCATGTACTTGCTGCAGAAATCTTTGTCCTTAAAAATTGATGTGTCTTTAAACCATTTTTCCTGCCGGGAAACATCTCCGGGATTTTCGGGATCCAGTGCCAGAAAATCATAGAAGGTGGACAGTGTGAGTGTTTTACCAAAACGTCTGGGTCTGGTAATAAGCATTACCTTTGAGGTGTTATCACCAAAAATGGTTTTGATAAAACCGGTTTTGTCAAGATAGAAGCTGTTGCTTTCAATTAAATTGTGAAATAATTCCGCTCCGATATTTATAGACTTCAGCATTATGTTCCACCTTTAGTCCAACATTTCACTGACGAAAAGGATCCCTGGTTCTCTGATCCGCTGTTTACCATAAGGAAAGAACCACAGAAAGATTCATTTGCTGTAATCTGGGCAGGAACTGTCCATGCATTGTGGTCAACTGCATGGCCTGGGCTGTCCTGGACCAGACCGGAACTCTGTGATCATCAGGATCCGGGTGAAGCGGCATCACTGTCATCTGCCAGGATCTCGCATCTTTTGTTCCAGAAGGCGATGCCGTACTTCCTGATGGTGTAGCCCTCCTGTCTTACGCTGAAGTCATACTGCATACTGTTTATCTGGGCAATAGCCTCCTGGCAGTCCTTTTTCATGGTGGCGATCCGGCCTTCTGTGCTCTTCTTTAACTCCAGGATCACTGCCGCCATGTCCGATTCCCGTTTAAG
>CACZLZ010000018.1 GCA_902782145.1 uncultured Aeromonadales bacterium
CGGAGTAGGAGTGGGAGTGTCCCGAGCTCCGGCCGGTGGAGTGACCGTGAGAGCTGTAGCCGCGGCCGGAATATGAAAATGATGATCTTGCCATGATGCCTTCTCCTGTTGTGTTACCAAAATTCAAGCTGTTACCGGAAGGGAGGAAACTCTGCCATTTGGAAGCCCTCTGTGCAGCTCCTGACAGTCAGCGCTCCCTCTTCACCCAGATCGCCGGCTAACTCCGCTTCTTCCTTGAGAGATCAAGGACCGAGCGGGCGATGCTGCCCCGGGAGGAAACCGTCCGGACATTTCCGGCTCGTGAGGCAGAATACTCCCGGGGGGAACCGTACAGTCTGCCGCCGTCTTTCTTCTTAACGATTGAAAAACCAAGCATTTTCCTTCCTCCAAGCAGTTCTGTGATGTCCGGGGTTCATGTTCGCGTCCTGAGGAAGACTCCTCAGATACCGCCTTGCAAAGTACTTTCAGACTCTGACAGATTAATAGCATTTCCTGTGCCAGAACTGCAAAATCGCTATCTTTTTTGAAAAACTCATGCAAAATCAACCGGTTATCCCAAACTGCATATCTATTACCCAGAATCAAACACAACATTATGTATTATCGCTATAATACTTTTACTACTTTTTGAAAAGCTCAGAGCAACAGCAGAGCATCAGGCGAAAAAAAAAACATCAGAGACCAAAGCACTGACCGAGGAGACAAGAGATCTTTTCGCAGACACGGATCAGTGGAGCGCACGCAAACTCACGGCCACAGCAGAGGAAAAGTTCAGGATTGAAAGGATGGAGTGAAAGGATAGGTAGAAAGGAGGGTGCGACTTAAGGACACAGGGTGAACTGGATCCTGGACAATCCAGGAGCATCCGCTTTGATGCCAGGCGCAGATGCTTGGGACTCCTCCGGATCGGGTGGCTGACTCATACGCCACCCAAAATGGATCCGGTGCGAAGCAAGGAGTTCAGAAACTCCTGCGGGAACTTCTCAGATGAAAAGAGGCGTTGCCACCGTTACGCTCAGAGTTGCAAAGCCGGCTGCTGCAGTTGCTTCCAGAAAAGGGTGACTGATAGCGGTCAATGGAAATGGGGGAAAAGCCGGTGTCACTGCGGAGAGAGGAATCAAAGTCAAGTTCAAGATCACCCCGTTCCATGGCACTTACGGAACCGGAGGAAAGGATCAAAAAGGCTGCCATTGCAATCGTAGTAAACCAAGTCTTCATCTCTGCCCCCTTGAAACCGTTACTTGTCAGAATTTTCATGGTTCCCTGCCGGAACCTTGCTTTCATGAAGTAAACGTCGGGGAAGGAAGAAGGTTACAAAATTTTACCCCGAGACAGACTGCCCCAAAACTGACCAGGAGGATGAGGCCACCGTGTTCACTCTGAACTCAACCTAATCTCCTAACCGCAAAGGCTCCAAAACTTTCAGCCAGACCCAGATGATCCCTTTTGCTGAGTTCCCCTAGGGGATCATGGCGGTGGGTTGCAGAAAGGAACGGCCCTGAAGCCCCAAGCCACAGGATCACCCAGTCCGACTAATGAGGCCAGCAGGATCCGGATCAAGCCAGGATCCATGATCATGATTTGATCCGGTCCTCTGAGAGACACTGCTCACCCCTCCGAGTGGTTCCCGTCCAGTCCTTCTACTGCTTTGCGTCCCGGTCGACGGTTATGCTCCCAAGAACCTTGTAGAACTCCCTGCTGTCACCGCGGATAACAAACAGCAGCGCAGTGTCCCCAAAGGGCTCCAGGAAGGCGTCTTCCCCCTCCGGGGTGACAAACTCCACATTGCCCTCAGCGTAGCGGAGGTTTTTCCCGCCCATTTTCTCTGCAAAGGCGCGGGCAGGCTGTTCAAAAGCATCATTTTCCCAGGTGAAATCTGCCTTGGTGACACGGATGTAAGCGTCCTGGGTGTTGGCACGGAAGATGAGGGTTTTGTTACTGGTCAGCACATCCCATTCCGGCAGAAGTTCTCCCTTGATCCCAAAATAAGACACGGTTTCTGCACTGGCAGAAGACACTCCCAAAGCAAGGAATACTCCCAGGGAAAGGTACCTCAGGAAGGAATTGGTTTTCATTGACTCTCCTCTTTCAAAAACACTCATGCAAAAAAAACAAATGCCGGAAGCACCCTCTGGCACCCCCGGCAGGAACAGTGATCCATGCTGATCAGTTCAGAGCCTTCTTGATCCGCTCAATCGACTCCCGGAACTCATCCATGGAATTGTTGTGGAAGATGAAGATCTCACCGATGTTCTCAGGACGGTTGAAATTGCAGCGGGCAATATACTCGTCCCAGTGAGCCAGCTTCCAGCCGTCACGGTCGGAGGCACGGTCAATCATCCGCTGGTGACAGACTTCAGGATCTGTCTCCACCCAGACCACAAACAGGTTGGCACCCTGATCAGCCAGTTTCTTCCGGAGATCCGCCACATACTTGGGATCTCTGATCTCCCGGGTGAAGGGAGCGTTGATCAGGACTTTGTCCTCATACTGGAGAGCCTCAAAGGCCAGATCAAGCACAGCATAATACTCGTAGTTTCTGATGTGCTCCTCAAAGAAGTCAGAACTGCGGTTGCACTCCTGACCGGCGACTTTGAAGATCTGGTGGGAAAGCACTATCAGCGTGTCCTTGTCAAGATACACAACATGATCAAGGCTCTTGGCAATTGCCCTTGAGACAAAGGTCTTGCCGCATGCCGGAGGCGATGTCACCAGTATAAGATTCTTCGTAGTCATAAAGTTATCAGCCCGTCCAAGTACGATCCTGCAAAAACTGTCATGTAAGCCGCATTCCGGCTTCCGCCGGAGATCACGGACCGATCCCGGAAACTGTCTTCGGGGTCCTCGCTCCGACCCTCCGCATACCCGGGATCCTGTCTTCCCGCCGCAGCGCCGTATCAGTCATCGGCAACCGCAACCTTTCTATTTTCTGCACATTGCCTGTGTATTGCAACAGGGGAATTGCAAAAATGGCGCCACGGACTGCATTTTTGGACATACATCATAATTGTTCCGATCCGGGCCGGATCCGGCGGTCCCCGGCCTGCCCTGGATCGGCCGCCAGATCTCCCTCACACAGCATCCGGAACAGCAGCCAGTCCTCCTGGAGCCGGGCTCCGCAGGACAGGTAGAATTCCACAGCAGAGGTGTTGTTCCTGAGGCACTGCCAGTCAATGCGGCCGAAGCCCTGCTCCCGGGCAGTCTGGCGCAGGCGGATCATCAGTGCCCGGCCAAGCCCCTGCCCCCGGAAAGGCTCCCGGATGTAAAAATCCTCAATGAAGATCCCGGGACGGCCACTGAAGGAGGAATAATGGAAGGACAGCAGCATCACCCCGACGATGGAGTCGGAGTCGTTGTCATAAATCAGCAGTGCATCCCCGCAGTGGAGCCGGAACAGGATGTTCTCCAGATCATCCGCAGTGGAGCGGAACTCATGGTGCAGATCCTCATAGTCACTAAGCTCCTGCATAAGCTCATGGATCACCACGCCCTCGCCGGGAACCGCCTTGCGGATCCTGAAACTGCCATGAACAAACTCTTCAAACTCCATGGGATCCTCCCCTGATATCCTGCATCCCTTCCTCCGCTGCCGGCGGGAATGTCCACTGCCCGGACAGATGGAACTGTCCGTCACCCCTACTGACCGTTACCCTTCCCGGAGGATGTCCCATCCGCCGGAGCCGCACCGGGGCCGGAAGAGCCCTGATCTGGCGCTGGATCCTGATCTGACTGCTGTGCTCCGCCGTTCCCGCCGGCAGGGGCGTTTTCCTTCCCGGCTCCAGGGTTGTTTTCCTTCGCACCGACCCGGCCGGACATGACATCCTGGATCCGGAGGAAGAAGTCCTCCAGGATGTAATCCAGATCCTCATGGGAAACCCCGCCGATGACATGGGTCAGGGTCACATGCTCATCCTTGGCCGCCTTGTGGACGTAGATCCGCATGGTGTTCTCCGGTCCCTTCTCCTTGTCCGGGAACAGTGTCACATCAAAACTGGTAAGCACATCCGAATGGATCTTCAAAGTCTGGATATCCGCGTTCATCCGGGCAATCAGGCTCTTGGTCACCGCCAGGGACGAGTCGCCGTCACGGTTGAAATCAGTCCCGGCACCCACCAGGCGCATCACCACTGCCCGGCTTCCGGACTGATGGCGGTATTTCCCGGTGTAGGACTGGGGATCCCAGCCAAAGTCGATCTTCCAGTTCTTCATCATGGCTTCGCGGTTGGCATTGCGCTGCATTTTCTCAGCCGCGGAAAGTTCCCTGCCCTGACCGGTGACCGCCGAGAGATCCACCGAATGACGGGTGGTGGAGCGATCCAGCCTCTTGAGGACTGCAGGATCCTCAAAGGGAATGGGAGCCGCTCCGGAGCCCTGGACCGATGCCAGGGAGATCCCGCAGCCCAGACCCCAGACCGCCAACAGTGCTGCTCCAAGCCATATCCTCTGTCCGCTGATCATTGACACTCCTCTTTCCTTTGGCACCCGGCCTTCACCCCAAATCCCCGGCGGGATCCGGCTGATCCAGCCGTCCGATCCTTGCCTGTCCGCTCTATGCCCGTCCCAGGTTCACTCATGGGAGCCGAACCGGGAATAATACTCCTGGCCTATAGCCTCGCCCTCGGCCCGCTGCTCCTCCGTCATCAAGGATCCCAGCATGCCCCGGTACTCCAGGCTGGCCTCAATAGCATGTCCGGCAGCGGTGAACCAGGCATACATCTGCACCAAATCCTTCTCAATGCCGTCACCGGCGCCGTAGGCGGCACCCAGATCATGCTGGGCATAAGCCAGGCCTTTCACGGCAGCCCGGCGGAGAAGTTTGACAGATCGCTCCGGATCCCTGGGCACTCCCTTGCCCTCCTTGAGGATCAGAGCCAGGTTGTACAGAGCCTGCTCATTGTCCTTCACCGCCGCCTTCTCATACCACTCCACAGCCAGGCGGTAATTCTCATCTCCGCCCCTGGCCTGGTAAATGGTGCCGATCTCATTTTCCGTCATGGCGTCACTGACCGCTTTCTCCGCAGCTAGATAATGCTCCAGGGCCCGATCCAGATCCATGGGAACACCCCGTCCGGTGCGGTACATGAACCCCAGGGAACGGTCAGCGGAAGCACAGCCCCGCTTTTTGGCCTCCTGGAACAGCATCAGCGCTCGCTCATAGTTTTCCTCCACCCCGGCGCCCTGAAGATAAAGGATCCCCAAGGAATTGAGAGCCTCAGCATGCCCCAGGTTGATGGCGCGCATGTAGTTCAGGGCAGCCTCGGAATAGAGCCCCTGATCCTCCAGTTTCTCCGCTGCGGCAAAGAACTCCTCTGCCGTCCCCGGCTCCCCTGTCCCCTGGGAGGCGGTCTCTGCCGCACCAGGAGCAGCGCTGCCGTCCACCGGAGTGGCGTCAGGCTCTGCGGTCGGCTCCCGGGGCTTCTCCCCGTCACTGGCTTCTTCCCCGGCGGGAGGATTCACCTTTCCGGTTCCATGCTTGTCATCTGCCGGCTGTGCTTCCGGAGCACTCTCCCCGGCAGCCTCGCCGGCGGCGGAAAGTTCCTGGAGGCGTTCCTCCTCATTCTTCCGGATCTCCAGGAGATCCTCCTGCTCTGTTCCCGCATCATCGGAGATGAACAGATCCGCCCCCTCAAACTCCTCCGCATAATGCCACTGCACAGCCACGGCAGAAACCGCCGCCACCACGATCAGAATGCCCCACAATGCCCTGGCGCCCATGGAATTTCCTTGTCAAAAAAATACTGAATGTTTCCGGAGGATCCGGCCGTCCGGGCCGGTCCCCTGCTCACTGCTTCCGGCCGATTTCCTTCCGTAGCCGGAGGATCTCGTCATTGGCCTGGCGGATCTCGTCCTTCTTAAGACGGAGATTGCGCCGGGAGCTCCGGGCGCTGCCGTCACTGTCGGCGGCCAGGGAATACCAGACGTAGGCATGGATATTGTCCTTCCCGTCAGAGGCTTCATCCCCCTCTCCGCCGCTCCGGATCTCTCCGGCCCGATACCAGTCAGCCAGCTGAATTTGAGCCGGTGCATAGCCGGCCATGGCCGCAATGTTCATCAGCCGGAAGGCCTCCGGCTTGTCCGCATACAGATCCACGCTTCCGGTGAATCGTTCCCGGGCAATGGAGGTGAGCAACGCCATGTCTCCCAGATCGATGATCCGCTTCATATACGAGGCGGCCTGCTCCCGATCCTCCTGACGGCCTGAGGAGGCATAGAGGTAGTAAAGTTTCCTCAGGGCAACGGGATCCCCGGAGCCCGCATCATGCTCCAAAGTGCCCAGGAGCTCCCGGATCCGGCCGGCACTGTCCTGATCATCCAGGCGGTGCCGGCTCAGAAGCACAGCCAGCCGGTATTTGGCCGACTCGCTGCCCCTCACAGCCGCCCGCTCATACCATTTGATGGCGTTGTCCAGATCCTGATTTATCCCCAGGCCGTTCTCATACAGGTATGCCAGCTGCTCCTGGGCCTGGAGCATGCCGTTCTCCGCCGCCTTGCCGATCCAGTTCAGGGCCTTGCTGTAGTCGTTCTTCTTTTTCCAGTAGTATTTTCCCAGCTCATACTGAGCCCTGGGGCTGTCCTTCTCCGCCGCCTGCCTAAGATAATCCAGGCCCCGGATCTCGTCCTGGGGAACGCCCTTGCCCTCCAGGTAGACCTGGCTGAAGAAGATCAGGGCATCGGTGTTGTCCGGCTGGGCCACCGCAATCTGCAGCAGGTTGATCCCCCGGTAATGATCCGGCTGCACACCAAAATCGCCGTTGATGTAAATGGATGCCAGGATCACCAGGGCCCGGGGATCCTTGTACTCGGCGGCCCGGTTGAGCAGCGCCAGCGCCTTCCCGGTGTCTTTGACCACATGGTTGCCCGTAAGGTGCATATAGGCCAGGCTGGTCATGGAGGCAGGATCAGATCCGGCTGCCATGATCAGGTATTTCAATGCCGTCTCCTGATCCACCTGAAGACCGGTGTTCTCAAAAAGGCAGCGCCCCAGCAGAGCCTGGGCCTCCACGATCCCGTGATCAGCCGCCCGGATGAATAAACTGGTGGCCCGGCGCAGATCCGTTTCCACCATGGAGCCAGTGAGATACATGTTGGCCAGCATGTACTCCGCCGGGGGGTAGCCCCGCTCTGCGGCCATGGAATACAGGATCACCGCCTTCTCAAGGTTGATCTCATGATCGTAGCCATTAATGTAGTCATGGGCGATATGGTAGATCTCCTCCGGAGACCGGGAACTGCTGATCTCCTCCAGGGAACTGTCCCCGCAGGAGATCAGAAGACCAGCCGTCAGCAGAAGGGCGGCAGCAGCCTGAAGCCTCATAAAACACCCCGCAAAAGTCACCAGCACCACCACGGCCGCCCGCAGCCCCCGGAACAGAGCGCTGAAAAGCACCTGGCACAGGCGCACCCGGGGATCCGGCCGTCATGGCAGACAGATGATCATTTTATTAGATCCCCGAATGATTTGTTGCCGGCAGTGCCAAAAAAGACTGCGTTGTCCCGGGTTTCTTTGACTCCATTCACAAAGTCCGGGTGGGATCCCGGATCTGCCGGTGCCCTTGCCGGCAGCCGGGATGGTGCCGGAACGCCCCCTTTTCCTCCGCCCCCGGCACAGATTTGTTCTGATCTTCTGATCAGGGCAAGGATCTAATAAAATGGCGGCAGCCGGTGCAGACACCGGATCCGACAACTCCAAATAAGGAAAAAAATCACCATGAATTGTCCCCACTGCAATAGTCCGCTGCCTCCGGAAGAGACACCCAAGTTCTGTCCCGAGTGCGGCAAGCCCCTGTCCCAGGGCAGCCCTTCTCCGATCCCGGTTCCCCCTCCTGCCAGCCCGGCTCCCCAGGCTGCGCCCTTTGGCCCCGCAGTCCCCGGAGGCACTGCCGCCGGCACGGCTGAGGCCCAGGCGCTCCTGAAGGAAATGGAAAGCATGAGCGTCATGCAGATCATCTGCCTGGTGCTGATGTTCATCCCCGCCATCTCCCTGGTGGGCTATGTGCTCCTGCTGGTGATCCTGTTCATGTCCCTGTCCCTGACCCGGAGGGTGAAGGAGTTCTTCGACCGGAAGGGGCATCCCGCATACAGTGCCCTGGTGGCGGGGATCCGTGGCAAGTGCGTCTTCCTCCTGTGGTACTCCCTGCTTGCCGCCCTGGTCAGTGCGGTGGCCATTGTGGTGGCCGTGATGGCAGCCGGGCTCTTCAGCAACAGCGCTGGCGGCATGGCCAACATCGCCACCATCGGCATCGGTCTGGTGCTGCTGCTGTTCATCCTGGCCACCCTGTATGCCGTCTACGCCCAGATCTTCTGCTTCGTCAAGCTCTACACCGTCAAGGGCGCCCTGAGCCAGATGGCCTCCGGAGCCCAGGTGCCGGTCTACACCGGCTCCGGCGCCGGTTTGATCCTGGGGATCCTGGCCTTGGTGATCCTGCTGGCGGTGCTGGTACTAGGCGGGATCATGGCCGCCATTGCCCTGCCCGCATACGCCAAATACTCAGCCCGGGCCAAGTTCACTGAAGTTATGACCGCAGTCGCTCCGGTCAAGCAGCAGGTGGAGCTGTGCATTTTTGACGTGGGCGCCGCAGATGCCGGCACCTACTGCGCCACCGGCCGCAGACCCGACAAGGCCCAGGGCCAGAGGGGCTGGGATCTCTCCAGATCCCCCCGGGATTACGCCAGCAGGTATGTGGACTCCATTACGGTTTTTCCCGGTGGTGTGATTGAGGCCAAAGCCATCGATGCCCCGGGACTGAAGGGTTCAACCTACATCGTGGTCCCCAAAATTGGCCAGCATGGTGAAGTTGTGAACTGGGAAGTGTCCACCCAGTCCACATGCCTCATCAACGATTTGTGCTGAAAACCATGAGCTGGTGCGCCGCCGGTTCCGGCACCGCAGTTCCGGCTGCGGCAAAGGATCCTCCGGTGAGGTGAGGACAGGATCCCAAGTGGAGGGCGTACACAGTCCCCTGTGAACCGCCTCTCCCCATCCGTCCATCTATCCGGCTGCACCATGCAGTCTCTCAGCACAAGCAGTTCAAAGCCCCGGATCAGCATGTGATCCGGGGCTTTCTGCCTCCGGTTCCAGGCAGATCTTCTGCCCGGGAACATCCCGCCTGGAACCCGCCCTCAGCACCGGATCCCGTCAGCAACAGATCCGATAGCCCAAACATCAAAGAGCCCTTCAGTACCTGTCCCGCCGATCCCCTCAGATCCTCAGCTGCCCGGCTTTACGGCCCGACCTATCTGTCCCATCCGGCAAGTTCATCCCTGTCTCACCCCCTGTCCCTTCTGTCACGTCCGGCACAGTTCATCCCACCGGGACCAGATACCGCCGGAATGACTGCCACCGGCCACAGGGCGGGCATGCCCGGAAGGCCGCCATCAGTCCGGCTCTCCGGGAAGATCCCCGCCATCACGGTCACCGCCCAGGGTGAAAACCGCCACCGTGTTCCTGGTGCCCATCCGGAAGGGAAAGGCGTTCCACAGGAAAGTCCCGTCAGACACATAGATCCAGGTGCGGCCGGAGCGGTACACCCCCCGGACAAACCCGGAATTCATCGCCGCCACCAGGGGAAACAGCGGCAGGATCATGCCGCCATGGGTGTGTCCGGAGAGGATCAGATCAAAGCCCGGACAGGTTCCGGCATACTGCTCCGCATCCAGGGGACGGTGCTTCAGCAAGATCCTGACCGCCCCGTTCCTCTGATCCCCATGAGCCTCCGCAGATCTGCGGTCATCCCCCAGAGCCTGCCCGGATCCCGGGCAGTCCGCCTGGGGGAGTTCCGGCCCGGGACGGCCGTCCTTCAGGGCCTGCTCATCAGTGACTCCGGTGATCTCCACCGGGATCCCCTCATGGATGAAGGTGACACTGCTGTTCTCCAGCACCCTGAAGCCCAGTTTCCGGTAAAAGGCCATCCAGCCGTCATAGTCGGCGTAATACTCGTGGTTCCCGGGGATCAGCACTGTACCCAGGGACGCCCGGAGCTCCCCCAACCGATCAGCCAGGAGAGAGCGGTCCGCCACCGTGCCGTCAGCCACATCCCCGGTCAGCAGGATCAGATCCGGGTTCTCCCGGCGGATCTGCAGGATCAGGCGGTCAAACCAGTCCCCGGCAGTGAGGCTGCTCAGGTGCAGATCAGTCAGCTGCACCACCTTCAGGGGACGGCGGAAAGTTGGTCCGGCCTCCAAGGGGAGATCCAGGGAAACCGTCACCGGATCTGCAAGGCCCCTGAGGCCCGCCATGGCGGTGAGCCCGGCGCACAGCAGGATCATGCTCCCCGGGATCACCCTGTCAAAACGGCGCCCGCTCCCTAAAACTTGCGTCAGCGGAAACAGAGAGAGGATCCGCCACCCCAGGGCCAGACCGCCCAGAAGCCAGGTGAGACCTAAGCACCAGGAAAGGATAATGATCAGCAGACGGGGAAGGGACGGAGAAAAGGCGCTGTCCCCCAGGAGCAGGAACAGGGGATGCCGCAGCACTGCGGCCAGGAACACCGGCAGCATGATCCAGGGCAGAAAGGATCCCGCCCCGGAGAGCCGGCGCAGCAGCCAGAAGGCTGCAAGACCGGCGGCCAGGCTGATGAGAGTGAGGATCACGCCTCAGACTTTGAGCTCTTCCACCGGACAGGACATTACGTAGTCGTCCATGATGAAGCCGCCGCCGATATCCGTCTCAACGGATTTGTCCTTCCGGAAACCGTAATGGTAGTAGACATCAATGGCGTGGGAGTTGTACTTGTTCACCGTCAGGAAGATATCCTCGCACCCGGCGTCCCGGGCCTCCTGCTGGACTTTCCGGATCATCTTGGAGCACAGGTGGATCCCCCGGTTCTCCTGGATCAGGTAAAGTTTGGACAGGAACAGGCGGCGCCGGCCGCCGCCGGAGCTCATTTCCGTCTTGGGCTGCACTGCTATGAAGCCCACATACTCCCGGCCGTCCTTGCAGAGGAAATAACGGAACCCGGACTTCAGATCCTGGGCTATGGCCTCCGCTGACAGGAACTTCTTCAGCATGTACTCGATCTGGGACATGGAGATGATGGAAGGGAAGAACTCGTACCAGATGGTCTCCGCCAGGGTGCACAGGGTGTTGATGCCGATCTCATCCCTGATCTCCACAAAGGAAAAATCATCATTTACCGCAGTCATACTTTCTCCCCGACCCGCAGGTACCACTGTCCAAAACCGTCCCCGGATCCGTAACTGGCGGCAGAATGCGCCGGCATGCCCGGAGAAACAGAACAGGGATGCGCCCTGTCCCACTGGGGCCATATTAACAGCACCGGTGGCGGATTTGTTGGACTGATTTCACAAGATCAGCCCCTGCAGCAGCCACTGCCGGAGGGACTGGCAAAGGGAGCTGTGCAGGCATCCACCCCCGGACACAGATCCCGGAGGAACAGTCCGGAAAGCAGTTACGGTTAGCCTATGCTAAAATAGCCGGGAGATCTTCCCCAGGAAAAGGAGCACACCGCCCGCCTCCCCGGAAGGGACCGGCACCCCACCGTCCCCGCCAATCATCATGGAGGGCAAAGGGAAATGCGGCGCCTTCAGCCACCATCCCGGCAATCTGCTAAAATAGCACATGGGATGACGCTCCGGCAGGATCATAGCTGGCACCGGGAAGCAGAGGCCAGCCGGCATGATAAGGCGGATCTGATCCGCCCTTAAGTTTCCCTCAGCAGTGAAAGCCGTCCAGATGTCCCGGCAGGGTTTCAATGCCTGAGGTAGCAGATCACCCGAAAGCCGCCCGGGCACAAGTTACCCCGGACTAACCAGTCGCCCAGTCCGGAGGATCCAGCAGAGCCGCCAAAGCACACCAGACGGTGCCATCATGGATCCGGGAACAGCACCCCGCCTGCCGGACGCCGGGCACCGATCTGCGCCCGGGATCCGGCAAAGCAGAGAGTGCCCGCAATAACAGAACCACTGCCCGACGCCGGCAAGGCAGAGAGGACACCAGAAACCAATAGCCCTGCCCGGCGCCGGCAAGGCAAGACAAGACAACAGACATCAGGGAGATCAAGTGGACAACAGGATCGACGCGTCAAAACTGCAGTGGAAGGAGATCCGGACCCGGCATATCGTGCAGAACCGGTGGATTGACTTCCGGGAGTCGGAGTTCATGTTCCCCGACGGCACCACCTTCGCCCCCTACTACAGCTACACCCGCCGGGACTATGCCCTGACGGTGGCCACGGATGAGGAAGGCCGGTTCATCTGTGTCCGGCAGTTCCGCCAGGGGATCAGCAAGGTCACCACGGAGTTTCCTGCCGGCGGCATTGAGACCGGCGGCGGCGACGAGTACCGGAAGCCGGATCTCCGGCAGGCCCTGGAGGCCGCCCGGCGGGAACTGGAGGAGGAAACCGGATTCACCGCAGACCCAGGCAGTTGGCAGCATCTGATAACCGTCCCCTCCTGCGCCACCATCAGCGACAACTCAGCCTGGGTCTTCGCCGCCCGGAACTGCCGGCCCCGGGGACAGATAAAGCCCGACGACACCGAGTTCCTAGCCACCGAACTGCACACCCGGGAGGAGATGGAGGAACTGATCCGCAACGGGGACTTTGAGCAGAGTGTCCATGTGATGGCCTATCTGCTGGCGCTGCGGCAGACGGACTAAAGCCAGAGCGCAGGGCACAGATGCCCTGACCAGTCCGCCCCTTGCAGTGCCTAAGGAACAGAAGGGATAGAAGGGATAGAAGGGAAGCATGAGAAAATATTTCATCCTCCAGAACCTGTCATGCCGCCGGTGTGCCCGGGACGTGGCTGAGGCCCTGATCCGGGATCAGCGGATCAGAAGCGCCCGGATAGAGCAGGATCTGACCTGCCTGAGCCTGGAAACCGACTGCCCGGATCAGGCAGAGGAGATCCTCCGGGGGATCCTGGAGAAACTTGATCTGGGGATCAGCGCCCATGCCCTGCCGGAGGACGGTCCGGTGCGGATCCTGTCCGGCACCGGGAACTGCGCTCCGGGCAGCCGCCGGCCGGCCGGAGCCGCCAGGGACAGGGACTGCATCGAATGCCGCCGGGAGGCGGAGCCCTCTTCCGGGCTCTCCGGAAGAACCGCCGCACCTGATCCCCGGGGACAGGACCGCGCCGCCCCCGCCCTTCTGCGCTTCCTCATTCCCGGGCTGACCTGTCCCAACTGCACCGCCAGGATCCTGGAGGAGCTCCGGCAGGAGTTCGCCCCCGGGGATGTGATCTTCAGTCCCCTGTCCTGCACCCTGACCATGACGCTGCCCCAAAGCCCATCTGCCCCGGCACCGGAGGACTGCCTCCGGGCGGTGACCGCAGCCGTGGAACGCCATGAGCCGGATCTGGAAGTCAGCCTGTGCCCAGAGGATCCGGAGGACAGCAGCGGTGAGGCGGAGGACAGCCGGAAAGATGGAGAAACGGCCACAGATCTGATCCGGGAGGCCAGGCTCCTGAAGGTTGCCGCGGTGCTTTTTGCCGCCGGAACTGCCGCCTTCTTCCTCACCCCGGAGGACGGGGTCCTCCGCACCTGCGCCGGGATCCTCCTGCTGACGGTGCTGCTCATGACCGGCGCCGGGGTGGCCCGGACCGCCTTCAGGCGGCTTCTGAACTCCGGTCTGCTCTTCAGTGAGCAGCTGCTGATGACCGTGGCCGCCGCCGGCGCGGTGCTGCTGGGGGAATACCCCGAGGCGGCGGCGGTGATGCTGCTGTACCGGATCGGGGAGCATTTCCAGGCCCGGGCCGTGGGCCGCACCCGACGGGAGATCCGGCAGCTGCTGGATCTCCGTCCGGAAAACGCCTTCCTGGAAAATGCTGACGGCTCGGTGATCCAGGTGCCCGCATCCCAGATCCGGGAGGATGACGTCATCGCCGTGCGCCCCGGGGAGCGGATCCCCTGTGACGGGGTGATCCTGGAGGGCACCTCCTCCCTGGACACCTCGGGCCTCACCGGCGAGTCCCTGCCCCGGGAGGCCGGGCCGGGGGATCAGGTCAGTTCCGGCACCACTGTGGCCGACGGCCGGCTGCGGATCCGGGTGCTGCGGCGGGCATCATCATCCGCCGCCGCCCGGATCATCCGCGCCGCAGAAGACGCCTCCCGGCACCGGGCCCCGGCAGAGGCTTTCATCACCACCTTCGCCCGCTACTACACCCCGGCGGTGGCCGCCGCCAGCATCCTGCTCACCGCCCTGCCGGTGCTGCTCCTGGGCGAGGAGCCTGCCGTGTGGTTTGAGCGTTCCCTGATCTTCCTGGTGGTGTCCTGCCCCTGCGCCCTGGTGATCTCCGTCCCCCTGACCTATTTCAGCGGCATCGGCCTGGCCTCCCGGAAAGGGATCATGATCAAGGGCTCAAGCCACCTGGACGCCATGAACAGCGTCAGGACAGTATGCCTGGACAAGACCGGCACCCTGACCCGGGGGATCCTGAAGGTCACCGGGATCTGCCCCCTGAACGGCACCTCCCGGGAGGAGCTGCTGTCCGTAGCCCTGGCCCTGGAAAGCGCCTCCGGGCACCCGGCGGCAGCGGCCGTGGCCGGGCTCTGCGCCCAGCAGGGCGCAGAGCCCGCTGAGGCTTCAGATCTCCGGGAGATCCCGGGCATGGGGGTCACCGGCACGGTTGACGGCCTGAAAGCGGCCGCCGGTAGCCGGCGCCTGATGCTCCGGGAGGGAGTGCTTCTGCCGGAGGAGGACGCCGGCGCAGCCGAGGTGCTGGTTGCCCGGGGCGGGAAACTGCTGGGAAGGTTTCTGATCGGCGACGAGATCCGGCCGGAAAGCGCCCGGCTGCTGCAGGATCTCACCGCCCTGGGGATCCGCACGGTGATCCTCACCGGGGACAGTGCCGGCGCCACCGCGAAGATCGCAGCAAGTCTTGGCCAGGGGGAATGGCATGCGGAGCTCATGCCGGAGGACAAGGCCCGGATCCTGGGGGAGATCCGCAGTTCATCCCCGGGAAAGACCGCCTTTGTGGGGGACGGCCTCAATGACACCCCCGCCCTGGCGGCGGCTGACGTGGGCTTTGCCATGGGCGGGATCGGCACCGACGCCGCTGTGGAGACCGCTGACGCAGTGATCATCAGCGACAGCCCGGCGGCAGTGGCCGACGCCCTGGGGATCGCCCGCATGACCCGTCGGACCGTACTCCAGAACATCATCTTCGCCCTGGGGATCAAGATCCTGCTGCTGGCCGCCGGCGCCGCCGGTCTCATCGGCATGTGGACAGCAGTTTTCGGCGATGTGGGAGTCATGCTCCTGGCCGTGGGAAACTCCCTGCTGATGCTCCGCCGCGGCACCCGGTCTCTGAGGGCGGCCTGACATGGATCTCATCCTGGATCGGAAGGAGGCCGGGCGGCTCATGTCCCTGGCCGCCCCCATCCTCCTGGGGAGCCTGGCCACCACCGGCATGGCCTTCACCGACACGGTGATGGCTGGACGGTACAGTTCTGACGATCTGGCCGGGCTGTCCCTGGCCACTGCCCTGTACCTGCTGATCCTCCTGCCCCTGCTCTGCCTGATGACCGCCGTGACTCCGGTGATCTCCTCCCACCGTGGCGCCGGTGATCCCGGCCGGATCCAGGAAACCATGACCCAGCTGGGCCGGGCCGCCGCCCTGACCGCCCTGGCGGCGGTGCTCCTGTGCCTGGCCGGATCCACGGCCGCTGGACTGCTGGATCTGGAGCCCCGGGTGGTGGATGTGGCCCGGGACTACACCCGGATCATCGCCCTGGGGATCCCCTTCGCCTTTGCCTTCGGCTGGATCCGGGCCCTGACCGACGGGCTGGGCAACACCGTGATCACCATGATCTGCTGCACAGCGGGACTGGTGTGCAACGTGGGCCTTAACTACGTCTTCATCTACGGGCACCTGGGCCTCCCCGCCCTGGGGGGCAAAGGCTGCGCCGTGGCCACAGATCTGGTGCAGATCCTCATGTTCCTGCTCCAGATCCTGCTGGTGCGCCGCATGGCCGCCGTCCGCGCCCACCGTCTGCTGAGCCCCCATCCCCATCCGGATCCCGCCCTGATCATGAGGTACTTCCGCCTGGCTTTCCCCCTGGGGCTGGCGGTGTTCTTTGAGGTCGGGATCTTCTCCCTGTTCTCCGTCCTGGCCTCCTTCATGGGCAGCCAGGCCATGGCGGCCAACCAGATCCTCTTCAACTTCATGTCCGTGGTGTACATGCTCCCCATGTCCCTGTCCCACGCCGCCTCCATCAGAACCGGCTTCCACCTGGGAGCAGGCAGTTTTCGGGGCATGGAGCTCACTGTGGGAGCCACCCTCATCACCGGAATGATCCTGGCCCTGGCCCTGGGGATCCTCAGCTATCTGTTCCGCTGGGAGATCATCAGCTTCTACACCGGGGATCCCCAGGTCCGGGAGCTTCTGACGGACGCTTTCATATGCGTGGCCGTGTACCAGATCGGCGACTACTGCCAGACCGCCGGCACAGGGATCCTCCGGGGGATCCAGGACACGGCAGTCATTTCCGTCGCCTCCGTGGGGGTGTACTGGCTGTTCACCGTACCCTGCGGGCTGGTGCTGTGCTTCACTTCCCTCCTGGGCGGACCCTACGGCTTCTACGGCCTTTGGGTGGCCCTGTGCATCTCCCTGTACATGCTCGCCCTGATCTATCTGAAACGGGTCTCAACCCGCTTCCGGCAGGGCTTTTCAGGCATGACCGGATCCGGAGCCGGAGCCGGATCCTAATCCTGCTCCCGATCCTGCATCCCGGGCCGTCCGGAGCCCGCAACCTCTGTAGCCTCGCGTCCCCCTGGGCTGCGGACTGCCCACGCCGTGCGCCATCCCGCCTCCCGCCCTAATACTCACCCGTCCTCCCGTCTCCCGGCACCCACATCCCGCCCCGGCGCTCCCCCGCAAGGCGGATCACAAAAACCGATCAGGAAACCCCGTCCCCCGCCGGGCGTCCGCCTGTGGCCGGGACAAACTGTGCTATACTCACTTTTGATCGGCCTGCGGAAAAAGCGGTCCCCGCCGCCCCGGAAACGCCCGGGCAGACAGTGCACCAGCCTGGGGAGGAACACGCCCGGCAGGCCGCTCCACTCCGCCGGACAGACAGTTTAAGGACAACCGCCATGGACAGACTGCAGTCACTTCCGTCAGCCAGGATCTGGGAGATCTTCCTGGAACTCTCCCGGATCCCCCGGGCCTCGGGCAACGAGAAGGAGGCAGCCAAATGGGTGGCCGGCTACGCCTCCGCCCGGGGGCTCATCAGCCGCATTGACGGCACGGGCAACGTGCTCATCACCGCCACTGCAACCCCGGGCTGGGAGCAGGTTCCCGCCCTGGCTTTCCAGGCCCACCTGGACATGGTGCCGGTGTGCGATCCCGGCTGCTCCCACGACTTCACCCGGGATCCCCTGGAGCTGGAGATCCGGGAGTATGCCGGAGAGCCCTTTGTCACCGCCGTCCACACCACCCTGGGAGCTGATGACGGCATCGGCGTGGCCACCGCCCTGGCCATCATCACCGATCCCGATCTCCAGCACGGCCCCCTGGAGGCGGTGTTCACCGTGGCCGAGGAGACCTCTATGCAGGGGGCAGCCAAATTCCGGGAGGGGATGCTGGCCTCGGAGATGATGGTCAACATTGACTCGGAAAATGATCAGGAGGTCATCATCGGCGCCGCCGGCGGATGTGATCTCCACGCCTCCATGCCCATGAAGCGCACTGCCGTCAGCGGTGAGGAGGGGCTCCTGCTCAGGTTTTCCGGCTTCACCGGCGGTCACTCCGGCATCGATATCCACCACGGCCGGGCCAACGCCATCATCACCGCCGCCCGGGTGGTGCGGGAGCTGACAGCCGAAATTCCCCTGCGCCTGGCCTCCTTTGAGGGGGGAACCCTACGCAACGCCATCCCTGTGAACGCCCAGGTGCTGCTGTGCGGCACCCCGGAGGACACTGCCCTGGCAGCCCGCAAGGCCGCCGCCATTGCCGCCTCCCTGAAGACCGAGCACCGGGACACAGATCCCCGGATCAGCCTGGAGGCCGTATCCCTCGATCCTGCCCCGGCAATGTCACCGGAGGACACCCGGCGCTACGTCAAGGCCATCTGCGACCTGCCCGACGGGGTGGTCACCATGAGCGAGGAGTTTCCCGAAGTAGTGGAGTCCTCCAGCAACCTGGGACTGGTAACCTCCCGGAACGGCATACTCATGATCACGGCCCTGCTGCGCTCCCTGACCTCCACCGGCGATCTGAAGAAGATGATGGCCGAGGCCCTGGAGCAGGCCGGCGCCCGGATCGAGGAAGCCAACGAATATCCCGCCTGGACCCCCTCAGCCCACTCACCCCTGCTGAAGCTCTATGAGGGGATCTACCAGGAAAACTGCTACAGCAAGCCCCAGATCAATGTCCTCCATGCCGGGGTGGAATGCGGGATCCTGAAGGCGGCCTACCCCGCCATGGATATCATCTCCCTGGGACCCACCATCATCGGCGCCCACACCACCGGAGAGAGGGTGTCCGTACCCTCGGTGGAGAAGATCTACGGTCTGCTCCTGGAGCTGGTGGAGGGGATGAAGACCATCAGGAAACGCTCCTGAGGCACCCGGGAGGGATCCAGCCAGCTCTCCCCGTCCGGAGGGTCGCCCCGCAGTCCGCCGGATCCCCGCCCCAAGACAGACACAGAACAGAGAGGCTTCAATGGTCACCTTCCATCACTTTTCCTGTCCGCCATACCTCCTGTACAGGGACAACACCATAACTGTCCGTCTGGCGATCACCGGCGAGAAAAGCGCCCTGCCCACGGAGATCCAGTTGTGGTGCTACCCCAGCAACGAGCCGGCGGTGGTGCCCATGATCCGCATCCTGGAGAAAGACAGTTTCGCAGTGTTCTCCGGTGAGGCTGTGCTGGATCCCAGTTACAACCAGCAGAGTTACACTTTCCGGGCTCTGTTCCCCGACGGCAGTTTCCTCTGGATCGCCTCCAAGCTGGAGAGCATCAACGAGCCGCTGGCCCAGGACCGTTTCACGGTCAGCCTCCACGAATCCGACTGCCTGTGGATGCGGGAGGAGATCTTCTACCGCATTGAGCCGGGTTTCTTCGCCTCCCACACCGCAAACGACCAGGAGTTCTCCGCCGGTACCGGCGGAGGAACCTTCCAGGGGATCGCCGGCAAGCTGGACTATGTGTCATCCATGGGCTTCACCGGGATCTGCCTGGGGTCTGTGCTGCCTGCGGCCACCCCAGGCGGATCCGGCTGCCTGGACTACCGGGAGACGGATCCCGCCCTGGGCTCTGCTGAGGATCTGGCCGCCCTGTCCGGGGAGCTCCACCGGCGGGGCATGAAGCTGATCGCCGATCTGCAGATGAACCATGTCAGCGCCGATCACCCCTGGTTTGACCGCCAGGACCGCACCGGATCCGGTGCCTGCCACCATGAGGACTCACCCAGCCGGAAGTTCTTCACCTTCCGGGACGGCAGCCCCGTCTACTGGCACGATGACAACAACCTGCTCAAACTGGACTACTCCTGCCGGGAGCTGCAGGAGATCATGTTCCGCAGCCCCGACAGTGTGGTGGCCAGTTTCCTCAGACCGCCCCTGAGCGCAGACGGTCTCTGCCTGCGATCAGCCCACATGATCGGCGGACACGGCTCAGCAAACGGCAACATGTACTACCTCCACGAGATCTTCGCCGCCGCCAGGAAGATCAATCCCGCCAGCTGCATCATCTGTGAGCATCAGTATGATGCCCGGCCCTGGCTCAGCAGTGCGTTGCAGCAGGAGGAGTCAGCCCTGAACATCTGCGGCTTCTACATGCCCATGTTCCAGTTCCTCACCGGACTGGACTTCCGTACCGGCAAAAAGATCAAATACCGCGCCGAGGACTTCAGGGAGTTCATCGACCGCTACCACAGCGGCATATCCCACGACAAACTGTGCAGCATGCTGAATGTGGTGAGCACCCGGGAGACCGGACGCATAGCGGGCATGCTCAAAGGCAATCCCCAGCTGATCAGGGTGGCACTGACCATGATGTACACCTGGATCGGATCACCCTGCGTCCTTTACGGGGATGAGATCGGCATGGCCGGAGACAGTGCTGACGGCGCCCCCCTGGTGATGGACTGGAAGATCACCCGGGATCTCTACCGGAAACTCATCACCACCCTGGCCCGGTTCCGCAAAGACAACCAGGTGATCACCAAGGGCACCTTGGCCATCACCCATGCCAGCGGAACCATCCTGGTGTATGAGCGCAGCTTTGACCTCCACCGCACCATTGTCATCATCAACAGCGGCAACTCAGTGTCCAGCGTGGATCTGACCAGGAACGTGGAGTCCCTCAGGATCCAGGAGGAACTGTCCAGCTTTGACGCCTCCCGGCCCGCTCCGGTGAAGAACCGGTACAACGTCAGGGGATCCCTGATCATGGACAACATCCGGGTCATGAGCATCGGGGAACTGGACAGCAGAAACAAGGTGAGCATCGGTCCCACCTCCGCCCTGATCATTCAGTCCTGACGGGAGCGGCGGCCGCATCCACCGAGGTAGTCTCTCCGCGGATCACCCGGAAACAATGTCTCTTCCTCCCCGGCATCCGCCGCCGATCCGGGATCCGGATCCGGGATCTCCAGGATCAGAAAAGGCGCAGCATGAGACAGTCATGATCTGCGCCATCATTCCGGAACGGGCACATCAGCCACACTTCCCGGTAAACTCGGCCGCCGCCAAAAAGCCAGATGCCAGGCCCAGCGGCTCAGCACTTCCCCATACCCGCTCAGAAGGTCACTTCTTCCCCTTCCTCAGCATCCCGCAATCCACGTCCACGACCACAGCCACGACCGCAACCACAGTAGCAGCCACAGACACAGACACCTCCGCCACCAAGCGTCTCCCTCACAGAAGGAACTTGGAGATGTAGCCCATCACCAGGATCACACCAATGAGGGAAGTCAGCCCCCAGGTGTAGTAAATCCGGAGAAACCTGAACCGGGGTGAGTTCAGATCGGTGGTTCCCTCCGGCCGATCAGCGGTCATCTCCTCCACATACCCCTTCCAGTTCCAGCCCTTCCTGCTGACAGTGAACAGCACCATCAGCAACGCACCCAGAGGCAGCAGGTTGTCGGAGATCAGGAAATCCATGAGATCCATGATGCCCGAGCTGCCACCCAGGGGATGAAATCCCGACCAGAGGTTGAAGCCCAGGATCACCGGAATGCCCAGCAGCACCAGCAGGACAAAGGTCAGCGCCGTGGCTTTACCCCGCTTCATGCCAAAAGCGTCAATGTTGTCGGCTACAATCCCCTCAACCACCGCCAGCAATGTAGTCAGGGCAGCAATGGTCAGAAAGATGAAAAACAATGTGCCGAAGATCCTCCCCCCAGGCATCTGGCTGAAAAGATTCAGCAGAGTCTGAAAGATCAGGGTGGGACCGCAGTCCGGGGACACCCCGTAGGTGAAGCACAGGGGGAAGATCACCAGACCCGACAGCAGGGCCACCGCCGTGTCCAGACCCACGATCACCGCCGCATCCTTAAGCAGGGAATGACGCCGGCCAATGTAGGATCCGAAAATGGAAATGCAGCCGACACCAATGCTCAGGGAAAAGAAAACCTGGTTCATGGCGTCATTGACCACATGCCAGAACCCCACCTTGCTGACAGCGTCCAGGCTTGGCATGAGGTAGAACTCCAGCCCCTTTGACGCACCATCCAGAGTGAGGGCATATCCAGCCAGCAGGAACACCAGCAGGAACATTCCTACCATGACGGGTTTGGTGAACCGCTCAACACCCCGGCTGACACCCCGGTAGCACACCAGGCAGGTGGGCAGGAGCACCGCCAGCATGGCAAAGAACTGATCCGAGGGGCTGGCCAGCAGACTGGCAAACTGCCGGGACACTCCGTCCTCACTGAGTCCCGACATCTCCCCCTGGAGCATGCGTCCGGCATAAAACAGCAGCCATCCGGTGATCACGCTGTAAAAGGACAGCAGCACATATTTGCCCACCAGGGCGATAAAGCCGATGGCATTCCAGCGCCGCACCCCCGGGGCAAGCACCTGGAAGGATTTGGTGGCACTCACCCGGGAAGCCCGGCCGATAGCCAGTTCCACCGTCACCAGGGGCAGACCCAGAAGCAGGAGGAACAGCAGGTAGATCAGACAGAAGATCGCCCCCCCTGACTGGCCGGTGATGTAGGGAAACCGCCAGACATTGCCCAGGCCGATGGAGCATCCCGCCGCCACCAGGATAAAACCCAGATGGGTGGCAAAGCCGCCCCTGCCCTGTCCGCCGTTGTGCTCATCCATGACGCAAACCTCGCAGAAAAGAAAGATCCCCGAAACCAGTTCAGTTCCCGGGGAAAAAGATGGCTCCGCACCCGGCAGGGCCCGTCACCGATGCCCAGCCAGTCGCCGGAAAGATGTCCCTCAGCGCCCCAGCACCGCCCGGACCGACTCATGGATCCTGGCGGCCACCAGGGGATTGTTCATGGTGTACAGGTGGATCCCGTCCACCCCGTGGGCGGCCAGGTCAATGATCTGATCCACCGCATAAGCACAGCCGATCTGGAACATGGCCTCAGGGTTGTCCCGGTACTTCTCCATGACACAGCAGAACTTCTCCGGCAAAGAGGCCTTGCACAGTTGCACCATGCGCTCGATCTGCCGGGAGTTGATCACCGGCATGATCCCCGCCTCCACCGGGACATCAATGCCCGCAGAGCGGATCCGGTCCATAAACTCATAGAACAGGCTGTTGGTGAAGAACAGCTGGGTGATGAGGCCGTCAACCCCGGCATCCACCTTCAGCTTGAGATGCCGGATATCCGCCTCCCAGTCCGGGGAGTCGGGATGACGCTCCGGGTAGCAGGCAGCATAGATCCGGAAGTTCTCAAAGCCCTCAAGGCCCCGGATGAAGGAGACCAGATCACTGGCATGGCTGAAATCCCCGGCGGGAATACTGCCGTCGGCAGGGAGATCACCCCTCAGAGCCAGAACCCGGTCAACCCCGGCCTGGCGGAAGTCCGCCAGCTGCCGGGCGGCCTCATCCCGGGTCATGGAGATGCAGGGCATGTGGGCCACGGCGGTCATGTCATAGTGGTTCCGCACCGCATTGACAATCTCCAAGGTCTGCCGGCCCTGGTTGCTGCCGCCGGCCCCGTAGGTGACGCTGATGAAGTCCGGAGAGAGTTTCCGGAGATCCGCCAGGGCACAGTAGATGGAGGCCACAGAGGCGGTTCTCTTGGGAGGGAAGATTTCAAAGGACAGACCGGTCCTTTTCGGTTGAATATCCATGTTCATTGCCAGAAAAGAAAAAACAACGGCGGGAGCACCCGAAGCATCACCCCGCACCAACAGGATCCGGACACAGGATCCGGATCAGACCAACAGTCCGCATCCGCCGGATCAGTCCGGATCCGGGGAAACGGTCTCATATACCGCCGCCATCAGGGGATGCTGGCGGTAAGCCGCAGCCGTGGAGGAATAGGTGTTCTCATACTCATACACCGGATCCCGCAAAGTGCAACCAGGTGATTTGGAAAGGATCTCCTCAGCCAGGATCCGGATCTGAAACTGATCCAATGTGACCGTGTCGGTCCTGGCAGAAGCAGGATGAGTTCCAGGATTTGACGTGACATCCAGATGGAAGTCATGCCAGGTGCCAGAATAGGTTTTGTATTTCCCCTGGTAGAGGGTGCGCTGCACAACCCTGACATTGACGCTGCGGATGTGCCGGTACTCCGTGACAGCAAAGTTGGAGCCGTCGTAAAGAAACAGGTACCGATCTCCCAGCACCGCCAGGCACCGGTCAAACTCCAGGGCCCGCCCTTGGAGAAAGGACTGCTCAATTCCATTGCGGCTGCTCCCCCGGGGGAGGGAGTCCAAGGCCCTGCGCACCGGACTGAATACCGAGGTGAACAAGGCAACCAGCAGGCAGGCCATGACATCCGTGACGGCATAGAGCACCAGCACCAGGAGGATCCCCTCCCAGAAGCCCATTGGCCCCAGACCACTGAGCATTCCCTCGTCATACAGGATCCCCCCCAGGTAGATCCCCACAGGGAAAAAGACCACGGGGAAGATGATCTGGATGGTACGCAGACGGCGCCCCAGACAGCGGTCCCAGATCGCCCGGCTCATGGAGGAAGACTTTATCCGGTTGAAGGTATGGCTCTGCCGGTACCGGGCATAAGCCCCAGTCCAGGCTCTGGCGTTGAAATAGCCGTAGCCTTTGAGCGCCTGCTGAAAATCAAAAGAGTCCAGCTCCGCCAGGCGCTTGAGTTCAGAAGTCATGGAGGATGCCCGGATAGCGGTCACCAGGAAAAAGATGAACAGCGCGCCTATGCCAATCCCGGGGCCCACAAAGAAAGCCAGGGTGCAGATCAGGAAGATGAAAACAAGCTGCCGCCGGAAACCGCCCTCGCCATGCCGGAGCACGGCCTCCTCCTCTGCGGCAAAATCTGCGCTGTCAGTGTTCTGAGCCATATTTCCCTGCCTGTAAGCCATTCCGCCAACTCCCATCCCAGCCGCCCCGGAGCAATCTCCCCGGGGCGGCACCACCGGAATCCCCGGAAAGGCAGTCCGGGCGGCCGGCGGATGAGATAACATCATACGGGGATGCTGCCACCATAGGCTCGCTCCTGGCTCAAGTATATCACAGCAGCCCCCATGGTTTGGCCGTGAAAGAGCCCTGCATCAGGGATCCGCCCATCGCATCCGCCATGGGCGGAAAGGCGGAATAGCCCTCCCGGCTCCGGATCCTCCGGAACCTCCCCGGTTTGCCCGGATCCGGAGGGACTGCTAAAATAGCCCGGTCACGCCGATCATCAAACCAGATCATCCGTCTCATCATGAAAACATCAGCAAAAGCAGGCAAGAACTCATATCTGCGCCGCAAGGACGACTGCGATCCCGACTCAGCCATCAGGGACGCCCAGGCCAGAATAGACGCGGAGGGCAGCCGCACACCCTTTTTCCGCAGCCCCTTCTTCATGGTGGCCCTGGCAGTGGCCACCACCGCGGGAGTTGTGGGTGGGCTCTACTGGCTGGATCAGCGCAACACCGAATATGCCATCAGTTCCTGCCATGAGGCTCTGGACCGCATGGAAACCGGAGAGGCGGTGCTGGAGCACTGCCGCACCGCCGCAGCCGAAGGGGATCAGCGCTCCGTGGAGGGCCTGGCAGCCATCTGGACCGGCTCCGGCCGCAGCGATCTCGCTTTCCCCCACCTGAAGAAATGCTCCGAATGGAACAATGCCGGCTGCCAGTTCCTGCTGTCCGGGATCTACCGTGACGGGATCCCGGGGATCCTGGACGCCAACCCGGTGACCTCCCAGCAGCTGCTGCTGAAAAGTTCCGGCAACGGCTCCCCGGAGGCCAGTTTCGCCGCCTACCGGGCATTCCTGACCGGCAGTGAGGCCTATCTGCTCCAGGAGGATCAGGAAAAGGCCCTGGAATACCTGAAGAAAGCCGCCGATCTCGGTCATCCCGAGGCTTTGTTCCTGGTGTCCCGCTACCACCGCACCGGGGAGAACGGCTTTCCGGAAAACTACACCCGCAGCACCGAGCTGCTGAAGGAGTCTGCAGACAGGGGCTATCCTGAGGCCCTGGGCCAGTACGGACTGCTGCTGCTGGAAGGCGACAACGACGAGAAGGCCGTGAAATACCTGAAGCTGGGCGAAGAGGCGGGAGATCCCCTGAGTTGCACCCTCATGGCGGAGATGTACCGCTCCGGAAAGGCCGTCCTGCCCGGGGAAAGCCATGAGAAAACCGCCCGGATCATTGAACTGCTGAAGATCGGTGCCGAAAGCGGCAACCCCATGGCCATCCGCAGCCTCATCGAGATCTACCGGGAGGAGGAAGACAGCGAGAGTTACATCCACTGGATCCGCCGGGGACTCTACATGAACCTGCCCGAGGCCTACGGCTATATGGGTGAGGCTCTGGAGGACGAATACGCCATTGAGGCGCCCCTGGAGGCCACAGATCAGGTGGGCGCCACAATCCATGAGATCCTCCAGTCCCAGCCGGGTCTGGAGACTGCCGTGCAATACTACCGCCGGGGCGCGGCCCACCAGGACACCCGATCCTACGGCCGGCTCCTGAAGATCTACGGCAGGAAGGAGTTTGCCGGCAAGCTGAACAGCGAAATCTTCTCCCTGGCCCAGGAGTATGCGGATCTGGATCCCCAGAAGGGACTGGAGATCCTGGCTGACTGCCATGCCCGGGGGATCGGCACAGCCGCCGATCAGAAAGCCGCACTGGATCTCCTGGCCCGGAAGATCACCAGCTACCAGGATCTGCCCCTGGCCGCCGACACCCTGCGCCGCCTGCTGACCGGCACCGGCGGATCCAGAGTCTCCGGGATCCGGCGGGATCCCCGTTTCGCCCCCCGCTTCGCCGCCCTGCTGCTGGATCTGGGGGCAAAGGGCCGGGAGGAGTACCTGTCCCTGTGGCGTGAGATCCTGAACTCCGGGGATGCAGACTCCCGGCTTGCCCTGGTGAGCGTGATCAACGGCATCCCCCCGGAGCACCAGGAAGCCCTCTCTGAGGATGACAGCTACCTGTACCTTAAACTCAGGACCAATCTCTCCGCGCCGAAGATCACCCGGGAAAACCTGGAGGCCATGCGCCAGACAGCGGACATGCTGCTGCTCCGGGAGCATCTGGACACCGAGCTGTTCTACGCCGACATGGCCTACAGCGGAACCATGCTTTTTGCCAAACCGGACTATCAGACTGCCCTCCGTTGGTATGAGGAGGCCCTGCCCCGCATGGATCATCCCGACGGCACCCTGCTCTACCGCCTGGGACTCATCTGCACAGAAAAAGCCCCGGAAGATCAGCGGGACTACCAGAAGGGCCTGGAGTATTTCCGCGCCGCCCTGAAGGAAGATCGGGATCTGGCCCTGGACATGATCATCAGCAAGTACATCCTTGCTCCCAAAAACACCCGGGCCACCGCAATCCTCAGCAACACGGAAAAGTACTACTACCTGAAGCTGGCAGAGACCATCGGAAGAGCCGGGAAGCAGACCACAGCCGCTGAGCAGAAGATCAAAAAGGAACTGAAGGCCGAGGAGATCTCCGCCACCGAGCAGTCCGTCTATGAGGAGATGGTGCGGCGCAAGGCCCTGGAAAACAGCCGCCGCGTAGCCGAGGACAAGAAAAAAGAAGAGCGTGCAGAGCCGGCCATTGCCAGCAGCAACGGGGGCAAAAACAGCACCGGCAGCAGTCGGCAGGGCAAGCGAAAGGGGAAATAGGATCACCCGGACGGCCCGAACCGGATGATGGACAATGCACCACCACAGGATCCGGTGACGATGACCCACGATAGCCAAGCATCCGGGGAAAACACTCCCGGGAAGGTTCCTGATCCGGCAGCCGGCAGACTCACGCTGTCATTCCCGCCGATCAGCCCCGGGAGATCCCCGGCATCCTGTGCCCGGAAAGCCTCCTGCCAGTTCCCCTGCCCCGGCACATCTCACCGCACAAAGCCCGCAATCCCTGCTGATCCAGTTACACGATCCCCGGAGGCTGCCGCCGGCGCCTCAGATCCGGTGCCCGAGGGAAAATTGACACCTGTCTTAAAACAGGGCGCCCTCTAAACGCAAAAATGGCAGCCACGCGCCTGCGCCCCTATAATCCCGAGTAAGCCCGTATCAGTTCAACATCTTCCGTCTTCACCGGATCTGTCCTTCCCAGGAGCCAAGCATGCCAAGGAATCCAAACTCACCTGCGGCGGCGCTGCTCGCAGCGGTGCTGATCTTTGCCGCCCCAAATGCGGCGGCGGAAGGAGAGGCCGGCGCCCCCGGAGGAAACCGGAGTCCGGAGGCTGAAGCATCCTTCGCCGGCAGTTTCTCCCACAGCGTCCTGGACAGCGTGATGCCTGCCCTGCCCGCCGGGGAAAGGTCCGGAGCCGCTACCACCGCTCCCGGAAAAGACGCAGCCCAGTCAACAGAGCACGGCAGTGCCGGCCAGGAGACGACCGTCCCAGAAGTTGCCACTCACGGCAGTGAGAACAGGCACAGCACCAAAACGGAAGGCGCCCAGCCTGACGCCGTTACCGGTCCCACCAATATCAGCCCTGGAGATCAGCCTGCCGGATCCAGATCTCCAGGCGGATCCCAGCCCCCGGCCAGGCAGCAGCCGGCTCAGACTCCTGAACCCGGCAGGCAGGCAGAACCGGAAGTTCATTCCGGCCAGCAGGCAGATCAGAGCAATGAACCCGGGAAGCCTACAGATCAGAAGCCCCAGTCCGCAGTTCCGGCACCCGGCAAAGAAGACCCGACACCAGGATCCCCGACACCAGGATCCCCGGCTCCCGGGACCGGAACATCCTCCGGATCTGAACCAAGATCCGCCACCGGATCTGAGCAGGCTCAGACACAGGAAAGCGCACCCGATCGCCCTGCCACAGCAGACAGGGATGACAAGGGTAACGCAAAGGAGGTGAAGGAGACCGGAAAGGACGCCGGTGCCACTTCTGCCCGGACAGTACCGGAAAAGAAGGACCGTGATCCCTCTTCGTCCCCTTCCGGGGACATAAATGCCCCGGCAAAGACGGACTGCCGTCAGGTCCGGACTGGTGATGAGGAAAGAAACAGCCCTGACTGTCCATCTGCCGGATCGGACACCCAGACTCCAAAGCCGATCCCCACAGGAACTGAAGTTGCATCTCCAGAACAGCATGCCGCCGGTGTCCCTGACACTGCTGACCACTCCGGAAAAGACAGTGGCAACAAGCAGGAGGAGAAGCCCCTGAACGCCGCATCCCCTGCACCTGCCGGAACTCCCGGCAAAGACAGCAGCGCCCCAGCTGAAGACCGAGCCGGCGCCACCGACGGATCCCAGTCCGGAGCCAAAGCCGGAGTCCAGTCCGGAACAAAAGCTGGATCCGGAACAGGTGCCGGAGCCGACTCTGGAGCCGGCAGCCAGTCCGGGACCGAAACCGGATCCGGAGCAGGATCCGGCGCAAAACAGCAGGATCCATCCGCAGAGCAGATCTCCTCCCCTGCCGCTCAGTCTGGATCAGACGATGAGCGGGAAACCTGGGGTGACGGCCGGGACAAAATTGACCTGGGGAAGGAACTGTCCCCGGATGACAGCACCGATCCGGAAAACATCCAACTCTCTGCGGAGGATCTGAAACTGCTCCCGGAGATCAATGCGGGCTTTAGCAGGATCAGGCCCGGCTCCCCCAACAACGAGGAGTTGTTCTACGCCAACATGGTGAACGGCAGCCGGGGGGCGGTGCTGGAAGACGGCAGATGCCCGGAAAAACAGTACCGGGTGGATCTTGCCACCGCTGTCCTGGCGCTGAAGCTCACCGTGATCTCCCAGAAAAAGGATGATCCCTACACCGCCGCCTTCCACCGGAACCCTTCAGGAAAGACCTGGACCGTGGTGTTCAGCAAAAACGGCAAACCCGCCTACGTGATCCTGAACTTCCATCCCCGTCCGGACAGGATGTTTGCCGACACCCACCGGTTCAATCCGGATTTCAGCAACCACACCCACAGTTTTGCCGGCACCGTGGGGGAAGGCGGAATGAGCATGGAGCAGCTGGAGCAGAGGCTCCGGGACCGCCCCATGATTGAGGATCTGAGCCCCTACTCGGTGCAGCTGAGCCACTGGTTCATAACCACCTCCGACATGCACATCCTGAAGCCCCGGAACGGCGCCTTCAGCCGCTACCGCCAGCGCTTCACTGATGCTGTCAGCCCCTTTGCCCACTCCAGCACCCGCAGCACCGCCGAAGCCCTCACCCGGAATTTCGACTTCAACACCAACGGAACCGTGCTTCTCATCGATCATGCCAAAAACGGCAGTTACCTGATCAACGACGATCGCACCGGAAGGTTCCATTACCTTGACGACGGCGGCAACGAAACTGACAGCCGTCTCAACCTGTGCTATGAGGACATGTGACGGAGAACCCCATGGAGCAGTACATCACATCCACTGAAATTCTGGAACTGACCTCCCCGCCGGAGCCGAAAGACTTTGCCTCCCGGATCAGAAAGGGCACCGTCCGTAAGCTCATCATCAACTACGAGTATGATCCCTCACCCTGCGACTGTGACTACTTCTCCCACATTGATGAGAACGGCGATGTCTCGGAATGCAGCAATCCCCGGATCGTCCCCTTCACCAGCCCCTTTGCCGGGATCAGGCTGAAAAACATCCCCTTCCCCATCGAGATCGGTCCCAGATGCACCAGCCTCCGGGGACTGTTCGCCGGACATAAGGAGCTCCGGAAAATCAGCGCCATCACCGGCACCGAACATGTGCGCTGCTTTAACTATATGTTCAGCGACTGCTTCCACCTGGCAGAGCCGCCCAGGCTGGATCTGTCCTCGGCAGTCAGCTGTGTGGGCCTGTACAGCGGATGCCACCGCCTGGTAAGTCCGGAATTCACCGGCGGGGATCTGGTGGAGAACTGCTCAGGGATGTTCGAGTTCTGCTACCGCCTGGGCAAGGCTCCGGATCTCTTCTTTCCCGCCTGCAAGATCACCTCCGGCATGTTTGACAGCTGCGTGAGCCTGAAGAAGATCCCCTCATACTACTTTCCCGAGGTCAGGGACTGTGCCTGCATGTTCCAGGACTGCATCCGGATGCGCTGCGCCCCGGCCATGAGCATGCCCAAGGCGGTCAATTTCATTCAGATGTTCAACAACTGCCGGAGCCTGGGGAACGTACCGCCCTTTATCTTCCGGGTGGCCCGGAACAACAGCACCTCCCTCCTGCTGTGCTGTTTTGACGGCTGTCCCTCCCTGGACATGACTGACGTGCGCTTCCTGCTGCGCAACTGCCCCGATGCCCTCCTCTCCTGGAAGGATGCGGTGCTAGACAACCAGGAGATGAAAAAGGCCATTGCCGATCTGCGGAAGCGCCGGAAGCATGAAAACCATCACTGGCTGAGCAACATAGCCATCTTCACCGTGCTGCTCCTGGCCACCGCCTGGGGATCGGTGAAGTTCTGGCACAGCCAGAACAGCCACCTGGAAAATGAGCCGGCAAAAACCGAAAACCCGGCCGCGGCCGCTTCCGGTGCCGGGGTGATCAGCCGCAGCGAAGCCCGAAGGAATGCTGCCATAATGGATGTCAGGGAGATCATAGAGAACTACACCACCCGCTGCCGGGGAGAGCACATCACCTTTGACCGCTACACCAACGATATCCTGCTGAAGTCAGTGACCAAGATCGGTCTCTACGGCTCTAGGCTCTACCGCCACAGCGGCGGCTATGCCCTGCTGATCGCCAACAGGGATGCCGCATACATATCCGACACCCTGGTTCCCGGTGACGATGTCAGAAGGATCATCCTGATGAAGCCCATCGCCCTGGACAGTCCCGAAGCCGCCTCCCTGTCATCACCCTCCCCGGATGAAGACGTCACCCTGCTGAAGGAGTTTGCCGCCAGCCTTCAGCCGGTGCTGAGCGACACCGATGTGTTTATCCCGGGAGCAGACGGCACCTACACCCTGACCAGGTTCAAATACAAGAAGATGACTGCCGATCTGAGTTTCTCCCCTTTTTACCAGTACGCCGCACCAGATCTTCTCCGTGAAACCGATACCGGAAGGTTTCTGGTGGCGCTTCCCCTGGATGGGCATTATTACTATCTGGACGAGCACAACCAGATAAGCGATGAAAGGCTCAAGGGATGCTTTGAGATCCAGCAGGGAATATATGACGCCATGAGCCACGGGCTGACTTACCGCCAGGCACTGGCCCTGGAGCAGGAATAGGAATCCGGATCAGGAAAGTCCGGACGGAATGCTGAGGAAGCATAAGACAAAACCGCCTCCCTGCCAAACAGAAGTGCGGTCAGTCAGGAAGAAGCAGACTGCATGATACTGGGTGCAAACGCAGTAGCCACAGGAGATCGGACTTAAATCAGGCTAAGGAAACAAGGCTACCCTACTCAGGGAAGTGGATCTCATGCCCGTCAGAAAGGTGCTGAACAACCTTCAAGAGCCGGTTGTCGGGATCAAAAGTCGTAGTTATGACCTCAGGACAAAATACGCCATAACGGTACACATCAGATGATCCATCCGCAGTCACCTCAGGATTGAGTTGCAGCAGATCTCTTGCTTCAGCCCGGTCCATACCCTTTTTCAGCTGATGACATACATTATAAATCCGCATGTTTTCAATATGCTCAGCACAGTATCCTCTTCCAGCCAGAAGAAGAGTTGGAACCTCATCTTCCCATCCGGCGGAGATTGACAGTTCAGCGTGGTCGTAGATAGCCCAGTTCTCAACAAACGCCTCCTCGCCAAACAGAGAGAAAAACTTCTTATGTGAAAACGGCCGATCTATTGACCGGCTAAATAAATTTCACAGCCATGCTCATCATTCTCATTAATAAAGTTTGCAGAAATAAGTCTCTCTTTAAAAAAGTAAAGCTGAAGGTTCAGATCGGGATAGTACTCAAAATCGTATACAGGCTGATCTCTTCAGTACCAAGCTCCCATTTCATGATTTTCCAGACTTCCGTCCGTTAGTACCAAAAAAAACAAAGGAACAACTCGGATATTAGGCTCAAATACTACGTTTCTCATTTTTATTTAAACGTCTTATGCGGCTGAGTATTATTATAATAAGGTATCCTCATTGCCACTGTTGTACTTTTTCACAATTTTAATTAGTTTGTCATTCTCATCATAGGTTAAAAATGTAACTTCAGGAGAATAGACGCCTAACGCATAAATATCAGTCCGGCTGTCATCTGAGATCTGCGGCGTGAAACAGAGGATATCTCTGACATTCTCACGATCCATACCTTTCTTAAGATCCAGAACTTTGGTGACTAGCGAATAACAGTCAATCAGTTCACCGCAATAGCCACCTTGAGCAACCAAAAAAGAAGGCGGCTCACCCGGTTCCCAGTCGACATTTAACGAAAGGTTACGGCACATCAAAGCCCCAAAGACATCATCAAAAGTCTCATTTCCCAACAAGGAAAAAAATTTCTTTTTTGTTCTAGGCCAGATCCTCTCTTTTTGATAGTAAATCTCACAAGTTCGATTTTCACGATCATCCACAAATTCAACCGAAACTAATTTTTCATCAACATATTCAAGGAACACATTTAGGGTTTTATAATATTCTCTTTCAAAAACTGGGAGATCAACTTCAGCATCAAAGCGATCTTTCATAATCTCCCTGATCTCCTGGCGCTGTGTGCCAAAAACCAGAGGACCCACAGATACATTCGGTTCCAAATTAAATTTATTCATAGCATTTCACTTTTAGCCTAAACAAGAACCGTTCTGCTTTTGTGCATAGACCAGTAAATCAATAATTATTTAGTCATCAAATTGATCATGAACCTTTCACCTCTGCCCTAAAGTTCCCGAATAGATGAATACAACGTTCCTCACAAAGATTTTTACCATGAAGACACTGCACGGCTATTACTGGGCACTCGTTAGGACGGCATGCAGACACTAAAACCATCCGCTGACTGAGCACAATATTCAGAATACACTAAACGCATCCCCTTTCATTCTGATCACTGCACTCTTTCTTCTGTAATTGATAGACCAATCATACTTTCACTGTTTATCTACTCGCAGAATTTATGTTTTATGTCATTATTAATAAGAAATTTTTAGATTCAATTTCTATTGTTACGTTCTAACCATTTAATTCAAAATCATTTATCCTTACGACCATTTCTTTCCTTTTTTTCTACTATCGTACTAATTTTCTCTAATTTTGGTTTTAAGATACATATTCTGTCATATTCAGATCTCCAATTTCTCCACCACTTACCACTGCCCATAGTCATCGCAGGTTTGCATTTTGATCCCCGCGCATATATAATTCCCCGGTGTGCTGCTATAGCTCAGCTGGTAGAGTAGCTGATTCGTAATCAGTTGGTCGCAAGTTCGAATCTTGTTAGCAGCGCCACCTTTCCTCCATAACAAACCTCCTGGCATATCCTGCTTATCTGCTTTCACCATCACACGACTTCAAGTACTGACACTGTCCGTACACTTACTCTTTTCGGACCATACCTCGGCTCCTTTCAAGCTCTTTCTCCCAACATCTTTCTGCAGCGCAACCAGTAGCATGACAGCACCCTGCTGAAATGTTTGAAAAGCGGCACCGCCGCACCATTCCCCGTCTGGCGCTGTGATAAGATCCTGATCATGGCAACTGCCGGTGCCGGCCGGCCCGGCAGTTCTCACCAGAGATCTGTTCACACGTAGGCTTCCCCATGAATATCCTCACCAAGGCTTTCACCGTCCTGATGCTGCTGATAGCGGCGTCCCTGTTCTCAACCGCCCAGGCAAAGCAGTCCGTTCCCTGGGTGATCTACTTCTATCTGGTAGGTTCCGATCTGGAATCCTCATCCCTGGAAGACGGAGGCGGTAGCGCCACCCGGGATCTGCTGGAAATTGCCGAGTCCACGGCGGGCAGCAACGTGAAGTTCCTGGTACTAACCGGAGGCGCCGGCCAATGGCACAACGATGTGGTGTCTTCCAAGAAAAACCAGATGTTTGAGGTAACCGGTGGTGATCTCAAACTGCTCAAGGAGTGGCCGCAGGCCAACATGGGTGACTCCTCCACCCTGGCAAGGTTCCTTAAAACCGGAGAGTCTCTTTATCAGCCCGAGCACCGCATGATCATTTTCTGGGATCATGGCGGCGGGCCCACCGGCGGCGTAGGATATGACGAGAATTTCAATAGCGACTTCCTGAAGCTCAGTGAGATCACAGCCGCCTTCAAAAACGTCTACAGCCAGAATAGCACCCCATTTGAGATCATCGGCTTCGACGCCTGCCTCATGGGTTCCATGAGCAGCGCTTACCATATGCTTGGCTGGGGACATGTGATGATCGCCTCAGAGGAATCCGAGCCCTCGCTTGGCTGGAACTACACCAAATGGCTGAACGCCCTGGAAAAAAAGCCTCAGATGAGCCTCAGGGAACTTTCCAAGAACATAGTTGACACCTATGTGGAAGCCTGTGATGAAAACGACTCCGGTGGAGCGGTCACCCTCTCCGCAGTAAATCTGGACGCCTTCCCGGAGCTGGCGATTGCCTACAATGAATTCGGTGTAGGTGTGCTAGACGCCGTTTCCGAGGATGAAGACTATGTTACCCAAATAGAGAGGGCTGCCAACAAAGTACAAAACTTCGGCCTCAAAAACAAAGACGAAGGACAGTATTCCGACGTGGTAGACCTTGGAGCCATGGTGAACGGGATCTCCTTCTTTGCCTCGGATGAAGCCAAGACCTTGGAGAAGGCTCTGAAGAAATTCGTGGTTTACAACCGCACCGGACCATACATTACCGGCACCGGCGTGTCCGTCTACTATCCGGTGGGCAAGGGTCGTGACAACTTCAACTTTGTGACCAGCAACGGTCTCAACACACCCATGAACCTGATCTACGGCCTTCAGCTTAATACCCTGAACGAAAAAGGGTTCAGCAATATGGCTGACAACATAGAAAAGGTGGACAACTACCTGCGTAAAATGCAGGAAATGACATCCCCCTACGCAGCCACCTATGTGGACAACTACACCAGTACCGCAACTGCCCCCCGCCACCAGGAGGATGAGGTCTCATCAGGCCGGCAAAGCTCCGGCTCACTGATGGCCAGCATAACCCAGAACGCCTCCCAGATGACTACCTCCAGCGCCAGCAGTCAGAACACCTCCAAAGACAACATAGCCAAGCTGGAGGACATAGCCATTTCCTTTGACAAGGACAACAACGCCTTTGTGGACATTCCCAAGGACATCATGAAGTCCATATCCCAGGTAGAAATGGTGATGCTGCTCTATGAGTTCCCCAGCGAGGAAATGAAGGACGGCATCCTCATCACCCTGGGTTCTGACGTACAGCGGGAAATCGACTGGGAAAATGGCCGGATCACCGATTCGGTCAACGGCAAATGGGCTGCCATGGATGGTCATCCTCTTCCTATAACCGTAGCCAATGAATCGGATGACTACGTCACCTATGACTGCCATGTGAAGATCAACGGCATACTCCACAATATGACCATTGTCTTCAACTACGAAACCCAGAAGTACAGCATTCTGGGCATTGCCCGGCTCAATGAAAACGGAGTGCCGGACCGCAACAGCCGGAAACTCAAGCCCGGTGACAAGATCACCACGGTTTTCGGCGTCCAAACACTCACCGGGGACGACGAGGAGGTCAATGCCGACATCGACACCTTTGAGTACACCAAAGACACCAAGATCGAGGACACCGATCTGGGCGAGTCCAATGTGCTTTACGCCTTCACCTTCAGTGATGCCTATGGCAACAGTTCCCAGTCAGAGATTGTTGCCCTGACCATCGATGATCAGAATGAACTGTCAGTGGAAAAATTCTCCGACATCATCAAGAAGTATGAGGAAAACGGCGGTGCGTCAGACAGTAATGACGATGGCGACGCCGGAGATGACGACGATGATGAGGAGAAGGAAAACGATGAAGACGAAGGAGATGATGAGGAATGATCAGCCGACACGAACTGCAGTCAAATCAAGTCGCAGGCCCGGCCAAGAAATCAAAGCAGTCCAGCCAAACATGACCAACAGCTGCCAGAAACTGGAGACAGCACCATGAATGATACGAGTGGCAGTATTGAGGATCTGATTGGCTTAGTACTGATTGTGGGCACCGGTTTGGTACTGGGACTGGCATTAGTCAACGGATTGAATGCCGGCAAACCCAAGGGTGAACTGCGCCCCCTTTACGATGCCCATGGCAATCCCGTGCTCAACAGCGGCGGAGAACATCTTTACGCTGATGAAACCGGTAAACTGTTCACTGAAAGCCAGGCACTCAGGCATCAGCGGGAAAGTGATCAGCCCGGCTGCCTCAGCATGCTCCTGTTTCTCTGGATCTTCGATCTGTTCCGGTGATCGTCACATGCTGATTTACGCAAAACTGCCAATTACAAGGAGCAACCATGCAAATTAAAAAAGGTTTAGGATGGATGGCCTGTTATGACGAAGACAAAGGCATATACACAGCCCGAACCTCGTGGAGGGGAGACGCATCCTACTATGAGATAGACGCCGAAATATTCAACCGTCTTGATACTCCGGAGATGGAAAACGAAGATCCAGACGATCTGATAAAAACCGGGCGGATCCTTTACAGCAAGAGCGACTCTCCGATCGGTCCGGCAACCGAAACCGTCTATGACGACAATTTTGCCGAACTGTGCTCCTGGGCTGAGATCCGCCGCTGCAATGATCAAAACTGACGGTGAGCCTCATCCTGCGCCGAATAAAATGAGCACTTTTAGCGGCATAAAATCATCGGCCCCACAACGAATACTGAACGGGGCAACAGAACTCAGAGCAGTTTCCGCCCGATGTAGAACAGCAGCAGTTCCGGATCCTCTCCCTGGGAAATGGCATACTCGCGGACAGTGCTGAGAACCTGCTGCCTGGGGCAGCCCATGCGCCTCAGGCGGTTTATCTCCCGGATCAGGGGATTGTAGAACTGTTCCGGATACCGCAACCCGCGCCAGTTGGGAAAGGCGACTTCAAAGCGGAGAGCCGGCGGAAACGATCCTGACTGGAGCGCTGACGAAAGGGCACAGATCTCTGCGGGCTCGGAATAGCCCCAGACTGAGGTCACAGGATAATAACGGCAGATCTCTGTATCCCGGGGGATAAGGGAAAGGATCTCCAGCACCAGGAGACGGAGTTCCGGAGGAGGTGCAAAGGACGCCACATCACCGGGAACCAGGATCATGGATCCCATCATGGATCCAAGAAACAGCGGCTTCCAGAGAGCCGGAGCAGATGACGAGACAGCCAGAAAGTTCAGCTTTGCCTGCAGATGCCGCCCCGCGATACGGAAAGGAAGATCAAGGGGAAAACCCGCCGCCCGGAGAAGATGATTGGCAGGAAGGACGTGGCAGATACCGGATCCGGCGCGGAAACTGCCGGCCCCCTCCAGATAAGTCCGGGAGGGAATGACGGGAGCCGCCCCGCTCAGCGTCCTTCCTCAATGGCCTTAAGACATGCCTTTGCCAGCTGATCGGCGCAGGAAGTGCCTTTGTTGCGGCAGGTGTTGCCGGAGCACTTGTCCGCAATATCCTGCAAAGTCCAGCCCTCCAGGAGCTTGGAGATCATCTTAAGGTTGCCGTGACAGCCGCCGGTGAATACCAGGTTCCGTACCCGGCCATCTTCCAGATCAAAGTCCACCTGCTTGGCGCAGCAGATCTCAAGGGGATAACTGCAATGCATGTCTGTTCCCTCCACCACTCTAACAACACCGTAAACAACACCGTACCGGCGGCAATCACCGCCGGATCTTCCCGGCAAGCCAGTCACCGATCAGGAAGCGCTCCGCCTCAGCTTCTCTGCCCGCTCCAGTTCAGCCGGATCCGTGACCTTCTCCGCCTTCTTCAGGATCTCAGCCCGGTTGTCCCTCACATACTGCTCCACGGTGCCCTCAATGGCAGCCCGGCAGAGATCCCCATACCGGCTTTCACCGCCGCAGTCAAGACACCGGAACACCTCGTCCGCTGTGAAGCGCACATTCCTGCCTGCCAGATCGAAATGCTCCGATCCGCAGTGCAGACACTTAAGAGCCGTCTGCATCGTTCTTCTCCGTGAGCTGCACACTGATGATGACGGTAAAGCCCGCTGTGGCCCGGCCTTCAAACAGGTAAACCTTGGAGATCCTGAGATCTCCGGATCCTGAGATCACCACCGGAGTGATGGTGCTTTTGGCATTGGCCTCCAGATAGGGGAGATCCAGTTCTATCAGAGGAGTGCCGGCGGTAACCTTCTCACCGCTCTCCACCAGACGCTTGAAACCGGCGCCGGAAAGTTCCACGGTGTCGATGCCGAAATGCACCAGGATCTCAAGACCGTTTTCCGCCTTGACTGTGAAGCAGTGGTTGGACTCAAAGAACTTCACCACACCGTCCAGGGGGGCATGGATCGTCTTGCCTGAAGGCTTGATGGCCACCCCGTCCCCGGCCAGCTTCTCGGAAAAGACCACATCAGGGACATCCTCCAGGGGAATGACATCACCGGTCAGGGGGGCCAGGATCTTCACCCCGCGCCCGTCCAGCCTCTGTCCGCCCATAAGCTTCTTGAATGAACTGATAATGCCTAGTCCCATGTTCGGTCTCCCGTGTCCTGCGTCCTTGTACCCCCAGTGACAGCCCGGTGCCGGGCCGGAAAGTCCTCAGTCCTGCCGGAGCAGGTATTTCCTGAGCAGCTCCCAGGAGGGATCAAAATTGTCTGACAGCACCTTCATGTCCGCCCGGTCGGCAAGGGCGGGAGGAAGCGGCAGATCCATGTCCAGGATCCGGTCAACGCTCTCCTTGAACTTGGCCGGAGCCGCAGTGCACAGGAAAATACCCGTCTCGTCAGGTGCCAGGGTGTCGCTGAGCACCGACCAGGCGATGGAGCCGTGGGGCTCACTGATGTAACCCAGCTTCTTGAGCTTCCGCATGGCCTCCTCAGTGCCTGCATCATCCACCGCACCGGAGGTGAGATCCGAGAGATTCCAGTTCATCACCCGGAACAGTTCCTCAACCCGGGGCCAGTTGTTGGGACGGCTCACGTCCATGGCATTGGAAAGGGTGGGAATGGTGTCCCGGGGCTCCCATCTGCCGGAGGCCAGATAACGGGGAACCGTGTCGTTGGCATTGGTGGCAATGACAAAGCGGCTCACGGGAAGTCCGCAGGCCTTGGCCAGAAGACCGGCGGTAACGTCGCCGAAATTCCCCGAAGGCACAGAGAAGACCACCTTGGAGCGGCGATCCTCAGGTAGCTGGGCATAGGCCTCAAAGTAGTAGCAGATCTGGGCCAGCAAGCGGCTGATGTTGATGGAGTTGGCGGAGTTAAGACCCACAGCCTTTTTCAGCTCCTCATCATCAAAGGCCCGCTTCACCAGGGCCTGGCAGTCGTCAAAGGTGCCGTTCACCGCCACAGTGCGGATATTGCCCCCCAGGGTGCAGAACAGTTTCTCCTGGAGGTTGGAGATCTTGCCCTTGGGATAGAGGATCACCACATCAATGCCCTCCACACCGTAGAAGGCGTGGGCAACGGCGGCGCCGGTGTCACCGGAGGTGGCGGTAAGGATGGTTATGTGCTCCCCGCCGGAGACCGCCTGCAGGGCCTGAGCCATAAACCGCCCGCCAAAGTCCTTGAAGGCCAGTGTCGGACCGTGGAAAAGCTCCAGGGCATACACATCGTCAGTCACCTTGGCCAGGGGAGCGGGAAAGGTGAAGGCGCGCTTCAGCACACCATCCAGATCCGGCAGTTCGTCCCCCAGGAAGTTCCTGAGGATCTTGCTGCTGCGGGTCACCAGATCATCCCGAAGCAGGGCGTCAATATCCTCCAGAGGGCGGATCTCAGAGGGGAAGAACAGTCCCTGCCCCCTTCCCAGCCCCCGGCGCACTGCCTGGGCAAAGTTCACCTTCTCTGAGGGATCCTTGATGTTGTATAACTGCATTTTCACACCTGACTAAAAATGTTCAATCTCTAACTTGTTCACTGGACTTCTTCAACCCGGGCTCCGGTGCCGTCAATCCGGCAGATATGGCTGAAACCGTTCTCGTTGCTGATGAAGTTGCTCCTGAGCCAGCGGTCAACCTGCTCCGCAGTGCCCTGATCCGGGGTCACCGCAAACACGCTGGGTCCGGATCCGGAAATGCCGAAAGCCAGGGCACCCAGCCTGAGGCTGGCCTCCCGGGCCCGGTCAAAACCGGGAATAAGGCTGCGCCGGTAGGGCTCCGCCAGCACATCCCTGAGCACGGCTGACGCCAGCCGGCGGTTGCCGCTGAAGCTGGCATGGACAAACAGCGCCACCTGCCGGCCGAAGTCGATGCAGGTATGGCGATCATAGGAGTCTGGCAGGATCTTCCGAGCCTCGGCGGTGGAGACGCAGATCCCCGGATAGCAGGACACCCAGAACCATTCCCGGAAATGGGGGACGGTCACGCTGATGGTGCCGCATTCCTCCGCCATCAGCTGGATCCCTCCCAGATAGCAGGGCGCCACGTTGTCATAATGAATGGAGCCGGAGATCCGGCCCTCCTCCTTGCCCATGAGGCGCAGCAGCTCATCCTGGGACAAGGGACTGCCATGGAAGGCGTTCAGGGCCGCCAGGGCGGCCACAATGGAGCAGGCCGAGGATCCCAGGCCTGAGCCCACGGGAAGACGCTTGTCCAGGATCATGGTGAGATCCCGGGGAGAGACGCCCTTCCGGGCAATCTCCTGGCAGAAATCCTCCCAGGCGGTGGTGACAATATTCTGCCGGGGATCCTGGGGAAGCTTGGAAGCAAAGGGCCCCTGGCAGATCAGTTCAAAGGACGAGGAGCCCTCCCGGACCGTGACAAAGTCCCCCAGGGGAGAGCCGTCCACCGGGGCAAAAGCCGCCCCCAGAATGTCAAAACCGACACTGATGTTGCCGGCAGAAGCCGGAGCATAAGCCCTAACTGCCATTTCAGACCTCCTGCTTCCAGTTCAGAGTACGGAGGATGTCCGCAAAGACACCGGCAGCGGTGACCTCCGTGCCGGCACCGTAACCCCGGAGCACCAGGGGTATGGGCTGGTAGTAGTTAGTGATGAAGGCCAAGGCGTTCTCACCGTCCCGGACCTTGAAGAGGGGATCGTCCTCATCCACCTCCTTCACAGCCACCCGGCACCGACCGTTCTCAATGGTGGCCACATAGCGCAGCACCATGCCCCGCTCCTTGGCGGCGGCGAACTTCTCCGCATACCAGGCGTCAGCCTCCGGCAGGCGCCGGAGGAACTCCTCGGTGCTGCCGCTGCCATCAAAGCCCGGCGGCAGCGCCTTTTCCACCTCCACATCCGCCAGCTCAAGGCGGAAGCCCGCCTCCCGGGCCAGAATGAGCAGCTTGCGGGCCACATCCATGCCGCTGAGATCATCCCGGGGATCCGGCTCGGTGAAGCCCTTCTCCCGGGCGGTAAGGGTGGCCTGGGAGAAGCTCTCCCCCACATCCAGCCGGCCGAAAATATAAGACAGAGAGCCAGACAGGATCCCGCTGAAGGCCTTCAGCTGATCTCCGGCCTTGATCAGGTTCTGCAGGTTCTCGATCACCGGCAGACCGGCGCCCACATTGGTCTCATACAGGAACTTGCGCCTGGTCTTCATGGCAGCCCGGCGGAGATCCCGGTAATAGCTCAGGGTTCCCGTGTTGGCCTTCTTGTTGGGAGTTATCACATGGAACCCGGCGCTGAGGAAATCCACATACATGGCAGCAATGTTGGGATCCGAGGTGCAGTCCACGATCACCGGGTTGATCAGGAAGGAGTCCCTGATCTTCTGCTGCACCATGGCAAAGTCAAAGCCGGACTCCTGCTGCTCCAGCCGCTCCTTCCAGGTGGACAGATCCACGCCCTCGCAGTCCAGAAGCATCTTCCGAGAGTTGGCAATGCCCACCACCCGGAGACCGATACCCTGCTGGCGCAGCACCGGCTGCTGCCGGACAATCTGCTCCAGCAGCGCTCCGCCCACTCCGCCGGTGCCCACCAGGATCAGATCAATGAACTGGGTGGAGTTGAAGAAGCTCTGGTGGCAGGCCTTCACGGCATTCTTCGCCCGGCTAGCGATCACCACCGCGGAAATGGACCGCTCCGAAGAGCCCTGGGCGATGGCGGCGACATTGATGTTGGTCTGGGCAATGGCCTTGAAGAACTTGGCTGCTATGCCCCGGGTCTTCTTCATGCCGTCACCCACCACGGAGATCACCGCCATGTCGTTCCGGACCTCAATGCTGTCCAGAAGACCGTCCTTGAGCTCCAGGGAGAACTCACTCTCCAGGGCATGGAGGCATTTCTCCCGATCGGCGCTGTGGATGCAGAAGCTGATGGAATACTCCGAGGATGACTGGGTGATCAGGACTATGGAAACTCCGGCCCGGGAAACACAGGAGAAGATCCTGCCTGCCAGGCCCACCATGCCCTTCATGCCGGGACCGCAGATGTTGATCAGGGAAATGCCGGTGAGATCCGAAATGCCCTTCACTGCCATGGTCTCGTCACCAGTCTCGGCGATCAGAGTGCCGGGATGCTCAGGATGGAGACTGTTCCGGATCCGGCAGGGGATGCGGAAACGGGCAATGGGGGAAATGGTCCGGGGATGGAGGACCTTGGCGCCAAAATAGGACAGCTCCATGGCCTCTTTGTAACTGACCCGGGTGATCAGCTGGGCGTCGGAGACAATCCGGGGATCACAACTGTAAACGCCGTCCACATCCGTCCAGATCTCACAGCTCTTGGCCTTGACGCAGGCGGCCAGGCAGGCGGCGGAATAGTCCGATCCGTTGCGGCCCAGGAGCACCACCTCGCCGGCGGCGTTGACGCCGCAGAAGCCGGCCATGATGCAGATGCTGTTCCGGGCAAGCCCCAGATCCGCAATGCGCCGGGCGGACTCCTCAATGTTCACCGCCGACTCCAAATAGGAGCCCTCGGCCACCAGGCAGGAGGCCGCATCAATCTGCTCCACCTTCTGTCCCCGGGCATTGAGCAGTGCCGTCATGATCCGCACTGACAGAGCCTCACCGCGGCTGAGGATCACAGCCTGAATATTGTCAGGGCACTGCCGGAGCATGCGCACACCCTCTGTCAGGCGGCGGATGAGGGCAAACTGCTCCTCCATGAACTCCAGGACCTCGCCGTCCCCGAAGCCGGGGATCTTCTCCTTCAGGCCGCTAATGACCGAACTGAAAACTGACCGGATCTCGTCAAAGACGCCGGCGGCGTCCTCTCCGGCCGCAGACTGGGAAACCAGTTCAATCAGCAGGTTGGTCACCCGGGCGGGAGCAGACAGCACCACGGCCACCTGCTCATCCAGGGAAGATCTGATCACAATGTCGGCGACACCATAAAACCTTCCGGCATCAGCCAGCGATGTGCCTCCGAACTTTAAAACGCGCATAGAACTCCTCTCAGGGAACTGTCGCCGCTCTGCCGCAGCGGAAAAAAACAGAAATTCGTGATGCTATTCTAACAAAAAACCGCCCTTAAAACAGCGTGACATCACATTGCGGCAACCGCCGGGAAATCCCGGCTTGACAGGAGACGGGGGCCGGATCCGGGGCCCGGTGCCACATATCCCCCAGGCATCTGAGGACACATTCCGGACCGGCAAACCGAAACACGGGTGAACAGGCGGAAAGCGCATCTGAGCGCAGCATGGTGGGATGCTAACAGACAGCGGCAAAAGAGATCAGGAAGGAAAAAGCCGGGCGGAAAGAACCCTGACAAACGGCGGACGGGATCAGCGGCCAGCGGCTCCTGCTGCCGGAAGATGCTCCGGCGGTCACTCACCCCAGGATGCAGCCGGCGCCCAGGAGAAAGGCCAGGCCGAAGTTCAGCAGGCTGGCGCCCACTGAGGTCTGCCGCATCATCGGCTCCAGGGAGGATCCCTCATGGGCGGGGGAGACGGTATAGCGCACCGCCCGAAGCAGGGGAATGAACATGGGCACCAGAAAGAACCCCGCCAGGCGGCAGCCCATCAGAGCGGCAGCCAGCAGAAAGCCAGATCCCAGGAGGAAAACCGCCAGGTGGTAGATCTTCCCTCCCCTGATCCCCAGCCTGACCGGGATGGAGCGCTTGCCCGTCCGGCTGTCGCTGTCCACATCCCGGAGATTGTTCACATTGAGGACCAAAATGGCATTGCAGCCCGCGCCAGCGCCTGCCAGGAGGCCTGTCAGGGAAAAGCCGTGGGACAGCATGCACTCGGCGCCGGACACCGCCACCAGGCCGAAAAAGAGGAAGACAAACAGATCCCCCAGTCCGTAGTAGCTGTAGGACGGACCCAGGGTGTAGGTCACAGCCGCCACGGCCGCCAGGGCACCCAGAAGGATGAAGGAGCCAAATCCCGCCAGATCCCCCCACCAGCACAGGGTGACCGCCCCAAGGCCCAGCAGCAGGCATAATGCCCCGGTCACCAGGATCCCGGCCTTAAGTTCCCCCATGGTCATGGCACCCTGCTGCACCAGGCTCACCCGGCCGGCCCGGCCGGACCGATCCACGCCGGAGATCTGATCCCCGTAATCATTGGCATAGTTGCTCAAAATCTGCAGGACGACAGCCGTCAGCACTGTCAGCACCGCCCCGGCAACCCGGAGCAGATCTGCGGGACACTGCCCCAAGGCAAAGGCACAGGCAAGGCCCAGGATCACGGCAGAGGAGGAAAGGGGAAGGGTTCTCAGGCGGCTGGCGGCAATCCACTTGTTCAATGACTGCTCCTTCAGGGAAGACAACAGAAAACAACATCGGTTCAGGGCAAGTTTAGAACACTTGCCCCCGGCAGGAAAGAGCCGGGGAAAAGATCTGGTCCCGGAGCGGCCGGAACAGCCTTCACCGCGCCCGGGGAAAATCCGGAGCCGTGCCTGAGGCAGAGGAAAGGATCAAGAAAAAGGGGGGGAGGTGCCACATGAGAATAGTCCCGGCCTCCCCCTCAGGCGCAGGATCCACGCACAATGGATTTTGCACCGGTCATAGGATAAAATTTCCGCATCATTCAGGGGGATACCCAGCTACGCCAGCGCGACCAGGCTGCGGAGGAGACACCCAGCCCCCAGGAAGATACGGGATCAGGCAGGTGATGCCCCCGGACAGCACCGGCAGCCAAGATCCCCTGCACACCAACTCAGGATCATGCGGCGCCGCCGTCCACCGGAAACAACCGCGGTGACACGAGAACAGCAGTTATGACCAAAAACACCCAGAACAGCACCAAGGAAATGAGCAGCGAGCAGCGGGAAAAGCTTTTTGAACGCATCAAAAAACTCATGAAGCTGAGCAAATCCAGCAACCCCCATGAGGCAGCGGTGGCCCTCAACATGGCCATCAACCTCATGAAATCCTCCGGCATCACCTTCAATGACATCGGCCTGTCGGAGATCAAAAAAGCCTTCTGCCGGACAACCCTCACCAGTGCAAGCAGCAGGGTTCCGATTTATGAGGATGAACTTGTGTGCCTCATAAAGAAGGCCTTTGGGGTGATGTTCATTTACTCGTGGCTGGACAACCGCAAATGCTATGAGTTTTTCGGCCCCGGAAGCAGGGTCGAAACGGCCGCTTACGCCACGGAAGTCCTGGTCCGGCAGCTGAAGACCGCCCGGCGCAATTACATGAAGGAGCTCAAGGATCAGGATCCCATGTACTACTTCTATTCCCGGAGAACCAAGACAGCCATGGGTGACACCTACAGCGAAGGCTGGGTGCAGGGGGTTTCCAAACTGGTGACCGACTTCACCACGATCACCAAGGAAGAACAGGAGCTGATGGAAAAATTCAAGAAAAAAGAGTACCCCAAACTGGAGGCCATAAAAGCACGCTGGTCATACGGTGAGTCCAGCAGTGAATTCTCCGACGGCGTCAGGGACGGCAAGAAAGCCTATCTGCACCACCCAGTTGACGGCAGCGATGCCGGCAGATACCTGACCTACAGCCGCTGATCCCAGGCTCCCCCAATGTCACCGCCAGCCATAGCCTCTGCGATATGAACCAGAACACCACCGGAAAAAAGACCGCCTCCAGACCCATCCGCCAGCACTTGCTCCTGATCCTGGCCGGAGCCCTGATCCTGCTGCCGGCAACCGGATGCGACCAAAACAGCAGTCAGAACAGTGATCCCGCCATCGCCGCCTCCGCCAAACTGAAACTGAACCGCGCCCGCTTCGCCGAGGCCGCCCTGACGGCAGAAGCCCTGAAAAGGGACATTGCACTCTGCATGGAGGAAGAGGGGATGGATCCGGACTCAGGAAAATGCAGTTCAGGGGCCAGTAGCCTGACCTACCGGATCCCGGAGAAATTTGCCACCAGGTATTTTGCCTCCGTGGAAGTCAAATCCGGCTCCATCATCATGACAGCGGTCCGCCAGGACACCCTGGACGGTGAAACCTACATTCTTGATCCGGTGATCAGAAACGGCCGCCCGGAATGGGAACTGGCGCCGGACTCCACCTGCATCAAAGCCGGATACTGCTGAGAGGGCTCCTCAGGCCCGGGCCGCTGATCCCGCCCCTGCCCTGCGGCTTCCCGCCTGATCCCGTCTTCAGCCAGCCAAAGCCTGAACCCGCCCCGGCTCCGATCTGCGCTCCCCCATTGCCGGACGGTCTCAAAACCGAAGATCTCCCGCTCCCGCCTCTCCGGGCCTACGTCTTCCGGATCCTGCCGTCTGCCGCCTGTTCCCGCCGTCTGTCAGCCTGCCGGATCCTGCCGTCAGCCCTTTCCTGCCGTCAGCCCGCAGGATCAGCCGCCATTCTCAGCCGTCAGTATGTGAAGCCCCGGAGATTGGAGAACTCAGCCTGGATATAGGTGTCGGTCATGCCGGTGATGTAGTCGATGATCAGGCGGATCCTAAAATACAGTTCCCGCTCATCTTTGTCCGCAAAGATCAGATCCGAGTCGGCAACACTTTCCACATAAGTCTCCATGACCCTCCGGGAGATCCGGTGAACCAGGCGGCTGAGCACCGGATCAGCCAGCTCGCCGCCGGCCAGCAGGATCTCAAAATCCCGGCGCGGTAGCGCCAGCAGGCGCCCGTAAATCTTCAGCAGCCCGTGAAGAGCTGAATGTCCTGTCAGCTCCAGGGATTCAATCTCCCGCTTCCGGAAGATCTTCTCCCGGGCATAGACGGCCATGGCCTGCAGCAGGCGGTTTTCCTGATCCCGGGAGACAAAGCTCAGATAATCCTCCTGATCGTAGCCAGCCTCGCTGCTCTCAGCATCAAAATAGGAGGCAAAGAAGGCGGCAAAGGAGTCAATGGCCCGGGGAAGACACCTGGTACGCACCAGTTCAGTGAAACTGCAGCCCTCCTCCCGGCACTGGGATATGAGTTCCCCGGCAAGGGACTCCGCCGCCTCACCGCAGTAGGGGATCAGATCCCGCTGCAGATCATCCAATGAGACCAGACCCCGCTCCCAGGAGTCCTCAATGTCCGCCAGGGCATAGCTGATGTTGTCGGCATATTCCAGAATATGGGACAACTCAAACCGCTCACCCTCCTCCATCTCCAGGGCCTCCCGGATAAACTGGAACAGCATGCTTTCAGAATAGAAACAGCCAAAAGGCGACTTCCCGCCCCGGAAGGAGCCGGCGGGCAGCCCTGTCCCCCCGGTGCCGGTCCACAGTTCCTCCTCCTCCTCATCATCATCAGCCTCCTCCGGCACGTCTTCCCCCGCCAGATACGGCACCTTGATGCAGGATCCCAGCACCTGGGCTGACAGATTGAGCTTCTGAATGGAATGCAGGATCCGCAGGTTCTGGGCATTGCCGTCAAAATGCCTGAGATCCGGTGCCAGAAGGGAGGTCCACTGCGCTGAGGGCACATGGGACGGACCCAGGGAAGAGGCGTAGATCTGATCCAGATTCCGCTCCATGAAACAGGAGATCACCCGCTCACCAAAATGCCCGAAGGGGGGATTGCCCACGTCATGGATCAGAGCGGCGGTCTCACAGACGGACAGAATGTCAAACAGGTGCTCGCCATAGAAGTCCAGCCTCTCGGACAGGGCCATCACCACGCTGCGAACCCGGCACTGCACTTCCAGAGAATGGGTCAGCCGCGACCGTGCCGAGGCCTTGATATCCAGTGGATACACCTGGGTCTTCTGCTGCAGCCGCCGCACCGGAGCGGTGGTTACCGCCGCCTCCCGGTCATAATCGTAGCCCCACTCAACGTCGGTGGGATAAAAACGGACCACTTCTAATTTGGAACTGTCCAGCATGGGATCACCTCAGATCAGACAGAACACCCCTGGCGGGGATGCGGAAAATGACGGGTCGACCTCCGGACTCCGGAGGGAACGGAACTGGAAGGGGCAGTAGATTATACCCCCGGCGGCCGCAAAAGGCACACCATCACTAGACTTGCTCCCGAAGAAGGACGACCACATGAAGGAAACGTATGGCCGGAAAAGATGTGAACTACGACCGGTCCCGTTTTCGGAAAAAATTGACAGTGCTCATAACCAGACTCAAAAGTTCTTACACATCCCACTGTCTCGTGCGATAACAGAGGGAGTAGATTCATCACCACAAGCCTGACGATCAGCCCCCTGTAGCGGCACAGCCCATTCAATCCCAAGCAGCCGGTCCGCAGGCTTCCGGACCGTCCAACCAAGTCAGACCAACCACACAAGGAGGAAACCATGAAAAAGGCAGCATCCGGCTTCACACTGGTGGAGCTGATTGTGGTCATCTTAAGTTCCCGGGTATATTTTCTAAGCACATTCTGAGCTATAGCATCGCCCCCTGATCGGTTGCCGGGGGGCAGAACTGCGTATGTGGTAGTACTGCA
>CACZLZ010000019.1 GCA_902782145.1 uncultured Aeromonadales bacterium
AGGATTATTTTGAGAAAAGTTAGGTTGAGACAGGAAAATCGAGGGGGAAAGAGGAGGGTAGCGGGGGATAAGTTATAATCGTGGTAGGGAATTAGAGATCATAGATCTTGGTAAGGAAGATCGTCCTGGCATACGGCTGTTCATTGACGATCACATATTCAACATCAAAGTCTGCTCTGATGTCATCATCCGCCCATGCGGAAATGTACGAATTTTTCAGAAGCGCACTATTCAGTTTGATGGGTTTACCTTCTCATTTAATACGGCCATAGCAGACTGAAGACTCATTGTTGGCCTTTGTTACTGTGATGAGTTCGTTGAAATGACTGCGCAGATCGGTTTCCGGTTCGTTTGTGATTTCCATGATCATCTCCTTGCGTTGCTCAGAGGTAATCATGCCAAAACAGATCTGCCATGTCTGCCCGGCAGATCATATTTTGCCGCTCTGCTTATTCGTCTATCAGCATCTTGATCGCTTCGGGGATCATGGCTTAGACAAACTCACAGGTGACAGCGATCCCGGCGTTTTTTGCTTTGCCTACAATCCTGCTCCAGAGCTTCTGATTGTTGATCACTTCCTTCAGATCATATACGCTCATGGTGATCCGGACATCACGCTGGATGATGGTGTTCCTTCCATCCACCGTCTGCCGCAGGTCAAAATTCTTGATATACCCGGCAGGGGCACCGGCACCTCTGACCGACATTCTGCCGTTATTCCCGTTCCCGGATCCTCCGGGGAGCAGACAGGACAAGCAATGAACACCCTATCATCCGTGGCCGCCACCTTCCTGACCGTCCTGATCATAGCGGCGGTCATCCTGCTCGCCGTCACCGGCAGATCTGCCAGCGCAGCGGATCCAGACACCGCTGCCACCCGGACCGGTAGCACCTCCGGAAGAACAGCATGGAATTTCCGCACCTTTGCCTATCACCGGGGCGGCGGCATGCGGGACATCTCCTGGACCATCACCCTTGAAGTCGCCAAGGACGGCAGAGGAACTGTCACCGAGCACTCCCGCACCGGAAGCCAAAGGCGCACCCGGCAGGGGATCCTGTCCCGGGATGAGGTGGCGGCGTTCCGGAAACTGATCCACGACCGCCGGATCATGAAATGGCGCCGGAACATCCGCTCCCTGATGCACATCATGGATCATCCGACGGTGAACATCACCTTCAGATGGGAAGATCCGGAAGATGATCTGATCCTGGACTACAACCGGATCCCCCCGGGAAGCGGTGAGCTCATCCAGGAGATCCTGAGCCGACTGACCGGCTGTCTGGGAAGTGAAAAGGAAGACAGAGGTGAAAATTCCCCGGAGGACAGTAGCGCCAAAGCCACGGAAGGAAACAACGCCAAAGCTCCGGAAGGAAGCAGTGAGGATGGTGCGGGATCCAGAGCAGAGGACACAGCGGGAGGCGGCAGAAGCGCCCCGTAAGCCTGGAGCAGAGTACTTACGGAAGATGGCCGAAACAGTCCAGAAACCCGGAGATCCGGAAACTACGCTCCACACCTGGAAACCAAGGTCCGCAACGGCGGAGCGCAGCAACAACAGTAGCAGCGTCAGCGTCAGTGTCGGTGAAGTGAAAGCACCGCCGACGGCGGCTCCTGACAGCGGGTCGTCCAGGGGCGGCTCAGGAGAAGATCCGGGACAGATCCGGATCCTCCGGACGTACCTCTGACAGATCCGGCTCAGGGCCGCAGATCACCGTAAAAGTAGGCCGCGGTTGCTCCGCCGTCAATCAGGAAATCCGATCCCGAAATGAAGTCCGCCTTTTCGGAGAGCAGGAGCTCGGCCACATTGGCCACCTCGTCGGCGGTACCCGGTCTGCCCGCAGGACAGCCAGCAAACATCTTTTTGTAGAAGTCGCCCCGGATCCCGTTGAACTCATCAATGGCCAGGGGCGTCACAATGATCCCGGGGGAGATGGAATTGATCCTGGCGCCCCGTTTGCCCCATTTCACCGCCTCTGCCATCACCCGCTTCACATTGCATCTCTTGGCCATCTGATAGGCGTGGAGGGTGTTTTCAATGTTCTCCGGCTGGAGGATCTTAAGGCTGAGGAGATCCTCCACCGGGGTCATGGCCAGCAGTTCATCGTCTTCCCGGGAAAGCGCCGGCATGCGGTGTCCGCTCTGAGAGGAGATTGTCACTCCCCGGCCGCCCCTGCGGATCACCTTGCCCACCTCCTCCAGCAGCAGCGCAGTGCCGTAGAGATCGACCCTGAGGATGACCTCCACCGGAGCCTGGGAGGGGGACACCCCGGCGGCATTTACCAAGGCGCCAATCTCGCCATATTCCTGGCCTTTCCGGATAAAAGCGGTAACAGACTCCCAGCTGGAAATGTCACATTCCGCAGCCTCAATGTCAAACCCCGCATTCCGCATGATCTCAGCAACCTTAGCGGCATTCCCGGGATCCTTGTCACCAACAATGATCTTCCGGCCAAAACCCGTCCGGCGGGCAATGGCCATGCCAATCTGCCCGGCACCGGTCCACAGCATCACATCAGACATCTTACCTTCTCCGCAGATAAATTCCTCAGATGAAACCAACAAGTCCACCTGTCAGAACAACCCGGTCTTGACGTGGGGGACCTGGGGAGCCTCAAGTCTCCGGATCGTCTCCTCATCAAGACGGATATCCAGTGCAGCCACCACCTCATCCACATGGGAAGGTGAGGTAAAGCCCACAATGGGCGCAGTGATGTAGGGCTTGGAAAACATCCACGCCAGGGAGATCTGAGCCATGGAATGGCCCTGCTCCCGGGCAATCTGCTCCAGATTGTCCACCACCTTCCGGTCAGCCTCCTCTGTTCCGCCCCACACCATGGGGGAGACCTCATCAATAGAGTTGCGGCTGGTTTTACTGCCCCAGGGATGGGCAGTCCTGCCGCCGGCCAGGGGCGACCAGGGAACCACAGCGATCTTCCGATCCTGGCACAGGGGGATCATTTCCCGCTCCTCTTCCCGGTAGATCAGGTTGTACTGGTTCTGCATGGAGACAAACTTCGTCCAGCCGTTCCTTTCGGCAATCTGGTTTAGCCGCTCGAACTCCCAGGCGAACACCACCGAGGCGCTGATGTATCTTGCCTTGCCGGCCTTGACCACATCATGGAGTGCCTCCATGATCTCCTCCATGGGAGTCTCATGATCCAGTCGGTGGATCTGGTAGAGATCCACATAGTCGAGGCCCAGGCGCCTGAGGCTGTGATCAATCTCCGCCAGGATGTTCTTCCTGCTGGATCCGCCGCCGTTGGGCCGGCCCTCCCGCATGGGGAAGTGCACCTTGGTGGCCACCACAATCTCGTCCCGATCTAGCCCGAACTCCCGGATAAGCTTCCCGGTGATCTCCTCGCTACTGCCCATCTGGTAGACATTGGCGGTGTCAAAATAGTTGATGCCCGCATCCACAGCCCGGCGGAATATTTCCCGGGCCTCATCCAGATCCTTGGCCCAGGGGAACACCCCGTTTTCCTTTCCCGGCCTGCCAAAGCTCATGCAGCCAAGTCAGATCCGGGACCCGTCCACGCCGGTGTTGCCAAGTTTGACACACTGCATAAGCTCACGCCTTCGGCTGCAGATATTCCCTTAAAAAACTTTTCAGGCGCGTCTCCGTGAATTCCCGGATCATCTCCTCCGGATCGACGCCCCCGTCGGACATGCACCAGATGGTGAGGATGCCGTAGATCGCGCACAGGATCGCCCGGGCTATCTTTTCTGTCGGCGTCCCGGGTGACAGTTTGCCCCCGTCAACCCATTCCTCCAGGATCTCACGGAGCATGGCCAGATCGTAATCCCACTTGATGAGGCCCATGCTCTCACCGGCGACATTCTTCTCCACCAGGCATTTCATCCACTCCCGCACCACCGGCAGCTGATACCCCACAACCTTTCGGACAAAGCACCGGCAGTAAAGGGCCAGGGTGTCAGTGATATCCTCATGCTGAGCCGCATCAAGCTGTGCCCTGGTGTCGCAGAACAGCTGCTTGCAGATCTCCAGGGCAATGTCCTCCTTGTTCCGGAAATAGGTGTAGAAGGTTCCAGTCGCCACCCCGGCCCGCTCCGTGATGTCAGTGACACCCAGCCGGTACAGGCCCTTTTCCCGGATGATCTCATGAGCCGTGTCGATCAGCTTCTGCCTGGTCTCCTGGGCTTTTTCCTGTCTTGTGGCCATTGTCTGCCCTTTCAGGATCTTAACTGCATTCGCTGAATAGCATTCAGCGAACATGATTCAAAATGTGCGGCTGATCCGCACAGCCTGCTCCTTGAGCACCACGCCCCCGGACCATCAGGATCTGGGAACAGAATGAGGTGCCGCCCAGGGCTCCCAGGATCCCCGATAAGGCGCCGTCCCGGGGGCTGATGAGGGGAGGTGCCTGCCATCGCCGGCAGCCGTGGGTCTCCGGTAAACCCGAGAATAGAAAAAGGATCACGGTCAGGGATCCTCAGCAAACCGTGCAACCGGATCAGAAGATGCTCCGGAGAGTCCGGGATCAGATCCCGCCTGCCCCTTGCATCCAGTCCCGCGCCTTACCCCGCACCCATGCCGCATCGGCGGCGGGGCATGAATGCAGGCTCTGGCGGCCCTGCCTGGTTGCATCGTCCTATGCCGTCGCTGGGGAAGCGGATACCTCAGTGCTATAGCTCAAGCATGCCGTCTGTTCCTTTGGCCCCCAGCATAAAGCACTGGTCGTCGTACATGTGAAGGGGAACAAAACTGTCCATGGATTCTATGAGGTCTGCTACTTCAAAGAAGTGACCAGGCAGAGGCTCATTTCTCGTTCCAACCAGGTCTTTGACCTTGCTGTATAACTTTGCAAGCTGTTCAGGCTGATCGAAAAGAGAAAAGTCGGTGCCGTGTTTGGTCTTATTATCAAAAAAGCTGATGGTATGCATAACTGTGCTCAGCATATGTCCAAACTTCACGTATTTGCTGTGCAGTTTCTCCATGTTCTCCTCTGGAATATCCCCCACATCCAGGTAACACAGGGGCTCTCCGTCAACCAGAAGATCATTGCAGTACATGTCAAAAAACTCCGGCTCAAGTTCAGCGAGCAGCGCACAGACATTATGCAAATCCAGCTTCAGGTAAAGATTTTCATTCTTAATGCGGATGCTTTCTCCCTCCCTGATTGCATTCCGGAACTTCTGCAGCACGGCTCCTGGCTCCAGGGAACTGTCACGTTCAGCCTCTTTGGCCTCATCAACAAGTTTGTTGAACTTAGGCGTCCTGAGTTTCATCTGCTGGAACTTGCGCTGATAATAGGTCACCTGGGAGAAGAAATCCGCAATATCCGATCTTAAGGATCCTTCGGAAACCTCCGCATCAATGGTGACCGGCTTGATCACCGTTTTGTCGACGGATGGAAAGTAAGCCTCGATCTCCATCCTTTCAGAAGTGTCAATCTTTAACTTCAAGGTTACGGGAGTCCCAAAGGGAAGTTCCACCCCCACATCCTCATAGTTGATATCTATGCTTCCCACCTGGGGGTACATCATGCAGTTGTCATCTTCATGCATGGCAAAATCCGCCTGGTAGATGGGAATGTAAATACGATCCCCGGGGGATTTAAAAATGCTGGAAACCTTGCTGTCTGAACTTACGCCCACTGTGGGCAGAGGGACATTTTTCTTGAGTCCGCCAAACAAAGCAACCCCGTGCACAGTACCGTTGACTTCCTCCCTGATCTCCCGGGCAAAGCAGATATTGTAAGGAAGAACCGCCTTTGACACCCTGGTGCCGTTGATGATGCTGATCTCATTGGGATAGATATCAACGGAGTTTCCGCTGTCATCAAAGCCCCTGACGGTGAAAACATTGGCTCTGTCTTTCACCAGGAAGAACTCAGCAACATCGCCGTCCTGACCTGCGGCGTTTATCCTGCCGCTGGACCAGGCACCGTCTCCCCGGACAAACTCCAGGTTGATCCCGGACTTGATCTTCTCCGGCTCCAGGCACCGGAAGGACACCCACTCAGACTCGGCAACCGTGGTGCTTTCATAGGAAAAATCAAAGTGGACACTGCCTTCCTTACGATCCTCCTCCAGTTCCAGGGCATCCACCGTGCTGGCATACAGTGCAGCGCCGGCGGCAACAGCGGTCATGGGATTGATTGAGGTGTCCACCGTGGAGCAGATCTTCTCCCGGAGTTTGTCCCGCACCAGGGGACAGAAGGTGGGGCCGCCCACCAGGATCACCCGGCTGAGTTTCTCCTTCCGGATATCATTCCGCTCCAGTAGATCCTCGCACATCTTCACAGCCCGGTCATAATATGCGCCGATAACCTCAAAGACCTCATCCCGGGTGAGGGTCATGTCAAGCTCAATCTCCTCACCTTCGTCATCCACGCCCAGATCTCCCAGATCTGTAAGCACCTCAACCTTCTCCTCTGTGGAAAGTTTCTTTCTCACATCCTCAGCGTAAAGCTTCAGGGCATTGCGCAGGGCGGCTTTCTTTTCATTGCTGGAATCGCCATCATCACGATCATAGATGGTGTAGTTTTCATAGATGTAGGGCAGCATGAGCTCGTCCACAATGGCAAAATCAAGATCCTTGCCGCCCAGATAACTGTCACCCTCAGTGTCAAACACCTGCATGACTCCAGAGTCATTGTGAACCAGAGCCGCATCGAAGGTGCCGCCGCCGAAGTCGAACACCAGCCACACGCCGTTCTTCTCTTCCGAAGAAAGGCCATAGGCAAAGCTGGCGGCAATGGGCTCCTGAAGCAGCTGGCAGTTGGCAAAGCCGGCCTTCTTGGCGGCCTCAATGGTGGCCATCTTCTGATTGGCAACAAACTTGGCCGGAACGGTGATGATCACCTGCTTCACCTGATCTCCGGTGACAAAGGAGCGCAGCTTCTTGAGCACCTCCGCTGAAAGCTCGTCCGACTTGTAGGTCTGATCCATGTTGGAGGAGTAATAGCCGGCGTCAGTGCCCATGGTGCGCTTGAACTCCACAAAGGAGTTGGGGGTGTTCTGATCATGATTCTGGACGGCAGCCCTCAGGGCGCTGGCATGATCATTCAAAGCCGGAGTGCCGACGTTCACTGTGCGGGATGCGGTGAAGGACACGCAGGAGGGGATCACATCCTCACGGAGATCAGACTGAAAAATAAAGGGAACCCCGTCCTTCAGGGTGGCTATGGATGAATTGGTGGTGCCAAGATCGATACCGAAATTAATTTTAGACATTTGTCACTCTGCAACAAAAAGAAAGAAAAACTGGGAGCGGCAAGGCTCCGGCAAGCTCAAAAAAAACAGTCCAGTCTGCGGATGAAAAGACCGCAGAACGGAAACCAGCCCTCAGAACAGCGGCAAAAGTTTTAGGGAAAATCCTGGGCTCTGCCCGCCATTGATCCGGCACAGGATCCAAAACAGGATCCGGAACAAGATCCAGCCGCGGCAAAGACTGGGGCCGATCTCCGGGAAAGCAACTCCTGCCGTTTCACCTCCGGGCACGGCGGCGCTTTTTCCCGTGTCTGCGGCTCCGATCATTAAACCGATCCTTAAAACCGTTTCCGCTTCCCGGAGGAGTAACGGGCCGGAAAGAGGAGACCGCCCTGCCTGGCTCCTGGATCGCCTCAGGATCTCGGGAACCGTCCTCCGGGGGCACAGCCCCTCCGCCAGGAAGATCGGCGGATCCACCGGACAGATCCTGGCCAGGATGGCCCTGGGGTGCTGCGGCCGCCCCGGCCTGGAGGGGAAGAGATCCAGCGCCGATCACGGCACGTCGGAGGAACAGCCAATCTGCCGGATGCGGCTCCTGTTCCGGCTGCCAGAGGGAGAGGCCTTCGATCTGACTGTCCGTGCTCCCGGAGCCGGGAGTTGCCATTTCTCCGTCAACGGCAATTCCGGCCTCACCCCCGGAAACGCTGTCTGCTGGTTCGGAGGCGTCATCGTCTTCAAGCTCTGCCTGGACTGCATCACAGACGGGATCACGATAATGATCAGGTTCAGACGTCACAGCTGACAGTTCGGAGGCATCTTCCGCTTCAGTTTTGACTTCAGGCTCTTGCAGATCATCAGCTGAGTCTGGAGCAATCTCATGCTCTGCCGTCACGTCTGACGGGACAGAGGGATCTGCGGGTTCAGTTTCGGCTTCAGCTTTTAACTCTGTCTGACCGTCATCATAGTCAGGGGCTGAAGCAGGGTCAGAATCTGCAGCTGCGTCTGACCGGACTGAGGGATCTGCTGCTTCAGCCTCAGTTTTTAACTCTGCCTGACCATCATCAGAGTCAGAGGCAGAAGATGACTCAGACTCTGGCGCCCCGTCAGCGAGTTCAGAAGCATCTGCAACTTCAGTTTTTGACTCAGTATCAAAATCAGGGTAAGTGTCAGGATCTTGCTCAGACTCCCCATCTGCCAGTTCGGGGACATTTTCCGATCCCGGCTCTGCCAGTTTTTCATCCAAGTCAGAGCCACGACCTGACTCAGACTCTCCGTTTGCCGGTTCGGAAACGTCATCAGTTTTAGGCGTTGTCAGTCCCTCATCATTGCTGGTGCTTTCTTCTGACTCAGATCCAGTCGCACCTCCGGTCACTGCTGGATCACTCTCAGATCGGAACAGAGGCTCAACTGCTCCTCCAGCAGGCGCAGAACCATTCTCAGCACCCAGCTCTGCCCCATCATAAGACGCATTCAGTTCAGCAAAGTCAGCTACAGAGTCAGCAGGATCATCCGCCCCGGAGGAAGGGTTTAATCTGCCTTCTGGTACCAAATCCTTTTCCATGGCAGGAGCAAACCAGCCACGGCCGGTTTCCTCCGGGCTGATCAGATAGCCACTCTCCATGGATCCGGGCACCTGGGAGGACAACCCTTCATTTCCGGGTTCTGACACCTCTGTCCGGAACTGTCCGGCAGATCCGGAAAAGGCAGAAACTGGAGTATCCCCGGAAGTTTCCTCCTGGACACAGGCAACCGTTTCCCTGACAGCATTTTCAGCAACAGAACCTGCACCAGACATCACAGTGGAAGCAGGATCAGAAGCGGAAGAAGGATCACCGGAAGTTGCAGGATCAGGTACCTCCGTTGCCAGTTTCTGATCGCCATCCTCAGCAGAGTCTGAACTGGAACCCGTGACAGTTTCTGCAACCTGATCACCACCGGGATCTGACACGCTGTGAACCCCAGGATTCGATCTGTACGGAGCAGCCAGAAGGAAATCAGCCTCGGCATCCAGACTGTCCCGGCCAATGGCAAAAAACTTCAGCGGCTCCTCTGCCGCCACCGGACTGCTCTCACTCCGTGTGGTATCCTCCGTGCTTACCGGCACAGATGGCTCCTGGGCAAAGGAGAACGGCTTGTCAGACTGGTCAGTCCCTGAACTGAGAGTCTTGGGTTCATCAACAGGTTCATCCGACGGGGTCTCTCCCCTGCCTGAGTCCGCCTCAGCGGCCCCTACTGAAGGTTCCTCAAAGCCTGGGGACACTCTCTGTGGATGAGCCGGACACACCGGTGGGAGTCATGCCAGAATAGGGATCCGGCTGGGAAGAAACAGGTTCAGACACCTGGGAAGAATTCAGATCAGCCGGGGTGGCAGCACTCTCATGGTCATGATCAAAATCATGGTCCTGTTCATGCTCATGCTCCTGCCCGGAGTTCTGCTCATGCTCATGCTCATGCTCCTGCCCGGAGTTCTGCTCATGCTCCTGCTCTTCCTGGACCGAAACCGCCGCAGCAAGATTCTGAGACACTGTGACAATGGCCGGCTGCAGCATGACGCCCTGGAAATTAATCTGAGGCCGCTGAACGCCGGTTATGATCTGGGTGCCGGGAGGCAGGGAATCGTCGGTGACAAAGGAGGCGGTGAGTTTCATGCCCTGGCTGAAGGGCTTGTTAAGCAGATCCACATACTCATACCCGGCGGTAAGAAAGTTCTCCTTAAGCCGGGAAACACCCCGGAGCAGCTGTTTGTAACCCCTGGTTCCGGGATCCATCCTGGACAGATTGGACTCGAAACGGGAGATCTCACCAGCTGTCAGCAGGAAAAAGTCATGGTTGTGCTGCTCATCACCGGTGATCTCTCCCATCTGGCTCTGGATCTCCTGGCAGGTGGCCAGCAGATCCATGAACTTCCCGTCAAGCTCGGTCACCAGATCCGCAGTAAGTTCCCCGTCCTTCCGGAGTTCCTCGATCCGGTCCCCAAGAGCCTCAAGCACCTCCCCCTGCTGGGCAAAGGTCTCATCCTGACGGGTGCGATCCAGATCCAGGCGATCTGAGAGCCCGCGGCAGGTTTCCGCAGTCCTCAGATCCGCTTCCTCAAGGGCCCGGGCATAACTGACAACTTCCTGGATCCGATCCCGGGATGCCGCAGCCTGTTCCTCCGCCGCCCTGAGACGTTCTTCCAGCCGATCCGTTCTGCCTGCCAGGGAGGCAAAGGCCTCAGAAATCAGGCGGAATGTGGGACCGGCAAGTGGATCACCAGCTACGGAAGGATCCTGGGAGTACCGGCACCTTGGGCAACCAGGACACCGGCCGGCCGATCCGCACTGGATCCCGGATCTGAAGTGCCCGCAACGGCACCATTGCCAGCTGCAGCAGATGGTGAAGGATCAGGATCTGAGCCTCCCATCTGGCTGAGGGGAGCATGATCCGGTGAGGATCCAGGTATGCCTTTGGTCATCAGCAGCCTGCCGATGCGGCTGAGACGGATGCTGATCACGATCAGATAGACAAAGACCGCTGCCTGGAGAACGGCAAAAAGCACAAGGCACGGAAGAAAAAAACTGATGTCCATAATTTCAAAAAACTGTGACCGCTCCGCCGGGAAGCATAAGCAAAAGCGGAAACCGGAGCAGTCAGAACAGAAGATAAGGGTTCACGGGTGCCGGATGGGGACGGTCATGCACCGCCCTGCTTGGCTCATGTCCGGAAATGTCACTCAGAAGAAGTCACTCAAAATAACGATAACTGCCCGCCCTGAGCAGTCTGGTCCCGGCCCTTCTTACCGCCGTCGGAGGGTGCCGCTTCCTTCTTCCTTCCGGCGGCAGATCCGGCAGCCTGCAGCACCCGCTCCAGGAATGACATGATTTCCTGCTGGTAAGGCTGGGGAGTAGATTCCTGCTGCAGTTTGAGGGCAATGAGCAAAGCCCGGCGGCGGTTGATCAGAGAGCCCCAGCCCAGCATGGCGTCACAGTTGGCAAACAGCGACATTAATTTGATGAATAATATCTCCAGATCCGGATCGGCCTTCACAGCCTGCTCAACAACATCGAAGGTAATTTCACTGAACCTGCTGTAGAGTTCATCCGGAGCAAAGCCCTTGGGGAAGGCAACCTTGAATTTCTTAAGCTGTGCAATGAAATTGTCAAAAACATCCATGGGCATATCAATTTCCCGGCAGTGCGGTCTCCCTTTCAGACCGTTTTTGACCAGCAGCCATTCCAAATTCACAGACAGCAGAACTATCACTGACAAGGAGTGGCGGATCGCATGAATCGACTGAAGAACTTCTTCATTATTGTCGATAGGGAAGTGATCAGTCATGCCGGTACGCTCCAAGATATTGAGCATTGCATTACCGAACCCAAACATCATGAGAAATTGTTCAGAATTGCCGATAATATCTTCAAATGCTTTCTGAACATCCTCAGGCATCTGTTTGCGTTTGTTGACAGACTCATGCCGGACAAGCAGTTTGATTACTTCCTTGTTGATCTTATCGTCATTGCCGGTTTTAAGCACGCCGCAAAACTTGCCAGAGGAAAAGACTGATGTCCTGTTTCTGATTGCAGTCTCCAGTTCAGACAGGGAGGAATATTTCTCTTTTCCGGTTACCGAAGGCAGTTTTCGGTTTTCATCCCGGGGAATAAAGACCGGCGCTAGCACTCTCATGTCATGATGTGACGGAGAACTGTCACCGCTATTCTTCCTTTCCTTCTGAAAAACACCTATCAGATTGTCAAACACGCTACTGACCAGCTGCTCAAAATCTTGCCTGGCTTTCTCTGCGAAGTCAGGTGGGAGGTCGATCTTTAGATCATTTTTTGCCTGCTTGCCTTTGGTCTTCCGGGCGGTCTTCAGTTCCTTATCAATTGCGTCTTCTACAGTTTGGTCAATAATGGCGTCCTGTTCCGCATCGATGTCATCCATCTCCGCATCCCAGTCCAGATCCTCATCTTCATCCTCATCTTCAGCGCCATCCGGATCTACCCCGGCAGAACGCAGATGAAACTTGCTGTCATATTTCACAGTGAGTTCACTGAGCCGCTCAACGATCTGATCATGGCGGTCCCGCACCGGGGCACAGGCGGCAACTCTCTCTTTCTTCACCGCACCGCCCTTCATGCGCTCCGGATCGCCCCCGGATGAAAACAGGAATGCCATGAAACGGGAGAAAAGTCCCTTGCCCTCAGCCAGTTGCCTGAAATCCCTTATACGCTGCACCACCGGATCCTCCGGTCCCACCACAGGATGCGCCCGGAGCTCTGCCAGCAGATCGCAGGCTGCGGAAAACAGGGAGCCCAGGTAAAAGGGATAATTGTCATCACCGGCCAGCCCCGCCGAGGATTCATCACCCAGGAAGGCAGACATAGCGGACAGCTGGAAGTTGTAAAGAACATTAAGCACCTTCAGAAAAACCTGGCATCTGGAACTGCAACCCAGAAAGCCGGAGCAGTTGACAGGCTGTCCTCCGGCACGGTCCAGGGCGGCCGCTACGGCAGCAATTTCCAAGACACATGCTGGAAGTGCCAGGTGCAGGATCCGGAACAGAGCCATGAAAGTGGAAAGGGAAGGCCAAATGTCAGGTTTGATGCTGCCGTCCCGGATCCCGGGAATGAGGGCAGCCAGGCGGCGGAGTTTATCCATCTCAGCGTCCACCAGTGCCATATCGTTTCCGGGAAGGAAGCCGGAAAGCAGCTGTATCTGGGACAGCCCCTTGATGCTCTTGGAGCGGTACCTGGGCTCATGGGATTCGCAGTCACTGGCAAGGCTGTTGATGGACTTGATGCCGTCAGCAGAAAACAGTTCGCCGGAAACCAGATCCCTGAAGGCGTTATGCCAGAAATTCCATTTGGTCAGGTGGGGCTTTTTCAGGTGGCTGCTGAATATGATCCCGTTGTCCATGAGGGCAAGAATGAACCTTTTGACAAAATAGTCCTTCCTGGTCTTGAACAGATCGGTGATCCTGCCCTGGTAGCTGTCCTTGGACTTGCTGAACAGAAACTGAGCTGCCTCCAGTGCGGATTCAATGTCACCGGTGATCAGGCAGAGGATCATCAGGTTCTGCATGTTCTCAATGTTCTTCTCCCCATCCCGGAGCATCTGGATGGCGCTGTCAGGCTGGTTCTCTTTCAAGAGAGGAAGAACCTTCCCGGTGAAATACTCACCCTCAAAAAACCAGAACATGCCATGATCCAGCCGGTTTCTGGGAGTGGCAACCTCCCGGGCGGCCACATCCAGCAACTGCTGGGTGCGGGGTACCGGAGGCAGCAGACCTTCCAGATCAAGATCGGATTTCAGGGGACGGTTGACCCTGATGAAAGCGGAGAAACGGCTGACACTGGAGGAGATCCTGGCGGCATTGGAATCGGCATAAACGCCAAGTACACGGAAGGGATTGTTGACAATCTCAGACAGCAGCATAAAAACTCCGGTAAGAACAAAAGGCGGGATCAGCCTGTTATCCAGTCACTGGGCAGAGCACCGATCCTGGGAAGATCACCGATCTGGCAGCTGGCAGCCCCCATATCCCACAGAAAAGGGTTTCCCGTTCATTGAGATCCAGGAGATCCTGGGAAGCATGTGCACCTCATGGGATCCGGATCCTAAGAGACATCATCTCATCAGGAGAATTTTACGCCTCGTCTCCTGGCAGAGGCGTTTCATCACGGGCTACTTACGGTGGAGGCGTATCCTCTCGTGCCACTCCAACGAAGACGTTTCCTCACGTACCGCTTACGGCAGACGTTATACAATCCATCATCAGGGTGCATCACAAGTTCAGGAACTACGGCTGCGGTAAACAACACAGCACCACAGGACAGTGTGCCATTAAAGCGAGCCTGTTATAACTGGAAATCTTTCATGGAGGAGAAGCAGCACCGGGTGAAGAGCCAAGGACACCGCTCTGCCAGGGCATCAGCCAGGAGATAAAGTTCTGTCCGGTTCATTGCATGAAGCACAGCCAAAGCATGATACGGGAGGCAGACAGGCTAACCACAAAATGTTGTGATTATACAACACTGGATGGGCCTTTTGCGCAATAGATAGCGGCAAAGCCAGGAAATGCAGGTCAGCATACACTTATGACCAACAGTCAACCATCATCTGAGTCAATGCAATGTCAAGAAACGGGGAAGAAAAGAAAAGAAAAGAAAAGAAAAGAAAAGAAAGAAGAGAAAGAAGAGAACAAAATTAATTCAAGGGAGACCAGCGAAAGAAAGACAGTCAGGAACCGAATATCCGAACAATGCCTGGGCATAGACAGGCAATATTTAATGTTTCACTTGATTAAAATATTAAGGCAAATTTTAAATTATATTTTTAAACGCATTTTGTTTATAAGTATCCTAAGGACGCATTGCACACTTAGGAAAGCAAAATAAAGATTACAATAATATCATCGGAAGATCTAATCCTCGGCGGCACTTTTCACCCTTAAATTTTGCCGAATGAATTAATTTTGACAACTGACAGCCAATTTGATCAAAAAAAGGTCCGTATTCTTTGACTCGATCCCAGTCAATTTCTTCTACAGATGAAACGTCATAGCCCAGATCTTTAAGAAGGTACAGAAGTTTGCAATACCACTCATCATTTTGGCATTCCTCTTTCCAAAACCTCTGGTAACATCCTCAGAAAATAACATACATGCACTGTACGCAGCATTCATCTTTTCAAAATAGGTTAGTTCACAAAGTTGTAATAGACAAAAGGCAATAAATAACCTTCAACCCAAACTTCCTTCATAGAATCTCATCAAATCTGGATTATGAAAACAGCGGTTAGAAATAATATAATTTTAGCGTATATCCGAGTAATTATGGATAAGCAACAAACTTTGACGAACAACTAGAAAACGAAATCAGTATTCAACAGCAAAAAACAGAACAAACAGCACCTAGCAATCAAAAACTATTTGCTCTAAGCAATAGCATCTGATCTCTGAACCTTTAATTCTTCTCTCGATATCCCTTATTACAGGATTAAATCTACGAATAACATCCTCAATGTTATTCCAGTCTGATATTTGTAAATCAGTTATATCATAACCCAGGTCATAAATAACTTTTAAAAAGGGGTTGTACCAGGCATTAGTTCGATAAAAAGGATAGACGCCATCACGCACTTCATTTACGAATGTTAGGTAACAATCCCTTGCTAGCATCAACCTGTCTTCTACGGTCATGGCTGAATATTTAATCTTAGGATCATTTAATCTGTCTCTAAGAAAAGCTTCAGGATAATTAATCGAGCTCAAATCAAATTTATTCTCTGGCATAAGTTTTGGACTGCGCTTTCTAATCCAGTTTTTCAATCATACACTGATGATCCTTGGTTCTGGTGCTGTAATTAATTCCCACAAGTATGATATTTCTGTACTGCCCGACATAACGTTTAAAGTATTCCTGGGTTTTAATCTGTGCAATGGCTTCTTCTGCAGAGCCATCATATTTAAACTCAATGAGTATCAGAGGAGCAGTACCTTTAACAGCAGGTTCGTACACAAGATCCACTCTCCCTTTACCCGCCTGCTCTTCCCGGTGGGAAATGTATTTTCCCAGAGTAGACCACAAAAGGCCGGTCATCACACAGTATGTGAGAGATTCTTCATCATTATAATCGAGCAAAGCCACTGCCGGAGAATTGTGAACATCCTGGATCATGGTTGCTACAGTTGGCCCATTAAGTTCCAGTATGGCTTGGAGCAGGTTTTCAGAACGTTTGATGTTCTCAACCCGTTCATACCATTCCTGCTGCTTAATGATCCCAATCAAAGCCAGTTTAATCTCTTTATTTGGAACATAAGCTAGTTTAAGTTCTTCATCCTCGGCAATGTCAGAACATCCCAGGTATCCAAGACAAACTAATAGACTGAAAACATCATTTTTGGTATTAATATTGACCATATCATTCTGAAAATTACCACAGTCAAATTGAACTCTGGCACCTTCGATCAAATTCGTAATGTCCTTTTTTACATCATCGAAATTCATGTTGATCAGTCGCACTACCTCTTCATTGGATGAGGTTCTACTCCAATAACTGATACACTCGTTTCGGGTCACAGCCTTGCATACCGAATTTGGATTGTATATATCCACTCCCCTTATCATGTACCCTTCATACCATTCTTTTAAATCATGGCGTGACACTTTACAGTTAGGAGATTTTACAATCCTGGCCACCTCTTCTTCCGTAAAGCCAAAGTAAGGAGCATAATCCCCCGGGGTGAGCATGTTATATTCATCAAAGCCGTTAAGAGCCGACTGGGAGTTGTATTTTTTAATAGGCAGGATGCCCGTGAGATAGGCAAGCGCAAAACTGCCCTGCCCCTTTTTTCCTTTAAACAGCCCCCGCAAAAAATCTATAAAGGATTCCTGCAACTGTGTATCATTACGATAATCACGGTAGACCAAATCCCATTCATCCATAATAAGAATAAATTGTTCTTTGGTGTGCTTACATATTTCCTTTAATGCCGATGAGAGATTTTTCTTCCCGACCTTTCTGTTATTACTAAGTATCCTGGCATGATCTTCATTTTCTTTTAATTCTTCAATAACTGTATACTGCAGAAAATCAACAATTGTATTAACTCCGCTAACCTGCAGATCTTCATCTTCAGTGTAAGCTATGTAGTCGTCCCTGACGGAGTTCATGTCAATATAAATGACATCGTATTTGTTCAGGTGTTCCGGAAAAATCTTTTCTTTGGATATTTTCAGATTATCAAAAATCTTTTGCCCGTCATATTCTTTTGAATAGTAGGCTAAAAGCATATCGGCGGTAACAGTTTTCCCGAATCTGCGGGGACGGGTCATCGACAGTAATTTACCGTCAGTATTAAGGAGGGCATTAGTCTTGGCGATAAAATCTGTTTTATCGACAAAAATCCTGGTATCTCTTGCCTCCACCAAATCAACAAATGAATTGCCTCCAACAGGATTTATCATATCGCCCATGACTTTAACCTCAATGCGCTCTGCACCATCAGTTCTCATTCTACCACAACGCCGAAATTTTGACCTATCACGGATCGCACTTAAAAAATGTCCTCACACATAACTATATTTTCTTTCGCTTCTTAATAAGAAGCCGAAAGAAGCACTGCGATAATGCAGATCCGCCATCATGCAGATCAGGAATAGCCGAATAAACATTGCGCAAGCAATAACGCACATCTCGCAGATCAGCAATTCCTGCTTTTCATCAGTTGCTGAACATCATGCAGATCCAGATCCAGATCCAGATCCAGATCCAGATCCAGATCCAGTTCCAGATCCACATACCCAGCCTGCAAGGCAGTTTGTACCGAAATTTGTACTGACACTGTACGGTCAATTTCTTCCAGTTATCTCCTCACGTCAGCGCTCCGGAGCAAACATCCTCCTCTGCCCTGCCTGGCAGCATTCTCAGTCAGGTCTCCAGACAGCGTCATCTACCCCGGTGTCAGTTTTTCGGACATAAAAAAACCGCGGACTGATCCGCGGCCATGTGCCGTCTTTCCATAAGGGAGAGACGGCCAGCAGACTGCTGTCCTGGGACCTTACTGCCCCCGGAGGAGATCCAGGCTCATTTCCTCATTGAGCTGGCTGCACCAGCGGGCAATACGGTCATCTGTCTGCTCAAATTGACGATCCTCGTCAATGGCCAGACCGGCAAAATGATCAGCGTCAATCAGCGCCTTCTGGGAGCCGAAGGTATAGCCCTCAGTGGGCCAGCTGCCTACCAGGACACCGCCCTGGGCAAGAACCTTCTCCTTCAGAATGCCCATGGCATCCAGGAAGTAGTCACTGTAGTCCTCCTGATCTCCCAGACCAAAAAGAGCCACCACCTTGTCAGTGAGATCAATCTTGGAAAACTCAGGCATAAAGGCATCCCAGTCTGACTGGAGCTCACCGGTATACCAGGTGGGGGTGCCGAAGATCAGAAAATCATACTTCTCGATGTCTGCCCTGGTGGCCTTGGCGATATCATAGATATCCACCAGATCGGCCCCCAGAGTGTCCCTTATCTTGCCGGCCACGGTCTCGGTGTTGCCGGTGTCACTGCCGAAAAAAAGTCCAACTGCTGCCATAAAATTTTTTCCCTGAAGTCCAAAAAACAGGGAAATTATACCCCATACCCCCGGCTCTTGCCACCAATGAGGGGAATGGCTAAACACCAGGGATGGTTCTCTGACCAGACAGCGTCCAGCCTCCTGGCGGGGATGCCATGCCGATCATGCCTTACCTGACCGGACAAAACCCGCCAAACTTATCCGGGATCATCCACACGAAACAAGCCCAGCAGCCCTTGCCAGTCAAAGCCGATCAGCAGGCCCGGTAACAGACACAGCCAATCCCCGCCCAAACCGACTCTGATCAGATCATCTCGGGAGAAACTGTCCTGGCGTACCTTCCGCCTGTCCATCAGCAGATCACTGTCGGAAAACCTCCCGGAAAACCAGGACTGACCTCGGAACCTGCCCCTGCACAATCCCAGGACAGGCTCCACTCTCAGAACCTGTTACCGGTAGCCGTGGGAACTCCCTGGCTCCCCGGATCCCGTAGAAGAGCCGGTGCCTGCCGGGAGATCCGGAGGGGCAAGATCCAGATCCAAAACAGGACCGGGATCAGAACTGGATCCAGAGCCGGAGCCGGAAGCCCAGATCAGTTTCCGGAGAAGATCCCTTCCAGGAGGGCCTGCTGGGCAGAAGGCAGACTCTTTTCACCATCAGAAAGCCTGCTGTGACTCCGGGTGATGAATTCCCCGGCCGGGGTTCCGGCAAAGCGGGAGGCATAACCGGCCATAAGACGGTTCAGGAAAAGGATAAACACGATCCTCTCATCACAGCCGTCATTGATCATTGCTCTCAGGGTCCCGGCTGTGGCAGCAGGCAGTCCCTCCTGCACCAGGGCATCCACAGTCTTGGCACTGAACAGGTTCTTGATCCCCGCCAGATCCAGAGCGCAGAGACTCAAGGCAAAGGCTTCCAGCTCCCCGGAAGAGCCGGTACCGGCCACACTGTCCTGGCCCCCGGTGGAAGACGCCGATCCGGAAGCAGGATCTGCGCTCGGCTCTGCGGCATCTTCTGCTGCCGTGTCGGGAGCAGCGCTCTTCATGGCCGACTTGGCCTGATTCATTGCCATCATGCCTCCCATGCCCATGGCATTTGCGGAAGCCATTCCCATCATGCCCACACCAGTCATGCCACGGCCAGCCATGGACGCAGCCGCAGGAAAAGCCGGAGCTGCAAAGCAGGCAGCTGCAAAGCAGGCTATCCCCATAAAACCAGCCGGTGCCATCTGGGGAACCGTCCTGAGTTCCGGCAGGTCGAGTTCATCCCGGTTCTGGTTCTCCTCCACCAGAAGGTAGTTGGTCAGAGGAGTGATCAGACGGTACTCCACCGCCTGCTCAGCCGCCTGATCATCCGTGCGTCCGGCAATGCGGCGCCTGACGGCCATTCTGGCCAGATCAGAGCATTCCGTCTCATCAGCATCCTCGGGCAGATCCACCGCCCAGGAGAAACGGCCGGCAGGTGAGCTGGCCTTGAGCGCCACCCGGCCCTCGGGCTTTGCAGGGAAGCGGGCAAAGAACACGGTAGTGTCACCGTGGAAAAGACTGGGGGCGCCGACAGGCCAGATCCAGTCAGGCTCAGCAGGCCAGACAATCTCGGCAGCGGACGCCGGCAGGCTCATCCGCTGAAAGTGGCGGACAATTTTCTCTGCCATGTTCTCATTGGGAGTGACAAACTCAGCCATGCCGCCGGTGATCCGGGACAGTTTCCTGAGCAGGCCCTCGGAGACCGCCGTGCCCACGCCCACGGTGAAGATCCGGCTGCCGGACTGTTCGGACAGCTGGTAAAAAGACTCGCTTTCATAAACCTGGCCGTCGGTGATCAGCAGGATATCATGCTGTCTGCCAGGAATATGGGTCTTATAGGCAGCCTCCAGTGCCCCCTCAAGGTTGGTGCCGCCCAGATCGGCATCAAGGGACCGGAGCAGGTTCCGGGATCGCTCCAGAGACTCCTCCGACACCGGCATATGCTCCGGGAACAGCGGGACAACATCGGATCCAAAGCGGATGATGTTGAAACTGTCCTCCTTCCTGAGACGATCCAGGATCTGCCCCAGAGCCTGCCGGGCCTGCTTAATTGACTCCCCCGACATGGAGCCGGAGCAGTCAACGACAATGTCAATGTCACGGGGATCATGGGATTCCCGATCACCGAAGTCAGGGGTCATGGCCACCGCCGCCACATAGCCGTCATGATCCCGGCCGGTGACTGCCAGGGGAGAGGGATCGGTTTCTTTCCGGATCTCCAGGATGAAGTCCCGGTCGGCAAAGGCACTGACGGAGAGGAGCAGCCCCTCCCCGGTCACCTGCTGCTCCACATGGTGGGTGGGACAGGTAACCGCGGCGGCGGCAAGACTGCCGGTGATCTTCAGGGTGCACTTCATGGGGTTGGAGGCCTCCATGGAAGTCACCGGAGCCTGGCGGAGATCAATGCCGGACTTCCCGGGATCACCGAACTTTGGTGCCACCACGGAGGGCAGGAAAAACCTTAAAAGCTTGCCGTTCCAGATGTTGAACTCGGAATAACTGAAGGCGATCTCAATGGTCTGCCCTGACAGAAGATTGCCCACGCTCATGCTGTAAAGGCCGTCGCCGATCTGCTCCAGCATGGCGGCGGAGTTCCCCTGCTCCACGGCATCCTCATAACGCTGCCGGGCCTGGCTCTTCTTCATAACCGTGCCGTGGCGGATCTTGCCGTCGATGGTCACGGTGAAATCCAGCAGGATCCCGTCCAGGGGAAGTGGAAAGGAGTAGACCGCCTCAATGTTCTTCTCTTCGGTGTTCTGGTAGATCTGGGTGACAGTGACCCGGGAGAACACGTCCCCGATGGTGCCGTCGATGACAATGGACTTAAGGGGCACCGGATGGCCGTCACCATCCTTGAGGACGGCATAGCGGGAGGTTTCAGGATTGTTATGGATGATGCTTGGGATGAAGCTCATATGACTACTCCTTAATGCAGAGGCCGGCAGGGGACTCAGAGAGCCGGCACCGGCTCGATGTTCAGTAAAAACGGTTTATGGCTGCCCGGGATACGCGGCTTTTGCTCCAAGCCCGCCGCCGGCTCTGGGGGGACATTGCCGGATCCCCTGTCAGATGCGGACGATCACGGCGGTCTTGTCGTCCATGGATCCGTTGTCCAGGGCCTGGCTTATCATCCGGTCGGTCTTCTCCAGATCGGAGATCGCCTCATCGTTCATCAGATCCTCCAGCCAGTCCAGATCCACATACTCATGGATCCCGTCACTGGTGAGCAGCATCAGATGGGGACGCTTGCCCTCCTGGTACACATCCCGGGCCTCGATCCGGGAAAGGCTCCGGGGGGTGCCGCCTCCCAGGCAGCTGATGATCTCACTGCGGTTGCAGCGCTCAGCAGCTTCGGTCAGGCCCATGTCCAGGAGATGCTGGTAGGTGGTGAAGTCGGTGGTTGCCTGCTTGATATAGCGGTTGAACATCAGGGAGATCCGGGTATTTCCGGTGTGCAGCAGACGACACCGGCCGTCAGCGGCGCACAGGGCACTGAAGGTGGTGGCCATGGTCTCAAGCCCCGGAAGCTCAGCGGCATAGGCCAGAAGACGGCTGTTGAGATCCACCAGAAGGGGCTCCAGATCCCGGGGGGTACCGGCTGCGAGCATCTGGCCTGCGAGATCACAGAGCACGGAAAGGGAAAACCTGGAAGCCTGATGGGCTCCCGGATTGCCCCCCACACCGTCAGCCACCGCCACGATCACAGGCTCATCTGTCTCCAGCTCCAGCCTTGCGGAATTGAAAAGCCTCATCTGGGAACATGCACAGTCAAACACCAATGCATGATCTTCACAGATCTTCTTGCCCAATCCCATCCGACACTGAACCGCTATCTTCACGGTCAAATCCTCCAAGCAAAAAACACACGCCGCCGCCGGAAGCCCTTCGCATAACATTCCGGCACGGGCGGAAACCAGAGCACCGCCCGGCTCCCGTCAGTCAAGGATAACACAAGCCCCGGAAGCTCCGGCCCCGGGAAACCGCCCCCGGGGAAAAACCTCTCTCCGATAAAACCCCGCCCCAGGGAAAACACCAGGCAACGGGCTCCCGGAAAAACGCTGTCCCGGATCAGCCGTTCTTCAGAGTTTGCGGATCCCGCAGCTGATGCTGTCGGTGATCTCTGCCAATGTCAGGCCGGTGATCTCATCATCAGTCCGATCCACCACCTGGTTGACAGTGATGGCCGCATCTCCCAGGACCTCCTGATCAAACAGGTGCCGGGACAGGGGGTTGATGAGGTAGCTCTCCACAATGTTGCCGATGCCCCGGCCGCCGTTCTCCAGGTTCTTCCCGGCCAGCAGTTCCATCTGGTGCACAGCCTTGTCGCTGAAGGTCAGCTCCAGATTCTTGTTCTGCCTGAGGTTCGCGGCGATCTTGGACAGCTGGGCCTGGAGGATCTCCCGGGCCACATCCGGCCGGATGAAGTCGAAGATCACAATGTTCTCGCCGATACGGTTCAGGATCTCAGGCCGCTTCAATGTCTTCTTGAAGTGATCCTCAATGGCTTCCCGGACCTTGAGCCGGACCTCGCTGTAGGGAGTGGAGGGATCCACATTGGGCACGGTGCGCCCGTGCTCGTCGGTGACATAAATGCCCAGGTTGCTGGTGAAGATGATGACCGTCTCGGAGAAATACACCGTGTTGCCCATGCTGTCAGTCATTCGGCCGTCCTCCAGGATCTGGAGGAACTTGTCGAAGATGGAGCTGTGGGCCTTCTCGATCTCGTCAAACAGGAGGATGGAGAAGGGATTGGCCTTCACCGCATTGGTGAGCTGGCCGCCGGCCTCATAGCCCACATATCCCGGAGGGGCACCCAGGAGGCGCTGATCGCTGTGCCCCTGGCTGTATTCACTCATGTCAAAGCGGATGCACTTGCTCTCATCCCCGAACAGGTTCTCCGCCAGGGTCTTGGCGGTCTCGGTCTTGCCGGTACCGGTGGGACCGGCAAAGAACAGGATCCCCTTGGGCTTGGTGTGGGAGGAGTGCTGCATGCCGTCCATCCCCGTCATGGCCCGCTTGATCACATCCAGGGTCTTTTCGATAGCCAGATCCTGGCCCTTCACCCGCCGGCGGAACTTGGCCTCAGAATTGCGGATATCGGCGATCTTCAGGGACTGCCAGGGGTTCTCCTTGACGCCATAACGGTAGAGATCCACCACACCGCAGAGATCGGGCACTTTGTAACGCTGGTTTTTGCACAGTTTCTGGAGGCCCTGGAGATCCACATAGGAAAAGCCCTCGGTGAGGCCCACAAAGCGCTGCTTGATCTTGGCCAGCTCCTGCTGTCCCTCCTCCCCGGCAAACTTCTCCTGGGACTCAGCAAAGATCTCCGGCTCAAAGAAGAACTTGAGCTTGGTGTCAATGTAACTCTGCCGCTCCTCAGTGCCCGGGGGCAGGATGTTGATGGACTTGGCCAGGGGGTTCCCCAGGTAAAGCCAGGCGGGGAGATCATTGACCTTGTTCACCAGGAGCACCAGGGAGTTCCTGAGCCGGGTGCCGTCGGCGATCCTGACCTCCCGGGCATCCAGCACCGCCTGCTGGATCCGGGTGAAGGACATCACATCAGGGAAGGTCATGTTGGCCGGGCCCACAATGAAGCGGGAGGCAAAGTCCATGATGATGACCGTGGGCTCCAGATCCTGGGCCAGGGCCAGATTGGCAATGGAGGCAGCCTGATCAAAGTTGGCGCTGATGCAGGTGAGATCCTTCTGTCCCGGCACCCGCTGGGGCTTCTGGTTTACCAGGCCCCCGAAGCCCTCCAGCTCTGCCACAGGCTCCACGGCGCAGTCGGCGTGAAAGCCCTTGATGATGTTGTAAAACACCACATTCTTGTAGCCCAGGTTCCGGTAGAAGGCATACAGGTAACTGTCGATGTTGCTGATCTCTCCCCGGGTCTTGAAGTCATTGTCCTCGGGGTAGATGTACTGATCCAGGATGTTGCCCTCCAGGATGATGAAGGGCTTGATCTTGCTGAAGATCGTCAGCTCCTTGTGCCACTTGGGGGTGAAATACTCGTTGTCCCCGGATCTGTTGCCGCTGTCTGCCATGATACCTCCCTGATATCAGCTGTTTCTGTTCTGCTCTGTCTGCTGGCCTGCCCCGACCTCCCGGACATCCCCGGACAAGCCCTCCCGGGCATCCAGGGACAAGTCCTCCTGGGCATCCCCTGACTCCCGGGACTCCCCGGATCTGTCCTCCCGGATCACGCCCCGGGCGCGGAGCCGATCTGCCAGTTCACCGGCAAAACCCTGCCGGACAATGCCCACGGTGACAAAGCCCCCCCGGGAACTGAACACCTGCAGGCGGTTGATGCCCCCGGCCAGATAGGGGGCATACAGATCCCGGAGCTCCTCCTTCAGGATCAGGATCTGCTGGTTGGCCGAGCCCCGGAGAAAGGTATTGCGGTTCAGACGGTCAATATAAGGACCGTCCACCAGCACGCCGGTGTGCTCCAGAATGTCCCCGCAGCCCATCTCCCGGAGCCGGGCACAGAGGTAGCCGGTGTAGATCAAAATATCCCCGGAGATCTGCTCCAGCTCCGGCAGCAGGAGCCGGAGGATCCCCGGCTGCTCAAAGGGCTCACCCCCAGAGAGGGTGAAGCCGTCCACGGGATAGCGGGACGCCAGCTCCCGGATCACCCCCAGAAGTGACTGCAGGGTTATCCGGTGCTCCCGGCGCCGGCGCTGGAGATCCGGAGAAACACAGTTATGGCACCGGCGGGAACAGCCGGAAAACCAGATCCCGATCCTGCTGCCCGGTCCCAGCACCCGCACCGGATACAGCAGATCGGCAACATAGGCCACGGGCTCATGATCAGTGGACTCCTGTCCGGAAATGGCCGGATCTGCCACTGCCACCGCCGCCTGACCGGGCTCCCTGTCCTGCCCGGGCACACTGTCCGGCCCGGGTACACAGTCCTCACCAGGCGGCAAGGTAAGACAGGCATCCTGGGAGGCCACTACTCCTTCTCCTGCTTCGGAGCCTCTCCCGAAAGAGCCTCTCCCGGGGGCCGGAGCGCATCCCGGGGATGACCGATCTCCGGATCCCATCGCCCCGGCGTTCTGGGACATTGCCGGGAAATCATTGGGATCCTCAGGTGCTCTTGCCACCGATCCCGCCGTCAGGTCTCCTGGGGAATGTATTTCACCGTGAAGCATCCGGCCCCCTGGCAGTTCCAGGTGCCCCCCAGGGAGATCCGATCCCCGTCCCGGAGGGGCTGATCCTTGAGGCTCTCCACCTTCCGATCATTGACAAAGGTGCCGTTGGTGCTGCCCACGTCATTGATGACGATCTGGCTACTGTAGGTCTTGATCTCCGCATGACGCCGGCTCACATACTCACAGGATTCCAGATAGGCGGACATGTCATGCTCCCGGCCGATAACCGTCACTGGGGAGGAGGCGAGAACATGGAAGATCTCCCGGCCGTCCGGAGACATGAACACTGCCAGCTCCTGGCTCTGGCGCTTCCGCTCCCGCTTCCGGGATGGAGCCTGCCGGACGGCAGCCTCGGTGGGCCGGATCGTCCGCAGATCCTCGCCGCAGTTGGTGCAGCGCTTGGCAATGTCCGTCATCTCCGATCCGCAGTTGGGGCAGATCTTGACCATGCGGACCGGGGCGCCGGATACCGGCGGCCGTCTGTCTTCCGGGAATGCGGCCGGGGCAGCCCCTGAGACCGCACCCGTCCCCCCCGGGGTGCCGGAAACCATAGAAGGGGCTGGGGCTTGGGCGGGGGAGGCTGGGGCTGGGGCCGGAGCCGAAACGGGAGAAGGAGCCGGATGGGATCCGGAGGAAACGCTGTCCCTGAAGGCAGAAGGAGCGGAAGCTGCAGCGGCAGGCACAGGACCTGCTCCAGGCGCTGCCGCTCCGGAACTCCCCCGATCCGGGGCGGTGCCGGGACCATTCATTCCGCCGGCAGGAGCCCCAGTGACAGAAGCAGCCGGAGCACCGACGCCTCCAGAAGCAGGAGCCAAAGCAACTGCCGGAGCCGGACCGTCCAGATACACCGGCTCCTCATGGCGGATATCGGCTCCGCAGGAGGGACAGCGGCTCCGGGTGCGGGGACTCTCCGTGCCGCAGGAAGGGCAGATCCGGACACAGCGGCGGCTGGAGAAGCCCCCCTCAACTGCACCCGGGGCGCCGGAGGCCGGAGACGGGGAACATCCGGGAACTGAGCCTGCCGGGGGTACCGCCGCCGGTGAAGGTACCGGAGCCGGTGCTGGCGCCGGAGATGGCGCCAAAGCCGGAGCAGCCCCCGCCCCGGTGACTGAGGCACCTCTGGAAACCGCCGGCGGGACCGCCGCTCCCGGATGGGAGGCCGCGGCGGGAGAGAGGGAGGGCGCAGCAGCCGCCCCCGGATCCACGGGGCCATGGAAAGTGGATCCCGCCGGGGAGGCGGCATTCCGGGCGATGATGGAGGCGTTCCCCCTGCCCTGCCGCATTTCATCGATCTGGGCCTGGGGCAGAAACGCCGCGGCCACGGCGGACAGATCCGCACCGCACTTGACACATTCCGGATCTGCAGGACTGCCGGGATATCCGCATTCCTTGCACACTTTGACTCTGGGCATCAGTCACTCCGTAAAACAGCCGGCCAGGCCGGATCCCGCAACCTTCAGGGTTTGGCGGAGATCCTCAGTCCTGATCCGCATAAAGCTTCCTTTCCGCCCCGGCGGCAGCCTGGCCTGCCTGGCGGGCCTCCTGCCGGTGACGGACAATCTCCTGGGCCACATTGTCGGCCACATGGAAATTGGAGGCGTTGATCATCATGGCATTCTCCGGGGACGGGGCCATGCGCTCCACCTCCTGGGCAGTGAGACCGTTCCGGGCCATGATCTCCGCCAGGAGGCTGTGGCTGGAGCAGAAATGCTCCGTCTCCGCCGCCACCTTCCGGGCCTCGTCATAGGTGAGCTCCTCGTCCTCCATGCTCAGGGCGCCGTGCTCCAGGCTGCAGCGGCCGTTGGTGCGCACCACCACATTGAGCCCGTTGCCCCGGGCGTCCCGAAACAGGGTGCTGGCTGCCACTGAGGCCGGCAGATCTGTCTCCTGGCCGATGAACTCGTAACCCATTTCCTCCAGGGACATGCGGATGGCCTCGGCGGCGGTAAGCTGCCGATCCAGCCGGGCGGCAGTTTCCGTCAGGCGCTGGATCTCGCTCTGGAGGAAGGGAATGCTGGACTCGCTCAGGGCAAAATCCTTCAGTTCTTCCCGGCAATCCTCCGCCAGCACCGCATAGCGGGCATACAGTTCGTTGAAGCGTCCGGCCAGATCCCGGTAGGCGGTGATCTCCTCCCGGATCTTCCGGATCCGGGGCTGGATGGTGATGGCATAGACGTCGGAGAGGTTGCTGTCCCCGTTCTCCAGCAGGTTCTCAAAACGCTCCCGCAGGGCGCTGATGTTCCCGGAGATCCGGGAGTTCACCACCGGCTCACCGGCCAGATCGTCAAACTCCTTCCGGGCCAGATCAATGATCTTCTGCCGCCGCTCCTGCTCCCGGGCCTTCTGCTGCTCCTCCTCCCGGATCCGGGCAATGCTGGCCGCATCCGCCTTCTCCTGCTTAAGCTTGTCCTCACTGGCCCGGATCCGGGCGATGAGTTCGGAGATCTCCCCGGAAAGGCGGGAGGAATAGCGGCTGCGGATATCATCCTCCACCGCCTTGAAAGCCCGATCCTCCGTGGCAATCTTCTCGGAAAGGTTCCGGCAGCTGAGGTACAGCTTCTCAAAATGGGCGGGATCATCGGAGTCCATGCTGGCATTCTCCAGTTCCCGGGCATTCGCCCCGTACTCCCGGAAGCGATCCTTAAGCTCGTTATAGCCCTCAGTGGGCGCGACCTCATATTTGGCCATCATTTGGTCAATTTCAGCGCCGGAGTCACTGCCATGCCGGAGCTGGGAGGCGACCTTGGACCGCACGGAGCGGATATCCTGGATCCGGGAGGAGATGGAGTTCAGCAGGCTGTCCGCCTCCGAGGCTTTGGCCGACAGGGCGGCCACCCGCAGCCGGAAGGATTCTGCCCTCTTCATGGCGTTCTGCAGTGCACCTTGATCCTGGCCGGCGGCCGGAACCGTAAGACGGGAGGACTCCGCCTCCAATGCCTGGATCGCTTCCTTGAGGGAATCCAGTTTCCGGACCCGGGAGATCCCCATGGCAGAGGCCCTGCTGGCAATCTTGTCTGCCTGGCGTCTGAAGTCCCCGATCCGGCTCCGGGCGGAGTTCAGCACACTGGCGATCTTGTTGGCCAGGCGCAGGTTCTCCTCCCGCTGCCTTCGCTCCGCCGCCCGGCGGGCTTCCTCGGCCTTTCTGATGATGTAGGCGAAATCTTCATGGGACATATGCTGGATCTCCGGAAGGGCCCCGGGGGGGCACACTCCCCGGGAAGCCGGGACAAAGCCAGCCCCCGGGGAAACAAAACCGGGGTGATTATATAAAAAACCCGGGGGTGAAAAGATGTAGATGTTTCACATTTCCCCGCACCTTGGAACTCCTGTGGCGCATATGTGCATGAGATGGACGGTTTTGCCCCTCCGGGAGCCGCCCAAAGGGCATGTTCCGTGACCGGGACCGGCCTCCGCCCGTCAGGCCGGAGGATCTCTTCTTCCCATGCCAGCCAATGGGTATTGCTCTCCGCCGTCGGTGCCGCCAGGGGCTGCCTGCAGTCAGTGCCCCGACTCCCCCGGTCAGCGCCATCTGTTCCGCCAGGGGCTGCCTGCTCCGGCAACCGCCGCCATGTCCCAGTCCGTATCCGGGGATCCGGCTCTGATCGGTCTGCCGGCTCCCCGCAGCCCTGGTGCCCGCCTTTCCTTTCCACTCCATGCTATTCCCTTCCCTTGCCTGCCCTTTCCGGATCTGCAGCCTGTGCCCGTCTCCCGTCACAGCCCGTTCCCGGTCCAGATCCCGGGAAAGTCACAAAATCCGGCAGCCGCTGAGGGTGGGATCTTCAGGGGACATGCCAGGTGTCATATCATTGTGCCGTCACGCCGGCGGCATTTCCGCCCCGGTCAGCCTGCCAGAGGAGAAACATCAGATGCAGCTTTTTTCCACCATCCTTCCCATCAAAAACATGACTCCGGACGGTTTCATCGAAATGGTGATCAACTGGAACAAGGGAGGCCACCAGGACATCGTCATACCAGATGTTGAATGGCACGGTGAACGGAACATCCGGTACGGCGACGACAGGAGATGGCTGCAGATCGAGGAGTACCGGAACCAGAACATCATCGCCGTCCGGTTTGAGAACATCAAGGATGACGGCGTTGTCTGGGACACTGACTATGTGATGAACTTCAGGGACATGAAGATAGCCGTGACGCTGGACCGGAGTTATCTGGAGGGCTCTGAGGTGAGCCTGGGATTCTACTACACCCCGGCCTTCATAGCCTTGCTGATCCGGGGTGGCTATGTGGAGTCCGACAACGGCCTGACCACCGATTGTGTCCCGCTGATCATGGATGACAGCCGCCTGGGGATCCTGGGAGATCTGGTAAACGGCCGGAGCCGCTACAATTTGCCGGTGGTCTATGTCTCCAAGTGCTCGGACGGGACCGACGCCGTGGACAGCAAGGAATTGGCCAAACGCCTGAAGGGAGCCGCACATGTGCTGCTGCAGGCCGAGCACAGCACCAACGACGACATCAGGGTGCTGTGCCAGGATAAAAACGAATACAACGGCGCCGTGGGAGTCTACTACCCCGATGGCACCCACAGCCGGGTCATGCGCCGCAACGGCGATGAGGGTGGCAGGAAGATGATGGACATTGTCTGTGCCAATGTGCACCGCTATGTCAACTCCCTGAAGAGCGATCCCCTTTACACCTGGCAGGGAGTCATGAACGCCATGCTCCTGGACCGGTATGCCAGCAAGAAGGCCGAACTCCAGGAATCTGAATCCGCCCGGGAGAAATCCGAGGCAGAGGCTCAGATCCAGGTCCGGAGCGCTTATGAAAAGGTCCGGGAAATGCTCCGGGAACTCCAGTCTGCCCGCATCTCTGCCCAGGAAAGCCAGGACCTGGTGGAATCCGTAGATCAGGAAATGGAGGAAATGCGCCGCCAGATTGAATCCCTGGTGCGCCAGAACCAGTCCCTGAGCAGTGAGATCAGCGGACTCAGGACCAAGATCCGGGGCAACGGCAGCATGCCTGTGCTCTACCACGGACTGGAGGAAGACATGTATCCCGGGGAGATCCGGGACTTCATCATCCGGGGACTGAACGAGTACCTGAAAAATGGAGCCAACGACACCAGCCGGAGCACCCAAGTGCTCCGGGATGTGATCCGGAACAACAGCGACCCCAAAAGAAGCCTCCTGGATGAAAAGGCCGGAAGACTCAAAAAGATCCTGGAGACCTATGACCGCATGACCCCGGAGATCAGGCAGGAGCTTACTGAACTGGGCTTCACCGTAACAGACGGAGGCAAGCACTACAAACTCTTCTATCATGACGACAACCGGTACTGGTTCACCCTGCCCAAGACCCCCAGCGATCACCGGTCGGGAAAGAACGCCGCTGCCGCACTGATCAAACTGGTGTTCTGATCCCGCGGGATACGGATCTTCCTGCAAAGCCGCCACCGGGGAAACCGGCGGCAGACGCGGCTGTGAAGAAAGGCGACCGTGAAGAAAGCGGGGTGGATCCCGGACAATGGCCGGCTGCTGCTGCCCGGAACAGGTCAGACGCTGCTGCCCTCCTGAAGTAGGCTTGGAAGAGGCTGGGGCACCCGGGAAAGCGCGTCCGCTGTCCCTCGAAGACCCCACATACCAGAATGCTCCTGTTCGGCAGGACACCTATGATCCCTGCCGGATCGGCTCAGTCTGTCCCGGATGATGCGGGAGAACAGCAGGATCAGAAAGCCCCGGCTCCTTCCAGGGGGAAGAAGACCGGGGCAGCTGAAGATCGCATGCCAGAGAGGATCAGCACCGATCCCATTCCGGCAGTTCGCCTGATCTTATTTGATCAGGGGAGGAATGCGCAGGATCTGACCAGGATAAATCTTGTCCGGATCGGAAAGCATGGGCTTGTTGGCCTCAAAGATCCGCACATACTCAGCACCCTTGCCCTTGCCGTAGACGGTCTCGGCAATCTTCCAGAGGGTGTCACCCTTCTTGACCTCGTGGAACACCGACTCCTGCTCCTGGACCTCCACGGTCACAGAGCCGGTGTCAACCTGGGCAATGCCCACCTGGTTGCCCACTGCCAGGGCAGCCTTCTCCAGGGTCTCCTGATCCTTGGCTGTGCCCTTGAGCACAGCCTTGTCCCCCTCAACCTCCACTGTCAGGCCCGAGGTCTCAAGACCCAGGGCATCCATGTTGCTCTTGAGCTCTGCTGCAGGGGTCTCCTGCTTGCTGCCGCCGAAAAGCCGCTGGCCTACGCCCTTAACAAAAGAAATGATCCCCATATGTGTTCTCCTTGCTGGCTTATGAAAGAAAGCATAAAAAGACAGCGTCCCCGATCCCCGGGACATTGTCATAAAATTCCATGGGAATAAGGGAACAGCGGGAATGATACATCATGCGCCGGGGTCAGAACACGTCATCAGTCGCAAATCACCGATGATCTTCCTCATCCAGCATGACAAGGCAGTTTTTCCCCCGGAAGGCAATGCCGTAACGCCGGAGATCATCACAGTCCTGCTGCGCCAGGAGCTGGGCGTAGTTCCGCTCCCGGATCTGAGCCAGTGCCTTCCGGCAGATCTGCTCCTGTGCCTCCTTTGAACTGCTGTCCGTCTTTTTGAACTCTATGATCACCCCTGAGCCATTGAGGGGATCAGCAATGATGAGATCCGCAAAACCGTCTCCGGACTCGGGATTTGACTGGATCTGGTAGGAGATGAGACTGAGCACACCCAGCATAAAGCCATGGTAAAAACCCTCGCTGGCAGTGTCACGGAAACTCACAAAGGCCAGGAGCATTTTCCGGATGATCCCCTGGGCAGCAGCAGGATCTCCGGCAAAAAGAGCGTCATAAAGCCGCCGGGCCTGAGCCTTCCACTCCGGATTGCCAGCACTGTAGAACTGCTCCGCCTTCAGCCGGAAGCATTCCCTGACTTCAACATTGGGGATCCTGAGCAGTTTCTCCCCAGGGTTTAGTTTCCCGGGATCATTGTCCCCACGGATCGGAGAACCGTCGGTGCCGTCAGCAGAAGCCACCTCAGTAAGATACCCGGTGTGGTACATCAGGGTGGCAAAATCATCAAACCCGGCATCTCTCCTGAGATCCGGATAGGAGTCGAACTCCCTGAGATGCACTCTGACACTCCTGCCGTCCGCCAACTCTTGAATCTTGTTCAGGAAATTAGCATCGGAAGCCTGCTGCATCAAAAGGGCCAAAATGTCATTGCCGCTGGTGCTGCCCCAGTAGGAGGATGGCCGTCTTCCGGGGTTGTTCATGGCATCACAGCAGTAACTCAGGATGCTCCAGGGACACATAAGGCGGCACCCGGAGATCTGGTAGCCATCATACCATTCGGTCACCTGGGAATAGTGATCCGCAAGGCCGGCCACATCAAGCAGTCTGCGCACATCATCAGCAGTGAAGCCAATGAAGGGCGCAAAACGCGGCGAGTCGGCACCGAAAACCGCGAAGTTGTTAAAGCCCGTGAAAATGCTCTGACCGGTAAAGGGCAGACACCCGGTGACAATGCCATTGAAAAGATATGGATTGGTTTTAAGAATCTCCCCCAAAAGCTGGCCTATGAATGAATGCATCTCCGGATAAAATCCTCTAGTCTTAGCAGACTGCAGGGGGACATCATACTCGTCGATAAGAACCACAGCAGGCTTGCCATAGGCATCCCTTAGCATTTTGCAAAGGGTACGCAGTATAATGGCGATTTCTGTGATCTTATCTGATGCCCGCAGATCGTTGCGGATAATCAAATCATTCCTGAAATTGACCATTGAGTCCATAAATGTAAGATCATCAGAACTGACACCGCTCTTTGTAGAAAGAAAACTGAATTCACTCCACAGCAGGAGCAGATCATTAAAAATGCCCCTTACAGCAAACTCAAAATTCGGGGCGTCAGCGCACTTCAAGGAAAAGGAAAGCACCGGATACCTGCCCATGAAGGCCTCGCAGAAATCCCGGTCATCAGCAACGGCAAGATCCTTAAACATTTGATGATGCCTTGCCAGATCCTTGGGATCACGGTAATTGATCTGCAGAAAATTCTGGATCATGCTCAGGGTCAGGGTTTTGCCAAATCTCCGGGGGCGGAGAAAAAAACTGACCTGAGACATGGCCGGTCCGTCAAAAAGCTCTTTCAGAAATAAAGTCTTGTCAACGTAAACACAGCCTGTATCTCTAAGAAGGCTGAAGTTTTCAACCCCGGTGGATATTCGCAGTTGCTGGCTAATCATGAAAAATCACCATTAACGACAATAAGGCAACATTACAAACCGAAAACAGTCATCAATTATCAGGTGTATCAGTAGAAACTCAACTCAATTCGCTTGATAATAAAATGGCTCTTCATAAATTGTAAGATAGGAACCACACTTCTTCCACCCCCAAAACCCTAATGGGAGGGGGCCCGGCGTCTACCTGCCTTCCCCCCCTGTCCCAACTAGATTTTGCAAAGACCCAAAATCTATGTACACTCATGACAGGAAACAATTTGAAAAAGAGTGATGTTTATCAGAGAGGTAGTGTGACAAACACTGCGCCTTCATATAATTCCTATTTGGAATTGAAGAAAAAGTTTTCCACGCTGATCCCAGCAAAGGAAACTAGCACCAGCAAACTCAGAATATCATACATGGTCATAAATTCCTAATAACCTAAATTCCTATTGGATCATCACCTATTGCTATATCAGTCCTCTCTTGAAAGGCCCCGGTACAATTATGCGATCTTTGTCATTTTCACACATCACAAAAATTGTGACCAGCGGCACATCATCAATAATATGCTAAATGATAGAATTCGTTTTCTCAGTCATGTACATAGTAGCAGTGAGTTCTGAGGAATAAGGTTTTAGATATTTTGCCGGGCAATAACCCCGATTAATTCGTTAATTTAGGCAACCATGAAACACATTCCTCCATAAGCCCTGCGGTACGGCAGCTCTCCCTGCAACGAATGACTGAACCCGAACAGCAGTTAGCCGTTAGACCGCGATCTTCAGATCTGAATTCACATAAGCCTGCGCGACACGCCGCCAGCAGAAACTGGAGAACCCTGTTCCGGCTTTATTTCAGCAACTCCCCGGCAGCCAGGCTGGGACCAAGACACCTGGAGGAACTATGACCAATGTGGTGATCTCTTTTCTGGGAGCAGGAAAGTACAATCCCAACTGCTACAGTTTCGGCGGCTGCCGGGTGGATGCCCGTTATGCCTGCACGGCCTATTTGGCCTACATCCGCAGCAGTCTCCATACCCAGATTGACGCCCTGATAATCTGTGGAACCCAGTCCAGCACCTGGAACCTGCTGCCGGAGTATTTCACCGAAAAGGCCGAGGACATGTTCGGATCTGCAGCGGCTTCCCAGATCGCTGCCTCCCTGAAGTCCCCGGAGGTAAGCAATGCGGGTCTTGCCATCAAGGAATTCCAGGACCAGCAGCGCCTGGGAGAGGAAAAGAAGGAAAACAGCGATCATGCCACCTTCACGGCGCTCCTGAGTGATCTCAGCAATTCTCTGAACACTGCCCTGGAGCCTGCCTCCATGAAGGTGATCCTGCTGGAGCACAGCGAGCTCATGGCCGACTACAGCCAGCAGGTGGAACTCCTGGAAAAGATCCGCAGACTGCCCTTTATCAACGGAGACACCGCCGTCTATCTGGATATCACCAACGGCATGAGGATCATGCCCTTTGCCGTCTTCGCCAATTTCCAGTGTCTCTGCCAGCTGAACAGCATCAACATCCATCAGATCTGCTACATGCCAGAGCTGATGCCCAAAACCGAGCCCCTGCCCCGGCTTAATGCCATTGAGCAAACCAAGGCCCGGCTCCGGAGCCTCAAAGCAACATCTCCGGCCTCCTTCAAGGAGAAGATCAGCAGGATCCAGCAGATCCTCAAAACCGAAAGACCCAGTGCCGCCGCCAACCGGCCTCCGGTGGAGGTGTGCTTCCTGGACGGTGCCATTGATGTTCTTGAAACGGCTTCCATGATAAGCCAATTCAAAACCACCTGCGATCCGGCCTGCTTCTGCGGCGCGGTCACCACTTCTGACAGCAGTTACACCGCATTTCTCACCGGCAGGCTCCGGGAAATCAGCTACCTGCTGAACATCGGCAGGTATGTCCGTGCCGCCGCCCTCATCAGAAAGCACGGAGAGGATATCCTTGCCGGGATCAGCGATCCCCAGGCCGGAAAACTCCTCAAGGACTTCTTTGCCTGGGCATACCGGGTCAATAAAAAAGACGGCTCTCAGACCGCATCTGCCCTGAAGGAGCTGTGCTGGCACTATCTCACCGCCAAAAATTATGTCCAAGCCGTCAACTCATGTTATACAGCCATGCTGAATTACGAGTTCGACGACACGTTGCCTAAACTACCGAACAATGCCACCATTGGCGAAAAGCATAAACGCTCGGACCAAATTAAGAACATTATCAAGAAAAACTACACATTTGAAAAAAAGAAGAATAAATATCCATTTACAAACCTATCAAAACTCCGTGGAATGCTGATCCATAAAAATGATCTTTCAGATGAAAATGATCGTGAAAAATTGGGGAATACAGAATTCCTGATGAAGAAAGTAATTCATAACTTTGGTCCAAACAATAACTCAGTCAACGTTAAAAAACTTCCAATTTATATAAGAGAGAGTCTCCTAGATCTTGGAGTGTGTTCTCCCCATGAGAATGCTCCCGGTACCCCGGCAGCTGACTCTCAGAAAACACCCCGGGAAAACATTCTCATCTCCTTTTTCGGATCCGGAGACTACAGCCGCTGTGACTACACCTACAGTTCACCCAGCGGTGCCGGCAAACTGGACTTTGAACTGCCAGGCTCCCGGGTGATGGGCATATCCCTGGCCAAGAAGTTCAGCACTTTCCAACCAAAAAGCAGATTCACGAAACTGCTGATCTGCGGCACCCGCACCAGCAACTGGCGTCTTCTGCTCCAGTCACTGCAGCAGGAGTACGGCAGCCGCCTGTCTGAAAGCGCCCGGGAAGAACTGGAAGTTCTGATCAGGAATGTCACGGACAACCAGGACACAGACACGGCAGACGCCTCCGTTTCAGCGGATCTGGTCGCCTGGCTCAACACCTTTCTTTCCCAGAACCAGAAGGATCTTGGTCTGACCATCCAGGCCGTCATGACTGGTGACCGGATCGCCGGCAGTTCCTTTGAGAAGGAGATCTTTGACCAGATCACGGAGAATGTGCCCAGCGGCAGCCGCCTGTCCTTTGACATAACCCACTGCTACCGGATCATACCCATCGTCGTGCTCTGCGCCGTTGAGTACCTGACGGTGGCGAAGAATGTCAGACTTGAACATCTGTTTTACGGGGAGATCCCTCTGGAGCGGGACTTCAACTTCCTGAACGGCCTGAAAAAGTCCCAGATGCCCGATGACAACCTGTTTGCCGAAAAGTTGTCCCAGATTGAGGATATCCTGAAGGAGGATCAGAATGAGCTGAATGTGTCCGGCTCCGTGTATGAGATGGAGAACATCACCCGGCAGTTTGACTACTCCTTTGCGCTGGGCCAGTACCGAGCCACGGATAATCCGGCCTTCCTGGACCGGATGATCGCCTTTGAGTACACAGGCAGCGGAACTGAAGATGATGAACCGGAGATCTATGAGGACTTCCGGACCGGGGTGTTCCTGAACAACTTCTTCATTGTCAGGGAAAGCAGCGGCTACCTTATGAATGTTGCCGACAGCCTTATGCAGAGAAAAATGAAGGATCCGGTGCACCAGTCCCTCAGAAAGGATCTCATTGACTGCCTGATGTTCAGGGTGCCATCAGAGCAAAGCCCTGATGGTTCTTTTGACTGGAGAAGCCAAACAGCCTTTCTTTGCGACCTGGTCCAAAGATCCTTGGATCAAGAGAACTACATGGAAGCACTCTGCCTCTGCTATGAGGCTATGCTATGCCTGCCATCATGCATTTCAAGGGAACTCATAAAACTGGGCAGGGATGGGTTTGAATTCCTGGATCATGGCACACGGGTAAGATTCACAAACCGACTGCCGAAAGATCTGCTACGATGCCTCAGATCTAAAGAAAGCCAAAATGAAAACCCAAAACTGGCACAACTGCTGAAAGAATCCAATCTCTTTAGCGGGAAAAAGTCCACAGATGAGAAAGATAAGCAAAAAGACGTTAATCAATGCAACTATTGCCTTGCATCAATATTTTTCGGCAAGGAATGGATAGAAGTATCAAGAAAGCGTGACACCATCTTCCACGCCGACGACTCCAGGGATCCGGACAGCCGGGAGGCCATTGTCTCCTGCCTCACCAGAGCCCTGGATGCGGCAGACAAACTGCTGGCCCAGAGCGGCTGGCAGCAGGACACCGGATCCGCCGGCTGACGGGACTGCCTGATCGGAGGCCGGACGGTCTGACCGCTCTCTCCGGCTGTCATGCCGGCACTGCCGCCGGCAGCAAGCTTCGCCCCCAGATCAATAAACCCGACCCGGGGTTTCCCCCGGAGCCGGGCTCTTCATTTGATGATCCGCGGAAGTGCGGATCTCACGGCAGTTAAGGACCGCCATGCTCCTTCCGGCCAGTTCCATGAAAGCAGGATGCCGGAAGGCAGGCTCACACCTCAGGCCGGGCTTTTCCCCGCCTCGGTCTTGCCGAAGGAGTCCTTCAGAGTGATGGTGCGGTTGAACACCATCACCGGATCCCCGGCATGGCGCACATCCCGGCAGAAGTATCCTTCCCGCTCAAACTGCCAGGTGACACCCAGGGGCGCCTCCCGGAGGGAGGGCTCCAGCACGGCATTCCCGGCCACAGTCAGGGAGTCGGGATTGATGGTGGACAGGAAATCCTCCGCGGCTCCCGGATTGGGCACCAGGAACAGCCGATCGTAAAGGTTCACCACCGCCGGCACTCCGTGGCGGGCAGACACCCAGTGAATGACCCCCTTCACCTTCCGGCCGTCAGGCATCTCCGCCCCCAGGGTCTCGGGATAATAGGTGCAGTGGACACAGATGACGTTGCCCTCAGCGTCCTTCTCGCAGCTGTCCGCCTGGATCACATAGCCGTAGCGCAGACGCACCAACCGATCCAGGGTAAGCCTCTTGTACTGCTTGTTGGCCGTCTCCCGGAAATCCGCCTGATCGATGAGGATCTCCCGGCAGAAAGGGATCTCCCGGGTGCCCATCTCCTCCTTCTGGGGATGGTTGGGAGCGGAGAGCATCTCCTCCCGATCTTCCGGGTAGTTGTCGATGACTAGTCTCAGAGGGTGGAGCACCGCCATGGCCCGGGGGGCATTGCTGTTGAGATCATCCCGGACACAGTTCTCCAGGACGCTCATCTCCACCACATTCTCCTGGCGGGTGACACCTACCCGGCTGCAGAAATCCCTGAGGGCTGCCGGGGTGAAGCCCCGCCTCCGCATGCCGGAGATGGTGGCCATCCGGGGATCGTCCCAGCCGTCCACATAGCCCTGATCCACCAGCAGTTTGAGTTTCCGCTTGGAGGTGAGGCAGTACTCCAGGTTCAGCCGGCTGAACTCATACTGGTGGGGCCGATCCGGAGAGTTCAGGCTGATGTGCTCCAGCACCCAGTCATAAAGCCGGCGGTTGTCCTGGAACTCCAGGGTGCACACCGAATGGGTGATCCCCTCCAGGGCGTCAGAGATGCAGTGGGTGAAGTCGTACATGGGATAAATGCACCAGCGGTCACCGGTGCGGTGATGGGACTGGAACTTGATCCGGTAGAGCACCGGATCCCGCATGCAGATGAAACTGGAGGCCATGTCAATCTTGGCCCTGAGGCAGGCCTTGCCCTCCTGGAAGCCGCCGTCCCGCATTTTGGCAAACAGCGCCAGGTTCTCCTCGGGGGCGCGGTCCCGGTAGGGGGAGTTCCGGCCCGGGGAGGTCAGGGTGCCCCGGTACTCCCGGATCTCATCCGGAGAAAGCTCGTCCACATAGGCCAGACCCTGGCGGATGAGCTCCACAGCATAGCCGTACAGTTTGTCAAAATAGTCAGAGGAGTAATGGGGCTCCCCGTCCCAGGTGAAGCCCAGCCACCGCACATCCTCCATGATGGAGTCCACATACTCCGTGTCCTCCTTGGCGGGATTGGTGTCATCAAAGCGCAGGTTGCACAGGCCGCCGTAGTCCCGGGCCAGGCCGAAGTTGAGACAGATGGACTTGGCGTGGCCGATGTGCAGGTAGCCGTTGGGCTCAGGGGGAAACCGGGTGCGGATGGAGGTGAACTTTCCCTGGGCAAGATCCTCATCGATGATCTGGCGGATAAAGTTGCCGGCGGGGATTTTCTCCTCAGTCTTCTCTTCTGACATAATGATAACCTTTGCTGAATTCAAAGCCCGGGGATCTGCAGAAGCAGGGGAAAAGGCAGATCCGGACACCAAAACACCGGGAAATTATAGCACTTGTGGCCGCTCCTTGTGCTGACAATCAGCCGCCGCCCCATGCCCCGCAGATCTGATCCGGGCGGGGCCGGTGGCGAAGCCGGGACTTGGATCCAGATCAATGCGCCTCAGGTCCGGCCCTTCACCGGATCAGGCAGCCTCGGCCCGGTCCTTCACCGGATCGGGCACCCCAGGCCCGGCCCTTCACTGGATCGGGCACCCCAGGCCCTGCCCTTCACCGGATCGGGAACCCCAGGCCCGGCCCTTCACCGGATCGGGCACCCCAGGCCCGGCCCTGCTTGACCGGAGGGAACCCGTCCCCTTATCATGGCCCGGGACAAAGGAAGGGCAAGGGTAAGCCGGCGTGCCTCCGGGAACCGCCATCTCCGGGACGGCACACCCGATGTACAGGACACACAGCACAACAGGAGACAGGACATGGCCATACTGCTGACAGGGGGGAGGATCTTTCTCGGGGACCGGATCATAAACAATACCGGGCTCATGCAGGATGACAACGGGATCCTGCATCTGGCTCCCGTGAGGATCCCGATAATAGATCACGGCAGGGAGATTGTGCCCCATACCATGCTTTCTGCCGAAATGCTCATCGTGCCATCCTTCACTGATCTCCAGGTGAACGGCTGCGGCGGGGTGATGTTCAACAGCGCCCCGGAGGTGGACACCCTCCAGATCATGTATGAAACCTGCCTCCGCTCGGGAACCACCACTTTCCTGCCCACCCTGGTGACCAGTTCCCGGGAAACCATGATCTCCGCCCTGGAGGCTGTGCGGCAGTTCCACCGCCGCCATGGCCGGCGTCACCTGCCCGGTGCCCACTTGGAAGGACCCTTCATCAGCCCGGCCAAGTCCGGGATCCACGATCAGAAACATATCCGGCATCTGGATGAGGCCACCTTGGAATTGCTCCTGGAATACGCCCCGGAAATCGCCATGCTGACCCTTTCCCCGGAGATGGCCACACCGGAGCAGATGGCCGCCCTTCAGGAGGCGGGGATCATCCTCTCCCTAGGTCACAGCGCCTGCCCCTATGACACCGCCCTGCCCTTGCTCAGCCGTTATTTCCGGTGCGCCACCCATCTCTACAACGCCATGACTCTGATCCCCAATGGACGGGATCCGGGAATGCTGTGCGCCGCCTCCGCCGCCGGCCTTTATGCGGGGATCATTGCCGACGGCTTCCATGTGCACCCGGATCTGGTGCGCCTGGCCTTCAGGATCTTCGGCAGCCGCCTGTGCCTGGTGACCGATGCCCTGGCCTCAGCGGGCGCACCAGCAGATCTGGGACCCTTTGAATTCTGCGGCAAGACTGTGTATCCCCGGCCGGAGGGATACTGCTCCGATGAGAACGGCACCCTGGCGGGATCCTCCCTGACCATGGATCAGGGAGTCAGGATCCTGGCATCAAAATGCGGCCTCACCCTGGAGGAGGCCCTGAACGCCGCCTCTGCCGTTCCTGCCGAGATCCTGGGACTCACCGGCCAGGGCCGGATCACCGATGACGTTCAGTGCGATCTCACCCTGCTGGATGCGGATCTCAATGCCGCCGGCGTCATCTCCGATGGGGAGGCCCTGTGGTACACGGAGAGCCCGGAGTCCGCAGAACACTGAGCACACCGGAGAGATCCAGGCGCTCCCCCGGGGATCCTCCCGGGCACTCCCGCCCGCCAGTTCCGGCTCCTCATCCCAGGCACCCGGCGCCGGAAACTGACCATCAGTACGGACACGGCAGCACTCCAATGAGTTGGGCAATCCCCGCAGTTCTGCCACAACAGGATCCTGCCCAAAACCCGGATCCTGTGCCCGAGGCCCCCACACAGGCCGCGGCTCCATAACCTGGGATCTGCCAGAGGCGGCCGGTTCCATGACCGGAGCACCTGCCAGGGCAGCCTGCCATAACCGGAGATCCTGCCTTGGCAGCAGGTTCCTTAACCGGAGCACTTACCCGGGCAGCCTGCCTTGGCCGGAGAATTTCATCCCTGCAACAGAAGGAAAACTACCATGGAATATGCGGTGATCTCTGATATCCACGGCTGCGCCGGAGCACTGGAAAAGGCTCTGGAGATGGCCGACAGCGCAGGCTGCGGGACCTTGCTGCTCCTGGGAGATCTGCTGTACCACGGTCCCCGTAACAAGCTCCGGGACGGCTATGATCCTGCCCGGACCGCCGATCTGCTGAACAGCCGGAAGGATCAGATCATCGCCGTGAGGGGCAACTGCGACGCTGAAGTTGATCAGATGATGCTGGACTTCCCGGTAACCTCTCCCTCCAACATTTTCCTGTGCATGGGCCGCCGGGTGTTCATGACCCACGGCCATCTCTACCGCCCTGAAGATGCCCCCCTGGGAAAGGGCGGGATCTTCATGTCCGGCCACACCCACCAGGCCTGCCTGGAGAAGTACGGAGATCGGATCCTGTTCAATCCGGGCTCAGTGTCCATGCCCAAGGGCGGCCTGGAGCCCAGCATGGGGATCCTCTCCGAGGAGCGGCGCTCCCTTGCCCTGGTGCCTCTAAACGCCATCAGGGTGGATTTCAGTTCCTGCACCGCCATCTCCCTCTGAGACCGCACTTTAATCTACCCCCGTCTCCCGCCAAACCCGGTCAGTCGGCCTGTCCCGGCCCCGCCGGAGGTCTGTTTTGACACTGTGGGCAGGTGTGATAAGATAGCCGCGTCGCGCCGGGGCGGTCTTAGATCTGCCAGATCCCGGAAGAGGATCGGCAGGCACAACGCCCCCGGAGGATAAGCGCAAAGAACAATGGCAGGGAGTTTTTTCCCGCCCCAGCGCATCCCCCGCCCCGGATCACCGGGAGGTCAGATCCCCGGGATCTGCCCGCAGGCGCAGAAGTCAAATTGTTTCTTGGCGAGGATCAAATGGAATACCGTATTGAAAAAGATTCTATGGGTGAGATGCAGGTTCCTGCGGACAAATACTGGGGAGCCCAGACCCAGAGAAGTTTTCAGAACTTCAAAATCGGCATTGAGAAGATGCCCTGCGAAATCATCGAGGCTTTTGCCATTCTGAAGAAGTCTGCCGCCACCGCCAACTGCCGCCTGGGCAAGCTGGATGAGAAGAAGAAGGATCTGATTGTCCAGGTGTGCGACGAGATCCTGGCCGGCAAGCTGGAGGGGAACTTCCCCCTGGCAGTGTGGCAGACCGGAAGCGGCACCCAGTCCAACATGAACACCAATGAGGTCATCGCCAACCGGGGCAACGCCATTGCCGGGGAAAAACTGCTGCACCCCAACGACACGGTGAACATGTCCCAGAGCTCCAATGACACCTTCCCCACCGCCCTGCACATTGCTGCCACCCTGGGGATCCAGAACCGGCTCCTTCCTGTGCTGGACACCTTTGCCGCCACTCTGAAGAGACTGGAAAAAGAGAACCAGGGGATTGTGAAGAGCGGACGCACCCATCTGCAGGATGCCACCCCCATCGCCTTCTCCCAGGAGATCAGCGGCTGGAGAGGCATGATTGAGCAGAGCAAGAAGATGCTGGAGGCCGCCCTGCCCTTCCTGAAGCAGCTGGCCCTGGGCGGAACCGCCGTGGGCACCGGACTGAACACCCCCAAGGGATTCGGGGTGGAGGCCGCCAAGGCTGTGGCTGAGTTCACCGGCATTGACTTTGTCTCCGAGGAGAACAAGTTCCACGCCCTGACCTCCAAGGACGCTGTGGCCTTCGCTCACGGTGCCCTGAAGGCCCTGGCCGCCAACATGCTGAAGATCGCCAATGACGTGCGCTTCCTGGCCAGCGGCCCCCGCTGTGGTCTGGGCGAGATCCGCATCCCTGAGAATGAGCCCGGGAGCTCCATCATGCCCGGCAAGGTCAACCCCACCCAGTGTGAGTCCATGACCATGGTTGCCGTGCAGGTCATGGGCAATGACACCACTGTGGGTGTCGCTGCCTCCCAGGGCAACTTTGAACTGAACGTGTTCATGCCGGTCATCGCTTACAACTTCCTCCAGTCAGTGAAACTGCTGGCCGAGGGGATCACCTCCTTCCACGACAACTGCGTGAAGGGGATCACCGCCAACCGGGAGAAGATGGCATACAACCTGCACAACTCCCTGATGCTGGTCACCGCCCTGAACCCGTATATCGGCTATGACAATGCCGCCAAGACCGCCAAGAAGGCCTTCAAGGAGAACATCTCCCTGAAGGAGGCATGTGTTCAGTTGGGCTTCCTGACCCCTGAGAAGTTTGACGAGGTGTTCCATCCCGAGGAAATGATCTGATCCCTCATCGATCCGCTACCGATCTGTCACTGCCCGGCAATGCACCCGGGCAGTTTTAAACAGATAAAAGGCGGATCCTGACAAGACATCCATCCGGTCTCCAGACCGGATCTGTAGCAGCCTCCTTCGGGAGGCTTTTCTGATCAGGGAATAGATCTGCCAGAGACGGCAGGCAGGGATCCAAAACCGCCAGTTCACTGGCAATGTGACACCAAAAGGTGCAACGAGATAATCGCTCAGGCCATGAGGAAACTGCGGGGAAAAAGAAAGGCGGAGATTTCTCCCCGCCCCATGGCAAGCTGATAGATGCTTACTTGCAGATCTTAACCCCTGCGCCTCCATTGCCATTGGCACAGATCATTGAGCCGTCCTCCGGGAAACGCAGAGCCTCTCTCAGGATCTCATTATCAGGATTCTGAGACTGTCTGGGGAAATAGCCTACGGTGAAATGGGAAAGATACTTCTCCAAATCGCTCTCCGTTTCCCTGTACTCATCAGAATCACTGTCTATGTAACCCGGGATCCCATAAAAACCAGGAGCATACAGCCACTTCAATGCATAATCACTGAACGAGACACCAGTGTAACTCGCAGTGTTCCAGGTTGCACCCTCATCATTGCTGTACTCAGTGTCACTGGGCAAAGCCCCAGCCTGTCCGAAAAGATTCGCCCCGGTGCATACAATGGTATTCCCAGTGGCATCTTCAGGATCGTCGGCATTCTCATTCACGGCAAGAGTGCAGGATGAGCGGCCATTGTCAGATACTGTGATGGTGCTGTTGTCATCCTCTGTCCGTAAATAGCCACCGTCAATTCTGGCGAAGTCGCTGTCGCACACCAGAGTCGGCCATCTCCGATCTGAATCGGGGTCAGTTTCACAGCGCATCATTTCAGGCTTGCCGGAATCACCTCCGCATTTGACCCCAACAAGTTCAGCATGCTCATCAAATTTTGCAGTGCAGTTATTTGCCAGCTGCTCGCCATACCGCTCCCAGACCTTGACATAAGCACTGCTGGCATCAAAGTTGTAGGGGTCAGCATACTCCCTGCTGAAAGAATAGGTATTCGTATAGGAAGTTTCCTTATCAGCAGGCTTGCCTTCAGCATCAGCATAATAGCCGCACTCAATGTAAGGATTGACCTGATCCCGGCTCTCCTCATATATTCTTGAGCCAACAGAATACCAGCGCTTGTAGATCCTGCTGTTGTCAGCCGTATAAAGTCCAACCATCAGCAGGCTGTCATAGCCGTGACCGTCATGAACCAGCGAACGCAGAACCGGATCCACAAACTCATACTGCTCCGGACTGACTGATCCAGTATTCTTTGGATAAGAGAAAGAAACATCAGTAAGATCGGCAAGTTCAACTTTAGCCAAAGTTTTGCAGGCGGAGGACGGATTTTCAAAGTCCTTGACACAGATCATAGCTGAATCAACGCGCGTCACTCCGGTGGAATAAAGGGGATTGTACTGCTCACTGCCGTCATGAACAAGCCAATCCCTGTTGGCCATGGAATACTCCTTGCCAATGCCAGTGCTGGAATAATACTGAGTGCCTTGATAATTCACTCTCTGAACCAGCTTCCTGGTCCTGTTGTACTCCTCCCACAGAGCAGAGTAATATGCTCTGTCCACTGCTTCATCCATCGTAGGATCTTCACCTTCCTTGGCTTTAACACTGCAGTATTTCCAGAGATACCCGCTGCCATCGGCAAAAGGATTGCTGGGATTGTACTCCGGCCGGCCATTGTCCAGGTCAGCATACTTGGCATAAACACTGCGGAGGGCATCAGCGGCATCCTCATCCACATAAGGCTCATGCCCCTGAATGTTGTCACTGGCCTTGGGCAGGTAGTCATCAATGTTATGGAACAGGGATCGGGTGTCATTGCCCCAGCAATAGAGGTTGTGCTTGTCGCTGGCCGCACTCACGTCAGCCAGGGCACAGAAGGCCCACTCGCCGGCGGCAATGGAGGTGATCTTAAGATCCCCAGGCAATGTGATCGGCACCGGGTAAGGCACGGCCTTGACGGCAAAGCCCTCGGGCATGGCGGAGCCGTCATGCTGCCGGACGCTGCTGTAGGGGGCAGTCTGATCATGCCGGCTGTCGCCGCCCAACTGCCGGGCGGTGTTGTTGCCCCAGCAGTAGGCGCCCCCGTCACTGCCCAGGGCGCAGGCGGCATCCCTGGCCATGCTGATCCCGGTGATCCCGGAGAGATAGCCCTCACCGCCCTCAGGGGCCTTCACCCGGGTGGCGGCATAGGTATAAGGGGCATCTGCTCCCAGCTTGCCGGTGCCGGTCTGGCCGTAGTAGCTGTCGCCCCAGCACCAGACGCCGCCGCTCATGGTCACGGCGCAGGCAAACCTTCTGCCGGTCTCAATCTGCTTCACATTGGTCAGGGGTGAGCCGTCCTCAGTCATGACCATCACCGGCTTGTGGCTGAACAGATCCACCACCTGGGAGCCGTCCTCATAATAATTCCCGCTGTCATCCCGGAACAGGGCCGGATCACCCAGGTTGGCCCAGGCGTTGATCCCCCAGCAGTAGGCATTGCCCAGCTGGTTCACGGCGCATCGGAACTCCTCGCCCTTGCCGGAGGACAGGCCCACGAAGTTGTTCTTCATCTTGGCAGTGCGGGTCTCAAGCTGATCGGCCACCGCTCCCAGATCTCCGGCAGTGGCGGGATGTTCCGGCAGCGCCGCCATGATCTCGTCGGTGTTGGCATTGGCGCTCTCCATGTTGCCGGCCAGGGTCTCAATGTCGTTCACCGTGGCGCTCTGAGCCTGGAGCTGCTCAAAGCTCTGGGGCATATAACCCATGCTCACCAGCATCTCATCCGCCACAATGGCCCGCACACCGTCATCCGTGACCGTTCCGGGATCGTTGTAGTCCCCGAGCACCGCATCCTTGCTGACGCCCAGGCTCTCTGCTAGCTTCCCGATGCGGGACTCATATTCATCCTGGCTGATCCCAGCAGCCGCCGTGGGATCAAGGGTGGTGTCTGCCAGAGTGGTGAAAGGTGTCACCCGGGCCGGATCACCGCCGGGCTCCTTCCCGTCCTCATAAATTTCCGGGCTGAATACCGTGGCGGTCAGCACCATGTCCGAGGCAGTGGCGGCGCCGTCCTTGCCCAATATCCTGTTGGGGGAGCCGGCCGGCACATGGGCCAGCAGACGGGCACTGCCATTCTTCTCAATGGCGCTCTTCTGCTCATCGGTCAGCGGCAGCACTGCCCTGCCCGTTTCATCCGTCTGGGCAGCAGGCTCACCCTTGTCGCAGCTCAGGGAATAGTCCAGATCCACACAGAGCTTGGCTCCGCTCACATAGCCCAGCAGCAGCTGGCCCTGCATGCGGTAGGAGGCGTCTTCAGGCTCCGGTCCGGGAGGAACGGGAACGGGCATCGGCTCGGGCTCAGGCTCGTCATTGGAACTGGAATGCCCTGATCCATGATGGCAGGCGCTGAGGCTCAATGCCGCTACCACGGCCAGAGCCATGGCGGTATATCTGCTTGCTGGTGCTTTCATATGCGTCACCTTGTCTGAACGGAAAAAATACACGCTTGTGCGAGCGCAGCCCCGGTGCTTGGCACAGTCTCTGCCTGACAACCGGCGCCTCTTTATCAAGAGCTCATCTCAAAAGTTTACGATTGTTTTTTTTTTTGTACAGAAAGGACGGCAAAGGGTTGCGCATTTTGTGATCATGAAAGCATCGGAGAAACTGCGGGTCTGTCCCCAAAGTACTCTGCTGCCTATAAATCTGCTCAAGAACATAATCCTGCACTTACGCGCAACCAATCCGTGATTTAGATCACTTATAGTCTTGCTTCAAACCGACATAAATTTACCTGTTTTATTACAATTTATTTTTGCATAAAAACACACATCCCTGGGGGTGGAAATAGAAAAAGGCATCGGGTACCCTAACATCTTCCAAATAACCTTAGTTTGGAGAACCCTATGCCTTTTAAAAA
>CACZLZ010000020.1 GCA_902782145.1 uncultured Aeromonadales bacterium
TTAGCAAGACCGATAGATTTTAAAATACTGCCAACGATTGGAAGACCTCCGTAAGGTACGATGTCTTTTGGGGTATGCTCAATTGTGACTTGCATAGTGACCTCATAACAATAAATAGAAATCACAGTGTTTTATTTATTGTTATATGTAGAATCAATTAAAATGCAATAGAAATTTTAAAAAAATTGCTCACCATTTGGGAAAACCAAAAATTTTTTTAAACGGCTAAAAGTATAGACTGTATAAGGATCTTTTGGGTTTGAAAAAATTTTGGTCACTCATTATGGTAGAGTTAGACAGCAAATATCCGAATTTGGTTGGCAAATAACTTTTGAAAGTTGGAAAAACTATCTATTTACTGAGTGTAAAACTCCTGAGTCAGTTATTAATTTTGCTACTTTGTTTTGGTCATATGGAGGACAGGACTATCCTGTTATCGATCCCTATAAATTTCTTGGATATTTTTATTATCGCATAAATTTCAATATAATGAAGTATGATGATCTTATGATTCTTGATAGCCTTTCAATTTGTCTTTTGCCAAAAGCTGGATATTCATCTGCTGATCGCTTAATTAACGTTGACTATATTCCAGAACGTGATCCAAATATCATAGCACAAGTTGAGGAATATAAATCTATGAGGTTATAGTCGTCATTAGCAACATAAGGCTATGTGTGTTGTAATGCAGACATAACGCTGACTTTTAGAAAATGGTAACTTGGCGCGGGAAAGACTCAAATTTTTACTCATTTTGCTTATTCCGTGCTTTCGCTTTATCTTTCAACGAATATTGCTGAATTATCAGTAACTACCGAATCCTGGAAGATTTATACAATAAAAATCATGACGTTTTTGATGTTAATTTAAAGTGGAGAAAAGATGATAAATAACAAGATTGATGAAGAAACAATTTGGCTTTTTTCACGTACCTATGGACTCGGCACTAATGAAGAAGAAAGAGAAGCTAATAACAGATCTAGTCAGCAAATATCAGAATTTGGTTGGAAAAAAACTTTTGTTAGCTGGCAAAAATATCTTTTTACTGAATGTAAAACTCCGGAATCAGTTATAAATTTTGCTAATTTGTTTTGGATTTATGGAGGCCAAGATTATCCAATCAATGAACCTTATAAATTCCTGGGGTATTTCTACTATCGGATAAATTTTGAAACAGCAAAGTATGATAAACTCATGATTCTCGATAGCCTAGCGATTGATATTTTGCCTAAGGCTGGGTATTTATATGCTGATCGATTCATTAATGATGATTACATTCCGGAACTTGACCAAAATATAATTAAACAAGTAGAGGAGTACAAATCATTAGGATTATAACTGTCTACGAAATGTTTCTTATTATATCCTCTTCATTTCCAAATTTGAGATTTGATTTCTTTCACGCGATCAAAAAACCGCCCAAAGGGCGGTTCTCTGATTTATAAGCCTCATGCAGTAAACTGAAGGGCATCAGCCCTTGGTAAACTGTACTTAGCGCTCGTTGATCCTGATCTTCTCGTTGGCAAAGCCGGACAGTTCCTCAGCAGAGAATGCTCCCTTCTTCACAGTCAGGGTCTTCAGTGCTGGCAGGGCCTTAAGTGATTTCAGGGTGGTGATCCCCGTAGCCTTGGAGATGTCCACTGAGGTCAGGGCGGTAAGAGATGAAGCGTCAAAATTGGTCACCTCAACTTCTGTCAGCTCCAGGGAAGTGAGTTTCTTCAGCTTGGCAAGGAAAGCGAGATCCACACTCTTGCTGACCCGGGCAATTTTGAGCTTTTCCAGGGACTCCAAGCTGCCCAACGATTCCGGCGAAGTGATTTCCGGTACCTTGTCGATGCTCAGCTGCTTGAGGTTCTTGAGTCCGGCGGCAAACTTGCCGTCAAGATTGCTGTTGCAGGTGTTGAGACCCAGGACTTCCATCTTCTCCAGACTGGTCAGCTCGGCAATGGCGGCGGTGTTGGTGACAGGATTGTCCTTGGTGCATGACCACAGTGTCAGAACCTTGAGTTTGGACGCACCTTTGATCTGGGACAGGTCAACAGGAAGCCTCATGCTCCAGATGGTCAGGTTCTCAATCCCGGAGCCGTTAACTGGGGTATAGTCAGCAATTTTCTCGGAGAACAGCCGCAGTTCCTTCAGGTTGGGGGTTTTCTTAACCCATTCAATGCTGTCCATGGCAGTCATGCCGGTGTGGATGGTTGTGACTTGGGTCAGGGCACCCAGGGTCTGGTAGTTGCCACCCTTGGAGGCGTAGACGTCAACCTTCTTCAGGGCCGGCATGGCGGCCAGTGGGGTGAAGTCTGATACAGTGGCACCGTAGAGACTCAGTTCCTCGGTCAGTTTGTTGGCAGCCAGGGGCGTAAAGTCTTTGATGTTGGCATAGCGGAAATTCAGAACCTTGGCGGTGCTGAACTTGTTGGCCGGGGTAAGATCAGGGATATCTGCGTTATTGATTGAGGCCATGTGCACCTTGGGAGCATCGGGCAGACCGTCAATGGATTTTAGCGAGTCTGCGGTGATGTCCACATTCTGCAGATGGATCATGGGGTTCATCCACTTGAGGGTGGTCAGACCCTTGGACTTGATGTGGATGCTGTCCAGATCCTTGAACTTTGCCAGCATGTCGTAGTTGGAGACAGCGTCAGCATCTACGGAGACGGCGTTGCTGATCTCAACGTTCTTCAGTGGCTCAATGCTGGTGAGGGTCTTGCTGTCAATGTAGATCCTTTCATAGGAGGTGAAGTCTCCCATGATCTTGGCCAGATCCTCGCTGTTGACGTCCTTGAGCTTGAGAGTGACCTTTCCGGCGCCAATGCTGCCTGCGGCCTCCTTGAACTGGGCAGCCATCTCCTGGGTGTAGCCGTTCTTGATCTCGATGCTCCTGCCTGAAACCTTGATGGACGGATCGCTGGCTGCCCAGGCTGAGGCTGCCAGGCCAGCGGTCACTGCGAAGGCAAGCAAAGATCTCTTCAGTTTCATTTGTGTACTCCTTGTGCAAAATTGAGGTGCATATGATGGCACTTTTCCCCGGAGTTCGGCCTGCTTTCCCTATAGGATAGGGCTGCATACCGGGGCCGGAGTGTCATGGGGCGCCGCCTTCAACAGGAATACATAACATGCTGATCACACGGCGGCGGGGCGATCCTTCCGGAACACCTCTTTTCCGGATCCTGACGGGAGGAATTGTAGCAGAACTTACGGATCTGTAGTTACAGTATCAGTTCCTGAACTGGTTTTCTCCAGGAGGTGAAGTGGCTTTTCAGTCATCGTCGTCCAGTTTTGACGGATCGAGCAGATCCTCCGGAGTCCTGATGACGATGACATCGCACTGGAGATCATCCATGATCCTTTCGGCAGTGTTGCCGATCATAGCGCCGCTGAAACCGTCCCGTCCCATGGAGCCCAGAAGGACTGCGGCGGCCTTGAGGGAGTTGGCGGTTTCCGGGATCACGTCATCGGGGCTGCCGGTGAGCAGGTGAATGTTTTCGTGGGGGATCCGGTGATCGTCGGCGTAGCGTTTGAGCTTGGCATTGCAGTCATTGCGCACCGCCTCGCTGTAGGTGCTGGGAAGGTAGCCGGGAACGTCGATGTAGGTGTTGATGATGGGAAAGTTCACCGCATAGACCAGGTGGATCTCGCAGCCTGACAGGCGGCAGAGGATCTGGGCCTCCCGGAGGAGTTTGCGGTTGACCCGGTTGCAGAAGCCAAGCTCGGTGAAGTTCAGGGCCACCAGGATGGGGCTGCCCTTCTGCCACTGTTCGCCTTTCACCAGGATCACAGGGATCTGGGCTTTCCGCAGGAGGCGGCGATCCTCGGATCCGGTGATCATGTCCAGGGTGCCGTATTCCGAAAAGGTCTTAAGGATGAGATCGTAACAGCCGTTTTTTAGCTCGGCGCCGATGGCACTGCCGGCGCTTCTGGTCCAGATAACCTTGACCGTGATCTGATCGCCGGAGATCCCCTGATCTTTGATGGCCTGCTCCAGTTCGGCCTCCCGGGCGTCCACGATCCGGGAAAGCATTTCCTCCTTTTCCGGGAAGGACATGATGGATCCCAGTTCCCGGGAGAAGTCGAAAACCGGAAGCAGCACGGTGATCCGCACATCCTCATCCAGTTTTGCCAGCAGCAGTGTCTTTTCCAGGGCATTGATGTTGATTTCGCCGGCGTCCAGCACGGCCAGCACATTGCGGTAGTTCTTCATTCCCAGTTCCCGTCCTGCTTTCCTGATGGTTGACAATGGCTTCAATCCTAGCAGTTTGTCACCCTGGTGTGGGCAACTGATCTCCCAAAACCGGAATGACGAACCGGATTTTTGTGTTGTTTGTGTCCGGGATCCCGTGCCTTTTGCACTTGCTTCCTGGGGTGTTGTCAGTGGGTGATGTGGGGATGCCAGGCACGCAGCGCCTCCCGGTTACATGGTGAATCCTGGAGGACTGCGGTCTGGGGGTAGCAGGCGGGCAGGGGAGTCCGGAAGCCCGGACCGGACGCAGATCTGAAACCTGAGCCGACAGGGAAGACAGGCGGACCGGGAGAGTGTTATCAGCGGGATGGTGGGAGCATGGGGCGCGGGAGGCGTGTTTTCGGGGAGGATCGGGAACTCACGGAGCGGGAGGAGATCTTAGGGGTGAGACCGGGATCATGGGGCGGGAGCCCGGATCTGCATGCCCCGGAATGAAAAAAGCCGCTGTTCTGGCAGCGGCGTAAGAGGAGTATTTTCATGCTTTCCTGCCGTCCTCATCTCCCGGGGAGCCGGGACGGGGCAGGATCAGGTTATCACTCTCCGGAGATCTTTTCCGGGCTTCCCATGGGGATCTCGGCAAAGGAGACGGCGGCAGATGCACCGGCGGCTCTGCCGGAAGACTGGACCGGAACCCGCTCCAGGGTTGCGCTCCCGGGCTGCAGGGAAGGGGCCAGTTCACGGTGCTCCGGCTGAGCGGGCTCGCTGGTGGCGATGCTGATCGCCCCGGCTCCCGAGGCCCGGATAAATGCAGATCCGTTATCGGCGGGCACTCTGGGCTCTGCCGGGAGTCCCGGAGGGAGCTCACGGTGCTCCGGCTGGGCAGGCTCACTGACGGCGAACCTCACCACTGAGGCTCCTGCCGGGCTGATGCGGCCCGGGGCGCGGCGCTGGCGTCTTGACTCGGACTGGTTGCCCCGGGGCTGACGGGGAGTTCTGGTGCGGGGGGCCTCAGGTGCAGCTGCCGGAGATGTCGGGATGCTGTCCTGGATCTCCGGTGCCTGATCAGTGCCCTGCCTTACCCTGGTGCGCACGTCCCGGCGTTCACGGCGCTCCCTGCGCTCCTTCTTTTCCGGAGCCTCCTGGGGGAAATCAGGGCGCATCTGGGCGGAGGTCTGGATCTCCGTGGGTGCCTTCATATTGTCACTGATCGGCGTGTCTGCCGGGATCTGGCTGCGGTCCCGTGCTCCCTTGCGAGCCGGACGGTCCCTGCGGAACCTCTCCTGGCTGCTGCCCTCCGGCCTGGAGGTGCCGCCGCGGCGGCTGTCGGTGCCGTGGCGCTGACCGCGGCGTCCGCCCCGGTCGGAGGTCTTCCGCTGACCGGTGAAAATGGACTTGAAAGCTCCGGCCATCTTCTTAAAGAAGCCGGTGCAGGCAATCTTGGTGGGAGTGGGGGCGGGCTCCATCTCCTGGACTGCCATGACGCTGTTGACTGCCGGCACCTGCTTCTCATCAGAGGCCTCAGTCTGCTCAGGAACGTAGGAGCGGTCCTCAGCCAGCTTCTTGCCGATCTCCTCGTCGTCAATGCGCTCCTTCTTCCGCAGCCGGTACACCTCATAGTGGGGGGTGTCAATTTCCGGGTTGGGAATGATGTAGACCTTGACTCCGTGGCGCTTCTCAATGGTAGACACGGCGTCCTTCTTCTCATTGAGCAGGTAGGCGCCCACCTTCACCGGCACCTGGGCATGCACCTGCTCGGTGTTGCTCTTCAGGGCCTCTTCCTCAATCAGGTGGAGGATGGACAGGGACAGGGAGGCCACATCCCGGATAAAGCCCTGGCCCTGGCAGCGTGGGCACACATGGGTGCTGGTGTCGTTGATGGAGGGGCGGATGCGCTGCCGGGAGAGCTCCAGCAGGCCGAAGCGGGAGATCTTGGCGATCTGGATCCGGGCGCGGTCTGACTGGACAGCCTCCCGCATGCGGTTCTCCACCTCCCGCTGGTTCTTGGCGGGGGTCATGTCGATGAAGTCAATGACAAACAGACCGCCCAGATCCCGGAGCCTCAGCTGGCGGGCGATTTCGTCGGCGGCCTCCAGGTTGGTCTGCAGGGCGGTTTCTTCAATGTCGCCGCCTTTGGTGGCCTTGGCCGAGTTGATGTCGATGGAGGTCAGAGCCTCAGTGGGATCAATGACGATCTCGCCGCCGGAGGGGAGGCGGACCTTCCGCTGGAAGGCGGACTCGATCTGGTTTTCAATCTGGAAGTGGGTGAAGAGGGGCACCTCGTCAGTGTAGAGCTTCACCTTGCCGGCGAACTCGGGACGGACGTTGCTGATGTGCTTCAGGGTCTTCTCGTAGATCTCCTTGTTGTCAATGATGATCTCGCCGATGTCCGGGCGCAGGTAGTCCCGCACGGCCCGGAGGATCACATTGCTCTCCTGGTAGATCAGGAAGGGGGCGGGCTTGTCAACGGCAGCCTGCTTGATGAAGTCCCACAGTCTTGTGAGCACATTGAGATCCCATTCCAGTTCCTCGGCGGACTTGCCCACGCCGGCGGTGCGGATGATCACTCCCATGCCCTTGGGGATCTGGATGCTGCTCAGGGCCTCCTTCATCTCATCCCGCTCATCACCTTCGATGCGGCGGGAGATGCCGCCGGCCCGGGGATTGTTGGGCATGAGCACCAGGAAGCTGCCGGCCAGGCTGATGAATGTTGTCAGGGCTGCGCCCTTGAGACCCCGCTCTTCCTTTTCGATCTGAACGATGACCTCGGTGCCCTCGGGCAGTGCGTCGGCCAACTCAGTGCGGGAGGAGTAGGGATGGCCGTCCTTGAAGTACTCCTTGGAGATCTCCTTCAGGGGGAGGAAGCCGTGGCGGCCCACGCCGTAGTCCACAAAGGCGGCTTCCAGGCTTGGCTCAACCCTGGTTATGACGCCCTTGTAGATATTGGCTTTCTTCTGTTCATGACCGGGACCCTCAAGATCGAGATCATACAGTTTCTGCCCGTCCACAAGGGCAACACGCATCTCCTCATTCTGAGCTGCGTTGATCAACATTCTTTTCATTAACAAACTCGGTTTTCAGGCCGTTTCCGGAAGGAATAGCGCACACAGATCCGGGAGCCGGGTCATCAGATGACCGCTAAACCGGTCCGGTTCTTCCGGTGGGGGCTTCTATTATGTGTAACATGTGCCGGCGGACAGAGCCGGTGCCTTGTAACCTGCTGGGCCGTTACGGCACACCCTGTGCGGACAGTCTTATGACGGGGGGCGGCAGAGCCGCCTGTTTCAGGTGATCCCCGGGGCTTTCAGCGCCGGGGCATCGAGTAGCGCGCCTTTTAGCGGGCCCGCATCTGCTGTCCGTTGTACCTCAGTCTGCTGTCCCGGACCCGGAGCGCTCCATTCGGAGGAAACTGTTTCTGTCTGTCATGATCAGAATGCGGGGATTATCGCCGGACAGCCTGAGGCCGCAGTCATTATCGCACAATGTGACGGCGGTTGCGAATAGCGGGAGCCGGCTGACTGTGATCCAGACGACGCAGGTGAACAATTTTGCTCCCGTGTTTTATGCCGCCCGGGCAGGGCGGGAAACGGCGGATCATCCCCGCTCAAGATCGGTCAGCAGGGTGCCGCCGGTGCCCAGGGACTCAAGGAAAAGATCGCGCATATAGGCGGAGCAGGGATCCGGCTCCCTGTCGCTGTCATCCCAGGTGGAATGCTCATATTCGTCATCCGTGTCTTCGGGTAGTTCACGGGCTCCGAAGAACAGGTCCCTGTAGAAGTCATCTTTGCTGAAAGCTATACCTTTCTCCCCGTAAGTGTTTTGTTCATTGATGTCTGCGGAGATTTCGTCGGTTATTTGGATGCTGTTTGCCTGGATCCAGGATATCATCTGCCCGGGCCCGGTACCTGCGTACCCTTCGCCGGGGCATACTGTGCTGTGAAGGCTTCCTTCGATGTAGACGCGGGTTCCCTGCCGGATCTGTTCCATCGCCTGATAAGCCAGATCACCTTCAGCCACAACCCTGTGGCGCTCCTTTATTATCTGGCAGTCGCCGGCCGGGCCGGTGCACTCCTCCTCCGTGATCAGGAAGAAACTAAGAGAGATTAAACATTCCAGACAGTAGTCGTCGAAACTCTCCGGCACGGTCTCAGCTGTGCCGTCCAGAAACACTTTGTTCACGCAGTCTGACATGCTTTCCTCCGGGATTGTCTTCAGGATCCTGCCGCCGGCTGTCTCGATGCAGTGCGGAATGTTAGGGGTGGCTACTTACCGGATCCGCTGACAGCCTCACTGGCTGAAGATACCCCCTGCATGGGCGGACTCCAAAGAAACTCCCCGGAAAACACCTGCTGTGTCACAGGGTTTCTGTTTCCCGTATCAGACATAGTTCTTTGCGGTGTCTTACCGGATCCCGGGGATATGGAAACTGGAAGATGACGGTGAAGGCGGAGTGTAGTCGGGTGCAGTGCTGCGGAGTGGCGGGCAGGACAGATTGCGCCATGGAGTGGCGGAGGGCAATGGTAGAGTGCATGGGAGATTATCCAGGAAGCGCATCTGACTTCCGCTGGTGGGTATCTGAAAAATGCCGCCCGGTCAGGGCAGTGTCCCCTGACCTTCCGGCATTGGGAAACGGCCTGTGCATGCTATAATTCCGCGCCGATCCGGGATCCGGCAACGTAGTGCCCTCCGGTCCTGCCGCACCGTTCGGGTGCCGGATGAGGGGAGGCTTCACTGCGGATCCGGACCGGGGGATCCATGGAAGGAACAGTCCCGGCCGGGGCTGTCATGGCTTTGTTACTCAGGAGGAAATGATACATGGGTGTGCTTAAGGTCAAGTTTGCCCCCAACAGGAGGGCAAGGGAGGTGTACCGCACTGTTGCCCTCAGCACCAGTTGCACCTTTGATGATCTGTGCGGATATATCCTTGATCTGTTTGATTTTGACGACACCGCCCATCTGTATGAGTTCATCCTGGGCACGAGCAGGCACAGCGAGAGACTGCGCATGGAGGACTGCGGCATCACCCTTGAGAGCCTGGGCTTCCTTCCCAAGAAGTTCTTCCTTCATTTCGACTTCGGGGATGACTGGTACTTTTCCATTACCATTATGCAGGGCAACGTGTCCCTGCCGGAGGGGATCGAGTGCAAGCTGCTCACCTCCAAGGGCAAGATCAGCCAGTACCCCGATTGGGATGAAGATGAAGACGAAGATGATGAAGAGGACGAGGAATAAAATGAAGGCGGGGAATAACGGGGGCGCGGGGAGGCGTTTTGCTGCCTGTGCACCGCATCTGTTTCCCTCCCCGGACTTTTACTGCATGCCTCTGTCAATGATCTCCGGAGACTGTCATGCCGCTGGTTGAATATCCGGTGCGGAAGGAAGTCATCGGTGCTGACCGGGCAGGGCAGAGGGTGGACAACTATCTTCTGGGGCAGCTGCGGGGCGTCCCCCGGAGCCTGGTGTACCGCATTCTCCGAAAGGGCGAGGTCAGGATCAACGGCGGAAGGGTTGGTCCGGAGCGCCGTCTGGCTGAGGGCGACGAGATCCGCATTCCCCCTGTCAGGGTGGAGACGGCTCCGGTGGTTACCCCCTCCCGGGAGCTGGATGTGGTGCGCCGCCTGTGCGGAGCGGTGATTTATGAGTCCCCTGAGATGCTGGTGGTGAACAAGCCGGCAGGCATTGCCGTCCACGGCGGCAGCGGCGTGGACTACGGCGTGATCGAGGCCCTGCGCAGCGGACGGCAGGATCTCCGGTACCTGGAGCTGGCCCACCGTCTGGATCGGGAGACCTCAGGTTGCCTGATGATTGCCAAGAAGCGCAGCGCCCTGCGCAGCCTCCATGAGCAGCTCAGGCTGAAGACGGTGCACAAGCATTACTGGGCCCTGGTGCACGGCCGGTGGCCCCGGTCCCTGACGGCGGTGAAGGAGCCACTTCTGCGGAACGAACTCAGATCCGGCGAGAGGGTGGTGGTGACCAGCCCCCAGGGGAAGCCCTCCTGGACCGATTTCAGGATCCTCCGGGAGTTTGGGGACTGCACCCTGGTGGAGGCATCCCCCCGGACCGGCAGGACCCATCAGATCCGGGTGCACTGCGCCTTTGCCTCCCATCCCATTGTGGCGGATGCCAAGTACGGCCGCCGGGAGCAGGATCAGCTGCTGGGGGGATGCTGTCCGGACAGAATGTTTCTCCATGCCCGCAGCATAACTTTCCAGGATCCTGCGGGCAGCGGTGAGATCACGGCGGAGGCTCCCCTGGACGGGGAACTGGAGGCGGTGATCAGCCGGCTGGAAAGACGATCAGGGAGCGGCGCTGACGGTCAGTGAGAACTGCGCTGCGTCGCGGGGCATGAGGGCGGCGTGTAGAACGCCCCCGGGCGGATCATGAAGCCGCCGGGACAGTGCCGTGGCAGTGCTGTGCAGGGGCCGCGGGCAACCGCAGAAAATCAGTGGAGGGAAGGCCGGATCTGAACTGATCCGGATCCCTCCGGGAGAACTTCGGGAAGGAGTCAGGAGTGAGTGTGAACAGGGGATACCGGGTGGTGGTTTTTGACGTGGACGGCACCCTGGTGGATTCAGTGCCGTCCATTGTCTGGTCCATGTGCCAGGCGGCAAAGGAGTGCGGTGCCCCGGTGCCCTCCAGGGAGGCGGTGCTGGACATCATCGGCATCACCCTGCGCCAGGCGGTGGGCAGGCTGTTTCCCATGTGCTCCGAAGAGGAGAATGACCGGATCACTGATATGTACCGGAAGCTTAACGCCCACCGGGAGGACACCGAGCCCAGTCCCTTGTTCCCCGGGATCCGGGAGGCCCTGGGGCGGCTCCGGGAGCGGGGATGCGCCCTGGCCATTGCCACGGGCAAGTCCCGCCGGGGTCTGGAGCGCTTCTTTGCCTTTGAGGGCACCCGGGAACTGGTGGACTTTTCCGTGTGCGGCGATCAGGCACCCTCCAAGCCGGATCCGGGAATGCTGGAGCTGGTGCTCAGCCATTTCGGCCTTGAAAGATCCGAGATCCTCATGGTGGGGGATTCAAGTCTGGATCTGCGCATGGCAACCAATGCCCGGGTGGATGCCGCCGGGGTGACCACCGGTGCTCATTCCCCGGCGATCCTCCGCCGGGAGTCTCCTGTGTTCCTGGAGGATTCGGTGGTCTCCCTGGCAGAGCGCCTGCTGGCGGAGGACTGCATCATGCCCCTGGCCGCCCGGCGGGCCGGATGATGTTCCTGGTGCCCTGATCCGGCGGCGTGAGATCTCCCGGATCCGGGGGACCGGTGTCCTGGTAAGCCCCGGCTCCTGGGAAAACGGTGCCTGGAGGGCACTCAGTTCCCGGTTCCCGGCGGCTGTTGATTATTGGTTTATTTGTGCTAATATGGCGCCTGCCATGCAGAAAGTTAAGATCCCGATCACAATTGATCCCCGCAATGCTGCCGCCCGGAAACTTGACTGCCGGGGTGTGGTGGAGCTTGGGGACTTTCCCCGCCTGTCCTCCATGGTGGATGAGCTTGCAGGTGACATTGAGGTCCAGGTGTCCTTTTACCGGGACGCCACCGGTCTGGATGTGTTTGCGGGCAGGGCATCCGTGCCGGCGGTGATGAGGTGCCAGCGCTGCCTGGAGCCCATGACTGTGACCCTCAGTGCGGAGTTCCGCTATGCGGTGGATCCCGAAGAGGTAGTCCGCCTGGGTCTGGAGGATCAGTTTGACGTGGCCGAACTTAACGGTTTGGGCGAAATTCTCCTCTGTGATATAATTGAGGACGAACTTATTCTGTCGCTGCCGATTGTTGCCAGGCATCCCCTGCAGGACTGTCCTGCCGCGGATCTCCTGCAGGATCAGGAGGCGGACGGCGGGCCGGAGCCGGAGGAGCGTCACAATCCTTTCGCTGCTCTCGGCGAAATGATAAGAAACGGAAACAGCAGCAACAGTTAATTAACAACAACTAATCAGGAGAAGGCAATGGCCGTTCAACAGAATCACAAATCCCGTTCCCGGCGCGATATGCGTCGTTCCCATGATGCCCTGAGCGCACCGGCGCTGTCAGTGGATCCGACCTCCAATGAGGTCCATCTGCGCCACTGCGTCACCGCAGACGGCTACTACAGGGGCAAGAAGGTTATCGACAAGAAGACCACTGACACCAGCGTGACTCCTGCTGAATAACCTCCGGATCCAAGATCAAAGTGATCTCCCGGAACAGCCCCCCGGTGGTCGCCCTGGATCTCATGGGCGGTGATCACGGACCGGCTGTCACTGTGCCTGCTGCCAAGCAGGCACTGTTGCTTTCTGAGGGCTTCAAAATTTCCGCCACCGGCGTTCCTGAAGCCTGTCTCCCCCTGCTTTCCCAGCACGGTCTGGATCACCATGACCGCTTCTCATTCATTCCCTCCACATCATCCCTGCCTTCCGGATGCACCGCCGCTGAGGCACTGCGCCGGGGCCGGGGCTCCTCCATGCGGGACGCATTGGAGCTGGTGAGCTCCGGCTGTGCCGGCAGCTGCGTCAGCGCCGGCAGCACCGCAGCGCTGCTGGCCCTGTCCTGCCACACCGTCCGCCGGCTTCCCGGGGTGTCCCGGCCGGCCCTGGCGGCCTTCCTGCCCAACGCCTCCGGGAATGCGGGGCGCTCCCTGGTCCTGGATCTGGGGGCCAATGTCTCCTGCACTCCGGAGAATCTGTTCCAGTTTGCCCTTCTGGGGGCCCTGGAGTTCCGCTCCGTGATGAGAACGCCGGCCCCTCCCCGGGTGGCACTGCTCAATGTGGGGGTGGAGCAGACCAAAGGCAGTGAATGCATCAAAAAAGCCAACGAGATGCTTCAGAAAGTGGAATTCATAAATTTTATCGGGTATATTGAGGGCGACTGCCTTTTCAACAGCTCTGCCGACGTCATTGTATGTGACGGGTTTGCCGGCAACATAGCCCTCAAGGCGTCTGAGGGGCTGGTGAGGCTTATCAGGAAGAAGGCCGAGGACGGCATGACCGGGATGTGGAGGCTGCTGCGGCTTCCCCTGGGTCTTTTTGTGCGCCGCCGGATGAGGGATCTGCTTCCTGACAGCTACAACGGCGCCGCCCTGCTGGGTCTCCAGGGTGCGGTGATCAAAAGCCACGGCGCAGCCGGGGTCCGGGCCGTGGCACAGTCTGTCATCCGGGCTGCCGAGGCGGTGCGGGAGGTTCCTCCCCGGGATTGGTTGGATTTGTTGAAGGACAACGGGCATCAGGATGTACAGTAGAGTTTTGGGCACCGGAAGCTATCTTCCGGCAAACGTGAGAACCAATGCCGATCTCGAGAGGATGGTGGACACCTCTGACGAGTGGATCACCAAGCGCACCGGGATCAAGGAGCGCCGGGTGGCCGGTCCCGGGGACACTGTGGCTTTCATGGCTACCGAGGCCTCCCGCCGGGCCCTGGAGAGCGCCGGCACTGACGCCTCGGAGATTGATCTCATCCTGGTGGGTACCTCCACCTCCGCCTATGCCTTCCCCTCCACTGCCACCCTGGTGCAGCATGCCCTGGGGTGCCGCAATGTGCCGGCCATGGATATCTCCGCGGCCTGTTCCGGCTTTGTCTATGTCATGGACATCGCCAACCAGTACATTCGCAGCGGCGCCTGCCGGAAGGTACTGGTGGTGGGCGCTGACATCATTACCGCCGCCTGCGATCAGACTGACCGCACCACCATTGTTTTGTTCGGCGACGGCGCCGGTGCCGCCGTCATGGGCGCCTCCGAGGAGCAGGGCCTTATCCTGTCTCACCTTCATTCCGATGGCAGTTACAGCCAGCTGCTGACTCTTCCCTATGTGAGCACCCAGGATCCCGCCCAGGAGAACCGCTTCCTCTATATGAAGGGCAACGAGGTCTTCAAGGTTGCCGTCAACACCCTCAGCCGCCTGGTGACTGACACCTTTGAGCTGGCGGGCATGGATAAGGGTGAACTTGACTGGCTGGTGCCCCACCAGGCCAACCTCAGGATCATCAAGGCCACCGCCGATCGGCTGGGTCTGGGCATGGATCGGGTGATCGTCACCCTGGATCGCCAGGGCAACACCTCGGCCGCCTCTGTGGCCCTGGCCCTGGACGAGGGCGTGCGCTCCGGTCGCATCCAGCGGGGACAGTTGATCCTCCTGGAGGCCTTTGGCGGCGGCTTCACCTGGGGTTCGGTGCTCATGCGCTACTGATGATCTGCCGGGGCTGGTCCTTACGGCTGAGCCCGGCGTCTTTCCCGGATCCCGGAGGATAAACGATCCTGTTCCGGGATCCTGAACCGACAGTTTTTCCGGAGCCGCACTGCTCCCCGCCTTGGCTTAGGGGACGCGGCTCCTCTCAGAAAGGAGATTTTACTATGTCATGTTTTTCTGTGGTGTTCCCCGGACAGGGTTCCCAGAGCGTGGGAATGCTTGCCGATCTTTACAACGCCTACCCCCTGGTGGCTGACATCTACCAGGAGGCCAGCGATGTCCTGGGCTACGACATGGACAAGCTTATCAACCAGGGCCCCGAGGAGGAGCTGGCCATGACCAGCCGCACCCAGCCTGCCCTGCTTACCGCCTCCTTTGCCGTGTGGCGGGTGTGGACTTACCTTAACGGCCAGATGCCCTCATACATGGCCGGCCATTCCCTGGGCGAGTATTCCGCTCTGGTGTGCTCCGGGGCCATGAGCTTCCAGGATGCATTGCGCCTGGTGGAGACCCGGGGCAAGTTGATGCAGGAGGCCGTGCCCTCAGGCGTGGGCGCCATGGCCGCCGTGCTGGGCCTGGACAATGACACTGTGGCTGAGGGCTGTGCCCAGGCCGCCGGGGATCAGGTGGTGTCGCCGGTGAATTACAACGCCATCGGCCAGGTGGTCATCGCCGGTCACCGGGAGGCGGTGGACCGGGCCTCAGTGATCCTGAAGGAGCGGGGCGCCAAGAAAATAGTTCCCCTTTCCGTGTCCGTGCCTTCCCACTGTATTCTGATGAAGCCCGCCTCCGAGAAGCTGGCCCAGGTGCTGGAGGACGTGGAGATCGCCTCCCCGGTGATCCCGGTGTTCAACAATGTGGACGTGAAGTGCGAGGAGGATCCTGCCAAGATCAAGGATGCCCTGGTGCGGCAGCTTTACTGCCCGGTGCGCTGGACCGACATTGTGGTGGCCATGGCTGATGCCGGGGTGGAGAGCCAGCTGGAGATGGGTCCGGGCAAGGTTCTCACCGGCGCTGTGAAGCGCATTGACAAGCGCATTGAGGGCGTGAGCGTCAACACTCCCGCCACGGTGCAGGAACTTATCGGCGTTGACGAGTAACAGGAAACGGAGGAGCACATGGATCTGTCAGGCAAGGTTGCACTGGTGACCGGCGCCAGCCGGGGTATCGGCAGGGCGGTGGCTGAGGCTCTGGCTGCCCAGGGCGCCAGGGTGGTGGGCACGGCCACGTCCGAGAAGGGCGCTGAGGCCATTTCCGCCTACCTGGGGGACCGGGGCATGGGCAAAGTGCTGAATGTGGCTGATCAGGCCTCAGTGGATGCCCTGATGGCAGATCTGAAGGCTTCCGTGGGGGATGTGGATATCCTGGTGAACAATGCCGGCATCACCCGGGACAATCTCTTCATGCGCATGAAGGAGGAGGAGTGGGATGACATCATCGCCACCAACCTCACCTCGGTGTTCCGGATGTCCAAGGCGGTGATCCGGACTATGATGAAGAAGAAGTGGGGCCGGATCATCTCCGTCAGTTCTGTGGTGGGCAAGATGGGCAATGCCGGTCAGGCCAACTACTGCGCTGCCAAGGCCGGGATCATCGGCTTCACCCGTTCCCTGGCCAGGGAGGTTGCCTCCCGGGGGATCACTGTGAACGCGGTGGCTCCTGGCTTCATTGCCACGGACATGACCGATGCCCTTTCCGAGGATGTCAGGAACGGTATTCTGTCCTCGGTTCCCGCCGGCAGGCTGGGAGATCCGGCTGACATTGCTGCCGCCGTGGTTTTCCTGGCGGGGGAGGGTGCCGGCTACATCACCGGCGAGACCATCAACGTCAACGGCGGCATGTACATGGACTGATCCCGGCATCTTCTGCCGCCCAGATCAAAGGCCAGTGTGCGTGACGTCTGACCAACATTTTGGAAAAAGATCTATAAAAGACCGACCTGTCCATATATAATTGTCAAAAAACTGTTTGACCCGTTTTGACAGGTTTTTTTAGCAATAGTGCTGTATTTAAGGAACTGAACATGAGCGATATCGTTGAACAAGTAAAGTCCATTGTGGCAGAGCAGCTGGATCGTAACAAGGAGGAAGTCACCATTGATTCTTCCTTCATTGATGATCTGGGCGCTGATTCCCTGGACGCTGTTGAGCTTATCATGCGCCTTGAGGAAGAGTTCGGTATCGACATTCCCGATGAGGACGCTGAGAAGATCACCACTGTCAAGGCAGCTGTAGATTACATCAACAGCCACAAGAAGTAATCTTATCCGGCTACTCTAAAAACTTGTTTGATCCACAGAGCGGCCGAGGGTCGCTCTGTTTGTTTAGAAAGTATGAACTTACGGAGGGTACTTTGTCCAAGCGCAGAGTAGTGGTTACCGGCATTGGCATTCTTTGTCCGGTGGGCCTGGATCTTGAGGAATCATGGAAGAACATTCTGGCTGGTGTCAGCGGCATTGTCCCGATAACCGACTTTGACGCCTCCGAGTTCACCAGCAGGATTGCAGGTCTGGTGAAGGGCTTTGATCCGTCAAAATACGGCATCGGCAACAAGGATGCCCGGAAGATGGATCTCTTCATCCAGTATGCCATCGCCGCCGCCGCCCAGGCCATGGATGATGCGGGCCTTCATCCCGTGGGCGAGGAGGCGGAGCGGTACGGCACGTCCATCGGCTCCGGCATCGGAGGCCTGGGGACCATTGGTGTCAACCATGACTCCTTCTTCAAGGGCGGCCCCCGGAAGATCTCCCCCTTCTTCATTCCCGCATCCATTGTGAACATGGCAGCGGGTCATGTGTCCATTCTGAACAACCTCCGGGGTCCCAGCATCGCCTGTGCCACCGCCTGCTCCACCGGCACCCATGCCATCGGCCTGGGCGCACGGATGATCCAGAACGGTGACGCTGACGTCATGGTGTGCGGCGGCGCTGAGAAGGCCTCGGTGCCCATGGGGATCGGCGGCTTCTGCGCCCTGAAGGCCCTGTCCACCAGGAATGATGATCCCGCCCGGGCCAGCCGCCCCTGGGATCAGGATCGGGACGGCTTTGTCCTGGGTGACGGCGCCGGCATTCTGGTGCTGGAAGAGCTGGAGCACGCCAAGGCCCGGGGTGCCAAGATTTATGCTGAGATGGCAGGCTTTGGCATGAGCTCTGACGCCCACCACATGACTGCACCTCCTGAGGACGGTGCCGGTGCGGCTCTGTCCATGCGCAATGCCATCAAAGATGCGGGGATCACCCCTGATCAGGTCCAGTACATCAACGCCCACGGCACCTCCACCCATCTGGGTGATCTGGCTGAGATCCGGGCGGTGAAGTCTGTGTTCGGTGATCAGGCCTCCAAGGTGATGGTGAATTCCACCAAGTCCATGACCGGTCACCTGCTGGGTGCCGCCGGTGCTGTGGAGGCCATCTTCACGGTGATGTGCATTCATGACGGCATGGTGCCTCCCACTATCAACATTGAGAATGTGGATCCTGAGTGCGCGGACATGGATCTGTGCCAGAACGGGGCCCGCAAGGCTGATGTGGAATACGGTCTGTCCAATTCCTTCGGCTTCGGCGGCACCAACGGATCAGTGCTTTTCCGCAAGTACAGGGACTGATCCCGTCTGATCTCCCTGGGGGATCGGCAGCCTGAGGACGGCCATGGTGCCGTCCTTTGTTGTTATGGGACGGCAGACATGATCCGGCGGAAACCGGAACGTCCCGCAGTCGGACTTTTGGGGAATGGATGCGTTGAGGGGAGGAGGCCTTGAGGGTAGAGGAAGATAACCAGAGCGGCACCGGGGAGCCGGGCGGCGGCAGCGGACTGGATTTTGCCTATGTGCACCAGCTTAACGCCGCTGATTACCAGGATCTCCCCATAGCCGTGCTGGCACTGTCCAACCGGCCCCGGAACGGCCTGCTCCGCTCCGGGGTGCGCACCGTGGGCCAGCTGCTGCGGATGGACTATTTCAGCCTCCATGAGCTCCCCTCCCTGGGGCCGGACTCCGTGCGTCAGATCATGGCCCAGCTGAAGGACTTTGCCGAGCGGGAGCGCCGGTGCCAGGCCGGGCAGAGCCTGCCCTCCGGGCTGGTTTCCTCATTGCCGGCAGATCAGGCCGCCCGGCTCCGGGAAAGGCTCCGGGCCTTCCTTATGAGCGAAGACGGGGAACTGGCCCCGGGGGAGCCGGGATCCGGGGAGGAGGGGATCTGCCAGAAGATCCGGGAGGCCGTCGAGATCCTGGGAGATCGGAAACTCTGCCTTGAGCTCCTTGAGGCTCCGGAGGCTGCTGCCGCCGTGGCGGCTGGTCTCAGGGATCACCTCACCGCCTCTGAGATCGCATTGATGCTGAAGGAGGCGGACAAGATCATCCCCTGGGGGATCAGCCGGCGCCCTCTGCTTCCCCTGGCAGTGCTGCACAGGGATCTGGGGGGCAGCCGGGAACTGGCCGGGCTGGCGCGTTCCCGGGACCGGATGGCAGATCTGCCGGCGCTGTTTCTCCGGGTTACCAGGGAGGGCGGAGGAGAGCAGATGAGGCTGCTGTTCCTGTCCTTCATGGCCTGGATTGACGAATGTCTGCATGCTGAACGGGCCGTCATGGACGGTGTACGGCGGCTTCTGGGACCCCGGGCGGATGATCTGGAGCAGATTGTGAAGCTCAAAATGGTGTGCGGGACGGCTGAGGAGACCGCCCGGCAGCTGGGATCCCCTCCGGACAAAGTCCGTTCCGTGCTCATCCAGTATGCCGTCCGGTTCTGGGAGGCCTGGCAGTTTCTCCGAGCTGATCCGGTGCTGTTCCTCCATGTGATCCATGGGGGCCATTTTCTGGTGGGCTTTGATGAGCTCCACCGTCTTTGCGGGGACTTTGCCGGCTTTTTCAGGGAGATCTGCCGGCTTTCCCGGAAGAAGATGCCGGAGGTGATCCCCTTTTTCTACTGCCGGGAACTGGATGTCCTGGTGGTGCGCCGGCCGGGATCCGGGGCGCCGGATCCGGTGCTCCTGGAAAGCATCGCCCGGGAGATCCGGGACTTTTACCCCCGGATGGCCGATCCCCGGGATATTCCGGCCCTGACCGATGAGGCCGCCCGGCGGTTCAGCCTGGAGCCGAAACTGGCGGAGGATCTGTTTTACCTGTGGTTCCGCCGGCACCACCGGGGCCGCTGCGGCGAGTACTACACCCGGGGCCGGATCACGGGACCTGACGCCTGTGCCTTTATTCTCCGGCAGATCTTCCCCCTGGGCTACAAGATCCGGAACCCCCAGGACAAGAAGCGCTTCGGGGACTGCCTTGGGGACATGTGCGCGGAGCTAGAGCTGGATCCGGAGCTGAAGAGCCGGTTTGAGCCGGTGATTGAGCGGGTGGGGATCCTGTGCGGTCCGGGATCTTACATGCACCCGGATCATCTGCATGTGGAGCCGGAGATCCTGGAGGGGATCCGGGATTATATCAGTGCCGCCCCCCAGGACTACCTGGAGTACACCGATATCTTCCATGATCTGGAGGATCTTCTCCGGGGCACGGTCATAACCGATCCCTGGCTGCTCCAGGGGGCGCTGCAGAAGTACGGCTGCCAGTATGAGCAGGTCCGGGGCTATGTGCGGAAGACTCCGGATCTGAACCGCCAGGTTGCGGCAGAGCAGTTTGCTGAGCAGCTGGGGTATGTGAGCAAAGAGGAACTGGGGAAGAGGTTTGCCAGCCTCAGGAATGAGGCGGCAGTGCAGATGCTCCTGGCCCGGAGCCTGGAGCTGTTCCGCTATGGCAGCCGGGGCATTGTCCACGGGGCAGTCTATGACATCACGGATGAGGACTATGCATCATTGCGGCAGTTGCTCTCCTTCTGGTGCGGCGGAAAGCCTCTGTTTTCCGGCATGGTTTATTCCCACTGCCTGTCCGCGTGCCCGGAGTTTCTGGAGCGCAACCATCTGGGGGATCCCCGGAGCCTGACGGGGATCCTGCTGCACATGTTCCGGGGCGAGTTCTGCTTCCGCAGCCGGGAGATCGGTCCCCTGATCCAGGATGCCGGGGCGAAGGAGATGACGATCCGGGAGTCTTTTGCCTCCCGGAAAAGCCTGCTGCTGGGAGAACTGGCTGACTGCTGCGCCGGACTTGGTATCGCCTACCGATCCCATGCCGAGATGGCGGCGGTGCTGCTGCCGGACTTTGCCATGAAGGATGATCGGAGTCTGGTGCCCTGGGGATCGACGGGGATCACTGAGGAGATGATCCCCGGGATCTGTGCCCTTGCCGGGGATCGGGTGCGGGACCGGGGAGGATTTCTGGCCCTGGATTTGGTTGAGGACTTCAGCTTTCTCCCGGAGGCTGCTGTTCCCTGGAGCCGATATCTGCTACTGAGCGTGATCCGCCGGGGCGGCACCCCGGGGATCACCATGATCCGTCCCAGCCCCCGCCAGGGCTGCGGTGCGGTGCTAACCACCGGCCGGTACACAGGTATGAGCTACAGCTCCCTGGTGCTTGCCCTTCTGGCAGAGCACCGGGAAAAGGAAGGGCTTTTTGCCACCGTGGATGATCTGGGAGCCTGGCTTGGGGATCGGGGGCTGATTGGCTGCCGGATCCCGGGCTTTGTGCACACAGGGGATTTTGTGTCCGGTGGTGGACCCGGCACCAGGTTCAGTTCTGGATTTCCGGAAAGTGCTCTGAAGGATCAGGGGACTGTCGCTTCGGGAGGAGCGCCGGCTGAGGGTGACGCTGATCAGGAAACGTTCCCCGGAGAGGCTGGTACCAAGCTCACAACGGAACCCGGGAAAACAGCAGCAGTTACAGAGGCAACTGCCGGATCTGATCCGGCGGGCGGTGACCGGGTACCCTCATCACCTTCTGTGACGGAGCCTGGAACAGAGCCTTGGGAAACTCCTGATCCCGGGGCAGAGCCTGAGCCTCAGTCTGTATCAGAGTTGGAGCCTGAGTCTGAGTCAGTGCCTCAGTCTGGGTCAGAGTTGGAGCTTGAGTCAGAGCCGGAGCCTAAGTCAGGTTTAGGGCAGGAGCCGGATCTTCACCATAAGTCCCCGTCCGGATCCGGGGAAAGGGGCCGTGTAAGGGCGGATGCCTGCTCCACAGTTGCTGAAAGTGAGGATGTCTGCAGTGCCCCAGGCGGTGATGACTCTGGTGCAATGCCATCTGACGTTGATATCGGGCCTGCGGATCCTGGCACTGGACACAGATCCCCGGCGCGTAAAGGCAGGAAGTCCCGGGGATCGGCTGCCGGGACCGGAGGAGGCAGATCTGAGCCGGATCAGCAGCTTCAGATGTTTTCCCTCTTCCCGGACAGCCCGGAGACGGAGGATGACGGAGGACTTCAGGCTGATCTGTTCCCTGAAGAAGATCCGGTGGAGTCCGGTGAGCAGGAGCCCGAGCTGCCATTCCTGTCTTCCGTGGCTGCGGATGCCTGGGGCGGGGAAACTGAGCCGGAAACTGGGGAAACTGAGCCCGAGGCCGGGAGATACGAGCCGGAAGTTGTGGGATATGAACCCGCAGCCGGAGAGGAGATCTCAGGGAGTGCGGCCCCCGGAACGGCTGACAGGGCTGATGTTATTCCTGGGACTGAAACCCCTGAGTGTCCGGAGGAGCCTGCATCTGAGGGTGAGAGCTCGGTGTCCGTGGCTGATGAGGGTGAAGGCTCGGCGTCCGTGGCTGATGAGGCAGCATCCGGGAGCGGAATTCCTGGATCCCGTGCGGTGGTTGATGGGGCTGATGTGCCTGTGACTGGTGTCCCGGTCAATGGAATTGCATTTTCGGGATCAGAGGACGGATCTGACGGGAATGAGAGCTCTCGGGCAGGGGAAGAAACTCCTGGAAATGCGGGCTCCGGGAGTGAAGAGTCTGGAGGGCTCCAGGGAGAGGAGCAGGAGAACACCGCCCCGGGGGCGAACTGGGAACTGTTCTGATCTCAACCTCAGTCTATTCGGATTCCCCCGGGTGCCGCGCTTCTTCCCGGGTGCTGACTGTCCGCGGTTTCCTGTGCATGGAATGCCCGGTACGCCGGGTGGTCCTCTCCGTTTTCACCTGGGGCTGGTTTCCGGTGATCTGTGAGGTCCTTCCGGCGGAAGGACACTTTTTCGCTGCCCCAGGGGAGTTTTCCGGCCATTTCCGGTAAAATGAGGCGCAGTAGTTGCGGTGCGGTCCAATGCTTTCATTCCTCAAATATCTTTTCATTCTGTTCCTGGTGGTGTGCGGGACCGCAGCTGGCGGATATTTTTATGTCACCGGCAAACTGGAGGCCATCAGTTCCGCACCGGTTCGGGCCGGCAGCGGGGTTTTCCGTGTGGCCCCCGGAGCCACACCCCTGGGGGTGATGGATGAACTGAACGGGGATCCGGAGGATCGTTTCTTTTACCGGCTCTGGTTCCGGCTCCATCCTGAGTATTCCTCCCTGAAGGCCGGGACCTATTCCCTGGAGAAGGCCGTCCGCATCCAGGATGCCTTTGAGATCCTCTGCAGCGGAAAGGAGCTGGCCTATTATTTCCCCGTGGTGGAAGGCACCCGGTATGAGCAGATCCTCAGCCGCATGGCCGCTGACAGCAACATCAAAATGGATCTGGAGCCGGACAAGATCCCGGACTTCTTCACCCTGAACTCAAAGGATCCTGAGGGTCTGCTGTTTCCTGACTCCTACCGGTTCACCGCCGGTGACACTGCCAGCAGCATACTCCGTCGCTCCTACGGGGATCTTGAGTCTTATCTGAAGACTGAATGGGACCACCGGGATCCGGATCTTCCCCTGAAGGATGCCTATGAGGCCCTGATCCTGGCCTCCATTGTGGAGAAGGAGACTTCCGGGGCCGGGGAGCATGCCACCGTGGCTGCGGTGTTTATCAACCGGCTCAGGCAGAACATGAAACTCCAGTCGGATCCCACCACCATCTACGGGGTGAAGGATCGCTACGACGGCAAGATCCACCGCCGGGATCTGGATGATGTGAACCCCTACAACACGTATGTGATCGCCGGGCTGCCGCCCACCCCCATTGCCGTGGCCTCCCGGAAGTCCATTCAGGCTGTGCTTCATCCGGAGAAGGTGGATTATCTGTATTTTGTTGCCGACGGCAACGGCGGCCACACCTTCAGCACCACCCTGGCGGAGCACAACCGCGCCGTGGCATCTTATCTTAAGGTGCTCCGGGAGCGGAAGAAGCAGCGTGCCGCCAATGCCTCATCTGCGGCGGAGGGGAACCCCGCCGCCGCCTCTGCGCCGGATCCTGCCGGAGTTCCGGAGGCCAGCGGGGACACTGGTGCGGAGAATGCTCCGGATGCTCTGCCTGACGGCGGGGCAGTTTCGGCCGCCGGGAAAGGATCTTCCCTCCGGAGTGCGTCAGCCTCTCCCAGGACACATGCCGCCGGGAGCCGCCGGGGAACCCACCGGGCCTCTTCTTCCGGCAGCCGCCACCGATCAGCCACCCGGGGCGGCGGCCGCAAAAAGCGCTGAGCACCAAGTGCAGATCAGTGAATTCTTTAGGAAAAAATCTTATGAAACCAGGCTGTTTTATCGTGTTTGAGGGCCTTGAGGGATCCGGTAAGAGCACCTGCATCAGTTTTCTGGAGAACATGCTCCGGAGCCGCGGGGTGGAGGACATTGTCCGCACCAGGGAGCCCGGGGGCACCACCCTGGCGGAGAAGCTCCGCAGCATTCTCCTGGATCCCAGCGAGCAGGTGGTACCCGAGGCTGAGCTCCTGATGATGTATGCCTCCCGGGTCCAGCTGGTGCAGACAGTGATCCGCCCGTCCCTGGAGCGGGGCGCCTATGTTCTGGGGGATCGCCATGATCTGTCTTCCATGGCCTACCAGGGCGGCGGCCGGGGCATGGATCTGGAGGTGATCCGCAGCATCCGCCGGGCGGTGCTGGGGGACTTCCGGCCGGATCTCACCCTGCTTCTGGACATTGATCCCGAGGCCGGTCTTGGCCGGGTGGACAGCCGGGGCCGGGGCCGGGACCGGTTTGAACTGGAAAAACTGGATTTTTACCGCAGGATCCGGGAAGTCTACCTTGCCGAGGCGGCAGGTGACAGCTCCATTGCGGTGATTGACGCCTCCGCTCCCCTGGAGCAGGTGACCGGGGCGGTGGCTGACAGGGTGGAAGAATATCTATGTTCCCGTGGGTGAAGGATTCCTGGTTCCGTCTCCGGGAGATCTACATGGGTCCCCGGCCTCCCCAGGCGCTGCTGCTCCACGGAGGTGACGGCCTTGGCAAGAAGGAGATTGCCCTGGAGCTGGGCCGGCTGTTCCTGTGTGAGGACGCCTCGGTGTCTGGCTACTGCGGCAAGTGCCATTCCTGCAACCTAACGCTGTCGGGAAATCATCCGGATCTGTACAGTGTGGCGGTGCCGCCCCGTTCCCGGATAGGCATCGACGCTGTCCGGGAGGTTACCGCCGCCATAGTCTCCACCCCCAAACTGGGATGGGGCAAGGCGGTGATCATCGAGAATGCGGAGATGATGACCCTGGAGGCGGCCAATGCGCTGCTGAAGGCCCTGGAAGAGCCCCAGGGCAGGACGCTGTTTGTCCTGACCTCGGATCACACCGAGATGCTCCTGCCCACCATCATCAGCCGCTGTGTCCCCTTCCGGATCCCGAATCCCGAGTTTGCCGCCGTCAGGAGCTGGATTTATGAGAACCTTTCTGGTACCAATGCGGATCTTACCGAGGCGGTCTATCAGATCAACCACCGCTCCCCCGTGGAGACCGTCAGGTTCTTCCGGGACGGTTACGGTGAACTGTTCGGGAATATGACCCTGGCTGTGGCCCAGATCATGCGCGAGCCTGACCGTCTGATGCAGCTCTTGGATCTCATCACGGAGATCTCCGTGAAGATCCAGACCGCTGAGGCGGAGCGCACGGCGGCCCAGGAGAACGACAAGGTGACCAAAAAGAAGACCTACCGGCTGTGCGTGGGTGATGTGGCGGACTGGATCGTTCACATGCTCATGGATGTGCTGCGGTTCCGCACCACTGGATCCCTGAAGTGGAACCTGGTGATCCGCTCGCCTCAGATGATGGATTTCTTTGAGCATATTTCCGTCGGGTGCCTGGATCGGGGGATCCTCCGTCTGCAGGACATGGTGCGCCGGGAGCGGAGCATGGTCAACACCCAGGCATACCTGGAGCTGGCCGACTTTTTCAACATGCTGATAAGGGGAGAATGACATGTTTCTGGTGGATTCCCACTGCCATTTGGGTGATCTCAGTTTTGGCGGGAAGGAGCTGGCCTTAAAGGATGTGCTTGCCAGCGCCGCCCAGGCCGGTGTGACCCATATGCTGTGTGTGTGCACTGATCTGCCTTCCTTCCCCGGCATGTACGGGAAGATTGAGGATCTGGGGAATGTGTTCGCCTCCGTGGGGGTGCATCCCCTGAACATCGACACCGAATGGGATGAGGGGCTGTTCCGGGAGTATGCTGCCCGGAAGAAGATTGTGGCCGTGGGGGAGATCGGGCTGGACTACCACTATGAGGAGCACAGCCGCCGCCAGCAGCAGGAGATCTTCGCCCGTCAGCTGGAGCTGGCCCTTGAACTGGATCTGCCCCTGATCATCCATTCCCGGGAGGCGCCAGAGGACACCTGGGCGGTGTTGGAGGAGTGCGATCCTGCCCGCCGTCTCCGGGGAGTGTTCCACTGCTATGCTGACGGGATTGATCATGCCCGGAAGGTCCTGGATCGGGGCTTTCACATCTCCGTGTCCGGCATCGTCACCTTCGGACGGGCGGAGAACATCCGGGAACTGGCTGCTTTCCTGCCCCTGGATCGCCTGCTGGTGGAGACTGACAGTCCCTATCTGGCTCCGGTGCCCTTCCGGGGCAAGCCCAACCAGCCGGCCTATGTGGAGAAGGTTGCACGGGCTGTGGCTGCTGTGCGGAACACCACTTTTGAGGAGATCTGCGACGCCACTTCGGCCAACTTCCAGAGCCTGTTCAGGGTGACATTGGCCTGATCCTCTTCCGGAGCAGGCACTGGCCCTGGGGTGGATCCCTGAGATCTGACCCGGGGCTGTTTTTTTTGATGATCCGGATTGATGATCCGGAAGGGGCCTGGGGAGCCGGCGGAGCATCCTGAGCCGATGCTGCGGGGCATCCTGAGCCGGAACTGTGGGAGCGTCCAGTACGGCAGGCATCTCACTCACATAAGCCCATTAACCTGTCTGTTGCGGGGAAGTTCAGCTGTTTGCGGTGTGAATAGGCCACTGCGGGGAATAGGTTGCAGCAGGGCGTTTCCCCTGGCTGCAGTCATGATCCTTTCGGAATAAGTGCATGTTCACCATCATGCAGCCGGGAAGGTGAAACAGCCCGACCATATTTGGAGAGGGGGCACCCTACCGTCAGAGGGTGGGCTCCCAGGATGCACTGATCAGGGGGGCAGGGTGACTGTCGTGGCTTTCGGGGCAGTGGGGCTGTTCCGGGCTTCCTATCTGGCTTTCTGGCGGGAGTTGTGGCTGGGGATCGGAATCCGGGGCTGGGGCACCCCGGGAGATCGGCGGCAACATTGGCAAACGCCGGTATCAGTTTGTGGCCTTACGGAACTCCGGGATTTCATCTGATCGGGGGCTGAAAGACGGTTATTTCATCTGTTTGTTTGAAAACTGTGCGGACGAACCCAGATGTGATAAATTATTTGCAAAAGATGTTGCTTCAGATCGCAGATGGTCTATAATAGCAAGTGTTGAGAGACCTCAAGTTCATGAATTCCCATCGTCTAGAGGCCTAGGACGACACCCTCTCAAGGTGTAGACACGGGTTCGACTCCCGTTGGGAATGCCACTTCACTATCCTTTCTGCTTTTCCCTGTAATCTGCAAGTTTTTTGTTGCCCTTTTTCTGTTTACGGCTTTGCTGTGAACTGGTCTTTGCTGGTTCTCCTGAGCAGCCACCGCTGTTTAGACTTTCTGTCTGTGGTACATTTACTGCCTTCCGATAACACGGGAGTTCAGCCATTGAGGGATGTTGCCTATGCTGACAAAGGAACTGCTGACACCTTACAGCCTGGGGCATCTGGGATTAGTAGGAGCCTATATTCAGGAAGCCGGCATCATTGAGAAAATCGATTCCCGGTTGCCCCAGGCAAGCAGCACTTCAGGACATCTTACTCATGGTCAGGTCGTGGCGCTGATGATCCTGAATGTCCTGGGGGATACCACCCGCCCCCTCCATATGGCTCATAACTTCTTTGAGGCCAAGGATGTGGCGGCGATGCTGGGAATAGAGTTCCAAAGTGCCTGGCTTAACGATGACGTCATAGACCGGACGATGGGTGATCTCTACAACTATGGGCTGACACCGCTGCTTTCCCAGATCTCGTCAGATATCCTGCAGGATCTTGGCTGCAAGGCTGAAAGTGTGGGCGTCGACAGCATCAGTTTCCACTACCAGGGCAGTGGACAGAAATCCACGGATGACGGCTGCCAGGAAGAAGGGGAGACGGATGTGTATTGCTTTGAGCCCCATAAGATCAGTGTCATCTGCGGATCCAAGCTTGATGCTGATCCTGAGCTGGATCAAATCATGGAGCAGATGGTGATCGACAAGGCCACCGGTATTCCGCTGTTTATGGAGCTGGAGAACGGTACATCCGGTGACAGGAAAGCCTCTGGCCGGATGGAGCAAGTCTTTAAGAACTTCCGGAAGCAGAGCGGTGACGGTTATGCTTATCTTTCCGGAGATCCGGCGCTGTATTCCGAAGAGAACATCGTCAGTATGGAGGAGACCGGGATAAGGTTCATCACCAGAGTGGCACCCTGCAAGTCAAAAAGCACCAAGAAGTTTATTGAAGACCACCGGGATGACGAACTTGAGCCCATTGACGATGTAAACCAGGGAAAAATCTACAAGGTTGAGGACTGCGGCGTTCAGCAGATTTGGCTTCTGGTGCAAAGCAACGCTACAAAGAAACGCAGTTTTTTCATTGTGGCCACCAATGATCTGCAGCGGGAGTGGCAACCCCAGGAACTCCTGAGTCTGTGCCAGTCACATGACAATGTGGAGCGGGGCTTCAGGTTCCTGAAGTTTCCGGATTTCCGTGCGGATCCGGTGTTCGTCTCGCAAAGCGAACGTGTTCAGACCCTGTTTATGCTCATGTCTCTGGGTCTTGCCGTGTTCAGTGCCCTGGACTGGAAACTGTGTCATGCCATGAAGGAACGAAAGGTCAAATTGAAAAACCAGGTCGGGAAGCTCACCGACAGAATATCCATGAGGTTTGTGTTCCAGATATTTAGCCCGGTCATTACAGTCAATTTGGAAAGCGGTGAGCGGCTTGTTTATCATGTCAGCCCGGAGGCCCAGCAAATCCTGGAACTGCTGGGAGACAAATACCAGGCGATTTACGTCTAACCGATCCCAATTGTCATAAGCTTAGGGATGATCCCTGAAGGTGGACTGCTGTCAGTGCAAGTTCAGGGTATCTGCTTCATCCTGTGTCCTGGATCCTGGGTGCGCTTTCAGAAAGCAAAGCCCCCGTCTGGACGGGGGCATTGATCTTAAGGCTGCAGGGCTGGACTCCTGAACGATCCTGCGCCGTTCTTCTGTTATTTCTTTGCTATCTTACTTTCCGGCAGCGTCCGGGGCAGGCTGCGGTTCACTGGTGCCTTCCTGCTGGATGGCGGACATGTCCGGCATGAAGTTCTTTAGGAAGATCTGAAACTCCTGATCGCTGACATGGCTGTTGGTCTGGAACACCGCCAGTTTGTCGCCGGTGGCGATAATGCCCAGATCCACAATTACCGCATTGATCACGCAGGTCTCCGCTGAGGAGATCACCTTGTCCCCCTTGACCGGGGAATCACAGTGGAGATCCTTCAGGATCTTCTTCATGGCCACCTGGGCATCATCATGGTTCTCGTTTTTGAGGATGGACACCGCAATGAATGCGGAGGTCTCCTTGTTGACAAAAAGCTTTGTGCTGGGGGCCTTGGTGGGCACTTCCTCATAGTACGGCGGCAGTTCAAAGGCTCCTGCGGCGGTGAATGCTGTCAGGGCAAAGGCTGACAGCAGGGCGGTCATTTTGTTCATTTTTCTGCTCTTTTCAGTAACTTCAGTCAGTAGATCCGGAAGATCCGGCAGTCGGCATGGTGAATGCCGGGAAAGTCCTCAGGATCTTCTCTTCTTTAGGAAGAAAAAGAAGTGGATCGCCAGGGAAACGGCTATGGCGGTCAGGTAGCCAATGAAGATGGCCCGGACCCACCAGGGCATGGAGAAACCGGCCAGGGACCAGGGAATGTCACCGCAGGTGCCGGTGGGATTGAAGAAGGAGGGGATCCACTGATCCAGGGGGAACCAGAAGCGCCCGGCGCTGATGGTGGCGTTGCACTGGGCAAAGATGTTGGTTTCCGCCTCCACATGCTCCTGGGAGATCTGCAGACTCATCACGGCGGCCCAGATCCAGGCGGGGATCCCCAGGTATTTCAGGTACAGGGGCTTGATGATCACCACCAGGCCGATGATGAGGATAGCTGCAAAGCCGGCCCGCTCATAGACGCACATCTCGCAGGGCTTCAGATCCATTACGTACTGGAACCAGTAGCCGCAGAACTCAAAGCCCAGGGATATTAGGATCACGCACAGCCAGTAAAGCCGGGTGTTCAGAAGGTTTTCCAGAAAGTTTCTGATGAATGCGGTTATTGTGCTCATTGCTCCTCACTTCTCGGGCATGGGGCGTCTGCCGGCCGGGGATCCGGAGATGCATCCTGTTCAGGGCAGATCCGGGAGTCCGGCTCGCTTTCAGGTTCCGGCTCTGCTCCCGCTCCCGCGCTCCCGGGATCGGCTGATGAAGATCTGGCTTCAGATCCTGTACTGCTGTGAGTGAGTACGCTCCGGCACCGGGGCAATTGTATCATGGGGCTGATCCGGCGCACTGTTCCTTCGCCGGAAATTGAAGGGTCGGTCAGCATTTTCCACCGGGGAAGATCGGAGGCCGGAGCCGGATCCGGATCTCGGGGCAGATAGCATCCAAAAAAAAGAGCCCGCAGATGGCTGCGGGCCGTATGGCGGGGATGTCAGTCAGAGAATTCCCCGGGGTGCTGTGCCGGGATCAGTGGACCGATCCTGCGGCGGCTGCCGCATGATGGGTGATCCAACCCTGGGAGTACAGCCAGTCGGTGGCGTCCGGCACCAGCCACACCACGCAGACAGCGCTGACAATGCAGAGCATGATGGTGTAGGGCAGGGCCATCCACATCATCCTGGTATAGGAGAGCCGGATCAGGGGGGCCAGACCGGAGGTCAGCAGGAACAGGAAGGCAGCTTGGCCGTTGGGGGTGGCCACTGACGGCAGATTGGTGCCGGCGTTGATGGCGATGGCCAGCATGTCAAAGTGATCCCGGTCGATGAGATTGTTGGTCAGGGCAGTGTAGGTCTCGTTGATGTAGAGGGATCCCACAAACACATTGTCGCTGACTGAGGACAGCAGACCGTTGGCGCCGAAGAGCATGGCGGTCCTGACATTGGCGTCCTGGAAGCTGAACACCCAGTCGATGATGGGGGCGAACAGTTTCTGATCGGCGATGACGCCGATGATGGAGAAGAACACGCACAGCAGGGCGCAGAAGGGCAGGGACTCGGTGAAGGCCTTGCCGATCTTGCTTTCGGAGATGACGCCGCAGAAGGAGGTGGACAGGATGATGACAGTCAGGCCGATGATGCCCACTGCAGCCAGGTGCCAGGCCAGGCCTACGATCAGCCACAGGCAGCACAGTGCCTGGACCACCAGTTTGGCAATGTCTCCGTCCTTGAGCTTGGCATTCTGCTCATCCACGATCTTCTTCAGGTGCTGGCGCACGGCGTCAGGCATGTCGGTGCCATAGCCGAAGAGTTTGAACTTCTCGGTGACCAGGCAGGTGCAGATGCCGATGAGCAGGCAGGGGATGGACACGGGCATCATGCGCATGAAGAACTCGCCGAAGTGCCAGCCGGCCTTGGCGCCAATGATCAGGTTCTGGGGCTCGCCCACGATGGTGCACACGCCGCCCAGAGCGGTGCCCACGGCGGCATGCATCAGGATGGATCTGAGATAGGCGCGGAACCGGTTGAGATCAGCGCGGCTGGGCTCATACACCTCCGAGTCGTCGGGGCTGTTGGTGTCTGTCTGGGAGATGACCTTGTGGTAGATGCGGTAGAAGCCGGAGCAGATGGCTATGAACACTGCCAGCACGGTCAGGGCGTCCAGGAAGGCCGACAGGAAGGCGCCGGATATGCAGAAGATCAGTGAGCACAGGAGCTTGGATCTGACGCCGATGATCACCTTGGAGAAGACATAGAGCAGCAGATCCCGGACAAAGTGGATGCCGGCCACCATGAACATGAGCAGCAGCAGCACCTCCATGTTCTCGCTGATCTCGTGGAACACATGACCGGGGGTGGTCATGCCCACGGCCACAGCCTCCAGGGCCAGAAGGCCTCCGGGCTGCAGGGGATAGCATGTCAGGGACATGGCCAGGGTGAATATGAACTCTAGAATGAGCATCCATCCGGCGACAAAGGGACTGATGGAAAATACTATGGGATTGGATATCAGAAACAGCACTATCAGCAGTTTGTACCAAGTCGGAGCATTTCCCAGGAAATTTTGACAGAACGACGTGGCAAAATTCCGTGAAATTACTAATGTCATAAAATCTGCTCTTTTTGAGGTGAATACACCGGACAGACACCCGGCCGCAGAAAAAAAAACACACCCCCCGCGATGAGGATTTCCTCCGGGCGGCAGATCTGCTTTTCCTGCATCCGCGGTCTGAGGCGCCGTGCCGGACCGGTTCAGAAAAACAGAGTCATTATATAACAGGACCTGATTTCTGAAAAAACGGCACATGGAAAGGGTATGATCTGTGCGGAAAAAAATGATGATCCGGCGCACCGGGATCTGCCGGATCCGGCCAGCGATCCTGCCATGCCCGCCTTCCGGGTGATGGTATAATGCTCCAGTCCCGGCGGCTTAAGCCACCCCTGCAGGCGGCGCTCCGGGCAAGACTTCCGGGGATCCTAAACGGAGAACGCTGTCCTCATCCGGTTTTCCGGGGATCCGGCTCCTTTCCACCTGCTGCTGTCCATGTACCTTTCCCCCAGTCTGCGCCTTCTGTACCTTGTGCTCACCGTCCTGCTGCATCTGCTGCTGGCCGGGGCTCTGCTGCTGCCTGCCGGACAGCCGGTGTCCGAAGCATCTGATGCGGTGATCGGCGCCAGAGCCGGGAGTACCCGGGGGACGGCGGGGGATGCACCGCTGGCCTTCACCCTGGCAGGTGGATCCTTCTCTGTGTCCATGGGATCCGGGAAAACCTCACCGGTGCCGGGGAGTGCCTCCGGATCTCCGGAGCCGGGAAGCATCCCGGCCGTGCCTGCCTCCGGAACTGTCTCAGCCTTGGACTCTGCGCCCTCCTCAGCCTCTGCGTCCGTCTTTGTTGCTGCGTCCAATCCCGATCCAGGAGAGGCCTCTCCGGAGCATCCGGAGACGACGGTGTCCAACGATCCCGGCTCTGCACCTGCTACTGTCTTGCCACCTTCTGGGATCACCCCATCTGCTTCCGGAGCGGCCCGCCTTCCAGTAGCGGAGCATGGCACCGGGGATGAGGGGGCGGAGCCCAGCCCACCTGCAAGCCGTACCGCACTTCCGGAGCCCAGTTCCACTCTCCGTAGCCGTAGCGGGAAGGCGGACGGAACCCCGTCGTCCCGGAACGCAGTGCCGGCCTCACAGTCTTCTCGGAACAGTGCTACGGTTCCTCCTCCTTCCCGGAGCAACGCTCCTGTTTCCTCCCCGGCTGTCAGATCCGGCTCCCGTCACGTGCCGGCTCCCCCGGAGTCTAAGGAACGGTCTGCCCCCCGGCGTCCGGCAGCAGGCTCCGGCATGGCGCTGGGAGGACCCGGCGGAAACTCCGCCTCCCGGCGCAGTGCCTCCTCGGGAGGCGGGGAACCCGCCGGATCGGGCGGCTCCCAGACTGGCGCATCCGGTGATGGTGCTCCGGGTACTGGATCTCCAGGCAGCACCGGGGTCTTGGATCTCACCGCGGTGCGGATCCTCTCCCGGCCCCGGCTGGAATATCCTCCCCGGGCCCGGAGGTTCGGTCATGAGGGCAGGGTGACCCTGATCCTCCAGGTGGGTCCCCGGGGGCATGTGTCCGGCGTTGCCCTGGAGTCCTCCTCCGGTCACGGGGAACTGGACAGTTCTGCCGCCGCCTATGCCGCCCGGTTCACCTTTGCTCCCCGGATCTCCCAGGGATCCCCGGTGCCTTTCAGAGTGCGCCTGCCGGTGCTTTACCGGCTTAGGTGAGGATGGTGCGCCGGGATCCGGGAAACGTGACAGGGCGGGGGATCCCGATTAGAATGTGATCCTGCAAGGGCGCCTTACGGTGTCTGGGAAGTCCGGAGGAGACCTCCGGGGGACGGGGCATGGCGCCCCGCCGGGTTTGTTCAGGAGATTAGTCTATGAAGTCCTTGAAGTCCTTTCTGTGCGGCGTTCTGGTTTTGGCCGCCGCCCTGATGTCCGCCGATGTTTTCGCTGGCACGGTCACCATGCGTGACTCCAGCGGCAATTCCGTGGGCTCTGCCACCTCCAGCGGCAGCCGCACCACCTTCCGGGACCGGGCAGGGAATGTCACCGGCACCGCGGAGAAGAGCGGCAGCCGCACCACCTTCCGGGACAGCGCCGGCAATGTCACCGGCACCGCTGAGGTCAGCGGCAACAAGATCACCTTCCGCAACCGTTCCGGCAATGTCACCGGCTACGGCGAGATCAGCGGCTCCACGGTGACCTACCGGGACTCCGCCGGCAACCGCATCGGCAGTTCTGAATACAGCAGCGACAATATCATCTTCCGGGACGCCGCCGGCAACCGCTGGTGAGATCCCGCCTCTGACATGACACCTCACCGGTCGGCCGGATCCCCCCGCGGTTTGGTGTCTGCCCCCTTTTTCTGTTAAAATTTAGACCGAAGTCACGATCCCCCGGGGTGATCCGGGAGATCCCGTTTTTTTTGTTTCATGATTCTCACGGGGATCTCTTATGTCTTTGAACTGGATTGCCCAACTGACGCTGCTGGTGGCGGCCGTCAGTGTGTTTGGCATAATTCTCGGCAAGATCAACATCAAGGGCCTGACACTGGGCATCGGCGGTGTTCTTTTCGGCGGCATCATCATCTCCCACCTGGTTGGCAAGATGGGACTGGACATTCTGAATGATCCCCAGGTGGAAAGTGCCCGGCACTATCTCCAGGAGTTCGGACTTATCCTTTTTGTTTATGCCATCGGCAACTCGGTGGGACCCAGTTTCTTCGCCTCCCTGCGATCCTCGGGTCTCAAGCTGGTATCCGTGGCCTTGATAGTGGTGGTGGGCGGTTTCCTGGCCACCTTCGGTGTGTTTGAGCTGACTGACGCCACTCTTCCCGAGGTGCTGGGGATCTACTCCGGGGCGGTGACCAACACCCCGGCCCTGGGCGCAGCCAATGAAATGCTCAACAGTGTGGCCAACACTGCCCCTGACGCTGTCAAGAGCCTGATGCTCCGGCCGGATGCCCTGGAAGGTGTGGATCAGACCGATCCTGTGGCCCTGACCGCACGGCTGGTGCAGTCAACTGCCGCCCTGGGCGAGGGCTACGCTGTGGCCTATCCCTTCGGCATCCTGGGCATTTTCCTGACCCTGATCCTCATGAAGAAGATCTTCCTGGTGGACGTGAACCGGGCAGGAAAGGAGTTTGAGGATGCCAAGAAAGCCGTGAAGCGGGGCATTGTCTCCGTCAACGTCAAGATCACCAACACTCACTTCGACGGCAAGCTGGTGCGTGAGCTTCCCCGGATGGACACTTCCGACATCACCTGCTCCCGCATGAAGCGGGGCGAGAGCCTGATGGTCCCACATGAGGATGATCAGGTCCGTACCGGCGATATCCTGCATCTGGTGGGCAAGCCCGAGGTTCTGGACAATGTGGCTGCGGATCTGGGTGAGAAGGTGGATGTCTCCATGTCCACCAAGGGCACCGACATGATCAGTTACCGGGTGGTGGTCACCCAGAGCAGTGTCATGGGCAAGAGGCTGGGTGAACTGGAGCTTGACAGCAAGTATGATGTGGTCATTTCCCGCTTCACCCGTACCGACGTGGAACTGGTGCCCAATGATCACCTGATGCTTCAGTTTGGCGACACCCTGAATGTGGTGGGTCTCCGGGAATCTGTGGAAAGGGTTTCCCGGGTCCTGGGCGATTCCCGGCAGAAACTGCAGCAGGTTTATCCCCTGCCTCTGTTTCTGGGCATTGTTCTGGGTATTATCCTGGGATCCATTGCCATTCCGGTTCCCGGCATCCCTGCTGCCCTGAAACTGGGCATCGCCGGCGGCCCCCTGGTTATGGCCATTCTCCTTTCCCGTTTCGGCAGTTCCCTGACCTTCGGCCGGGTGCACTGGTTTATGCCCCGCTCGGCCAATATGGCCATCAAGGAGGTGGGCATTGTGCTGTTCCTGGCCTGTGTGGGTCTCAAGGCAGGTCAGACCTTCTTCTCCTCCGTGGCTTCCGTCCAGGGACTGTGGTGGCTGCTGTACGGCGTGATCATCACCTTCATCCCCCTGCTGGTGGCAGCCCTGGTGGCCATGGCAGTGCTCAAGATCAACTACCTGAGCATGTGCGGTGCCATCTCCGGTGCCTGCACGGATCCTCCCGCCCTGGCCTATTCCAATGCCCTGTACAGCAGTCCTGAGGCTTCATCCCTGGGCTATGCCACCGTGTATCCCTTCACCATGTTCCTGAGGATCCTCTCGCCCCAGATCTTTGTGGTCCTGGCGATGCTGATCCACTGCTGACCCAAGGCATTTCCATCTTTTTCAGGCCCGCCGCTGTGCGGGCTTTTCCGTCTCTGGTCGGTGTGTCACGGCCGGGGCAAAAAGTGCTACAATCCATCCATGGCAGGCACTGACAGCGGTCCTGCCGGATCTGCGTTTCCCCATGGGCGCCATGGGAGCGGGGATCATGATCCTCCCTGGGGGAGGTGCTGTCAGCATACTTGTCGGAGCGCCTTTGTGCTGAGACCGGGAAACCGGGATCCGTGAACCTGTTGGTTAGTACCATCGAAGGGAACAAGACTGCCTGGGGCTCCCCGTTTTTTCATTCAGAGGAAGAGTCCCATGCAGGAAGACACCATCCCCCCGGCAGCCGGGGAGGCCCGCCGCCGTGCCCTGGAGAGCATTGCGGGCATGAAGGCCGAATGCTTTCCCGGATCAGAGCGCATCTATCTTGACAGTCCCGGCGGCGCCCGGGTTCCCTTCCGTCAGATCAACCTGAAGGCCCCCAATCCCCCGGTAGTGGTTTATGACACCTCCGGTGTCTTCGGCGATCCCGCCGCCACCCTTGATCTGCATGTTGGCGCCCCGGGGATCCGCAGCGGCTGGATCCGCCGGCTGCCCCTGGAGAGCCGGGAGATCCCCGGCCATCCGGATCACTTCATCCGCACCCCCTCCCGCACCGTCCGCCGTGCCCGGAAGGGTGAGGCCGTCACTCAGCTGGCCCTGGCCCGGAAGGGCATTGTCACCCCGGAAATGGAGTTTGTGGCCGTCCGGGAGTCCCAGAAGACTGATCCCCGGGAGCAGGGGGCCTACACCGGGGAACAGATCCGGCAGGAGGTGGCATCAGGCCGGGCCATCATTCCCGCCAACATCAACCATCCGGAGCTGGAGCCCATGATCATCGGCTCCCGCTTCCTGGTGAAGGTCAATGCCAACATCGGCAGCTCCTCCATGGGCTCCTCGGTGGAGGAGGAGATCGAGAAGATGGTCTGGGCGGTGCGCTGGGGCGCTGACACGGTGATGGATCTCAGCACCGGTCGCCGGATTGCCGAGACCCGGGAGGCCATCATCCGCAATTCCCCGGTGCCCGTGGGCACCGTGCCGATCTATGAGACCCTGGATCGGGCCGGCGGGGTGCCGGAGGATCTGTCCTGGGAGCTGTTCCGGGAGGTGCTGGTGGAGCAGGCGGAGCAGGGGGTGGACTATTTCACCATCCATGCCGGCCTGCTCCGGCGCCTGATCCCCCTGGCTGCCCGGCGCCTGACGGGTATTGTCTCCCGGGGCGGGGCAGCGGTGGCCAAGTGGTGCATGACCCACCGGCAGGAGAACTTCCTGTATGAGCATTTCCCGGAGATCTGCCAGATCTGCGCCGACTATGACGTGGCCTTGTCCCTGGGGGACGGCCTGCGGCCGGGATCGGTGCATGACGCCAATGACGAGGCCCAGTTCGGAGAGCTGAAGGTTCTGGGTGAGCTGACTCGGACCGCCTGGGATCATGGCGTCCAGGTGATGATTGAGGGTCCTGGCCATGTGCCCCTGGACGGCATTGAACTGAACATGCGGAAGGAGATTGAGGACTGCCACGGCGCCCCCTTCTACACCCTGGGGCCGGTGATCACCGACATCGCCCCGGGCTATGATCATTTCACCTCCGCCGCAGGAGCCTCGGTCATCGGCTGGCACGGCTGTGCCATGCTGTGCTATGTGACCCCCAAGGAGCATCTGGGGCTTCCCGGCCGGGAGGATGTGCGCCAGGGCATGGTGGCCTACAAGATCGCCGCCCATGCCGCCGATCTGGCCCGGCATCACCCCCTGGCCGCGATCCGGGACAACGCCATGAGCAAGGCCCGGGCCGAGTTCAGGTGGAACGATCAGTTTGCCCTGGCCATGGATCCCTACACGGCCAAGAGCATGTTCTTGGAGAACTCCGGGCAGAAGATCTGCGATCATGACTTCAACTTCTGCTCCATGTGCGGTCCCAAGTTCTGCTCCGTGCGCATCAGCCGGGAGATCCGGGAACTGGCCGCCCGGGAGGGCCTCCTGTGAGAGCCGTGTGGACCATAGCCGCCTCGGACTCCGGCGGCGGGGCGGGGATTGAGCGGGATCTTAAGACCTTTGCCGACTTCGGCGTCCACGGCTGCAGCGTCATCACCGCCTGCACCTGCCAGAACACCTCCGGGGTGCGGCGCACCCTGGAGATCCCGGCGGACTTTGTGGCGGAAACCGGAGAGCACCTTCTGGCGGAGGGCACTCCCGGGGCTGTCAAGATCGGCGTTATCCCCTCCCGGGAGTGTCTGGAGGTGGTGTCCGGTCTGGCCCAAAGGCTGCGGCAGGGACCGGATCCCGCCTTCCTGATCTATGATCCGGTGCTCACCGCCTCTGCAGGGCAGGACATGAGTCGGATCACCCATGAGGATCTTTTCCGGTCGACCCTGTTCAGCAGCCTGGATCTGGTGACCCCCAACCTGCCGGAGCTGGTGGCCCTGGCCCGTGGGCTGGCAGCGTGCCGGGGGGAGGATCCCGGATCCTTCACCCTGGAGATGGGGCAGACTCTGGAGGGCCTTGACTGCATGGCCGCCTATGTCCGCACCTCCGGTGTCCGCGCCGTGCTGGTCACCGGGGGGCACTCCCATGACGGTGAACATCTTCACGATGTGCTGTACACCCCGGAGGGGGAGCGGATCATTTTCCGGTCCCGCTATATTGCCAGTTCCTGCAAGCATGGCACCGGATGCCTGCTGTCATCAGCCCTGGCAGCCCTGGCGGCAGAGGAATACTGCCTTGAGGATGCGGTGACCGCAGCGGTGATGTATGCTGGCAAGGCGGTGAGCCTGGGTTACTCCTGGGGACATGGGGCCGGCACTCCGGCCTCGGGCTTTGACCGGGATGATCCCCGGTTCCTGCCGGTCATCGTCAGCTCCTTTGATGAGCCCCTGCCGGAGTACTCCTTTCCCCGGGAGGACATGAGGCTGGGCCTGTATCCGGTGGTGGACAGCACGGACTGGCTCCGGCGGCTTCTTCCCCTGGGGGTGGCCACGGCCCAGCTTAGGATCAAGGATCCGGATCATCCCGCCCTCCGGGAGGAGATCCGGGAGGCCGTAGCACTGGGCCGGGAGCATGGTGCCAGGGTGTATGTGGATGATCACTGGGAACTGGCCCTGGAATGCGGCGCCTGGGGTGTGCATCTGGGCCAGGAGGATCTGCTCACCGCCGATCTGGGGCGGATCTCCCGTGCCGGGATGCACCTGGGGGTGTCCACCCACGGCTATTACGAGATCGCCCGGGTGCTGCCCCTCAGACCCTCCTATATTGCCCTGGGGCATATCTTCCCCACGGGCACCAAGAAAATGAAGTCCTCACCCCAGGGGCTGGAGCGCCTGGGACATTACTGCCGCCTGCTCCGGGACTGGCCCACCGTGGCCATCGGGGGGATCAAGGAGGACACCCTGGGCGGTGTCCTGGATGCCGGTGCCGGATCTGCGGCGGTGGTGACCCTTATTACCCAGGCGGATGATCCTGAGGCCATGACAAGAAAACTGCTGGAGGCGGTGCATGAACATAATTCTCAACGGTGAAAGGCATGAGACCGGATCCCGGACCCTGGGGGATCTCCTCCGGGAGCAGGGGATCCTGTCCCCTGACGGCACGGCCTTTGGCTATGCATTCAGTGTGAACCAGCGTCTGGTGCCCAGGGAGCAGGCTGACAGCTTTGAACTGTCGGAGGGCGATGAGGTGGACATCTTCAGCATGGTAGCGGGAGGCTGACATGGAAACGGCAATGACCAGCAGGGAAGGTGCGGCAGGGGGCAGTGATCTGCTGTCGTTTGGCGGGCGGAGCTTCAAATCCCGCCTGTTTCTGGGCACCGGCAAGTTCTCCTCCCCGGAAGTGCTCCGGGAGGCGGTGGGGATCTCCGGATCGGAACTGATCACCGTGGCGGTGCGCCGCACTAGCCTCGGGGGCGGTGACAGCACCCTGGCGGTGCTCCGGGAACTGGGAACGGCGGTGCTGCCCAATACCGCCGGGGCCCGGGACGCCCGGGAGGCGGTCTTTGCCGCCTCTCTGGCCCGGGAGGCCCTGGGCACAGATCTGATCAAGCTGGAGGTGCATCCGGATCCCCGCTATCTTCTGCCGGATCCGGTGGAGACCCTGAAGGCGGCGGAGATTCTGGTGCGTGACGGCTTCCAGGTGATGCCCTACTGCCAGGCGGATCCGGTGCTGTGCCGCCGCCTGGAGGAGGCTGGATGTTGCTGTGTGATGCCTCTGGCTGCCCCCATCGGGACCAACCGGGGGCTGGTCACCCGGGAGATGATCGCCATCATTCTGGAGCAGGCCTCGGTGCCGGTGGTGGTGGATGCGGGGCTGGGCGCCCCCTCCCATGCCGCCGCCGCCATGGAGATGGGCGCCGCTGCGGTGCTGGTGAACACCGCCGTGGCGGTGGCCGGGGATCCCGTGGCCATGGCCCTGGCCTTTGCTGAGGCCGTCAGGGCAGGCCGCCGGGCTTACCTGGCGGGGCTGGGACGATCCTCCACCCGGGCGTCGGCCACCTCCGCAGTGGAAAACTTTCTCCGGGATCAGGAGGCGGGAGCATGAGCTTTTTTGACGAGATCAGAACTGAGGACTATGACGAGTGGGGGCAGATCATTGCCGCCGCCACTCCTGAGGATGTTCAGGCGGCCCTGGACCGTCCCCGCCGGACTGTCCGGGACTTTGCCGCCCTGGTGTCCCCCGCCGCTGTGCCCTTCCTGCCCCGGATTGCCGGGGAGGCGGAGCGCCTGACCAGGATCCGTTTCGGTCAGACGGTGAACATGTACATCCCTCTGTACCTCAGCAACATCTGCTCCAACCGCTGCCGTTACTGCGGTTTTGCCGCTGACAACCACTTCAAAAGGCGGATCCTCACCCCGGCTGAAACCGAGGAGGAGTGCCTGGCCATCCGGAAACTGGGCTATGAGACTATTCTGGTGGTCACCGGAGAGTCCGGCCAGTCCGGCATGCGCTACTTCCGGGAGGTCATCCCCCTGATCAAGCGCCATGCAGCCTATCTGATGATGGAGGTGCAGCCCCTGGACACCCAGGATTACCGGGAACTCCGGGAAATGGGAGTGGACTGTGTCTGCGTCTACCAGGAGACCTACCATGAGCCCACCTACCGGGAAAACCACCTGGGGGGCAGGAAGACGGACATGCGCTACCGCATGGAGACCCCGGAGCGCCTGGGGGAGGCCGGCATGGACAAGATCGGCATGGGGATCCTGCTGGGCCTGGCGGAGTTCCGCACTGACGCCGTGATGCTGGCCCGGCATATCGCCTATATGCGGCGCCATTACTGGCGCAGCCGCCTGAGTCTCTCCTTCCCCCGGCTGCGCCCGGCCGAGGGTGGCTTCTGCCCCCCCTTCCCGGTGTCCGAGAGGGAACTGCTGCAGTATGTGTGCGCCTTCCGGCTCTTTGATCCGGAACTGGAGATCTCCATTTCCACCCGGGAGTCCGCATCCTTCCGGGACATGATCGTCCCCCTGGTGATCAACTCCATCAGCGCCGGATCCTGCACCCAGCCTGGAGGGTATGCCCGTCCCAATGAGGAGGTTCCCCAGTTTGTGATCAATGACGATCGGCCTACGGAGGAGATCGCCGCCCGGCTCCGGAACGCCGGACTGGATGTGATCTGGCACAGTTCCCGCATCGGCCAGGCGTGATCCCGGCAGGGCAGGGTGTCCTTTGCCGTGCTCTGCCAGGACAATGCGTCCTTTGCCGGCATAAGGCCGGTGCATAACATTTTTTTTGGATCCCGGGGCAAAATGCTATAATAACCCCGGTTTTTTTTGTGACGGTGTTAGCAATGTTTTTTGACAAAGTTCAGGCTGCTCCCGCTGATCCCATTCTGGGTCTGACGGAGGAGTTCCGCAATGATCCCAATCCCAACAAGATCAACCTGGGTGTGGGTGTGTACAAGAATGATCAGGGCGAGACCCCGGTGCTCTCCTGTGTCAAGAAGGCTGAGAAGATCATTCTCGACTCCGAGAAGACCAAGAGCTATCTGAGCATTCCCGGCACTGCCGAGTACGGCAATCTGGTGCGGGAACTGGTTTTCGGGAAGGACTCTGAGATCTGCTCTGAGGGCCGTGCCTGCACTGCCCAGGCTCCCGGCGGCACCGGCGCTCTCCGTGTCGGCGGCGACTTCCTTGCCCAGCAGAAGATTGCCAGCAAGATCTGGATCTCCAATCCCACCTGGGTCAACCATTTCAAGGTCTTCGGCGCTGCCGGCTTTGAGACTGCCCAGTACAGCTACTACAACCCCGCCACCCATGGCATTGATTTTGAGGGCATGAAGGAGTCCCTGCGCCAGGCCAAGCCCGGTGATGTGGTGCTGCTGCACGGCTGCTGCCACAACCCCACCGGCATTGATCCCACCGCTGAGCAGTGGGAAGAGCTGGCACGCTTCACCGCCTCCGCCGGTCTGCTGCCTTTCTTTGACTTTGCCTACCAGGGTCTGGGCAACGGACTGAATGAGGATGCCCAGGGCGTGAGGATCTTCGCCCGTCATCACCGTGAGTTCCTGGTGTCCAGTTCCTTCTCCAAGAACTTCGGCCTCTACAATGAGCGTGTGGGTGCCATTACTGTGGTCAGCGCCGACAAGGAAGAGTCCGACCGGGTGTTCAGCCAGCTGAAGATCGCTGTCCGCTCCAACTACTCCAATCCTCCTGCCCATGGTGCCAAGATTGTGCAGACGGTGCTTGCCGATCCTGCCCTCAGGGCTGAGTGGGAAGATGAGGTTGCCGCAATGCGTCAGCGGATCAAGACCATGCGCAGCCTGATGGTGCAGAAGCTCCAGGCTCTGGGTGTCAACCAGGACTTCTCCTTCATCAACTCCCAGAACGGCATGTTCTCCTTCTCCGGTCTCAACAAGGAGCAGGTGGCACGTCTTAAGAGCGAGTTTGGCGTCTATATTGTGGGCTCCGGCCGCATCAACGTGGCCGGCATCACCACCGGCAACATCGATGCCCTGTGCAGCGCCATTGCCAAGGTGCTCTGAGGACGCAGTGATCAGCCGTGGCTGACAGTTCTCTGCGCGGCTGATATCTCTGCTGTCAGTCCATCAACGCACTGCTAACGCATCTCCCGGGATGAAAATCCTCTGGAGGTGCGTTTTCTTTTGTCCGGGTTGTATTGGATGGTGCGCCTCCTGGATCCTGCGACACTGGTGTTCCAGCCGATCAGCCCGGGCATGGCTGGTCGGGGATGGAGCAACAGTGGTCGGCGGTGAAACTTCTTGCGGCGATGGGGCTGGAAGCATTTTCCGGTCCCGGATCTGTATCTGTGTATGTTGTATCTGAGCCAGGAGGCAGACTGTTGTTTCGTGGCCGCTGGGTGCGGGATCCGGGATGGCGTTGGCGTTTTGCGGTGCGGTATGGACGTGAGCGGCTTTCCTGAGCTCCGGTGACCGTATGTGATCTTTGCGGGGGACTAAAGTTCAGGATCAGGATCATGCTCAAGCCCGGGCCTCTGCGGCTTATTTTTGCCGCAGTGCTTGCAGATCTGTGATAAATCTGGTGACTCCGGGACAGATCCCGTGTATATCTGGAATGATATATACATAGGGGCAGACAGATGAGCCGGGCATTTTGGCACCTGGTGCGGACATGCAGACAGTCATCTGGACGGATCCCGCAGAAATTACTGGTAATGTTCCCGGGAGGTGATACACATGAAACTTGCCACAGCTCTGTCAGAAAGGGCAGATCTGCAGAAAAAAATTTCTGAGCTCAGCGTCCGGCTGAAGAACAACGCCAAGGTTCAGGACGGTGAGCAGCCTTCAGAAAAGCCCGAGGAACTCATGACTGAGTTGGATGGTGCCCTGAACCGTCTGGAGGAACTGATCCGGAGGATCAACCGCACCAACAATGAGACCCGCAGGGGGGAGGAGACCATCACTGATCTGATAGCCCGTCGGGACTGTCTGAAGCAGCGGATCAGGATCCTGCGGGATTTTCTGGACTCGGCCAGTGAGAAGGTGTCCAGGTATTCCAAGAGCGAGATCCTGGTGCACAGCACCGTTGCTGTGGCCGATATTCAGAAGCAGGTGGATGCTTTTTCCAAGAAACTCCGGGAGACAGATGAACTGATCCAGGAACTGAACTGGCTGACAGAACTGCTGTGAGTTTGTTGGTAGTCTGACCGGGTGGGTATGATCTCTTTGCGGTTGAGAATGAATCCGCAGCTAACTGTCACAGTCGGCTGGTGGGCGCGGCCATGGGTTAATCCCTTATAATGTACGCCCAGTAATGTCACATGTGTACTGGTTATTGGGTATTTTTATCACCTATTACCGACGGTCAGACGAGGGCGGGGCAGGGGACCTCACAGTATGAAGGACGGGCGCAGGAGGGCATGATCTCCGGGATCTGCTTTTCCGGCGCCTTGTTTTTTGTCTGAGCAGGGATGCAACCGTATCTCCTTGGTCGGCGTCTCCAAGAAGCCGGAGAAATGTGTGCCTGGCATCCAACCCGGAACTGGACCTTGGCTGTCAGGGTGCGTGACCGTAAGATCCGGCACTGTGCATGCGGTTTTCCGGTCTCAACGGTGATTGCGACATGTTCATCTAATTTCTGACCTTCAGTTAGTTTTGCATTCTCCATCCTGTTTTTCCATGGATCATCTATGAGTGGCATTTTTTTAAATCCCAAGGGAAACAATGCTTTCACAGAGCTGGTGAACAACCGGATCACTAAAACATATGTAGATAAAACCGCTTTCATTGGTGAAACCATCAACCGGCTGGATTCAGACGGCAAACTGATTGCTTTTACCAGACCCCGCAGGTTTGGCAAAACCGTAATGGCCAGGATGCTGGCTTCTTATTATTCAAAGGGAGACGACTGCAAAGCTGTTTTTGCCAAGCAGAAGATAGCGAAGTTTAAAGGCGAGAAACTAATTGAAAATAAGAAACGCAAAGTAAATTACAAAATGTATCTTAACCGGTATGATCTTATCTATGTTGATATGAATACGGTGGATACCAAATATCTCGCTTACTTGAAGGGACCAAAGGCTGACAATGTAACGGATGTTGCTGATTTTCTGGAATATCTGATCATCAGTGAATTTAAAGAGCACAGCGAATTTGCGCCCATACTGGAAAAGGAGAACACCGGCAACTTGGGCCTGGCAGATGTACTGACAGCCATTCATAAATCCATGGGCTTAACTTTTGTCCTGATCATGGATGAATGGGATCTGATCTACCGGGAATACCGCAATGATGAAAAGCTTCAGAAGAAGTTCATAGATCTGCTGAAAGGCCTGTTTAAATCCTCCGATTGTCTGGAATGTTTTTCCCTTGCTTATCTTACTGGGATCCTCCCGATAAAAAAGTATAATTCCCAGTCGGCGCTTAACAACTTTGATGAGATCAATATGCTGACTCCCGGGACTTTTGCTCCCTATTTTGGCTTTACCAGGGAAGAAGTGGACTATATATGTGAACAGAGCGACTCCCCGGTTTCCAGATCTGATTTAAGGGACTGGTATGACGGCTACAGGCTGAAAATGCCGGTTCAGGACAGCGTAACCAAGGAATGGCGCCTGACGGAGGTTGATATTTACAATCCCAACTCAGTCAGCAAGGCTGTCAACAGAAATGAGTGTGCCAATTACTGGAGCGGCACTTCCTCCAATGAAGAGGTTATCCGTCTGATTAATCTTAATTATGAAGGGATAAAAACTGATATCCTCAGTCTGATTGAAGGTGCTCAGGTATCCTTCAACAGTTCAAAGTTCCAGAATGACATGGTGTCTATCAACAGCAGGGATGATGTGCTCTCACTTCTCGTCTGCCTTGGGTATCTTGGCTGCCGGGACGGCAGTGTTGCCTATGTGCCCAACCGGGAGATCAGGGATGCGCTGATAGGCATTGTTTCCGGTGAAGACTGGTTTCCCCGGATGGAAACGATTGAACGTTCAGAGTCTCTGCTGAAAGCCATTACTGTGGATCTGGACGGGAGCAAGGCAGCTGAACTGATCCAGGATATCCATAATTCCCCTGCAGTTTCCCTGCTGGATTACAACAGTGAGGAGTCCCTTACTTATTGTGTGATGACCGGTCTGCTATGGTCCACCGCCGGCAAGTATGACAGCCACAGGGAGGGACAGGCCGGTAAAGGTCGGACTGATCTGGTCTACGAGCCTAGGATCAGATCCAGTCCTTTAATCCTGATCGAATTTAAATACAATGGATCAGCTGAGAGTGCAGTCAGTCAGATAAAAAAACAGGAGTATTTTAAGCGTTATGCTGAAAAGTACACCAATATTATTCTTGTCGGTATTAACTACAGCAAAGTAACCAAAGAACATCAATGCACTATCGAAAAAATTGAAAAGTGACTGTGCAACAAGCCAATGGTATTGTAGTTTTTTAATAACTTTTGTCTAAAATTTTGTGATAGTTTATTTATAATGTTTTTAGCAGTAACATTTGTCCAAAATTAAGTTTCATCGACATTTGGGTAATTGGTCATAAGTTTGTTTCTGCACACAACTAAAGAGAGCAGAGAACCTAAATTGACAATTGCAATGCGAATTTTGTCCAGTATTTAGACATGAGCCGTTATTTGGTTACGTCAATAGGCTTGGGTTCCTGGATCCTTGTCTGCGGCCGCAGGCATAATCTTTTCCAGATGCTGGCAGAAGTCTCTGTGTTGCGGTCATCGGTCATGGTCCTGGCTGTCCGGAGGATGACCGGACCTTTGTGATCATCATGATGTGTGTGAAGCTGCGTCATTGTCATCTGCCATGATCTCGCATTTTTTGTTCCAGAAGGCGATGCCGTACTTCCTGATGGTATAGCCCTCCTCTCTTACGTTGAAGTCATACTGCATGCTGCTTATCTGTGCAATGGCCTCCCGGCAGTCCTTTTGCATGGTAGATATCTTGCCGTCTGTGCTCTTCTTTAACTCCAAGATCACTGCCGCCATGTCCGAGTCCCGCTTGAGAATGATGTCTGAGTAGCCGCAGCCGCTTTCGGCGTTGGATGTAAGCTGCAACCCCGTTATGGTCACTGTTCCCAAGACACCTGACAGGAAACCGTGGTAGTAGCTTTCATAATGGGCAGTGTCCCTTATCCCCACAAAGGTCATCAGCATTTTGCTGATGATCTTCCTGCTCTGGTTTACATCTCCCCGGAACAGTGCGTCAGTTAAGGCTTGGGCCTGCTCCACCCAGACCGGGTTGTCATCGCTGTAAATCTCTTCCGCCTTCAGGGCAAAGCACTCCCTTATCTCCTCATTGGGGATCCGTACAGTTATTTTTTTTCTATCCTTGGGACTTGGATCCTTGTCAATGGTGAGATAGCCGGTGTGGAACATCAGCAGGGCAAAGGTGTCGAAGTTACTGCTATTGCGGCTGATGTCCGGATAGGTTGTGTATTCGTTGGCGCGGATTTCCTCGGTTCCACCGTCCAGAAGGTTCTGCAGCTTTTCATGAACAT
>CACZLZ010000021.1 GCA_902782145.1 uncultured Aeromonadales bacterium
GGAAAGAATAATATGGCCGTCAAGAATGGACCTGGTCTCATCAGCGATGGGTTCCGTCATGTCATCGCCTTCCACCAGCACCGTGTAAAGGGCTGTGATGGAACCCTTGTCTGAATTGCCTGCCCGCTCCATGAGTTTGGGAAGAGTTGAGAACACTGACGGCGGAAAACCCCGGCGGGTTGGGGGCTCACCGGCAGCCAGGCCGATCTCCCGCTGGGCACGGCCGAAACGGGTGACCGAATCCATCATCAGCAGGACATTGCGCCCCTGATCACGGAAGTACTCAGCGATGGCCGTGGCCGTGTAGGCTGCCTTCAGGCGCTCCATGGAAGAGCGGTCAGAAGTTGAGACCACCAGCACAGTCCTGGCCAGGCCCTCGGGACCCAGATCCCGCTCAATAAACTCCCGGACCTCACGTCCGCGCTCACCGATAAGTGCCAACACTGAAATGTCCGCACTGGTGCCCCGAACGATGGAGGAAAGCAGGGTTGACTTGCCACCGCCGGCAGCGGCGAAAATGCCCAGACGCTGTCCCTGGCCGCAGGTAATGACACCGTCCAGTGCCCTGAGCCCCAGGCTCACAGGCTTGGTTATAAGTTTACGCTTCATGGGTGGTGGCGGATCGGCATAAACCGGATAGTATTTCTGGGGGCGGATGGGAGGCCCCGAATCCGCAACTTCTCCAATGCCATTGAGCACCCGGCCGAGCAGTTCAGGACCTACAGGGACCGAAAGCACATGACCTGTGGGGATCACCTCGGTATGGTAGGAAATGCCTTCAATATCCCCCAGAGGAGTGAGCAAGGCCACATTCCTGGAAAAGCCCACCACCTCCGCCCGCAGCATCCAGTCACTGCCGGGGTTCTGCAGGATGCACAATTCGCCCACCTTGACCTCGGGTACAGTGGCATGGATGATGGTGCCTACCACCTGATCCACCCGTCCCCGGATCTCAATGGTATTGACATCTGCCACGGCTCCCCGCAGCATCTGACCTATATAATCAAGAGCCATGGCTACTCTGCATTCTTCTGCTGGATCCTCTCCTCAATGGATCTCATGAGATGATCCAGTTGAAGATCAAGACTGGCGTTGATAATGCCCATATGGGTCTCCATGATGCAGTCCCCATGATGCAGGGAAGCGTCTGACGAAAGCTCGATATAGCCGCTGGAGCCGTCGGGAGAGACCAGCAGTGCCTGAAGTTCGTCACGGACCGCCTCCTCATCCTCCCGGGACACCCGGATCATAAGTCTCTTCATACCCCGGACGGCATTGATAGCACGGCGCACCACTCTTCTGATGACCTCGTCATCCGGCAGCTCACCGATGATCTTACGCACGCAGTCATTCACCACCCCGGCCATGTCCCGTTCCAGATCCGCCAGGATGTCAACCTGAGACATGATAAGTTCCAGCAGTTTGTCGGCATACTCCTGCTTGCCCTCTTCCAGCCCCAGACTGAAGCCCTCGTCATAGCGCTTTTGGTAGTCCTCGTCGGCCTTGCGGCGGATCTCCTCCGCGGCGGCATTGCTGCGGGCAAGGAGATCCTGGGCTGACACCAGATCAGCAAACTCTGAACGGCGGATGATCCGGGTACCTGAGGCAGGAGTTACATTGAAGGTGTTTACAGCATAAAAGTTCATCAAAGATCACATCCACGGTTGCGGAGGAAGCGGTGTACCAGCCGCATGAGTCTGATCTCACCGCCAGCAGGCAGTTCAGGATCCCGGCAAAAAAACTCCCGGATCGGCCCGGTGTCCTCCAGCTCAGCCTTCCGGAGCATCAGTTCACCCGCCTCACGGGACATCCGGGATGCCAGGCAGCACAGCGCAAAGCCGCCGCACTTCTCCACAAGATCCGGAAAGGAGGATTCAGAAAGGCCCACATTCTCCAGACGCTCACGGATCCCCAGATCCCTTGCATACGGAGCATAGGAGGCGCAATAACAGACATAGGTGAACAAAGCTTCGCCCAGATAACTGCGGAAGAAGAAGAAGTCTGAGGTGTGCAACGTGCGTGCAATCCTGAAAGAAAGGACACACGCTCCCAGAAAGCTCCGCAACTGGCACAGGACAGCACTGTCCTGGAGAACCAGAGAGTCACTGGCACCATGGACGCAGACGAACCCCCGGGGACGGAAGCGTCTGAGGGCTAGATGCACCGCTGAGAATGCAGGAGAACGGAGATCAGGACAGATCCGGGCACAACGGAGAAACTGCTCAGACTCCTTCAGACAGTGCGCATTAAGATCCGCCAGGCGCACAAACATCTGAGGATCGGCGGCTATCTCCAGAGCCTCTTTTCTGTCCATGTCTCAGAGCAGATCCTAACTGCCTGCAGCGGCAGCTCCGCCCTTCTTCCGGCGCAAGTAACCCGCAAGGAGGAAGCACAGGGCTGTGACCGCGGCTGCAGTCAGGGCCGAAAGACCGGCGGCCACGGCCAGAGAGGGGGTCTCACTGGCGGCGGACTCCCGGGGCCGTGCGGCCACAATATTCTCCTGGAAACTCTCCAGAACCACTGAGACCTTTTCAATGGAAAGCCCTGGCACTGCCCGGGCAGTAGTCTCACGGATCCCGCCGACCATGTCCGGAACAGGAGAATCCTTGGTATGCCGGATAAAAACCGAGGCGGAGGGAGGAGTAGTCAGACCTGTGCCCTGCTCATTGTGCATAAGAACAACGTGAACCCGGGCATCCAGAACCCCGTCAATGCGGCTGAAAGTGCTGGACAGTTCCTGGGACAGGGCAAAGGCCAGGCGGGACTGTTCCTCCAACTGCGATGAGATCATGCCCTGACCGGAAAAGACCGTGCCCAGAGACTGAAATTTGGTGCGGGGAAGGGAGTGCTCCTTGATGATCTCCAGGGAACGGATCAGGTTCTCCCCGTCCACCGTCACAAAAAAGCCTGCCTTGCCGGCATTTTCCTTCCGGGCATCCACCCCCCGGTTGAGGAGGACATACACCATCTCATTGGCGTCCGCCTCAGACATTCCGGAATAAAGCGACTCACGGCATCCGGCAAGCAGTGCCGGAGCCAGAATAAAAGCAAGAACAGCAGGAGAAATTCTCATTAGACGATCCCTGGATCAACCCTCCAGGAGACTGGCTGCCAGACGGTAGCCGGAGGAGGTGGTGTCGGCGAAACGGGTCATCTGCTCACCCAGGGCATCACTGTCCTTCTGAAGATATTTGGACAGTGCCAGGAATCCCCGGGCATCGTCATTGCCCGGATCCTGCTCCAATATATCATTGAGGATCTCCTCCGCTCCGGTGAACTGATCCGTCACCACCAGGACAAAGGCCCGCCCCACCCTTGCGGACACATTGTCAGGAAAGGCAGCCAGAACTCCGTCAAAAACCCTTTTGGCCTCCGCCACCACACCCCTGGAACAGGCGGCAAACCCAACATCCAGCAGCAGCCGGACACTATCCTTATCCAGGATCCTGCTCTCTTCCATGCTAGCCTGCCTTCTGTGCCAGGGACTTGGCCGTGTCGGTGATGTTCTTGGAAATATTGGAGGTCATTTCCACCATAGCGTTGTACTGTCCCAGGGCATACTGCATCTGGATCATGGCAGTGTTCTGATCTTCATATTTGCCTGCCCGGATGTCAGCCATCTGGGACTTAAGATCGGTAGTGCTCTGCTGCAGACTGGCTATACTGTCTTTAACCAGGCTGCTCATGTTGTCAGTTGCCATTGAAATGTCACCGATACTCATGACTGATCTCCTTTCTCAACAATCCTTGCCACGGCACCCCGAGCGGCTTCCACCGCATCCCTCAGCGCCTCATATTTCGGAAAATCTCCGGCCGAAACACCGGCATCCATGGCAGATCGGATCCGGTGCTCCACTTGAAAGAGCTCTTCATCAACCTGCTTCAGACGATACTGATCTGCGGACTGCACCGCTTCATGCACATCAACTTCCACCAGCAATCTCCATCAGCCGGCACCATGCCGGAAATAAAAACACGACTGCCATTATTTTAACGTCTAGCCAAGCCGCAAGGTTACAAGATCCCGCACTCCGGGAGCACAATTTGCGATCCGAGGCGAAATTGCCGGATCCCGCAGCCACCCAAGGACATATATCCGCCCTTTCTAGGCGCGCCAGAACGGGAACCCGGCATCACGACCGCAAACCTGCCCTGTCAGCGGAGTTTCAGGGTTTCCTTCCGTCCGTCCTTCTCCACCTCAATAAAGTCGCTCTCGATCCGTGTGATAACATAGTTACCCGGCAGCTTGCCACCAGCAAAATAGGTGCTGCCATCTGTCAGGATCACCGAATTCATCTTCCCCAGACTCACACTGCTGATCTGCTTGATAGTGAACTTCTGGGAACGGGGACCAAGGGGATCCGGCATCCCGGAGCTGCCCGCCGACGCTGCGGTCTGGGTCCGGGGCTTCTCCGCCGCTGCAGGAACCTCATCCCGGGAATTAAGTCTCCGGAGATCCGCCACAGCGTCAGGAGAAAGGGAATCAAACCTCCGGAAGGAGACTCGCCCGCCAACCATCTCGCCAGCTTCCTTGCGGATCTTCTCAAGTCTGGACTGATCCTCCACAGCCATGGGACCACTGAAGGCAACATATCCCCTGCCATACAGCAGTTCACCTCCGAATCCCAGTGAGGATGACAGCTCATGGAGCCTTGGCTGCAGGGAGCGGCGAAAGGTGAAACGGGGATTAAGGTAGCGGGACGCCGGAAGTTCACGGCGGATCTTCTCCAGCACATCTGCCAGAGCATAGTCGTCAAGGATATAACCAAACACGTCAAAATGATCCCCGGCGGGAACAGCTGTCACCGTAATGTCATACATGGCAAATGCCCGCTCCACCGATGAGATAGCGTCGGTTAGCAGTTTGACATTCATTTCCACCGGCATATCGGTCCGGGGAAGCCCCTCAAGGAAGATTCTGTAGTCACCCTCAGATCTGACCACACCGGTGATCCGGTAGATCTGCCCCCGATCCTCCGCAAAGAGTTTTCCGCCCTTGAAGGAAGTGGCATAGCGTTCAAGATCAGCAAAACCGGCAACACTTGGAGTCAGCGCCTGCTCCAGGTTCCCCCAGTTAAGCAGGATAAGCAGGATCCCCAGCACCACCAGACCCAGGAAAGTCAGCAGGATCCTGAGTCCACCGGCGGTAACACTACCGCCGGTCGGCACCGGCTCACCCGAGGGATCTGCCAGAGGACCGGATCCGGCCGCCTGAGCCCCGGGTGCTGTCTCAGACTTTGGCTGCTCCTCTGCCGGAGTGGCAGAGGTCTCCCCGGAGTCATCCGGAGCCGCCGCCGTAGGTTCTCCGGCAGGAGCGCCTGCCTTGGCCTTCAGGGCCTCCTCCAGACTGGACTTCAAAGAGGCAAACTCCTCCTCCGTGACCATGATCCAGGATGAGGAACCGGACACAGAACTCCAGTCACGGTACCAGATCAGGGACTCTCCCCCCTTCATGAGCCGGGATCCAGGAGTAAGTTCAGTGAAGATCTCTCCCAGTTCCCTGTCAGGGGTGGCATTCCCGGGAGCATATAACTGCACCGCCCCCCTGGATGAGGCTGCAGCAACTGTCAGATCCTCACCAACCCTGAGCCGGAAAACAGTCTCTTCCCCGGAGTCAGCGCCAAAGATCACATCGCATTCACCGGTGTTGCCCAGCAGGTATTCCCCAGGCACGAGTCTCAGGACTGATCCAACATTCCGGCCGGAAAGAAAGCGCAGTTCTGCAAAACCGCTGGTCTCAAAGCCGGTGTCCGCCATGTCCCCGGGAACGGTTTCCTCGGTCTCGGTCTCTTCCTGCCGGAGATCCATTTCTTCCATAAAGCCTTGATCCTATTTCACCTGAGGAGGCTGACCTGGGGTTTCCGACGGCTCAGGAGACGCTGAACGGGTGGAGGCACAGCCGGAAGTATTCTCCGGGCGCGCATGAACACGCAGCCCCAGCTCCTCAGGATCCCGGTTGGCATAGTTGGTCTGGCCTGCACTCTTGTAAAAACCGCTGTCTGCATACTGGGGAAGTGTGCTGAGATCCTCAAAGGAAACGATCCTTGGAGTGATCAGAAGGATCCGCTCCCTCTTCTGGTGCACATCCGTCTCGGTGCTGAACAGGCGTCCCAGCAGTGGGATGTCCTTGAGTACCGGCAGTCCCTCATCCCGCTTGGTCACCGTCTCCACATAATAGCCACCGATAAGCAGGCTCTGCCCCTGGCGCACCAGGGCCTGGGTGTTGATCACAGTCTCCTTCACCGAGGGAATATAGGTGGTAGAACTGGCGCTGGAAATATCGCTTCCGGTGCTGTCCTGGTTCGTCTTCAGTGTGATTATCATCTGGATCACCGGCGGCAAGCCATCGCCGCTGTCAATGATCCGGGGATTCACCTGAAGCACGGTGCCCGCAGTGACCGAAAACAGATCCGATGACTCGTTGCCGCTCACCGGAACATAGTTGGTGGTGGTGTTTTCCAGGGTGGCCTCAACATTCTCCACCGTCAGCACCGAGGGACGCCCAAGGGTCTTGGCCCGGCCCTCACTTTCCAGTGCGCTGACCTGGAGCATGAAATTGGCATGATCGGTATTGAAGACTGTGGAGAAGACACCTCCCTGGTTCCGGGGGAAAACGCCGGTGGTTGCGCCCTCTGGGGAACCACGGGCAGCATCAACAGTCCAGTTGCCGCTGCTGACACCCCCCTGGAGGGCAATCCCCAGAGATTCAGTGGCGTCCACATCAACATCCACCACAGCAGCATGCAGTTCCACCATCCGCACCGGGACGTCAATCTGATCCAAAACCCCTTGATAGAAGGGCATGCGGGACTTGTAATCATAGATCAGCAGTGCATTCAGACGTTCATCTGCAATGATGTTGGGGGTGAAGCTCTGAGCCTGGGACTCGGACACGGAACCTGTGGCAGATCCCGCCTGGGAGGGTGAGTCCTTGGGAGCGGTGGACGACAGCCCTGTGCCCCTGAGTCCCGGCACCACCCGGCTGTTCACAGACACCGCCACACTGCTGGAGGTAATACCTCCGCTGCCGTTGATCATCCGCTGCAACAGAGTGGCCACCCCGGGGATCACTGTGGTGCGGGAATTGGTGGTGACGGTGACGTCGTTGACCTTGGCATGCTTCAGACGGAAAACCTTCATTACCAGATCATTGGCCTGCCCCTGATCAAAACTCATGGCAGCAGACAGAACTCCTGACACATAGGACTCCGGCCCCTCAATCACCAGAAGTCCGTCATCATTCACCGTCACTGGCAGATCCGGAGACACCACCTTGGATTTCCGCAGAGAGGAAAGCAGGGAAGCTGTAGTCACCGATGATGGCCGGTAAACAGTCTGACCCCACTCGCTGTCATGGAAAAAATTGATGATCCGTCCCTGGGTGAAATACCTGACGCCAAAGGAGGATCGGAGAACCTCCAGGAAATCCTCAGGACGGAGGTTGACAAAACGCCCGCTCAGAGTGCCTTTCAGCGCTGGGGAGATCTTGGCATTATAGCCCTGGCTGCGGGCAAAGTCCGCCAGAACGGCAGACAGATCCTCCTTTTCCGAGTAGTGGCTGTAAACTCCGGAAAAACCAAGGACCGCCGGGGAAAAGACCGAAACCAAGACCCAAAGCAGCCATACGGAGCAACGCCTGCTGCTGAATAACATCATACTTTTAGTACTCAACCCTTACCGCTGAAACTGTCATTCAACACAAATAACAGCATCCCGGCATTACCCTGTCCGGAGGCTGGATCAACCTGCCACTAAAGCGAAAAAATCATATGGGCTGTTAAGACCCGTCATGACTTGATAATACCACAATCCTGCACCATCACGGAAACCGGAACCCGCTAAGCACCAGGAGGATCAGTAAAACCCAGGTACGGGTCCAGGGGAAATGCAGATGAACCTGTCCTGGTTCAGAACACAGGCTCAGCAGGAAACGGAAAGGCAGAAAACGGAAACGGATCAGACCAAAAGCTGTCAGCCGCCGGATCAGTTGATGAGGAAATTCACCGGAATGTTGTTGAACATTCCCCGGGACTGCTGATCAAAACTGACGCTTTCCCCGGACAGGCGTTCACAGTCATCCAGGAAACGCTGGAGCAACAGCGTCAGCTGATCAAACTCATAACGCTGGCACTGCAGCAGCAGTTCAAGGCGGAAACTCCCGTCCACCACAGCTGAGCCCACTGAATATTCAAAATTGACACCTGTCACCAAGGAGGAGAAGTGCCTGAGTTTAGCACCACGGTCCCGCTGATCCTCGGGCAGAATGAAAATGGGCACCCACACCAGAAGTTCACTGCGGGAGACACTGATGAAATTCACAGTCATGTCGGGATCGAGAAGCACTGTGTGCAGTTTCCCTCCGGAGGAACGGAACTCATCCGCATCAAAGCTCCAGCCAGCAAAACGGAAAATCTTCTCGGCAGTTTCCTCAGCGTTCATACCTTCCTCCATGCGTTGCCCGGAACCCAGGAATACAACATTTCACCGGGATCATCAGGGAACTGCCTGATCCGGTGCGAAGTCCTGCCGGCAGTTTCCCTGCAGTTCCCGGCCCCAGAATGATTATATGCGCAAAAGGCCGCATGCAAATGCGGCCTCCGTCAAAGTAAGTTCGCTCCCGGTCAGGAAAGGATGCTCCGGATGGTCTCGGTCTCACTGCGGAGAATGGATGCCGCAGTTTCAATGGACTTGGACTGAAGCTCCTTCAGAGACTCGTTGAAGGACTTAAGCGTTTCGATGGTGGCGTTAAGAGTCTGGATTTGGGCTTCAATCTTCTTGGACTCAGCCTCCTTTATCTTGGCATCATATTCACCAGCACTTCCGGCCACATTGCCCAGGGGTTGACCCATGGAGGTGACCATGCGGCTCTGGGCATCCAGGGAGCGGCTCTGCAGGTCAAAGTTCTGCATCTGCCTCAGTTCACCCTTGATCGCAGTATTACTATCGGAAAGATTGGCATATGCATCCATCTGCTTGCCGACATCCCCCTTGCCAGCAATCATATCGTTCTTCAGTTCCTGCATCTTGATCTTGTTTTCGCTCATCTGCCCCTGAAGTTCACCGGTCTTGACTGAATCAACCTTGGCAGCCTTGCTGAGGGAGGCTGCGGAAAGGCCAAAGGCGACTGCACCAGCTGCGATCTGGACACCGGCACTGACCAGATTGCCAATCAGTGAGGACAGAGCGCTCTCCTTCAGCTTCTCGGCGGAGTTGAGAGTCTCCTGGGCAACCATCTCATATTTGGTGGCAATGGTCTCCCGGTTGTTCTTCCGCTCGTCCTGGCTGAGCTTGGCAATCAGGATAAGCAGTTCAGAAACGCCTGAACAGATATCATCCAGGGCCTTGGTCTGCTGACCGATGGTATAGTGAACCGAAGGCTCCTTGACGCTGGGCTTATCCACCCCGCTGCCGCTGGAGGGAGCATCAGGAAGGGAGCCTGTGGAACCTGCACTGTTGGTCTTGGTTCCGGGGGCCACAGACTGCTCGCCTTCCACATTATTGAACTGCAGACCCTGGGAATTCAGGTTGGTATCTACTGTAATGGTCATTTTCGTTACCTCAATTGTTGGCGGAAACCGCTGTTCAGGACCTGCCTGGGATTTGGCTCCCGCATGTTTGACAAATCATGTTTTCTGTCATGTAAACGCCACAGGTCCTGAAAGGTTACAGTCCCCGGCGGCGATCCTTAAAAAAGCAGAAAAGGAGAATCGCAAACAGAATAACCCCGATCAGGGAGATCAGGGTCAGGAAGAGGATCCAGGCACTGCGGGAATGAATTCCCATGGCAATCCCGGAGGTGGGACGATCCATCTCTCCGAGATGCCGGGCAGTAACTCCCGGACACGGGACTCAGGCACCAGCACCGGTGGCAATCGCCGTGGTGGCAGCGGCATTGGTGTCAATGATCTCCTTGACGGTCTCGACATTGGACTGGCTCTGCTCCAGCATCTCCTCAAGGAACTTGGTGTCGGTGTCCATGGCCTGGGCCAGCTTCATCATCATGGCCTCCAGTTCCTTCTGGGAAACTTTGAGGTTAGAGATGTCATACCTGTTGATGGCTGAGCCGATGCCTGCCACACCGGCACCAACCTGACCAGTAGCAGAGGTTATGTTGGCCACCTGCTTGACCATGTTCACTACCTTGGCCAGTTTTTCCAGCTTTTCAGGAGCCGCTGCTGCGGAACTGGCAAAGCCGGCACCCAGTGTGAAGATGGACAGCGCCAGGGTGATGCCCATGGCCACCCAGGGTCCCGCCTTCTCACCGAAGATCTTGGAGCACAGGGCTCCCAGACCTATCTTGCCGTCGGTGGCGGTGGAAACGATGGACTCAACACCCAACAGGACGCCAATGCAGGCACCGGCAATGGCCAGAGAGGATCCACCGCTGAACACGGCGCCTGCTATGCCGCCGACAATGCCGGCCACAGCGGCGATGATCTTGAAGGCCTTGGCGATCTTGTCCCAGATGCTCTGATTCTCAAGCTTTTCTGCCTGCTTCTGCAGGTTCTCGATAATCGTCTTGTTATGGGACTGGCGCATGGCGGCCTTGGCCTTGATGCTGGTGATGGAAGACTGCTTCATGGTCTCGGCATTCTCAGTGCCCAGCATCATCATGAGGGTCTCCTCGTCCATGGACATGATGGACAGGGTGGATGCGCCGGAGTTGCGGGGAACCGGGAGGCTTGGTGTCTCGGAAAGGATCTTGGAGGAAAGATCCGGGATGTTTTCCGGCAGAACCGGAGCCTGCTGCCCAGAAACTGGCGCACTACCCTGAACATTGCCAACATCAGGGTTGAGCATTGTTCCGGACGTATTAAGCAGATCGTTAACAGATGTCATTTTATAACTCCTTCACTTTTTCAATAACCTTTAGGAGGTTCTGCCCCTTGGTCTTGAACTTCTCGTCAGAGGGATTTCCCTCCCTTCCCATAGAAGCCAGACTCTTGAGGGAGAACACTGCATCAGCCCTCCTGCCGGCCTTGAGCAGGCAGATGGCGGCAAAATACATGGGCTCCGGATCCACAAGTCCTGACTGCACCGCAGCGGCTGCGTAGACATCAGCAGCCTTCTGATACTCGCCAAGTTCCTGGTAGGTGGCGGCAAGACCCATGGTGTATTTCATTTCAGTCTGATCGTAGAGAACCAGAACCCTGAACACCTTAAGAGCATCGTCAAAGTTGCGGGTCACATAATTCTGGTAGGCCAGACTGTAAAGGGCCTCCATCTTCTCGGAATCGATGTTCATCAAATCCGCAATGGTGTATCCGCTGGCGATCAGCTCTGCATATTTCTTGATGAATTCCGAAGCATTGAAATCAATCTCTTCGGAAGTCATGGTTGTTCCGTTGTTCTCGGACATGGATTTGTTCCTTCTTCTACAGGGATAACGATCTGCCTTACATAAGGTTACAGGGAATAATAACGTGATTTACCATGTCTTTTTTTGAAAGGCCTAGCAAATCAGAACGGAATAGGAAAGACGGAACAGGAGGAGGCTCAGTCAAGAACGGAGGTAGAGAGCAGATCCGGGATCATGACAGCCCGGGAGCCAGGCCACCCTGTGTCAGCAGGTTCGTCAGTTTGGGCATAAATCTGGGGAAGAGTTGACCAGGCAGAATGCTGACATTAAGTAAAAGCTCAATTCTGAGCAGAATGCCGTTTTTCCGGCCAGATCAGTGCAGAAAGTGAAGATCAAATGGCAATCTTGTCAAGGGGCTGCACCGAAATCTCCGGAGTCAATTCCTGGTAGTCCAGAACCGGAACCTCGTAGAAGTCAGTCTCAATCAGACGCCGGAAGTAGCGTCTGATGTCTATGGAGGCGATGATCACCACCTTGCCCTGACAGCGCTGCATGACACGCCCCACCTCTTTGAGGATAGCCTTGGTGCTGGCTGGATCCAATGCTAGAAAGGCGCCTGAGGATGTCTGGCGGATGGACTTGCGAATGATCTCCTCGGTGTTGGGCTCTAGAAGAACCGCCGGCAGAAAGTTCTGGGCAGCGCAGTACTTGTAACTGATCTGGCGCTTCAGGTGAGTGCGTATGTACTCGCAGAGCATGACCTGATCCTTCTCCTTGGGAGCCCACTGGATAATGGCCTCCAGGATGTTTTTCATGTCCCGTATGGAAATCTGCTCCTGCACAAGGCGCTTCAGGCAGTCGGCAAACTTCTGCAAAGGCAGGAGCCGTGTGGCCTCATGCACCAGATCCGGCGCCCGTTCCTCCATTTTGTCCAGCAGGTATTTGGCCTCCTGCAAACCGATAAAGTCAGCGCAGTGCCGCACCAGCACCAGGGACAGATGCAACGAAATGACCTTGGCATGGGTCAGATGGGATATACCCAAGGTGTCCAGTTGCTCCGTAAAGGACGTCTTGACCCACCAGGACTTCTCACCAGGAAGGAAAGGGGTGCCCTCAGTTACCGGGATCCCCAGCATGCGCACATTATCCGGATCATCCCGCACCAGCACCGAATCCTTCTCCAGAGTCCCCCGGGTGATGGGGATCTCATTCAGGTGGAGAATGTACTCGTTATCCTGCAGGGAAGTGTTCTCCCGCAGATGGACACCGGGAAAGGGAACCCCCAAATCAAAGTACAGAACCCGTCTCAGGGAAGCCAGCTCACCGTTGAGCTCCTCATAATCCATTAGGTTAGAGAGATCCGGAGAAATGTCCAGGATCAGAGGAACCACCGGGGAGAACTCCTCTTCCGCATTGGGATCATAGTTAACCTTCCTGCTCTTGTCGGTGGTGGCCTTGAGTGCCTTCTTGATCTCCTCCCGGGGATTCTTCTTGGTCTGACCATGATCCTTCATATACTGGAGGGAGTAGCCCACGCCGCACAGCAGCAGCGCCAGAGAGAACAGCTGAACCTTGGGAAAGCCAGGCACCAGTCCAAAGAGAAACACCAGGGAGGATGCGATAAGAATGGCCCGGGGCTGTCCGAAAATCTGGTTGCCAATCTGAGAGCCCACATTGGAACTCTCCTCACCGGACCGGGTGACCAGAATGCCGGCGGAAATGGCGATGAGCAACGAGGGGATCTGGGAAACCAAGCCGTCACCTATGGTCAGGATGCCATAGAGTTGCAGTGCGTCACCTGCGGATATGCCGTTCTGGGTGACGCCGATAATGGTTCCGGCCACAATGTTCACGGCCGCCACCAGCAATCCGGCAATGGCATCGCCCTTGACGAACTTCATGGCACCGTCCATGGCTCCGTACATCTGGCTCTCCTTGGCCACCCTGCCCCGCCGGGCCTGGGCCTCGTCTGAGGAAATGGCACCTGCCCGGAGATCGGCGTCAATGGACATCTGCTTTCCGGGCATGGCATCCAGGGAAAAACGGGCTCCCACTTCGGAAACTCGCTCCGCGCCCTTGGCTATGACCAGAAACTGGACAATGGATATGATGATGAACACCACCGCGCCCACGATGAAGTTGCCACCCACAGCGAACTCGCCAAAGGTGAAGATGATCTCGCCGGCATCGGCCTGGAGCAGGATAAGGCGCGTGGTGGAGATGTTCAGACCCACTCTGAACAGGGTGGTGAAAAGCAGCAGTGTTGGAAAGGAGGAGAAAGCCAGCACGTTGGGCACGTACATGGTCATCATGAGGATGATAAAGGATGCGCCCAGGTTGATGGCAATGAGCAGGTCAACCATGGGTGTCGGCAGGGGGATGATCATCAGCACGATGACGGCAACGATCATGCCCACCAGGATAAAATCAGCATGATCCGCAATGGCCGAGGAGCCGCTCTTGGCCATGTCAAAGAACTTCACTCTTTTTCTCCCGGGATCATGACGGATCCTTCAGTGACAGCAGTTCCCGGATGAGGCTTCTGGATTCCTCCTCCCGGCCGATCTTAAGCAGACAGCGCGCCCGGAGAAATGCCAGGGCCCTGCCGATGGACGGCACCTGCTCACAGAAGGAGAGATCGTCAGTCAGTTCCACCACCCGGTCGTATCTGCCCTGGCGGTCAAAACACCGGGCCAGCATGCCCATGGTCCAGGGATCACGGGGACAGAAGACCTGCATCAGCCGCAGGGTCCTCACCGAACTGTCATAAAGGCCCACCTTGAAATAAAGGTTGGCCAGGGTCTTCAGGGTCTCCAGATCCCCTGGATCAAATGCTTCGCTTTTCATCTGCGGCTGTTGGCAGTTCCTCCTCTGGCGTCCCGCCGGAGGGACACCGTCATACTTACCGGGTACTCAGTTGAGCATCAGGCTGCAGTACATCCGCAGAAGATCATTGTTTTTGAGAAGCTCCCCGGCATCCTTTTCCAGAAACTCCGCGGCGGCATGGTTGTTCATCTTTGCCAGTTTGTCCGCCAGCTGCTCCAGCTTCTGCTGTAACCGGAAGGGCTGCAGCAGGGAACGGTCCTCCGGCATGAACTCAAAGGCATCGGACACTTTGCGCTGAAAATCATCCCTGGAATACAGCTCCTCAATGCGGATATCCGGGCGTATGCTGTGCACCAGTTCCTTGGCCGCAGGAAGATGCTCTTCCGTTCCCGCAGGAGGCAGGGGCGTATCAATACCGATACCCAGCCGGAAAATATTATCTGCCATAGGACGCTATCTCCTCATACTGCTTCTTGAGCTTCAGAATGGTGTTCTCAATCAAGGCCGCATCAGCCTCAAGAGGAAGATCGGACATCAGGATCATGGCCCCCCTGGAGCATCCAACAGTGTAAGGCTGGATCCCCACCGTCTCTGCCGACGAGCGGCTCAGAAAACGCTCCAGAGTCACATCGTCATAATCCTCCAAGGGAACCTTCAGGGAGAGAATAAGATCCAGAGGCACTGACGACCGGGGATCATCCCCCTCCAGGAAATCCTCCCGGCGCATCTCCAGGCAGAACTGCAGCCTGCCGTCGAGCCGGAAATTCAGGGGATGCTCACGATCAAACGCAACAATATCAGCCCCTATCCTCCGGGCAAAATGCCTTACCTCATCCTCTATCACGCCTCAGCCCCCGCTTCCAGCCACTTGTCTTCCTCATCCACCAGTCCGTCCACCAACTGCTCCAGGGCATCTATCACCCTGAGTCTGGACTCATCAGAATCAAAGATCTCTGAACTCAGATTACGACATGCACCAAGCAGATCCTGTGCCAGCAGAACCTCAGTATCAGGACGCTGCTGAGGCACAGCAGAATACAGAGCCCTGATGCTGGCTGGCGTAATGAAGCGCTGCTTGGAAATGTTCAGTACATCCTTGAGGAGGTTTGCCGGACTCATCACTGTCTTAAGTCCGTGGGCTGATCCTAGCCTGTTAACAAAACCGCCCAGAATGGACTTGCCGCTGTTGAGGCTCCGGGCAACACTCAGTTTACTTCCCACCAACTCCAATACTGCAGGCTCCGCAGAAGACATGGGGCTGGCCATGTCTGCACCCAGTGACTTGAGCATGAACTCTATACCGTCATCAATGCGGTCCTCGCCAAACTTCTGCTGAATGTAATCCAGCATCTTGTCCGGAGTGGAATCCATGGTGGACAGTTCGCCATAGGACTCAGCCACATAGAGCCGATCACCCAGGGAACTGTCTTCCGCCACATCGGCTGAGTTAAGAGTGGCCAGGATCTCCGAGGACTTTTCACGGAACAACTCCTCGGAGGCATCCTTCAGAAGTTTCCTGATCTCAGGATCCTTCTCCTGCCTGCCTGCAGCAATCAGGAAAGCGTAGTCAGTTGACGGCCGGCCTCCCAGTTTCCGCAGATCAGCCAACAAGGTCCGGTGATCCTTGGTGCGTGATGAGCGGGTCTGCTCCAGCACCCGGTTCCGGGCATCAAAATCTGCATTGTGGAAATCCTGGATGAGTTTGGCAAAGGCCGCTGCGCGCTCAATCAGCAGTGCACTGACCCTGCTCTTCTGCTTGCGATCCATCAGCTTCATCTTCTTGGAGTTGTCGTGACCGAAGGTAGCCTCTTCAGCCGCATCCTGGACCGAAGCCACGGGATCCTGCTCAATGGATACCGTCATGCCGCTCAGACGTCCCTCGCTCCTAAGTGCCGGGTCAATATTCTGTAAGTTGTTGCCGGCAAAACCGGTCTCCTGAACTGAAACTCCGCTGGTGTTGATCATTTTAAACCTGCCTCTTCTGTTGTGAACCTGCTGCACGGGCACTTAAGCTCATGCATTTGTATCTCTGTTTAGATAACGCAGAAGAACCAAGACAGTTACAGGTTCCACCTCTGACAAAGCCATCCAAATCGGGCATTGACGTTTCACCAGGCATTCAGCCTCCGGCGGCACCAATGTCCGGATCCCACAGTCAATAAGGATTTTAACACAGGTGCACAGAACTTTAGCCAGGTTGGTTCCCATGGTGAACCTCAAAACCTGCCCAGTCTCAAATAAGTCTCACCTCCGAGTATCAGTTGGGAGAAGCGGCTGTAGCATAAGCTGGCCAGAATGTGTGCCATGCCCGGCGGGCAGGCAAGAGATTGAGGAGGATGAAATGATCGGCATACCATGACAGGAGCATTGCACCGGGGATCTGCTGTCACCGGGAGAATTGCCGTTCCACTGGACGGCACTGGGCACCCGGAAAACGTAAACGGCAGAGACCCGCCCTGCCCAATGTCCTTCAGCAAAAGCCGTGATCCTGCGTTATCGCCCTATGCTCATCCGGTACCGTGCTGATCAGCTCCGCCCGACGCTGCCATGCTGAGGAAAAGGGGGAGAATGCCCCGGAACCTGTCAGTTCTCCGGAACTGTGCCGCTGCTCTCCTGGTACAGTTCATCGTAGGATGACAGCAACCGGTCGCGGCTGACAGTCCCGTAAAACACCATGGACTTAAGCATATGCATGATCCTACCGCCGGTTCCACTGTCTCCGGGGTTCACGGAAAGGACACCTTTCATTTGTACTGTGAGATCCACCAGACTGACCCCGATACGGAAATCCCCCGGAAGAAAATCCAGATCGTTGAGACGCAGAATATGCTTCTGAAACTCCGGAAACCTCGGATCGCAAATATCGTCCAGGGCCAGCAGATCACAGCGTCCCTCAAGGGTCATGGCTCCTGGATCGGCCCGCAGAACGATATTCAGTCCGGACATGGTGTTTGCGGACTCCAGTGTCTCCGGATCCAGCGGCCTGAGACCAATGTCCAGTTCAGCAAAAACCTTGTTAATAAACTCTCTCACGGTTAAATTTTCCTCAATCACCTAAACGCACAACACCGCCCCGGACGGGGCGGTGTGCCTTACAGAGGGCCAAAAGGCTCAGAAAGTGACCTCGTAGGATGAACTGCTGCTCAGTTTCTCTTCCGTACCGACATCAACCTTCACAAAATACCCGCCTCCCACGCTGAAGGACTGGCTGTCAATCTTCTTCTCTGTGGTGAACACCACCTTGGTGGGCTCCAGGGAGGAATCGGGAAGCTTGTCCACAAACTTGCCAATTTTGGAAGGGGCCTCCCGGTGGGAAGTCAGTGTCTTCTTGAAATTGGCCAGCGTCTCCTTGCTTGCGGTTTTGACAATCTCAAAGCCGGTGAGCTTCTCGCCCTTCAGGGTGATCTGCTGCAGCTGCGTGACAGCCTTGGAGATCTGCTCATCACTGAAGCCAGACTCTTTCATGGCACTGGTCAGGAACTTTACATTATTTCTGGAGACCTGCTCAGGAGATGCACTGCTGTCAGGGGTGATCTTCACCGTGCGCTCCACACTGCGCAGATCAGTCTGCATCAGGTTGGTGTCAAAGGTAGTGGTGGTCTCACTGCCGTACTTCACCCCAAAGGAAAAAGAAGCTACCTCCTCAGAGTCCTTTCCCAGCTTGAGATCAGCACTGAAGCGTAAGTGTTCGGTGTTGAGGCGGTTGATCACTCCGAGCATGCGCACCAGCAGTTTGTCAACCCTTTCCTTAAGTGCCACGGCATTCTTCAAACCAGGAGTATGTGTGACAAGGTACTTCTGGAAAGTTTCCACATCCTTGAAGATGGGGTTGCCCAGGCTGTCCAGTCCGGCGTTCACCAGGGTTTCTGCCAGATACCGGTCAGGATCCGAACTGTACTTCTCAAAGTCATCCATTGCCTTCCATTCAATCTTTTCGTCTTGTGTGTACTCATGACTGCTGAAGCGCTCCACAATTTTTTGGTTGGTGACAAATTCCTTTAAGGCGGCTTTTTTGTCAGTGAGGAGATGGATCATCTTGTCCACAGACTTGATCTCAGACATCTTCTTGTCGTAGTCCTTCTTTTCCTCATCACTCAGATCCTCAGGGTTCACGTTACCCAGGAGATGCTGCTGCACATTCAGGGACGCACTGGCCTCAAAGCTGAATTCCTTGGACACTGTCTTGGTGAAGGTGTGGGAGTTGCTTCCCCGCTGGTGATTCCACTCGCCAGACAGGGAGAGGCCTAAATTGATACTGGCCTGGACAGTGTCGTAATCACTGTCGTCCCGGACGTCTTTTATCACACTGACAACTGATGCGGGATTGATCTCCAGGGAGATGCTGGCTCCCAGGTTCTTCATGGCGTCCTTCCGGATCTCCAGCGCCTTCTGGAAATCGGTCACCTCAACACCGGCGACCATCACCTTTGACAGGAAGGCAACCGCCTGATCCTTGTCAGCAAAGGTGACAGCATAACCCCGCTGCATTCCGGCCTCTGCCTCAACCCCAAGGGATCCCACAGAGATCTTGTCCTTGATCCCGGCATTGAGCCCCAGCTTTCCGGCCAGACCGGCTGCCAGCAGGAAGACAAACTTGCCATCTTCAGTGCGCTCAATCTCAAGATTGGAATTGGCGCTGATCTTGACCTCTCCGGAAAAACCCACCTTGCCCAGTTTCTCCGAGATGGCCACATTTACACCGGCCCCCACAGTAAGATGACTGTCCTTGGTATAGACCAGACTGGCGCCTGGTTTGATGGATAGCAGCGTGTTCTCAGCAGTGAGGCTGCACACCCTGAGCTTGCTCTCACGGGCTGCCCTGCTGGTGAACAGGGAGGAAAAGAACCGCCTGACACTCCGGCCAAAACTCGCAACCTGGGTCCTTCCCAGGATCCTGCCGAAGCGGCGGACCGAACGGGTGAAGCCCTTGGTTATCCCCTGGCTCAGATGATTCATATAGTCATCCGACTCGGTGATCTTGAGGGCCAGTTTCATGATGGTGCCCTGATCCACTCCCCCAAGGGAACGGGCGGCCACCGCTGCCACCTCCCGGATGAGATCGCTGCGGGATTTGCCCTTGGCATCCACCTTGTCGCTGGTCATGGCATACTTGAAGTCAGCCAGAGTGGAGAAGCCGTTACTGTAGGCCACATTCCGCAGAGCATTTTCCATGACCACCGAGCAGAATCTGTTTCTCAGCAAAGTGTCAACCATAACGTCTGCGTCATGCTTCCTTGTCTGCATTCCACTGAGAAGATCCGACATGGTCTGGGAGGGCTCACGGGCAACTCCCAGGAAATTGGAGGCAATCTTTGCCAAACCGCTGCGGAAGGTCTTGTCCCCCTTGCGGAACATGGCGTTGTACTTGATCTCAATAGTCTTGGCAACATTGTCCTGTGCCGTCTCTTCAGGATGGAGATAGGGGGAGACAGCCACCAGGGTATTGGCCAGGCTCCGGGTCCTGTGGCCTGCCAGCTGATCGTCGATCTTCTGGGAAAGACGGCTCATAATGGCGGCAGTGTTAGGGTTGCGGGTCTTGAGTGCGGAAACCGCATCCTTCAGTGCGCTCTTGATGGCTTCCATCTGCTTCTTGCCTGACTCATCGTCACTGACGAAGATATTGTCCTTGGCCTTGAACATGGCCGGATCCAGCACCAGGTTCTCCAGGATCCGGATCCTCTCCAGATCCGTGAGGGCGCCGCTGTGGTAGCAGAAATTAACCAGACGGGTATCGTTGTTGTCTACCTCCTTCTCCATGATCACAAAGGTATTCAGGAGATCATCCTGGGGTTGGGGGGCCGGATTAGGATTTTTCAGCGCATTCACCGCAGCATGAATCTGATCCATTGAGAGATGGATGACCCTGAGATCCTGTTCCGCTACGGGTCCGGCTCTGTTGGCAAGGAGCCTGAGCTTGGCATAGTCCTGGAAGCAGAGTTTGTAATCCAGCGACTCACGGACTGACGGATCCGCATTGGCCAGGGCATTTCTGATGTCACCCAGTTTGGCCGGATTAAGGAAGTCTTCCCCCTTCAGTCCCAGAAAGGTACGGTTGCCCTTAAGAACATCCTGCACCGAGGTGGCTGTCAGATGAGAAATGGTTGACACCAGGTAGGCCAGGGACTCACTGCCCTTCACTTTGTCAAGGCCACGGAAAAGATCATCCACATTGGCGGCTCCGGCAGAGGAGTTGCCCGTGGTCCCTATCTTGGAGGTCTCCACAGTGCGGCTGTAATTCAGCAGACCATTCAGCCCCAGATCCGCAATGACCTTCTGCTGCCGGCTGATTTCAGCCACATTGCTGCGCTCAATGTCTTGAAGATTGTTGTTGTTCTTTGAGATGAAGAGCGCCGCAAGGGCTGCCTGGTTATTCTTGAACCACTCCACCTTGGCCTTGGATGTGGTGGCATTCCGGAAGGACTGCGCCAGTTCCGGCTTATTTGTCTGCAGGTCAAGAGATTCAACCAGCCCATCCAGATTGGCCCCCAAAGCCTCGGACAGACGCTTCTCCAGGTGAACTTCAGGGATCTTCTCACAGGCATCCAGGAAGCCGCTGTGATTCATCATAATGTTGAAGGCCTTCAGGAAGGTGCCTACATTGGTGTTCTGGGTGTTCACCACAGTGGGGTCAAAACCGCTGTAACGGCTTTCGTTCACCGTGTTGTTGGCGCCGTCGGCAGTGATCCCCATGAAGTTCTTGAAATCAGGATTCTCAGCAAAGGGTCTGGTGCGGGCATCATTGCCGGCATTGTCGCTCAGATACTGATGGTAGGCGGCCTTCAGCAGTATGTTCTCCACATTCTGCAGTTCATTGGCCAGACCTGCATCCTTCAGAACATTCTTGAGTTCCCGGGAAGGGTTGCACACACTTCTGTAGGCAGTCTTGAGATCATCCAGGGTGATGTCCATCGTACTCTTGGTGATCTGGGTGTTGCCATTGAGCACGTAGTTAATGCAGGCCAGGGCATCGCTGGTGAGCTCATATCTGGCCGGCAGATGCTGGAGCACGATGGCCGCACTCTGGGAGAGATCCCCCGTGGGAACCCCCTGTAGCAGAGCTGCCGGCAAAGTGTTGTCAGCAAAGGGGATCTGCAGTGCAAAAACGGTGCAGACATTAGTGACTGCCTGCCTGACATCATCATCGCTGGCCGCCGTCTTCAGTGCGACCAGGGAGTCAATTATGCTGGGATTCTCCACCAGAGCCCGGAACAGGCTGGGAGAGTAGCCGACTGTTTCCAGCACAGAGGCCATGGTGTCACGGTTTGCCGCAAGCTTGTCCAGAACCTCAATACAGTCAGGACGGCCACTGTAAACCAGTTTCAGCAGTTCCAGGCGTGAACCGATGCGGTTTTCCAGGCTCTCCGCAGAAAAAAGCGTGGTGCGGTCAGATGCGTTCAGGGTGTTGTCAGCATCCCGGGCCAGCAGGTTCAGATCCCGGATCTGAGGCAGAAGCAAGCCGTAAACCTCGTCAGCCTTGCGGCTGCCGGCATCAGTGGCAGGATCCAGGGGAACAGCAAGATCTGCCTGGATCTTGCTGTCATCCACCTTACTGGCAACCTGGGCCAGATCAGAACTCAGTTTTTCAAGGCATTTTGCAGAGTATTCCTTGAATATGGTCCCGAATTCTGGATGGGCGGCGGCCTCACTTTCCAGGGAGGACTGACCAAGGGAAATTTTTTCCAGCACCTTGTCCTCAGTCACCTTGGGCATGGCAAAAAAGGACGAAATCTGCTCCTTTACGGTAGAAAGCAGGGGACCCATGCCGATGACATCCCGGAGACTGCCGAAGGTGATCTTGTTGTCGTTGTTTCTGTTGGCCCTCATAAATTGTGCAACCTGGCTGCGGTTTTTCAGAATACGGTTGAAAGCAGCGGCGACATCATCAGCCAGGAGCTTGGCCTTCTGCTTGGCACCTTCATCACCGATGGCATCAGCAGCGGTCTTGAGCCTAGACACCAGTTCAGGAAGCCTAGCCGAGAGAACTGCACGCCCCTCAGGCCGGTACTTCCCCTTCATGAGACGCATAAGCAACTGCTGGGTCTCATTTTTTAGATTCTGGGCCTCTTCATTCCCAGGCAGCTTGGAGAAAAGCAGACCGTCCAGCAGTTTCATGGTGAACTCCACAGCCTTGTGATCAAGGGCTCTGGCCTCCCGGGCGCCCTGGAAGATCACGCGCTTGCCGGCATCATCAGGATCGAGGCTCTTTTCCGAATAGCCCGCCAGCATGGTGAGCATGTCATCCATGCTCATGTCCTGCTCACCGGCAGCTGCCTTCTGAACAGCCTGGTCAACGCTCTCAAGTTTTCTTCTCATGGATGAAGAAAGCAGGGGCTCCGCATCAGTGTTCACAAAGAGGTTGTTGTTCTTCTCAAAGACCTCAAACTGGGAGATGAGATCATTTCCCGCATTGACCGGCGGATTGGGATTTAAATTGGGCTGAGGGGCGTTGAGAACGGCTGGATCTTGCAGATTGGCCACATTACCGGCATGGTTGTTGATGTTTATCCCTGTCATGACTGCTGACTCCTGTGATCATCTGATTGTTGTTCTGCCAGCGCCGGCTCTGCACGGAGACCAGGCGCCTTGCAGGCATGTTCTGCCTTTTTCAACGAGCATGGAAAATGAAGGTTACAGTTCCGGCTCCAAATAAGGAGACGCCCTGCACACAGTTCTTCCTGATCAATCTTCCAAAGGCGGGAAAAGCAAAAGAGCCCCGGCTGACACTGAAGACTTTCTTACCTCATGGCTCCGGAACCGGAATGTTTTACAGGCTGACGCAGATCAGACGGAACACCTCCTGAACAGAAACCGCGGCAATCGCCCGGGGAAGCATACTGCATTGCTGTCAGAACCCGGGATCTGCTATACCAAGGATCCCAGATTGAACATAAGTTCCCTGGACATGTCCGAAGATGGCGTTTCAGCACCGCTGCTCACACTGGCAGTGTCCTGAAGTAGTTGCCGATCCTTTTCCACGGTATCAAGAAAATCAACAAGTTCCTGCCTGATCCCGGCCACATCAGTGTTGTTAAGACCGATAACCCTTCCCAGTTTGACGCTTCCGCCTTCCGACGGAATGAAGAGGCGGTTGCCCCGGGATAGTTCTCCGCTGCAGTTAAGAAGCAGGGGACGGAGGGTGTCCCCGCCGTCAAGAATAACGGCAATACTGCACAGCAGAGAGCCGTCCCGGCAGCACAGTGTCAGGCTGTCATGACTGGGACTGATCTCAAAAGTCTCACTCAGGGAATGCATGGGTCTCAGCCCGTAGGACTCAAGAGTTTCCAGAACGGAATTGATCAGTGATAGGTGATCCATAAACAAAACTGTGACCAAAAAAAGAAAGTTACCCGCAGCACACTCAGGCAAACCGGCAAAGTCCATGGCATTCGCCTTGTCCGGTTCAGGAACACAAGGCTGACTGGTATTTTAGATCCTGTCCAGCCACCTCTTTTACGGGACGGCGGATGTTACATCAGAAGAGCCAGCCTTGAAGGTATATTTCGGCTTAAAAAAGAGGAAGACGCATTCACTGCCTTTTTTCTTTGCCTTCCGGTGGGGCGTTGACAAGGACTGAAAGCATGATGCCAGCTGAACAAACAAGGCACCTGGCCGCAAACCAGCCTTCAGCACCGGCTTGTCCAAAAGTCCCGGCGGCAAGCGGCTTTGCTACCATACCCGGGCTCAATAATACAGAAGGCCGATGGGAAGCAGGCACTATTAAATCGGGCACCGGCTGCTTTTTGTGACAGTTCCCCCAACTTTGGCACATCTGACCGGAAAAAGTAAAACGGCAGAAAAAAAGATCTGTAACCTTTACCAGGACAAGACGTTTACCCAGTGATGAGTTGATAAACAGATTTTTTGTTAGGAGACAATTGTCATGACCAACGTAATCAATGAACAGAACACCGGCGTACAAACTGACTACCTGAACAGCCTGCGCATGCACTCTGAGATCGACCCCACCAGCGTGGAGCTTCAGTTTGCGGCCATGCAGAATGATCTTGCCAAGGAGAACCGCGCCTACGCCAAGGAAAAGATTGACGCCATCAAGGTGTCACAGGCCAAGTCCAAGGAAATCACCCAGGTCATCGTTGACCTCAGAAACGCAGTGGCCGGTCTGAAGGACGGCGAGAAAGTTTCTACTGAAAAGATCAACAATCTGGAAAATGTGCTTCAGATGTGCAAGGACTACGGCATTGAGTTCCCCGGCGACAAGGCTCTGATGAGTGCCGTAAGCAACCTGAGAACAGCCATTGACAATGCCATCGGCGGGCCTGGCGGACAGATTGAAGTCAGCAAGATCCCTGACATCAATGGGATCCGGAGTGCACTGAGGGGCTCTGATGTCAATTTCAACACCAAGCATTATCCCAACTATCACAACATTTCCACCAGAGATCTGTTTGGTGTGAACAACATCGGCTGGAAGCATGTCTCCACGGCTGACGCACAGGAACTGATTGACAACATCTTCAAGGGCATGAAGTGCAGCGTCAGCGCCATCAACGCCACCATCCAGTCATTCCAGAACATCCAGGAAACCATTGGCTCCGACACCCAGCAGCAGATGCTTCTGATCCAGGACTTCATGTCCAAGGTCAGTTCCTACAGCCAGGGCGCCATTTCAGCCATCAACAAGTCCGGTGACACCACCACCGCCATCGTCCGCTGAGCCCCGGTCCGGATCCGGCTTCCAGCTGGGAGCCTGTCCATGAGGGGAAACACAGCAACACTGAAAGCAGAAGCCGGCATCCGCCGGCTTTTCTCACATTATGGACGCCGCCAACCCCTATTGTTGTCTGGCGGCAGTTGATCAGAATGCATCTGGGGCAGGAAAGACACCTGGATCCCGAAGCTGCAGCAGGTGCAGCTCATGCGCGTCAGAGTTGCCAGTTCAGGAAGTTGGAACTGAAACCACTCTCTGTCTTCACCTGGCGGTCACAGCCGCCAGTCGACGGTTCCCCGGCCATGTGATGAAAGGTATTCATTGGCCTTCACAAAATGCCCGCAGCCCATGAAGCCCCGGTAAGCAGACAGGGGGCTGGGATGGGCTGCCTTGAGGAGCAGGTTCCTGCCGGGATCCAGCAGCCGGCTTTTTCTCTGGGCAAATGATCCCCAGAGCATGTACACCACATCAGTGAGATTAGAGCCGATGATCCGGATGACCTCATCGGTGAACTGCTCCCAGCCAATGTTCTCATGAGACTTGGGCTTGCCCTGCTCCACGGTGAGAAAAGAGTTCAGCAGAAAGACCCCCTGGGCGGCCCATCTCTCCAGGTTGCCGCTGACAGGCACAGTGTAACCCGGATATTCCGTCTGCAGTTCCCGGAAAATGTTGGCCAGTGAGGGCGGAAAGGGACAGCCGTCAGGAACCGAGAAGCTAAGACCGTGGGCCTGTCCGGGCTCATGGTAGGGATCCTGACCGATGATCACAACCCTGATGTCCGCAAAGCGGGTGTGGCGAAAAGCGTTGAACACCTGATCCCTTGGAGGATAAATCACCTTGCCCCCGGCCCGTTCACGGTCCACAAAAGCCAGGATCTCCTGAAAATAGGGCTTCAGCTTCTCCTGTCCCAGCACATCCTTCCATGTCAGTTCAGTCATAATGTTTCCCCCAAGTTACTCAGGCTGATTGTAGCAAAACACCCCGGATCCTGAACGGGTAAAGCCGGAAAAAAGTCCCTGTCCAGGTGTCCACCGCCAGCCCCATCAGGCGGCAGGAAAGAGTTCAGAGTCGATCCCCGGTGGCGCCCGGCACATGGCTGTGCTAGGCTTATGGCAGTTCCCGAGATCCTGGGCCAAGCACACGGATCCCGCCGGCACACCAGCAGCCGCATATCACCAGGGAAGGACACACTATGCAAAAAACAGCGAAGATCACCGCCGGCAGATCCGGGTTCCCCGGCAGTTCACCCCTCACCAGGCGATTGCTTCCCGCCATCCTTGGCACTGCCCTGGCACTGTTTCCAGGCCCCACCATTGCCAGGATCACCTTGCAGGAGGAAGCTCTCTTCAAGGATCTGCTGAACAACACCGACGGAAGAACCAAACTGTTCCTGCTGAACGCCTACACCAACCGGGGCAAAATGATCGAGAACAGCCTGCAGTTCGCCCTGGCCCGGGGGCTACTGCCGGTATCCTACGCCGGCTACACCCTGGAGGGCATGGAGATCCGGGACCGGACACTGCATCTGCGCTTTGTAACCGAGAAGAAGCGTCTGCCCGACGCCTGGCGGCGCAACCCCGGCAGGATCCGCAGTCTGTACACCGTCCTGGTGTGCCGTTTTTTCGATGAGAGCGGTGTGAGCAGGATCAACCGGATCTCCTCCGTCCTGTACCATGGCGGTCAGGAGGTGTTCACTCTGGAAGAAGGCCGGGACTCCTGCCGCTGACCAAGTTCCTCCCGGGGGGAAAACCGATTGATCCATACCAGCACTGCACCCTGGCAGCAGCGGTGACCGGTGCCAGCCCGCCAAGAAAGCCCCGCTCACCACCTCAGCCGGCGGCAGTGCTCCTCTCTTAAACATACGCAGCACCTGGTGCCCGTAAAGCACAGGCAGTCTCCCGGCCCAAAGCCCAGCACTAGCCACGGAGCCAACCAGTCTCTCAGCCAGAAACAGGAAGCGCCCGGTCCCCAGGGATCAGGCGCCTGCCGTCACACCGGGCTGGAGCCTGAGCGCCACCCGGAAAAAGCCATCAGTATTTGAAACTGAACTCCTTCTTCGTCAGGAAATAAGGCTCCTTCTTCATGTACTTCTGATATATTGCGTCAAAGATGATGACGTTCTGCACATAGTTCCTGGTCTCATTGAAGGGGATGTTCTCCACCCAGACGTCCACGGACTTGCCCCTGCCGTCCTTGCTGCGCCAGGCTTCCACCCGGTGGGGACCCGCATTGTAGGCGGTGGCCGCCAGGATCCTGTTGTTGTCATACCCCTCCAGCAGGTGCTGCAGATAATGGGCGCCCAGGGAGATGTTGGTCTCCGGATCCAGAAGATCGGCCTCCCCGGAATAGGGGATCCGGAACTTCCGGGCAACCATGGAGGCCGTGGCAGGCATGAGCTGCATCATGCCCTTTGCTCCCGCAGGGGACACTGCGGTGGGATTCAGGGAACTTTCCTGACGGGAAATGGCATAGAGGAAGGACTCGCTGACCCCGGTCTCCTTACTCATTCTCCGGTAGTAGTCCCGCATGGGCATGGGGAACCTGAGCTGCAGCAGATTCCAGGCCTTGCCGTAGATGCAGGCCTTGAGGGAATAATCATACCAGCCCCGGTTGTAAGCCAGAACCCCCGCCTCAGCCACCTCCTTGGGTGTCAGACGCAAAATGAAGTAATACCATTCCCTGCCGGCATTGGATATGTCCCCCACCGCCAGCAGTTCCCGGACCTTGGCAAACTCCGTCCACTTGGCCAGTGCCTTCTTCTCATCCATGGGAGACATCCACACCCGCTGCTCCAGGAAAGGCCAGGGAATGGAGAACTTCTGGGACACCATGAAACTGTAGAAGGACCGGTCGCTGAGGATCTTCAGGTACATGGAGCGGGCCTCCTTGAGCCTGCCCTGCTTCTCCAGGGCAAAGGCGCGCCAGTAGGTCCACTTGCTCTCCCGGGCCTCCTTGGGAGACAGTTTCTTCAGCCACAGATCCAGATCCCGCCAGTTCTCCTGCCATATGGCCAGCTTAACCCGGTTCTGGATCAGATCATCCGGATCCTTCAGAGTCATAAGGTTCCGATCCAGCCATTCCATGTGATCGGAGCGCTTCTGCTGCATAAGGTGGCGAATAATAAAGCTCTTGCACTCATTGACCTGGGAGGCATTCAGCTCAAACTTCCTGACCACAGTGTCTAGCACCGACAGGGCGGTCTCCGCATTTTTTCTGGCCAGCAGCAGGACGGCGCCCACCGCCACATTCCGGTAGTCCTCCACATTCCGGTTCAGCTTGTTCAGCAACTCCCCTGGGTTGACATACAGCTGGGAGACAATCTTGGCGGAGGAGGCGTAGCGGGTGCCGTTAAGCCGCTTGGCCAGATCCCTGATCACTGCATCCTGGCGGCGGATCCGGAACTTTTTCAGCAGTTTGGTGTAGTCGGAGCTGTAGTTCAGCACTCCGTCCTTCCAGGCCTGCTCCATGAGGAAGGAGCACTCTGACGGCATGGCGCTGCCCTTCATGTACTCCCGGCGCATGAACTCGGTGGCCTGACGCTTGCTGCCTGCCCGGTACAGGGCGCTGTTCATGACGCAGTTGAGACCAAGCCCGCGGAAGGGCTTTTTACGCACCTGGGCCACGGCGGCATACTGCCCCTCCCGGTAGAGCATCCTGACATAGCGTGCCTGGAGATCCGACACCAGGCCGTCATTGCGGTTGCTGCCCACATAGGCCACCACCTCCCGGAGCCTGGAAGGCCTCGCATCGTAATAAAGATCGTAGTAGTCCAGGTAAGGATGAAGGACATACTTGCTGAGAGTCCCCGCCACCAGCCGGGCCTCGGTGAATTTGCCTGCCTTGTAGAGGCTCACCGCTTTCCGGTAAGCCCTCTGCTCATCGGTCAGGGAAGCGGGATCAATTCTTGCCTGAACCTGGGATGCGGACAGGAGCAGCACGGCGGAAGCCAGAATGCCCCGGAGCGATATTTTCCACATGACTGTGCCTTCTTCTGCTAATTATTCAATGCGGCTTGCAGCGCGCACAAAACTCTTCCACGGCGGAGCCGCCGTCCTTCAGCTGGGCGGAGAAAGAACCGGAACTGTGCCCGGGAAGTCTGGCGCCAGAGAACGCCGCCATCCGACGGTCAGCAGCCAACGTTCTCAGCTCCGGCCGCCGGTCTGCCGGATACGGACACTGCACATTGCAGGCCGAAAATGGACGCCTCAATTTAGCAGAAAATCCCTTGCTTCGCCACCGCAAAGGATCCGGCGGCAGGTCCGGAGGACGGACAAACTGCTGTCCGGGCTCACAGAAAAGCCATCCCCCGGCAGTTTGAATTGGACTCACAGAGGGTCTTGCACTAAAATCACACGGTTAAAACTTTACTACAACAGCAAAGCACTTGAGGTGTTTAATGGGTTCGGATAACAACAATTCCAAGAGGCCGCTGCTCATCTTCGTGGTGATCCTGGCGGTGATCTTCTTCGTTTTCAAAATGATGGGCTCCTCAGATCCTTCCCGTCCGGGAGGATCAGGCACAACCGCATCCACTTCCTCTTCCTCCGGCAGTTCAGGCTCCCTGTCCACCGGGGAGGAGCGCCACATCTCCAAGAATCCCATGTCCGTCAGGGATCTGGACGCCGGCATCGTCCACACCTGTGCCGTGGACTTCAGCCGCAAGGTCTACTGCTGGGGAGGCGCCAACAAGGGCTCCCTGGGTGATGACGGCAAGATGAGAAAGTGTGAGTTGGAAGACGGAGCAAGTGGCATCGCCTGCGAATACAAGAACCCCAACCTGGAGACCACCCGCTACTCCTTCACCCCGGTGACTGTCTACAAGGGTGAGGCTCCCAGCGAGTCCGAATATCTCAGCGACGCCACCGCCGTGGCCGTGGGCGATCTCTTCGCCTGCGCCATCATCGGCCAGAACAACGCCGTCTACTGCTGGGGACGGGGCTCTTCAGGCCAGCTGGGCAACGGCAGCCGCAGCGATCAGGAGAGACCGGTGGCCGTATGCGCCCAGGGCTTCACCTCCGGATGCGCCAAGCACCCCCTGACAGACGTTAAGGCAATTTCCGCAGGCGCTGAGCATGTCTGCGCCATTGTCGGCGACAAGCGCCAGGCCTACTGCTGGGGCAACGGAAGCAACGGCCGCCTGGGCAACGCTAAGTCTGACTACATGCTGACCCCCGTGGCCGTGTGCAACGAGAAGGCCAAGGACTGCGACGCAGATCCCCTGGTGGGAGTTAAGAGCATCGTGGCCGGCAACTACCTGACCTGCGCCGCCATGAACGACGAACAGGGCCGGGGCCTGTGCTGGGGTGACGGCTCCAGCAACCAGCTGGGCAACAACAACCAGGACAGCAACCAGTCTGTTCCCACCCCCATCTGCGCCCAGAACGCCTCCGACTGCACTGAGTCCCCCCTCACCCAGGTCCACCAGATTGCCATCGGGCAGTCCCACACCTGCGCCGTGGCCGGTGACAACCGCACTGCCTACTGCTGGGGTCAGGCCCGCTACGGTCAGATCGGCAACAACAACGACATTGACAATATGAGAACTCCCTCCGCCATCTGCCGGCCCGGCACCGATGACCGGGAGGAAAACTGGGACTGCACCAACGATCCTGCCAAGATCGTCACCCATGTCCAGGAGATCGCCACCGGCTTTGTGCACACCTGTGCTGTATTTGACAGCGAGCACCAGGCCTACTGCTGGGGCGAGTCCTTCTTCGGACGCCTGGGAGACAACGGCACCCACAACCAGAAAGTTCCGGTCAAGGTCTACAACGGCTATGACAAGGACGGCTATGCCATTGAAGATGAGGACAATCTGTGGCTGGTCAACGTCAAGAGCCTGTCTCTGGGCTCCAACTACTCCTGTGCCGTGCTGAATGACGACACTGCCAAGTGCTGGGGCAACAACCAGCTTGGTCAGCTGGGAGACAAGGAGCGGGTGAACATGCTGATCCCCTCAGTAGTGGGCTTCTGAGCCCCTCCCAGGGTTTTCAGAACATGCGGCCCCGGCTCTGCCGGGGCTTTTTTTCAGGGGCCCCAAATTTTGACCACTACCAATCGCTAACATCAGTAAATTTGGAAAGCAAATGAACTTAAGCCTGATATTTCTCCCTTAGACAGATTGTGCGCTAACTTTTGTGGGATGAATCATAAGGAAATTTAATGGATACTCTCGGACGGCAGGATCAGGAGATCCTGAAACTCATAAAGAAAAGGATTGATGACGCTTCAAGCAACGAGCCGTGCCTTCTGACCGACGTGGATCGCATGACCGACACCGCCGCAGATCTGGGGCTGAACCCCAGTTTTGTGCGTACACTGTTCACGTCCTTGAACCGTGAAACCCGACAGGTCCGGATCCAGCGCCTGATTGCCGCCGGTAACCCTGGTTGGTGCTCCTACCGCTCCGCCTCCTACCTGGGACCGGTGGGCACCTATTCCTACCAGGCACTTAAAAGATACTCTGCCGCCCAAGGCCGTGAGTTTGAGGAGGTGCCCTGCACCAACTTCCGGGATCAGGTGAACAATGTGCGCCGGGGGATCACAGATCTGGCCTTCCTGCCCGTGGAGAACACCAGCAGCGGCATGATCAACGACGCCCTGGATCTGCTGAATGATCCCTCCGTGGCGGTAATCGGTGAAGTGGTCCTGCACATCGTCCACTCCCTGCTGATGAACCATCCGGAAAACGCCCCGAAGATCCGGTTCATCTACTCCCATCCCCAACCCATAGTCCAGTGCTCCAATTTCCTGCGGTCCCGTTATCCAGAGGTGGAATACGTTTACTGCGACTCCACCGCCGACGCCATCCGGCAGGTCAAAGAACTGAACTCAGATGAGGCGGCTGCCATTGGCAGCGACATGGGGGGCAGGATCTTCGGACTGGCGCCAGTTATCTCAAATATAGCCAACCAGAAGGCCAACTACACCCGCTTTGTTGTCATAGCCCGGGAGGGGATCAAACTGCCGCCGGACACCGACGCCAAAACCTCCATCTCCTTCACCACGGCCAATGAGCCTGGAGCGCTGTCCAAGATCCTGGACACCTTCCGGAAATACAACTACAACATGACCAAGCTCACCAGCCGTCCCATCATCGGACGCCCCTGGGAGGAGCAGTTCTACGCCGACTTCAAGGCCAACCTGGAATCCCCTGACGCCCAGAAAGCCCTGGATGAGATCCGGGGGAACTGCCGGTCGCTTCATGTTCTGGGATGCTACCCTGTGGATCAGGGCAGTTCTGAAGATCAGGAATAGGACACCCCCACCCGGGCAGATCCGTGTGAACTGACACATGACCATACCGCCGGTTTCTGACAGGCTGACGAAAGGAAAGGAAAGGAAAGGAAAGGAAAAGTAAGGTAAGCCGGAAAGAAAGGCTGAGAGGCGGGACACTGGATCTGACATCTCTGGCAGGATCTGCCAGAACTCCCAGCCGCTCGGAAAAGACAGAGCAACCGGTCCCGCCGGGGCTCAAATAGCCCGGGGCCTCAGGCTGAAGGTGTTCCCGAAGTTTCCGATCCGCTTCCGCCCTCCCGTGAAGGATCCTCCGGGGCTGTTACCCTGCCCCAGGCTTCAGCGCACTGCTTTTCTGCGGCCGCCTTTTCCAGAAGGACCTTCCGGAAAGCATCGGCCAGAAGCAGACCGTGAACTCTTGCATACTCCTCTGCCAATGCCCTTTCATCGGCATTGAGACTTACAGTGACAAAATACTGCGACACCATCCTGCCCTCCAATACACTCCGGAAACTCTGCCCTGACACCTGCTCCGCTCCTCCGGGAAGAGAAAACATCTCACCGTGTCCCGCCATGAACCAGGCTCGGAGCCGGGGAAGTATCAGTCCTTCTGCTCGAACAGTTCCTGCACCGACTCACACAGTTCAGCTATGTTGTCCATATCCACCGGGGTGATGAATATAGTGTCATCACCGGCAATGGTGCCCAGGATCCCCTCGCTGCGGGAAATGGAGTCCAGCATCCGGGCAATCATCTGGGCTGCCCCGGGGCTGGTGTGGATGACAATGATGCAACCGTTGTGGCTTATGTCCAGCACCAGACTCTTGATCTGGCTGTTAATGGTGGGAACACCCAGCTCCACCGGCAGGCAGTAAACCATGTCCATTTTGGTGTTCCGGGTGCGCACCGCCCCATAGCGGGTCAGCAACCGCGACACCTTGGACTGGCTGATGTTGGTGAATCCCAGCCGGTTCATGGCCTCCACGATCTCTGCCTGGGAACTGTACTTTTCCTCCCGCAGCAACTGTTTGAAGCACCTGGCAAGATTCTTGTCTTCTTCGCTCAATTTGTGTCCCGTCCCGGGGTGTTTCCCCATGTCAACCGCAGTCGTGCCCCGCATTATACCCCAAGGGCAGAAGTTACCGGCAGGATCTCGTGGAGGCGCCCGCCCGGTGGCCGGCACCAGGATGTAGATGAAGATGTGGCTGCGGTGAGGTTGAGAAACGGAGCTGGAAGGAGACTCCGGACCGGAGAGCACCATCCCCGTCCAGATCAGGGAAAGCACCCTTCCCGGCCAGGAAGGGGATCACAGAATTCCCGCCAGCAGTCATCTTTCATATTGCAGGATGCAATCCTGCCCAAACATCACAAAACCATCCCATGTGCTTAGCCATAAGCAACCCTGATCTGCTATAGTCTACACGCATTTTGCAAGAAGGCAGAGAAGCCTGCCCGGAAGAAGGGCGTCCGGAGAGCAGGAGGCGTCCCCACCGCAGCGTAGCGCAGCGGGATCAGTTTGCCGCTGCCACCACCCGCAAAGCCAGCCCAGGAGGAACGATGATCATTTCCGACACCCGCACCGTCGCCGAGTTCATGCCTGAACTCGGAGCACTGATCAGCCAGGCACTGCAGCATGACGACGGCACAGCCACCGGCCGGTATCTGCTCCGGGGGGAGGACGTAACCGTCACCCTGTCGGAGGATCAGTTGCGGCCCCAGCAGGGAGCACCCCTGGAGGTGCACCAGGAGTTTGCTGACGTGCAGATTGTCCTCCGGGGAATCGAAAGGTACGGCTACCTGGCGGGCACATACAGCGGAGCTTACGCCACCCAGGAGTTCAGCACCCGGGACATCGCCTTCCTTGATGCGGACACAGACTGCCAGTATGCTGATCTTGATCCGGGACAGTTGGCGATCTTTCTGCCAGGAACGCCCCACAAGCCCCTGTGCCTGGCTGCGGAGGGATGCTCCAGTGTCCGGAAGGCCATCATCAAGATCAGAAGAAGTGCTCTTCAGGAATTTTTCAGAATTCAGTGACCAGGAATAACAGACAGATGACAAGAAACAAAGTTGAGCCCAAGAAGGTCGGCAACCGCGAAGAGGCCATACATGAACTGGAGGAGTTCATTCTCAACCACCTGAAATACGATGACAATTTCGTGGTGATCCGCATGGTGATCTCCCAGCAGACTCCCATGAACTCGGAGAAGGAGATCAAAATGAATGCCGCCATGAGCCGGAAACTCTCAGACGCATTCCGCCACGGCATCAGATCTGAGGACTATGTGGGCAAACTTGCTGAGCAGGAATACCTGATGATCATCAAGGACAACAATCCCGCCAACGGGATCCTGGTGGCCAACCGCCTGAGCCGCATCGTCTCGGACATGACCAACGGACAGTATATTGGCCGGACCTATGTCACCCCCTACCAGAACGGGGACAACACCTCCACACTGATGGAAAGACTGCTACACTGAGGGCAGATCCGCAGATGCTGACGACCTGACTGAAGGACAGTCTGACCAAAAGATCAGATCCTGTCCTGACGTCCAATCAGCACCCTACCGCAGCATGCGCCGCTCCCGGGATCCGGCTCTGGAAGGGACGGATCGGAAACGATCTCAAAGCGGTGCTTCTGCCGGACATGGGGATATTTGCGGCGGTCCACCTCTGACACAAATTGGGCATAAGGCCGGGCAAACACCCTGAAGGGCTCATAGAGCGCCTGGTACACCACCAAGCGCTCGCCTGTCTCCGTATGGGAGGCAAAGGCGAGGATCCGGTAGAGGTATTCCGCCGATGTGGGAGAGGCATCCTCCCCTTTGAAGTGGCGGACAGTGTCCCCCACCTGAAACCGTTCCCCGGGATCTGTCATGCTCCCCTCCCCGGCTCCGGCTGGAGCCACCGCAAACAAAAAACGGCACAGATCTGCACCCATGCCGGACAATACCTCTCCCCGGCTGATGCCGGAAACTCATCCCCAATGACCGCCGGAAACTGCCTCACGAGGGCCGCACAATATGATCGTTGGCCCGATCCAGAAGCTGCTTGGACTCCTTCATGAACTGTCCAGCATAGTCACCGAAATACTTCCTGGCTTCCAGGAAACTCTGTACAAACCCTTCCTTGTCCTGCTTCTCGATGATCCCGATGGCCCGGCAGATCACGTCAGCATAAGCCTTTATAGCGTCAAGATTCCTGGTGGCCGAAAGAATGATATCCGCATACAGGTTGGGATCCTGGGCAAACAGGCGGCCAACCATCATCAGCTCCAGCCGATAGATGGGTGAACTCAGCCGGACCAGGCTGTCCAGATCAGCTTTGCTCTCGGACAGGTACACCCCGTAGGCATAGGTGGTGAAGTGCCGGAGGGCCTGGATGATGCTCATGGCACGGTCATGATCGGCAGCCTCCACCTGCTCAATCCTGGCACCCCAGATCTTCATCTGGGAAATGACCCACTGACACTGCTCAGGCATGCGCCCGTTGCAGCATACCACCACCTGCTTGGCCAGGCTGGCAATGTCTGGTCCGAACATAGGATGCAGCCCCATCACCGGTCCCCGGTGAACTTCCATCATGGCCTTCAGTGGAAGGGTCTTAATGGAGGTGAAGTCCGTGAGGATGCAGTCCTCAGGAAGAGGCGGAAGCTCCCGGATAACCTTCTCCGTGACATCAATGGGGACACAGACGATCACCATGCCGGGATTTGCCAGCATCCTGGGAGCCTCTTCCCAGTTACGGCGGCTCAGACAGTCCACATGGTATCCCGAAGCCCTGAAGGCCCGGGCAAAAATGGACCCCAGCTGACCGTTGCCGCCGATGATCACAATATTTCTGGCAGCGGGGTTCACACACTTGAAGCCGGCATCATGCTCGCTGCTGTAGGACTCCCGCATGATCCTCCGGAGCACATCCTCAATAAGCTGGGGAGAAAGCCCGTGCTTTTCCGCCTCCCGGCGCCGGTTTGCCAGCATGGTGGCTTCCCGTTCAGGAGCATACACCGGAACACCGATGCGGCTCTTGACCTCGCCTACCCGGGATACCAGCTGCATTCTCCTCTTCAGAAGAGTGATCAACTCCTGATCGGTCTTGTCTATGCTGCTGCGGAGGTTTTCCAGTTCTTCATTCATGAATGCGTTCCACTTGCTAGGCTAAAAAACAGGCTCATGAGAGGATCACTCATCAATCTCATCCAGGTAGCCTTCCAGGTTCTTCTCATCCTCGGCATCCTTTTTCTGCTGCTGCTCAAGCATGCCTTCCCGGCCCACCACCAGCCGCTCCTGATACTGCAGATAAAAATCCCGGGCGGAGATGTAGGGATCCATGGAGGTGTCCAGCATTTCCTCCTGGGGGATCCGAGCCGCCCGGGAGTCAATGCCGTCCACGGCCCAGATTGCTGCCATCCAGTACCAGCCGATCTCGCTGTAGGGAGGATAAATGTTGTCCACCACCTTGCCCACGATATCCCTGGGGGTGGTCATACCCGTAAAGGGCACCTGCAGATAGGGGCCGTTGTTCACATGCCACTTGCCCAGCACTGTCTGAAAGCCCATGGGATGATGATCCATGCCCATGTAAGAGGCCACATCAATGAGTCCCAGCAGGCCAACAGTGGAATTCACCGCAAAGCGCCCCAGGCTGACCGCCGAATCACTGAAATTGGCCACGCAGGCATTGTTGACCACATTGTTCACCTCCCGGAAATTGTTCAGGAAGTTGCGGATCCCCGTCCTCACAGGAGAGGGGACATAGTCCGCATAGCCGTGGGCCACGGGCCTTAGGGCATACCGATCCAGGAAGTCATAGTTGAAGGTCCAGATCCCCCGGTTGATCTTCTCATAGGGATCTGAGGAGTTGCCGATCAGCAGCATGCCGGATGCTGGAGGATTGTGAACCTGGCTGCGGTGGGACTTGAGATGGGGGAGGACCTGGGGACCACCGGCCATAGCCGGTGCGGCAAAACCCAGAGCCGCCATAAGGAGAACTGCGGTGGAAAGCATGCCTTTCATAAATGTGCCTCAGGGAGAGAGATTGTCATGAACCGATAAACTCTGAGCCCGGGATCCGCAGGATCCGTCAGGATCTGTGCCGCTAAGGCTCTGGGATCTGGGAAAACAAAAGGATTATAGCACAGGGGGAAATGCCAAAAATGTTCACTGTCCCCAATTTGAGCACCGTTCACAGGGCTGTCCCCAGGGTGATCACAAGCCCGGGAAACCGGGAATGACAGTGTCCGATCCGTCCCCATGGAAGCGCCGGATCCGTCTTCCATTCCCAGGTCCGGGACAAGCACCTTCCCGTCCGAAACCGCAGGTGGCAAGAGTTTGGGATCCCGGGAGCCTGAACATCCGCCTTCCGGACCCCAACCGCCGCCACCAGGCTTCCTGCCCCCAACCGCCGCCACCGGACTTCCTGCCCCCAACCGCCGCCACCAGGCTTCCTGCCCCCAACCGCCGCCACCAGGCTTCCTGCCCCCAACCGCCGCCACCGGACTTCCGGCCTCAAAGCCACCGCACCAGCCGCCTTCCGGTTCCAGCATGCGGCGCCGGACACAGATCCGTTTCAGCTCCGAAGGTCGTCCGGGGGATCGGATCCTCACCAGAAGAAGGAACATCTCCTGCGGAAGGAGGCCGCGGGGCGTCAGACAGGTGGAAGAAAATCCGCCATTTTTGACCTGCGGTTCACCCTGAAAACCCCACTGACGGTACAATACAGGAAATTGCAGCAGGACAGTTATGGAACTTTCAATCACCGCCGCCGACAAAAGCAGAGCCCAGCAGGCCGCCGCCGCCACTGAAGGCGCCAAAGCCGCCGCCAGCGGAGCTGATCCCGGCAAAGCATACCATCTGGGTGTGGATCTCCAGGAAGTCAGGCAGCTTATGGCCTCCCTGGCCCAGAGCCAGGGGCGGGTGCCCAAGCCCCTGGCTGATCGGCAGCAGATCCTCAGCCGCTATCTGGACTCAGTGGAGAAGCGTGAGGCCCGGGCCGCCAAGGATCCCGCCGCCGCAGCCGCCGGACGGCAGCTGAGCTCCCTCATCATCCGGATCGTGGGCAAGTACCCTGATGTGAACCGGGAACTGAGCACTGCCCTGAACCGGGAAGAACTCTCCACCCAGTCCGGGGACAAACTGGCCGCCGAAATGTCCCGGAACCTGGCCAACCTCCCCAAGCTCCTCCAGGGAGAGTCCCCCACCGGCAAGGCCCTGCTGGAATTCATCGCCCAGGCCGCCGTGGCCAAACTTGATGAAAAGCAGTTGTCCGACAACTGGAAAAGGCAGATTGCCGACAGCCGCCTGTCGGTGATCCGTGACTCCACCCCCCGGGAGCAGCAGGAAGTCTCCCGGGTGCTCAGCGACTCAGTGAAATTTGTCTACCGCAACCAGAGCGGCGATCTCAAAGCCAACTCCGGTGCCAGCCTCATGAGTGCCCTTGCCGGAGCCCGGGGCGCCTCCCCCCTGCCCCAGTCTGCCGGCAGCGGTAGCCTGGCCGGCATAGCTCCCAGATCCGGGGAGATGACTTATCTGAACATGTTCAGCCAGACCACTCCTGTCAGAGACGGTCAGGCAGTCAGTCCGGATCTCCTGCAAAAGATCAACAACATCATCATCAAGGCCGCCCAGCTGGCCATTGAGTCCAATCTCATAGATCCCCCCTCCGAGACCTTAAACCGCATCATCGAGGAGGAGGACTTTTCCCTGCAGGATCTGAAATTTGTGAGCAGCCTGATCTCCCGGGCCGCCCAGGGCGGCAACGGCCCGGTGATGAGCAAGAATGAGCTCATGGGAGCCGCACAGGGCAGCATGACAGCCCGGACGCTGTCCAGCGCTGCCCAGGAACTGTCCGAAGGTGAGCTCAGCGCCGAGATCAGGCGGCACATGGACACCATCCACTCCAGCAGCGATATCCGGACCATCGAGGAGTCCCTGCAGAAGATCAATGAGCTCAACCGCCGCCTGGCCGATCTCCGGGCCCGGAATGTCATTGCCGAGGCCACCCGGCCCCAGGGACGGACTGCCGGCACCGGAGCCCCGGAGACCGGAGCACAGCCCGGATCTGCCACAGCCCAGCAGCCGGGAGCCGCTGGAACCCAGATGCCAGCCTCAGGAGCCCAGGGCGCAGCCGGCACACCGCTCCCGAGATCGACCGCCCAGCCCGCCACCCTTTCTCCGGAAAGTGCCGCCAAGCCGCTGACAGCAGAAACCGCCACTCCCCGGGCTACAGACGGAACATCTGTAACAGCCCCCGGATCCGCCAAGGAGACCGCCGCTTCCGGCAGGGAAGCGCAGCCCCAGAAGGAGGCGGGCGCCCGGAGCCCGGCCGGCTCCGGGGCCGCCCCGGCCTCTGCAACCACCGCCGCAGCCAGAACTCTGGCAGATCAGCCTGTCCCCGGATCGGCAGCCGGCACTGCCGGACAAACACCCTCCGCCCCAGGCGCTGCTGGGACTGCCTCCTCCCAGGCATCCCGGGCCACACCGGGATCCCAGAGCACACTGCCGCAGATCACCGGACAAACAGGATCCGGCTCAGCGGCTCTGGCAGCAGATCAGCCCTCAGTTTCCCCCGCACCCAGCCGCCAGGCCCAGGCAGGCACCGCACCCGCCCCGGTGCAGACTGCCACGTCACCGGAGTCTGCCCCCCGGCAGGCACCGCAGCAGGGATCCGCCGGCAGTTCCTCCCCGACCCCGGCAGCGGTCCAACAGATCCCATCCGGACAGTCTGCAGATCAGGAGGCCCAGCAGACAGCCCAGATCCGGCAGTTCCACCCGGATCCCCGGATCCCGGAACCTGCCAGGACCAATGTCCCCCTGTCATCCCAGCCGCCAGTCCGCTCTGCCCCCGAAAACCCGGCAGCCACCGCCGGGCAGCAGCGGGATCTCTCCGCCCCGGCTTCCGGAGAAAAAGCACCGGCCGATCAGCCGGCAGAGCAGACCAGGATGCCAGCAGGCCGGGAATCGGCAGAGAAACTCAGTTTCTTCCGCCGGATCACCCGGTTCTTCAACCCCTCCGGCAGCCACCGGGCACCACCGTCCCTGTCACCGGCTGAGGCAGCTGACAGGGGTGCGGTGAAAGAGGCGCGGCTCCCGGATCCCCGGCCCCTGCCCGAATCCCCAGCCCCCCAGGAGGCACCGATCCCCCGGGGGATCAGGCAGTTCAGGAACATCCAGAACGCCGTCCCGGGTCAGACTCTTCCGGTCACCGCCCAGTCAACAGGGCTGTCAGCCCTCCTGGGTGATCTGTCCTCAGAACACCTGGCCCCGGAGTTCCATGCCGCCGCCAAGCACATTGAGTCCATCTTCTCCCAGAGCCTGGCCTCCACCCCGGCCATCATGCAGTGGCTGAGCTACGTGGACAGCCCGGTGTCCGGCTCCAGCAGTTTTTCCAAGGGACTCAGAGCCTGGGCCACCATGCTGGTGACCCTCAGAATGAAGCAGTTCGGTATTGACGCCGGCTCTGTGAAAAATCCCCGGATCCATGATCTCCAGCACTGGCAGAGCCAGGCTCCCATTGATGACAGCGAGCAGTGGCCCCAGAACTTCCTTCAGCATCTAGCAGATCACGCCGACAAGCTGCATCAGAACCAGCAGCAGCGCAATGATCCCCTGTGGGCCAACTACATTCCCCTGCCCACGCCCCAGGACAACCAGCGGGAAAACGGCATGAGTTTTCGGAGAAGCCGCAGGGAAGATCAGACTGACAGCATTGAGCTGCAGTTCTACTTTGAGATCAAGAGTCTAGGCCCGGTGGGGATCCATGTGACCTACGCCAGCCCCGACATCTCAGTCAAGGCCACCGCCGAGACCTATGAGGGGTACTCCAAGATCCGGGAAACCCTCCCACTCCTGGAAAAGCGCTTCTCAGAACTCAGTCTCAACTGCCAGGATTTCGGGTGCACCAAGGGCACCGTCCGCCATCCCCTGAGCCAGGGGAAGGGCGATGAAGGCACCAGCCAGGCAGACAGCGACAGCGGACTCAACCTCAGGATCTGATCATGGAAGACAAGAAGGCCATAAGCATCAACTACAATGAGGACAGCATGGTCCCAGAGATCGTGCGGAAGTCCTCCGGGCTGGAGGCAGAGGAGATCATTGCCCTGGCTGAGGAAACCGGCGTGTATATCCACAACGATCCGGTGCTGTTCAGCCATCTGGATGAAATACCGGAAGGCTCAACCATCCCCAGGGAGCTGTTCGCCATCATGGCCGAGATCCTGGCCTACAGTTACATACTCCAGGGCAAGACCCCTGAGCAGTGGAGACGCCCTGACGGCACCATTGCGGTGAACCGCAGAATTTGAGGAATGGGAAAATGACCAAGAAGAACCATACAGCCGCTCTGCTCCTCCTTGCAGCAGCGGGAGCGCTTGCTGGCTGTGAGCCCAGCGGCGGGCAGAACGACAGCCAGACCATGCTGGTCAAGTGCATGAAGGGCAATCTTGCCAGAGCAAGCGTCGATCTGAAGTCCGATGACTTCAAAAAACTAGCCGATCAGTGCGCCAGTTTCATCAAAGCCCAGGAGTACCTCTGCGCCTACACTTCGGATGAGGACCGCAAGAGAAGGAATGACTACGAGGCGTCACTTAACCCTGAGGCCCTGAAAGGATTCAAGGAGATCTGCGGCCAGGGGATCTTTGATCCCAAGAACGTCATTGACGGGGCCAATGATCTGGCTGACAAGGTAGGCGACGGACTCAGAAATGTGTCCGACGGGATCAGCGAGTTCGGTAGTTCCCTGTCAGATGCCCTGAGCGGTGACAGCAAAGACAAGGACAAAGAAGGCCAGAAGTGATAATTTCAGGTCGCAAAGAAGGCCAGATCAAGAGCAAAACTCAAAAAAGCTCAAAAGCATCCGAAGTTTAGGGATGCCTGCTGCGTATGAACTCGACACTTCCGGGACCAGTCCGGATCCCGGTCATTAGGTTTGCAAGATGCTCTGGGCCACCCGATCCGCAGACCGGATTAGAGGGAGAAAAAGCACCGGTCTCTGCCAGTTAGAAGACACCGGATCAGGATTTCATCCACGATAGGCAGTCCCCTGCTTTCCATGGAGCATGATCATGCATGAATGCCGCAAACGGGAACGCCATACCAGTCAATCCCAGGATCGTGAGATGGGCCAGGGAGTCTGCCTGTCTGTCTTTGGCTGATGCCGCTGCACGGGCCAAAATTCCCCCTCTGAAACAAATATTCTTGAACCTGATGTCCGTCTACGGCTTTTGAAATAAAAAAGTTTTCTAACCGAAAATTCCAGAAGCAAGTAATTCTTCTAATTGAAGATTCATAAACTCCTGAAAATTATTAGCAATTTTTTTAAGTGCAGGCGCATGATCACTAACTAGATATTCATAAATAAAACCGGTTTTTGAATTCTGCAAATAAATTGGTTCTTCATTATAGATACCAACCGTATAACAGTCTTCAGGAAAATTAACATCAAAATAAGACCGTGCGTCTTTATACATATCGTTATTAGTCGCAATTTCATCCAAATTAATAGGTACATACGCACTCTCTAGAAAAACAATATATTTATAATCCTTAAGTACATTTTTATAATCCTCATGAATTTGCATACCCAGTTTCTCCTCAAGATTTTTAATCTCCTCATCAGTGTGGCCGGACTTATCGCTAAGAAAATACAACTCAGCTTTAGCAGCATTCTTTTCAAGTATCTCAACGATCTCATCATAAGATTTAAGCATGATAATTACTCCATGTGACTAAGAAGAAGTTTTAAGAATTTTATTCGATCTACCTTGAATTTATCGCGATCAATATCGGAATTAGTATAATCAGGATGCAAAATTTTAGTATTTCCATCATAATGTTGTTCTTTTGTTAATAGAGCCCAAGGCGAATTATTTCTTTGTCCAATATGATGAACATATAGAGCAAAGCCATCCTTAGTTACCGGGTTTTTACCGCCTTTAAGCAAATTGTAATTACTAATCTTATACTCATCACAACTATTTATATCTAAATCAGGCATCAAGACAACGTATTGACCAACATTATATTGATAAAGTCCTGCTTTTACATAAATCTCGGCTTCCTCAACAGTTCGTATATATTTAATCAAATTTTCATCGCATTTCAATTTATCCATATAGTACTTACGTTGATGCGATGTAAGAACCGAAACAGGTATTGGTTTTGTGCCCGGAACTAAAACTTGACTTTTATCTGGACTTACCTCTGATCCTTTAGGTAGAAATCTGCCCGTATCAGGATCATGATTAGGATTATATAATAATACTAACAAAAATCTTTGATCCATATTACAATAGCGAGATAAACTCAAGATTGACTTTAGAATACTCTGCAAATAATAATCAACTGAAAATAGATCTTCTCCATCGTTCCAAAACATATTATAATACTTTCTATATAAAAAATATTCTGTGATTAATCCAGTAGGAGATCCAAGAATATAAAAAATTTCACGCTCTTTATTCATTTTAAAAAGCGACGAATCAGTTTGATTATTTTCACAGTCTTCATATTTAATTTCATAATTCAATTTCATTAACAAATAGAATCTAGAATGTAATTTTTCAAAATTCAATAAAAACCTTTTACTCTCTTCAATGTTATTGAAATATTTACAAAAACCTGGCAATATACATTTAGTAAAACTATTTACACCTACATCTTTTTTACTATAAGAGCACGGCAAATTATCCATTAATTCAACATTTTTATAATCATTTAAAATACACAACTTTATGTGGATAGAAAGATTAATAAAACGATTTGTCACCAAATAAACCTTGTCAGCAATCTGAGCATAATTTATTTCATTATTTTTTGATTTTAATTCACGATAACTCATAATTACTCCATTTTAGATTTTGATAAAAAAAAATTTTCAAACAATTTCAATAAAACCAAAACAATATGACATAAATAAAATTTATTAAGAAGGTTTCCACTCATCCTCCAAAAAGTAAGAGTATAATATTTTTGATTTTGCTATATCAATCACATCACATTGTTTTTCATCAGGCGACAAATAATAAGAGCATACGTCACATTTAAAATAATCAACCAACCGAATTCCTGGATTAATCTCCGTATAAAATTCTGTTTTTGTATCTGGAAGGATATAAATCCTCTTCCATTTATCATAATCAGAACAGGTATTATTTTCCCTTCTTTGATAAATTCTGAGCCATCTTCCACCAGGCTTGGACTGCACCTCATAGACGCGATGACAGTCTGTGCAATACCAATACTCAACCGGCTCCTTTCTAGTTTGATATTCTCTACGAGTATCAGTTTTAGCATCCCAATCTGTAAGAAAATCTAACACATTGATGTCTACATTCCATGAAATAGCATTATGAATTTCATCTTCTGTATAGATATACAGCCAATTAGGTGATGGACAGGATGTTGTAGACATAACACCACCACACCGACATCCTAATCTAGACATTATAAATCCTCATCCGAAAACACAACACAATATCTATCGCTAAACCAAAATTCAATAGGTCCCTTAATTAGCCCTTTTCTATGAGCCTCTCTAAGACCAGTAAGCGCAAAGCTCTTACCATTCGCATCACTCTTTAGATTTGGAAGATAAATAGCAATAGTATCACCTTCTTTAATTTGACCATTTCCACTTTTAATTCTCTCTGAAATCATGCTAGGATTTTTACTCGTTATCCCTTTTACCTCAATATTTTTGATAATACACAGATCATCACTCGTTTTAATTGTTAAATCGCATCCTCTATCGGGCTCATGTGTTCTCCTAAATACAACCTCATATCCCTGGTCCATATATCTTTCTGCAACAAATATTGCATTTTTATCAGTAACTTTCCTGTTATTTGAATCATAATAGACAATCTGCTTTGTACAATAGCCTCCTCTACCCCTTCCCATATTTCCCCCACCTAAGAGCACAGAACGTCTTTAGACATACAATTGGAACAGAGAACTTTGTCTTCCATTCTTCTGGGAATAGTCCATAAACCAGAATTAGTACAGGATGTTTCTGACGAACAAGTTCATGTAATCCATTTAAGAACGCTTGTTTACAAACATAGTCCTTCATACATCCTTGACTTGATACTGCTAAGACACTTTCTGAGGGGAGTCCATCAAAAGCCCAGTCAAGGCTCGACAAGTCACTCCAGTTAGCGTTCGGTATTACTGTTAAACCACGACTTTGAAGATAATATGTCAGAACTTTGTTTCGCCAGCAATTCCAAATTTGCTGGCTTCTTGGCATATCAAGATACATACTAAAATCTGGACCAATCCCACAACGAAATTTTTCAAGTTTTGGTGTATATTTGTTTGGTTTATTCCATAGTCTTTCAAATTGATAATCATCTTCATAACAATCAAATCCGTAATTACTAGGATCTTTGATTGAAAGACAACTATGAAAAGGGACAAAACTTATATCCGGATCCAAATTTTTAACCGGTTTTAGAATCGGCATGTCAAATTTTCCATATAACTGAGCATCTTTTATAAGATCCCAATGAAAAGGTCTTAGTTTGTAACTATTCACACCCCGGAAAAGTAGCAGATCTGCCCCCCGGATCTGTGGGGTGCAGGAGAGGTGGGTGCAGTCCGATCAGGTAATGGACAGCACCTTCGGGGTCGACCGATTTTTCAGTCAGCTCAGAGTAAGGGGGCATGATTTTGGGGGAGATGACTCCGGAGTGCCAGAGGCTAAGATGGCGGTCCGGAGT